>OY830043.1:0-791436 GCA_963692675.1 Mycoplasmatales bacterium
CCCAACAATTTGCAGTTCTTTTCCATATAAATTTGTAAATTCAATTGTGGTATCCCAATCAAATTCACTAAATGGATCTTCAATTGAAGCAATAGGAAATTTATCAATGAGTGAGCTGCGTAAACTGATAGTAGTTTTTTAGAACTTACTTTCTTCCCATTATACATGTATTTTTCAGTTTCAGGATTATACATTTCTGATGCCGCAACATCAATTCCAATTACCACATCAATGCCTGGTTTATAGCCTGCTTCTGTAATTGCTTTTACAATCAACTTTAATGGTTCTTCATTATTTTTAAGATTGGGTGCAAATCCCCCTTCATCACCAACAGCTGTACTATAACCCTTTTGCACCAAAATTCTTTTTAAGGTGTGAAATACTTCAGCTCCACATTGTAAAGCAGTACTAAATTTCCTCATTCCCACAGGAATAATCATATATTCCTGAAAATCAATTTTATTATTTCCGTGTTTTCCCCCATTGATGATGTTCATCATTGGGGTAGGTAAATCACCTAATGGTACTTTAAATGTTCTTGAAATATACTCATAAAATGGGATTTTCCGTTCATTAGCAGCAGCTTTAGCACATGCTAATGAAACAGATAAAATAGCATTTGCTCCTAATTTACTTTTGGATGGTGTTCCATCAAGTTCAAGCATGAGCCGATCAAGTTTAGTTTGACTAGCAGCAGATTCACCCACTAATTTTTTTGCTATGGTGGAATTAACATTTTTTACTGCTTTTAAAACTCCTTTCCCCATGTATCTTTTTTTATCTCCATCACGAAGTTCTAATGCTTCTCTAGTCCCAGTAGATGCTCCAGAAGGAACAATAGCACGCCCGACAAAATTCTTATCAGTAGTAACTTCAGTCTCAATTGTTGGATTACCTCTTGAATCCAGCACTTCTCTTGCTCATATTTTCTTAATTTTCATATAAACTCCTTTTAATATCCTTCTAAATAAATTATATAGTATATTTATTTTTTGAATTCAAGTATTTCTTTTGCTTTTTCATAGGTATCAGTTGAACTCAAATTATCAGTATGAATAACTGCAGTTGGAATGGAATACTTTTTTAAAATACTTCGAAAAAAACTAGTCTCTTTATAATATAAAGAATGCAATTTTAAGTAAAAATCCTCTTTTATTTTAAAAGGAGATTCCTTTTTAGTTCATTTTTTTATTTCTTTTAACTGTTTTGTTTTTCTTTGCTCACATATTTGGTATGAACCTTCAAGAATTATGTAAATTGAGGGCATTAATCAGTTTTTCTTTTTTATTTTTGCTAAATGATAATTAAATAATTTAGAAAAAACCTGAAAGTCACTATGATCTAAAAGAGCTTCAGCAAAAATAATATCCTCAAAAAAGGTTCGATCACTTAATAAATAAAGGGAATTATTTCTTTTAGCATGTTGTAATAATTCTTTATAGCGCTCAATGTTTGAATACAAAAAAATTACTTGATATAAATAGTGATCTATGGCATCATTATAGAATTCTCTTAAAACAGGCTTAATTAGTTTATCATCAGCTGGAACTTCAACTGGAAAAAGCAGTATTCTTAGGTAATAATTTTTTTAAATTATGAAGTAGTGTTGTTTTTCCAACACCATCCATTCCACCTATACAAATAAATTGATTCAATAACTCCCTGTCTTTAATTTTATCTTAATTATTTTCTGAAGTGGATTTGTCTCTTTCCTTAGAAACTGCCACCTCAGTAGTTAATAATAAACTAGCTACTGATGCTGCATTAAGAACTGCACTTTTAGCAGTCTTAGTTGGATCAATAATACCAGCTTGTACAACATCAACAAATTTACCTGTTAATGCATCAAAACCTAATTTTAGTTTTGATTTTTGAATGCGATTTAAAATAACACTTCCATTATATCCAGAATTTTCAGCAATAGTCATGGTTGGAATACTCAAAGCTGTTTTCATAATACTATAGCCAACCCGGACTCCTTCTTTAACTGTCTTGGATATTTTGAGTGCTTCTCTAGCCCGCAGATAAGCAAGTCCCCCACCAGGAACAATTCCGGCTTCTAATGCTGCATAAATAGAATTAAGAGCATCCTGAATTCTTAGTTTTTTTTCAGTTAACTCCACTTCAGTGGAAGCTCCTACTTTAATAACTCCGATTCCTCCTGATAATTTAGCAATGCGCTTTTGGTAATTTTCTTTGTCATATTTAGAATCTACTTCATTAACTCTTTCACTTAGTTCATCAATGCGTTGCTCAATTTGTCTTGGATCACCTTTCCCAGACATGATAATGGTGCGATTCTTAGTTATTTCAATCTTATCAGCATTTCCTAAATCAGCTAACACAATATCTTTTAGTTGGGTATCACTATTTTCGGTTATATAAGTAGCTCCAGTATAAATTGCAATATCATCAAGCAATGCTCCCCGGTCACCACCAAAAGGAGCTTTTACTGCAATCACATTTTTTAAGGTTCCATGAATTCGGTTAAGAACTAAGGCAGCTATTACTTCGTCATCAAAATCACTAGCAATAATTAATAATTCTTTTCCACTTTTAACTGTTTGCTCTAAAAGTGGAATTAAACTTTGGACTGAATTAATTTTTCTTTCAGTCACCAGTACAACTGGTTTGTTAAGAGTAACACTAGTACTGTTGGGACCAGCCATGTGGGGAGAAGCAAAACCTTGATCAAAATGCATTCCCTTAACTAAATCAACATAGGTTTCATAAGAATTACTTTCCTCAACAGTAACCATTCCATTTTTACCAACTTTCTTGATGGAATCTTGAATTAATTTTCCAATCTCCTTACTTTTTGATGATATTTCACCCACAGCAGCTATTTTTTCATCACTATCAACTTGAATTGACATTTCATCTAACTTCTTTGCAATAATTTCAGCTGCAGCAGAAATCCCAGTTCTTAATTCAATGGGGTTAACTCCCGCTTCGACTTGTTTAATTCCTTCATTGACAATTGCTTGGGTTAAAACAATTGCGGTAGTTGTTCCATCACCAACAGAATCATTAGTTTTAGATGATACTTCTTGTAACAGTTTAGCTCCCATATTTTCTACTGGATCTGCTAATTCAATTTCTTTTGCAACTGTTACTCCATCATTAGTAATTACAGGTAATCCATAACTCTTTTCTAAGATGACATAACGACCATTAGGACCTAAGGTAGTCCTTACAGATTTTGCTAACTTATTAATTCCTAATAACAATTGTTGTCTAGCACTAGTGCCAAATTGTAATTTTTTTGCCATTTCTTCCTCCTAATACCTACAATATATCCTATGCAAGCTTTGCTAAAACATCCTCTTCTTTAATGAGCATATAATCATCATTATCAAATTTAAATGTTGTTGACTTATAATTTTCAAAAATAACCACATCACCTGTTTTCACATCCTTAACAGCTGGACCAACTTCCAAAACTCGGCCTTGGTTTTTTTCTTTTTCTTCTTTTGAAGTGATATAGATTCCAGATGCTGTCCTTTTTTCCCTTTTTATCTCCTCCATTAGGATATAATCATTAAGTGGCATTATTTTTCTCATTATTACCTCCAAAAAAACCAATATTTAAATTTCCATAAATAATTATAACATAAAAAATATCATTATTAACATTAAAATGTGTATTATTGAATTTTTTTTCTTGTTTTTGTAATTTTATTTCTCTTTTTATCATTTTAAATAATTTTGATCTAAATTATTGGTATAACTACTTCCTTCTGATATTTATGTTAATCATAATAATTATTACTTTTGTGATCATAATGTTTGTTTTTATTGACATAATCTGCTTTTATCAAGCATTTTTTAGAATAATTAAATGATTTTACTTCCAATTTAAGTAATTTAAATATAAAATAAGAAAATAGCTTACTAATGCTCATAGCAGTTTTGATCACACATAGTTAATAATAAACAATTGCAACCAGTTATTTTATAAAAATATTAAATAAATTATTTAAATGGTCATTATAAGTTGGTAAATTTCTAATATTATCAAACTTAAAGAATATTATTTATATATTTTTCTATTCTTTCTCTTGCTTTATTAATTAAATCTTCTTTTCTTTTGTTTCAAAATTGCTCAATTTCATTGATACTAAGCTTTTCATTTTCATGTTTCTTTACTTGTTTTAATAAATTGTAGTCAATACAGAGAGCTTTTAAATCCTTTTCTAAAGATTCTGGATCTTTATCAAAATATAATAAATATTCTGCTGGTGGCATATTTTTCATTATTTTATGTTCTTTTTTAACAATGGGAGCAAAATTCAATACAGTATTCCCCCATTTATGATCATCTATTTTTTTCGTCTCACCAGTATTCATTTGATAATCTAATGATCTAGGAATTATATGATGAAGTTCAGTTTTTTCCTTACCTTTATGCATTGTCCCATACCTAAGCTCATTAGCGTCAAGAGCATTTAAGAATAAATAAAAACACATGGTATTTTGCTTAGCATTATGGACAAAATTAATTTTATCTAAATTATTAATTGTAAACTGAAATTCATCATCATATTCAAATAAATCTTTTTCTATCATATTCTTAATATTTTTTAAATCTTTTTTGATTGCTGTAGTTGTGCTTTTTTCATATCTATTATTAATTGATGCATTTATTAAATATTGCTTTAATGCCTTTGTTGCCTTATGAAAGTTTGCATTTTTATTTTTCTTTGCTTTATCCTCACAAAGTTTACGAAAATAAGTAGCTATTCTTATTAAATTTATGGATGGAACATGATACTGAAAAAACCTTTCCACACGCCTAATACTTCAAATAATATTATCAAAATAAAAAGAAAACTCTTTTATCAAATCTGTTGGATTTGCTCTTAATATATCTTTTTTTGAAATTAAAGGAATATCTGAAATATTCTTATCCTCTAATTGAATATATAAACACTTAATAAAATCATCACCGCTTAAATATGTATGTGTATCCTGGATTTTAAATTTTTTAGTTGTAGGCTGTCATTCTAGGTTATCATATTTTTTTAAATCAAAAGATTTATCATAAGTAATTCATTTTGAATATACAAGATCAAAAAGATCTAGTTTAGTTCCTTTAGTGTTAATATCAGAAAAAATATCTGATACTTCTTCAAAAGTAGCTTGTTTTATATAAACTATAGGAATCTGCATATTTCCAACATTTTCTCTAATTTCTCGACAACGATCTACTATTTTCTTTTTATCTTCATCTTTTATAATATTGCTACTAACAATCTCTAATTCAGTTTTCTTTTTGGGAGGAAAAAAAATATTTTTTGCATGAACATAAGGATAATCTCTGTTTTTTATAACTGCTTCATCATCAAATTCATCATCAATAAATGAATAAACAATTCTTGAGAATTTTTTCTTTCAATTATTATCCTGATTAATATTTTTTAAGCCATATATTGATGTTAACCTTTGCTGTCCATCAACAATGAATTCTATATCATCTTTTACTTTATTCTTATCTATTATTGGAAAAAAGAGATTTTTTTCATTAATAAGTTTTTTGTTATCATTTCTTCACAAATAAAGAGTACCAAATAAATTTCTTTGCACAAGTGAGTTTAAAAAGCTAATAATATCTTTTTTTGTTCATACAAAATCCCTTTGAAATATGGGAACTAGTAACTTTTTTTTATCAATTTTATTTAAAATGATTTTTAATTCTCATTCTTCAGGATGAATGTCTATCTCTTTCCTATTTTGCCATTCATATTTTTCTCTTTTTTGAATTAAACTGCTTACAGTTTCATCATTAATACTTATATATTTTTTAATTATTTTTTGATAATCAATGTTTAGTTGTTTCAGATTATTTTCATATGACTTAAAAATTCCTAATGCTTTAGCTTTTAATTTAAATGAATTTTTTGGATTATCATTAACATAATTAACTATCTCATCAATTCTCTTTTGAATTGTGCTATATGTTTGATCCTCTGGTCTTTTAGAATTAATTTTTCTAAATAAATTAATTAATTCTTGCATATGAGTAGTATCTCTATCCCTTAAGTTTGTTTCTTCATTTTGATATTTAAAATAATACCAATAAATAGCTATGAATTCCTCATTACTTCATTTATATTTTGCCATGCAAGCCTCTCGAATATATTATCGCATAAATTTGTAAAAATTTTATTAATAAAACAAACATCTTAAATAATTTACTTATTTAAAACATGATGATTAGATTATGCAATATTTATTTCTTTAATTAAGAAATATTTAAAGTCTAAAACAAGCTGAAATTAATAAAAAACAGAAAATTTAAACTAAATATAAATTAGTGATATTTTTTTAATCTAGTAATCATTTTTTCAATGTTTATGAGGTCTAAATTTCTTTTTAAAATCAATTTATTAATTAGTAAATTGTAAAATTATTATTGCTTTTCTAATAACTTTCTAATTAAAAAAGAACGCACAATTTCTCCATCTCGATAACGATCTTTCTCTGATTGAAATAATTCTTTATAAAATGATTGGCTAAATCATTGTTGTAATCTCTTAGAACCAGCATTAATAATCAAAACATTTTTTTCTCTTAATTTACGAAAAACTTGTTCAAAGATTTTTCAGGTTGATGTTGAATAACCAGTTAGGGTATTAGTAAGATCAATAAAGCGATCCCTACTATCACGTAATAAGTAAATCACATTCGCATTTTCACTTTTTTGATCAATTTCCCGGAAAAAATCAGCTACTGTTAAGTAATCATTAAGACTAATTTTTTCAATATCAACATCAATATATTCTAATAAGTCAAAGGTGGCATCAACTGATGATGATTTTAATAAATCCCCAATAACTAAAACTTTAACATTATCCATTTTTCGGTGTCGTTGCCAAATAGTATAAAGATCTTGTAAGGTTTCTGAAGGATTACCATACTCCTCACAACCACAATTTATAGTAGGAATATCCATTTTTTTTAAGATGTCAAATAAGGTGATGTCATTAGAACGTAAAAGAATTAAATCAATTCCTTGCATTTCAAAGCGAATCAACATATTGTGGGGATTAGTAAATCGGTCTTCAATGTTCATGCTGCGGTAAGAAAGATTACGAATATTCATTTTATGTAAAACAATGTTAAAACTAATT
The DNA here is from genome assembly GCA_963692675.1 of Mycoplasmatales bacterium. Lineage (GTDB taxonomy): Bacteria > Bacillota_I > Bacilli_A > Mycoplasmatales. The sequence goes on from OY830043.1 coordinate 7,134, forward strand.
TCAGTAGAAATTGATGGTTCTAGATAAATGGAAGCAGCAATTCTACCAGTAAAATCAGGTAAGCTTAAGAATTTCTTTGTTTGTTCAAGTTCACTAAATAGTTTTCTTAATCATTTCTTGGTAATAAATTTCATATCATGAAAATGTTTTGGTACTCCAACTCAATCCATTTATTACCTCTCCTTTTTCCTTAAATGATGTTTATAAATTATTTTTTGATCTTTTAATAATGCCTGATTAGCATCTTTTTTTGTTTCTAACCAAGCAAGTAATTTTTTACAAATTAATAAAAATGCTTCATCAAGATCATTTTCCAAATAATGCTTAAGATTAACTTTTTCAATACTAGTTAAACTGTTACGAAACTTTCTTGAATCATATTTATCAATAACAAATAATAACTTAGCTAAGGGAGACATTTTTTTTGCTGCCGTTACATGAACACTAATTGCTTCAAGAATCTCTTTATCTTGCACACCCCATTCGTAACGTAAATAATAAAAACCTGCTATTTGGTGTAAAGCTTCAATTTGAACAACATCAAATTTCCGATCAAAATGATAAATATATTTAATTAGCTTCTCAGCTGTTCATTCCCGACAAACATCATGAAATAAACCAGTTAAATAGGCTTTTTGCTTATCAATATGATGCATCATTGCGTATTTTTTCATTTTTTTTGCAACACTTAATGAGTGTTTTTGTTTGTTTAAAGAAAGCATGTTAGCAATTCATTCATGAATATATAAATTGTGTTGATAAATTAACTTTAGGGTACAGGGTGCTAAATAATCTAGCTTTTCTCCTCTTCTTATTTCAGAAGAAGAAACATGCGGAAATTTACGCATGGAAAATTCCCCCTTAATTTGTAAAATGTTTTTCATTTTACCCTTAATTGTGTGGCCTTCCCTGATAAAACAAATTACTTTAGCATATTTATTTACTTGCTTAAATTGTTGTCATTGATGAATGCTACCAATATGATCAGATCCGACAGCAAATAAAAACCTAACTGCAGGATATTTTTGCTTAAAATGTTTTAATGTCTGAATGGTGGGCACAAATTGCTTTTGTTTTGTTTCAAAATAATTTACAATAACTGGAACCTTAAACTTTTCTAACTCAATAGCTTCTTTTATCATTTTTGATCTGATTTTTACTGGGGTTTTAATTGGAGGTTGCTTTTCTTTAGCATAACTTATTACAAACCAAACTTCATTTGCATCATAATCATTAATCAACGAATGACATATTTCTAGATGTCCTCTATGAATGGGGTCAAATGCCCCCCCAATAATTCCTATTACTTTCTTTTCCATCATACCTAAACCTACAAAAACTCATTGGAAATACTAGCATTAACCTCAAAGGTTTGTAACTCATTAAACATGTTATTTCTTTTCAGGAAATAAATAACAATGTTTTTTTGGTAATTTGCTACTTTCCGATCAATTAATCTCTCATAAAGAAAATTATCTTCAATTACTGTGTTCTCAATTCTTAAAGTATTTGCTGTGGGCACATCCACTAGAAAATCATTACAGATCATATAAACTTGTTCTAAATTGCCCACAATTTTAAAGAGTTTTTTTCTTTTAATAATAAATGGTTTCACAACCCCACTTAAATATTGATCATATTCTAAATCCAATAACTTGAGGTTTTTTTCAATTAACCTTTTTGGACGGTTCGTTAGCACAAGAATTTTTAAACCATGCTCATGAGCTTCCTTAATTCAGGCTTTTAATTGTTTAATTCGGGGATTTTTTTTATTCTTTAAATTGGTATTAATAATTACCCACTTAAATCCTAATTGGGCTAAGGATTCAACCCCAATACTAGCAAGCGATTTCATGTATTTATCAGGACGAAAAAAAACAATCAGGGTAGGTCGGCGTTTTTTTAGGGTGGTATCATGAATTATTCTTGATACCTTAAATCATTCACCAAAGTTGTTTTTTTTAATCTTCATCATCATTTCCTATAATATCACTTATTTTAAAATCAATTACTGTTATATCTTCATCATCCTCAAAAATACTCTTTTTATTAAATTTTTTTGTATTTGGTTTGGTTGTTGTTTTGGGTTGTTTAATTTTCTTTGGTGGAGTCACTACTGCTGCTTTCTTTTTTTTATCAGGACTTTTTGCTGTAAATTTCTTTGTAGTTTGTACCTTTTTAAGCGAAGGTTTATTAGGTAAAGATTGGTGTTTATCTGTTGTCTTTTTTGTTGTTGCTGCTATTGAGGTAGGAACTTTTTTCTTTGTTTTTGTTTCTAATTTTGAAACCGGTTTTATTTTGGTTTTGGTTTTGGTTTTCGGTTGTTTAATTTTCTTTGGTAAAGTTATTCTTTCTTTCTTAATTTGTTTCTCAGAACTTTTTGATTGTAGTTTCTTTGTAGTTTGTATCTTTTTAAGTGAAGGTTTATTATCCAAAGATTGGTGTTTATCTGTTGTCTTTTTTGTTGTTGCTGCTATTGAGGCAGGAACTTTTTTCTTTGTTTTTGTTTCTAATTTTGAAGCAGATTTTTTTGTTTGTTTTAAAAAAGTGGCTTCTTTTTTTACTTTAGGAGTAATTCTAGTAAACATAATTTCCATATTTGATAAAGTATCAGAGGTAGCCTCTGGTTGTTTTTCAGTTTTGGAAATTACAGCAGAAGTTTTCTTAGGAATAACTTTTTTAATCTCCTTTACTTTTTTCTTTGCTGTGGAAGGGAGTGAAGCTATTTTTGAAATTTGCTTTTTAGTAACAACTACTGGTGGTTGTTTTGGTATGCTTGTTTTTGTTTGGACATTTTTTTTCTTGTTCATTGCTTTTGGTTTTGCAGCAACTTCCATTTTTGCAATCTCTTTTTTGTTTTTTGTTGTTAGTTTTTTTACTTTTCTTAGTTTTAATTTTTTATTAAGTATTTTTCTTAATTCATGATTAATACTATTATTCATGGTTTTATGATTATTCTTGGCTAACGCAGCATTATTAGTTGTTCGAAATAATTTTGGAATAAGTAATGAGGATGAAACAAGAAACCAGTCAGAAGCAAGAGGCATCTCCTTTTCATATTTAAATAATTTATTTTTAGTTTTGGTTTTGAAATTACTAGTAGGTAAAATAATTGCTTCATTATCCGCATTTAGTAAAGTCACAAAATTAGTATGAGCAGGTTGAAAAATACCAATGAAATTAGCATGAATGTTTTTTGGATGCATTTTTAGTGGAGCATTACTCCGCTTCTTTTCAATAATGGAATTTATGCTAATGTTTAAATAGTGAGAAGAATCAAAAAATAAGGTTAAATCATCATTAAAAATGGAAGCATAGATCAGAGAATCATTTGTTAGTTTTAAAGCTTTATTACCAATGGCTCTTAAGCTTGTTACAGGAATTTCTTTTACCTTGATTTTCATTGCTTTTTGTTTGGTGGTAACCAGTAAAAAATTATCTTTATCATTTGTTGACAAGGCAGCTGCTAGCATCTGATCATTCTTTTGCAATCGCATGCACATGACTGGTTTTTTTATTCTTGTTGTTTCAAATTCAACTAGGGGGGTTGCTTTAATCATGCCATTTTTAGTTACTGTAATAACCTTTGTTTTTCCAACTTGAGCAAATGATTTAATCACTATTGCTGAAATTAAAATTTCATCACCATCAATATGGGTAAATGAATTAACATGTTCACCATGACTAGTTCATTTACTTTTAGTTAACTGATATAAAGGAACAATAATGGATCTCCCTTTTGATGTTAAAAGCACTAAGGTGTCCTTTGATGAACATAATTCAAAGGAAAGTAATGCATCACCACTTTTAATTAAGGGAACTCGATTTTTATTTTCTTCATAATTACTAAAGCATTTTAGATAACCCTTTCTGGTAATAATGATCCCCACTTCTTCTTCAATCATAATTTCTTTGAGATTAAAAGAAGTATCGGGAAGATTATATTCAATTTTGGTTTTTCTTTTAACAGCAAACTTAGTTTTAATTTCATCAAGTAAACTATATAAATATTTATTTAAATAGTTTTCATTTGTTAATAGTTTTTGATAATGATTAATTAGATTTTGTTGTTCTTTTTGTTCATTTTTCAAATCATAAATATCAGTTGAGGTTAAACGATGCAATCTTAAATTAACTATTGCTGTGGCTTGGTTTTCGGTAAACTTGAATTTTTTAACAAGATTAAAAATGGCATTACTTTTATCCTTTGATTTTCTGATGGTTCGAATCACTTTATCAAGAATGCTAATTGCCTTAATTAATCCATGAATAATTTCTAACCGGTTAGTTGCTTTTGTTAGTAAAAAAGTAGCTTTTCTTTCAGTGACGTCCTTAATGTGTTCTAATTGTAAGGTCAGAATGCTACTTAGATTTAAAACTTTTGGTCTCCGTTCAGCAATAGCTAACAAGTTGGCATTATAATTTCTTTGTAAATCAGTAGATTTATATAAGTATTGGATAATGTGGTTAGGATTTTTAACTGATGTGTCTAATTCAATATCGATGGCAATTCCCTTTTTATCAGAATTATCCCGAACTTGTTTTAATCCTGATATTTTTTTGCTTACAATGGCCTCTTCAATCTTCTTAATAATTAATGGTTTATTTGCTTCAAACGGGATATCACTAACATGTAAGTATTGTTTCTTGTTTCTTGTTACAACATTAATTGTTGCGCGAATAAGTAATTTTCCTTTTCCTTCAGTATACATTTGATAAATGTTTTCAATGCCATAAATTGTGCCATAAGTTGGAAAATCAGGTCCTTTAATAATTGTCATTAACTTAGCTATTTCTAAATTAGGATTATATATTAAAGCTTTTAGGGCATCAATAACTTCTCCTACATTATGGGGTGGCACATCTGTTGCATATCCTGGAGAAATTCCTTTGGCACCATTTACTAGAAAATTAGGAAAATAAGCTGGAAGCACTGTTGGTTCCCATTCTGAATCATCAAAATTAAGAATAAAGGGGACAGTGTCATAACTGAGATTTTCTAAAGAATACATTGCTGCTTCAGTTAAGCGAACTTCAGTATAACGCATAGCTGCAGCAGGATCATCATCTATAGAACCTTTATTACCATGCACATCAACAAGGGGATAGGCTGTTTTTCATTCTTGGCCCAGCCTAATCATCGCATCATAAATTGCTGCATCACCATGGGGATGATATTTCCCAATAACATCACCAACAATTCTGGCAGATTTTTTATAAACCCGGGTTGGTTTTAAATTCAATTTTCACATTGCATAAAGAATTCTTCGTTGCACTGGTTTTAAGCCATCACGAATATCAGGAAGAGCTCGATCCTGAATTACATACTTTGAATATCTTCCAAAACGAGACTCAAGAATTGTCTCTAAAGATTCTTCAACTAAGAATTTATCAATTTGTGTAATTATTGATTCTTTCATTTTGCTTTCAACCTATAATATTTGCTAGACATTTATACTTTTATTTTAATTGTTCTCATCATTATTGTCCCCATGTTCATCTTTAATATTTTGCTTAAGGCTCTTTTTGGATAAAAATTCTGTAAAACCTTCTTCATCACCAAAATCAACATTGCCTTCAATTCACTCCCGGCGAATAATTACATCGCTACCCATTAATTTTTTCATTGTTGTTTCCACAACATCCTTATTATCAATTACTACTTTTAACAAGACCCGATTTTTTGGATTCATGGTGGTGTCTCATAATTGATCATCATTCATTTCCCCAAGCCCTTTATATCGCTGGATTACTAAATCCTTATATTTTTTACGATACTTTTTTAACTCCTGATCTTCCCAAAGATATCTTTCGGTTTTTCCAAATTTAATTTTATAAAGGGGCGGTTGGGCAATATAAATTTTTCCGGCTTCAATCATTTCTCGCATATACTTAGTAAAAAAAGTTAACAATAATGTTTGAATATGAGCACCATCTGTATCCGCATCAGTCATTATAATTACCTTATTGTAATTAGAATACTTCGGGTTACAATCTTCAAGAATTCCACACCCAATAGCATAAATCAGGGTTGAGAATTCTTCATTTTTAATCACATCAGTTAACTTACTTCGTTCTACATTTAGGGGTTTTCCCCGTAATGGTAAAATAGCTTGATATTTTTTATCTCTTCCTAATTTTGCTGTTCCGCCAGCAGAATCACCTTCAACAATGAAGAGTTCATTTTTTTTCTTATCCTTAATTTGGGGAAGGGTAAGTTTGTCTGAAAAAATTCCTTTTTCTTTTCGCAGTGATTTAATATTAGTTATTTTTTCTCTCGCTTTTCTTGCTGCTTCCCTAGCATCATATGCTAAGAGAACCTTTTTAAAAATTGCTTCAGCATCTCGTTTATTTTGAAATAAATAATCAGTAATTAATTTCATAATGGTTTTTTCAACTAGGTATCTTACCGAAGGAGTTCGTAACTTCATTTTTGTTTGACCTTCAAATTCAAGCATTGAAGAGGGTAAACGAACAATAATAATAGCATATAAACCTTCTCTAACTTCCCGCCGTTCAACTAATTTCTTAGAAAAAGATAAGTCCTGCATTGCTTTGTTTATTGCTTTAGTCAAACCACTTAACATTCCACTTTCATGAGTACCCCCATTACTTGTGTGAATATTATTGACAAATGACAAAACATGGGTCGTGGTTTCATTTGTATAACTTAAAGCAGTTTCGATATAAACATCTTCAATTGTATCCTTAATGGTTATGGGAGAACAAATGAAATCACTCTTTTTTAAATGATTTAAATAATCAATTAAATTATTTTCATAATAATATTCATGTTCTTCATGATTACAATGATTGATAAATTTAATTCGAAGATTTTTCATAATAAAAGCTGATTCCATTAATCTTTGCTTGATAATTTCAGGATTTAATTGTAATTTTTTAAAAATTTTTGGATCAGGAACAAAAGTAACTTTGGTGCCCCGAAGTTTAGCATCACACTTTTTCATTTGTATTTGGGTTTCTATTTTGCCCCCATTACTAAAAGTTAATGAGTAATGCTTGCCTTCCCTTCACACTTCAACTTGAAGATATTTACTTAATGCATTAACAACTGCTGCTCCTACCCCATGTAATCCACCAGAAACATAATAAGCACTTCCTTTCTCACCAAACTTTCCCCCTGCATGTAGTTCAGTAAAAATTAATTCTAATGTATTCCGGCCACTTTTATGTTTTCCAGCAGGAATTCCCCTTCCATTATCTAAAATAGAAATTCAATTATTTTTATGCAGCTCAACTTCAATTTTTGTTACTTCTCCAGCAAGTGCCTCATCAATTGAATTGTCCAGAATTTCTCATACTAGGTGATGCAATCCAAAAGTATCTGTTCCTCCAATATACATTGCTGGACGTTTACGAACTCCTTGTAAGCCAGTAAAATGCCTTATTGATGATTCTGTATATTTATTTATCATATATCTATATCTTAATCTAAGTAATTAAATTTAATAAATTAAGAATTAAAATTAACTGCAAATTTATTTTAATAATCACTTTGAATATTATAATTTAATTTTTTTTCTTGCATTAGCAAAATGAAAATTAACTAATTTATTTTCATTTGCTTCTTGTTCTTTAAAATATAGATATGATTTATGTTACATTAGTTGCTTTATTAGTTGGCTTTCTTTCTGGATCAATTATGTATGGTACAATCATTGCAAAATTAGGATATCAAAAAAACATTAAAAGGTATGGCAGTAAAAATCCAGGATCAACAAACATGGGGCGAATTCTAGGTAAATCAGCTGCCATTCTTACTTTTATTATGGATGGTTTAAAAGGGGTTGTTCCAATAATCCTTTTTCTAATCTTAAAATTATATGTTGATGATTTTGCTCAAGTTAACATATTTATTGCTGGATATGGTGCGGTGCTTGGGCACTGCTTTAGTCCTTTAGAAAAATTCCAGGGAGGTAAAGGAGTTGCTACATCAATATGGGTCATTTGTTTTATTTCCCCATTATTTTTACCCATGATTGTAGTTTCATGAACTGGTTCCTTATTGCTTACTGGTTATGCCTCTGTTGCTAGCATTATGTATGCTGCTACAACTGCTACCCTGGCTGCTTCTGTTGCTCCAATAATAAAAAGCAATTATATCTATGAGGCTTTTGATCTTACCTGAACCAATTTAGATTACCAAATTACTCTTTGTATGATTATTGGCATTTGCTTACTTGTTATAATTAGACATCATGTAAATCTCTATCGCTTAATTAATGGTATTGAAAACAAAACTTCTATTCACCAATTTTTAAAAAAGAAGTTTAAAAAAAGCTAACTTGTTTTTTATTTTTTGGGATCGGTTTTCATGCGATTCATAATTTGTCTTATTTGGGCTTCTGATGGTTTTCTTCCCATTTGTTGGTACATAATTCGGATCATTTTTTCATCAATAGGAGGATTTTCCCTAATGTGTTTTTGTAATAATTTTTTGGTAATATAATAACCCAAAAATGCACCAATTCCAAAAAGAGCAATGGATAATAATACCACACCAAATACTGGGATATCAGTCATATTTAAATCCTCCTTTTCTTTATCTTTTTTTTCACATCTATTTTATTTGGTGAATTAGTCATTAATTCAAAACCATCTGATGTTTTGGGGAAAGGGATTACATCACGAATATTGTTCTTATTTAATAAAACCATTAATATACGTTCAAAACCCAAACCCATTCCGGCATGAGGAGGAATTCCATGTTTCATTGAATTTAATAGGTAACCATACTTATCTTTAACGTCTTTTTCACTCATGCCTAAACATTGAAAAACTTGTTTTTGTATTTTAATATCTCTTATTCTTTCTGAACCACTGCCTAATTCATAACCATTACAAATTATGTCATAACTAGTAGATTTTAAATTTAAAAGTTGTTTATTTCCAATCATCTCCTGAGAAATCTCATCTGCTGGTTGGGTAAATGGATGATGACAAGTAGTAATTGCTCCACTTTCTTTTTCAATTTCAAACATAGGAAACTCAGTAATTCACACAAAAGAAAATTTAGGACTTTCATCATTGAGTAAATATTTTTTTCCTCAATATTCTCTCATTTGGGATAAGATTGAGTATTTTTTTCATTCATTAATGGCTTTAGCATGTCATTTCGGAATAATTACCACATTATCAACTATTGATGTGGGAATATCCTCATAATTCATGGAAACACTTTTAGTTCGGCCCTGACCATTTGCATATTTATGAACAAATAAGGTGCTTTTCATTTTATGAAATCAAAAAATACTAAAGCCCCTTTGGTAAGCATGTTGGTTAGTTATTTTTTGCATGTACATAATTATTGTTTTAATTTCTTTAACCTGATCACCCTTTTTTAAAAACAATAAGGGAGAAATTGCTTTATCAATCCCTAATTTCTTTTGCATTGTTTCATCAAAATAAGTACTTGCATTTTCAATTTTCAAATCATATCGTAAATCTGGTTTCTCAGTTCCATATGTGGTGATTGCAGTTTCGTATTTCATTTTTGAAAAAACAACATTCTTTTTTAGTTCTTCCTTTGGAAGAACTAATTTAACTATTTGTTTAAATAAACTAGTTATTAAGCTAATAATATTTTTTGCTTTTACATTACTTGCTTCAATATCAACTGTGTAAAATTCTTGATGGCGATCAGATCTGGCATCTTCATCTCGGAAAGATGGGGCTATTTGATAATATCGTTCAATACCTGAAGCCATTAATAATTGTTTATAAATTTGGGGTGATTGGGGAAGGGCATATGCTTTGTTAGCATATATTCGGGAAGGAATTAAAAAATCCCTGGCACCTTCAGGAGTTGATTTACTTAAGAGGGGGGTGTGAACAAAAATGTAACCTCTTCTTTGCATAAAATTATTAATAACTTTAAGTAATTTATTTCTCATTAATAACATAATTTGTTTATCATGAGAACGTAAATCTAAATAACGATATTTTAGGCGTGTTGATTCAGTCGTTTCAGAAATAATGGTGGGAATAATTGGTAAGGATGATGCTTTAGAAATTACTCCAGCATTATCAGCAATAATTTCATATTCTGAATTTTCATCTTGATCATTTTTAATTTTCATAATTCCACTAACCCACATGACATCTTCAAATGATGCATTTTGGGCTAATTGCATGATTTCCGGAGTTAAATCTTTAAAAACAGCTTGGATTTTCCCACTTCGATCACGAATTACTAAAAAAACTATTTTTCCTATATTTCGTTTCTGATGAACCCAGCCAATAATTCGAACCCTTTCATCAACTAAGCTTGTGTTTGCATCACCTATAAATTCTACTTTTCCGGCCATTCTATCTCCCTTTTTTTAAAAGTATTTAAATCTATCACCTTATACTTTTTTTTCTTATTTTCAATAATAAAATCATTAGCATTGATGATGTATTGAAAATTGTTTTTTCTTGCTCACTCAACATTGCGTCCAAAATTTTTCTTTGAAAAGCGAACAGTAATTACATAATTTTCATGCAATAATTCTTCTCTTAACCTCAATAAATCATTATTATTTTCATTAGTAATAATTAAAAGCTTTTTTGCTTTTTTGGTTGATAAAAAAGGTCATAGACGCTCCATTCCCAATCCAAAACCTAAACTGTTTCACTTGTTAGTGGTATCTCCTAATTTGGTCAATAAATTATTATACTCGCCTCCCCCAAGAAATGAATTTATTGTTTTCTTGTTATTGAGCACAAGCTCAAAAACAAAACCATTATAATAATCTAATCCCCGTACTAAATTTTTACTATAAATAAAATTGATATTTTGAGAACTAGGAAAACTATTTCTAATTTTCTCAAATAATTCTTTTTCATCATTTGTTAAAAAATTAAGAGCTGGGGGGATATTAGGATCTTTTGAAAAACAATTTTCATTTTTACAATCAAGAATCCGAATTACATTTTTTAATAATCTTCTTTGGCAATCAGAACAAAGCAAGGCCTTTTTTTCATTAAAAAAAGCCCGCAGGTGTTTCTGATATGTATTAAGCTGGTTAGGTAACCAATTATAAAAAAAAGTGATTGGTGGTTCAGAAAAAAAGCTAACAATATCATTAATTAATTCTTTGATAACATATTCTCGGCTAATATATGCTTTTTGGTAATAGTATTCAACACCAAATGAATAAAATTGGCGATAACGTTGATGTTGGGGACGCTCATAACGAAACATTGGTCCTAAGTAGCAAAACTTTTGGGTATGATGACTAATGTTCATATTTAATTTGTTTTCAATAAATAATCTTGCTACCTGAGCTGTTGCTTCAGGGCGTAAAACCCAACTTCGTGACTTATTTTTTGTTTTAATAAAAAACATTTCTTTATTTACTATATCCGTAACCTGACCAACAGATTGAGTAAATAATGCTTCATTTTCAATAAGGGGTAACTTAATAGATTGATAACCACGTTGGCGATAATAACTTTTTAATTTTTTGGCAACCTTAACAAATTGCTCAGCATCAGCACCAAATCAATCATTTGTTCCACGAATTTTCTTATACATTTGCTTCTCTTAGTAATTATAATTTACTCTATGCTCGAACCACATCATAAACATCTTTTATCCCCTTTATTGCTTTTATAATTTTATCTAAATCATAAACAGTTTTCACGAAAAAATAAGCTTTTGTTAATGCTTTGCTTTCACTAATTGCTTTGGTATTCAGTTTCTTGATAACTACATTTAAGGAAGCAAAAAGATTAACTAACTGACTAGCAGTTTTTTTATTATTAAGGGTAGTAATAATTAAAGTAATGGGATAAATTTTAGTTCCTTTTTGTCCTCAAGAAGCATCAAAAAAATCAAGAAAAAGAAATGAATTTTGCACATTAGGACAGGTTTTTAAATGGATTTTTAAACCTGACCGCTTAGAAACTGAGGTGATAATTTCATCACCATAAATTGGGGAGCAACATTTTGCTAACTGAATTTTAATTCCACTGATCCCATCAATAATGATTTCATCATCCTTGATGGCATCTTTTTTTCTAATCTTTTTTGAAGTAAGAGCTATTTTTTCTTCATTAGTTAAATAAGTTGTAAAAATATGATTATAGATGTTGGGGAGATGTTTTCGGGAATGAGCTAACTTAATGTAAATTTGATCCATAGTTGGCAATTGAAATAACTTGATGATAAAATCATCAATTTGCTTCTTTTTATCTTGGTATACACTTCATAAATTAGTTCCTTCAAGATAATTTTGCAAAACCTTTGCTCCTTTTTCAATCTCCTCTTTCTCTTTATCAGTTGTCTTCTTATAATCTCGTTGTTTCAGGGCTTTTTTCAATTTATTTCTTGCAGTGGGAGTAATAACTCATGATATTCATTTATCAGAAAAATTGGGCTTGTTCTGGGTAATGATTTCAACAACATCTCCAGCTTGTAAAGGAGTTTTTAATGGCATGACTTTGCCATTTACTATTCCTTTAACAGCATTTAACCCTACTTCTGTATGAATATGAAAAGCAAAGTCAAGAATGGTAGCTCCGGCTTTTAATTCAATTGGTTTTTTATTTGGGGTTACACAAATAAATTTTTCACAAAGAATTTCTTCTTGAAGATCTTTTCATCATTGAAAATCAGAAACATTATCATCACTATTTAACTGATCAAATTTAATTATATTTTTCAAAATATGGATTTTATTAATAATTTCCTCTTGTTGTTTTCGATATGAATAATCAGTAGCTTCCTTATAACGCCAATGAGCAGCAATCCCTTTTTCAGCAACCTCATGCATATAATCAGTTCTAATTTGAATTTCAAATTGATAATCATTAATATTCACAACAGTATGTAATGATTGATACATATTTCCCTTTGGAACAATAATGTAATCTTTATAACGACCCTTAATTACATCAAACTGTTGGTGAATAGCTCCCAGGATTGCATAACAATCATTGGTGGTTGCACAAATGATTCTAATTGCTAAAATATCATTAATATTATTAATACTACCTTTTCTTAGAATTTTCTTTTTTATAGAAATAATGCTTTTCGTTCTTCCATAAATAGCATTAAATTTAACACCATGTTCCTGAAGGGTTTTTTTAATTATTGCGATTGTTTTCTCAACAACTTTTTCATTACCTGAAGCAATTCTCTGAACTTTTTTATAAATATCAAGATATTCCTCTTGGTCAGTATATCATAAACATAAGGTGGAAACAGTATTTGCTCATTTATTAAAACCTAATGATTGAGCAATGGGAACATAAGTCTCAACTGTTTCCTTTGCATATAATAATTGCTTTTCTTTTCTTAAATAAAACAAAGTTTCAATATTATTTAAGCGATCAGCCATTTTGATCACCATTACCCGAACATCTCTAGCCATTCCCAGTAAAATTTTTCTCATGTTTTCCCCATAAATATCTGAATGGGATTTCTCAAATTTACGAACTTTTGTTAGCTTATCAACTAAAAAAGCTATTTCCTTTGTAAAATTTTTGGCTACTGTCTCATAGGTTTCATCTTCAATATCTTCAATTAAATCATGAAGTAAGGCAGCAATAATCATTGCTGGACTACATTCTCATTTGGCAATATAATATGCAGTTGTTAATAAATGATAAAAGAAAGGATCGCCATTTTTTCTTTTAATATGGCTAAATTTATCTTGTACATATAAAGCTGCCCGCTTAATTTCTTGAAAATCCTCATTTCTATTAATGTAACTAGCAGCTTCAATAAGAGTATCAACTGACTTAATAATCAGTGGTTCTCCATAATTAGGGGGGAGGTTTAGTTTTTCAGTTAGAGATCTATTAATCATTTATTTTTATAATCAGTTAATATTTTATCACCTTTAAATGAAGCAATTCGTCCCAAGAAACAAATTCCTACTACATTTGCCTTTAACTGGTTTACTAATTCTATTGCTGCTCTTACTGAGCCCCCAGTAGCTAAAATATCATCAACAATTACCACCTTTTCTCCAGGTTCCAGAGAATCACGATGAATTGAAAGTTCCCGTTTTCCATATTCAATATTTGCTAAAGCAGTAACAGTAACACGGGGTAATTTATTGGGTTTTCTAATTGAAGCAAAACCAATACCTAATTGGTATGCAATGGGAGTTCCAAAAAGAAACCCTCTTGCTTCAATGCCTACAATTTTAGTTGGATTTAGGGGACGAGCAAATTTAACTAACTCATCTACAGCATAAGAAAAGGAGGCACCACATTCAATAAGTTTTGAGATATCACTAAAAGTAACTCCCCTTACTGGAAAATTCTCAACTTGCACTATATAATCATTTAAGTTTATGTTTTTCTTTTCCATATTCCCCCCCTTACACGTTAATTCCAAGAATTAATTGTTCATCAGGTCCATACAACTCAGTTGTACTTTCACTTAATCTTTTCTTTAATAATTTCATCTTGTATAAATGAAAGTAAACTCATAAAAATGAAGCAATAAATATTGATGAATAAGTACCAGATATAAGGCCAATAAACATTAAAATACTAAAGTTATTTGTTGCTTCTGGACCAAATAGCAGTAATGATAACACAGCCATTAATGTTGTCACAGAGGTTAGAATTGATCTCTTAAAGGTAGCTCGAACTCCCCTTTCAGCAATCTGTTTAATATCCATTTTACTAAGCACATGGGTTTTGGGAATCTCTTTAACTTCTTCTTGAATTCTGGAAAAAGTAACAATTGTATCATTGATTGAATATCCAATAATAGCTAAAATGGCAGCAACTGCATTCATTCGTAATTCTACCCGGAAAATTGTAATTAAAGCTAACATAATTAAAACATCATGCACAATGGCAATAATTGCTGCCAAAGAATAGGTTCAGCTAAATCTAAAAATACAGTAAGCAAAAATAGCTACTAAAGCAGCACCAATAGCAATCAGTGCATTTCTTACTAATTCATTAGCAATGGTTGCAGTAATTGTGCCAAAGTCTGTGGAATATTTTAAATCCCTTAAATCACTAATAATTGTTGTCACAATATGAGTGTCAGATGATTGGATTCGATAAATTAAATGTGTTTCTCCCCTAAGGGAAATTATAGAAAGAGCTGGATCAGAATTCGATACTTCTTTAATAACTTTGCTCACTTCTTCTATATCCATCGTTTTTCCTTTGTTTGCTACAATATCTAACCTAGTACCCCCAGTAAAATCAAGACCTAAATTAGGTTGATAAGTAAGAAACATTGCCATTCCAATTAAAATGATCACTAAAGAGATAACAGCAAAAATAAAAGCATAATCCATAATTGTTTTTTTGGTAATTCTACTTAATTGATAACCAAAAGTTTTTTTGAATTTATGATATGACTTACTAGATGGAGCAGTATGCTTTCTAATGGTTACCCAAAATTTATGAAAAAACGGTTCTTTTAAAACCAATTTATCTGAATTATACTTAAGAACATCCTTGTATCGTACCCCAAATAAATATGGTCGCTCATATAAAAAATGACTCTTTATTAAGAAATAGGCCAGCACCCGGTTTAGAAAAACAGAAATAGCTAAAGTTCAAATAATTGAATTAAGCAACATAATGCTAAATCCTTTGACTGCTCGAACTCCAAACCAAAATAACATAAATGCCGTAATAAAAGTTGTAATATTCGAATCCAAAATTGTAGCTAATGATTTTCAAGATGACGAGAGATAAGCCCCATTCAGAGTTTTCTTTCTCACATACTCCTTTTTCATGCGCTCAAGAGTCACAATACTCGTATCAGCAGCCATCCCTATTCCAATAATCATTGCTGCCATTGTATCTGGAGAATACTCTCCCCCAATTTGATTAAAAATATACAATGATGTCACAATGAATAAGGCCATGGTTGTCACAGCTATAATGCCAAAGATTCCATAATAAAATAATAAAAATAAGGAGACGATTGCTAATGCAATGACACTAGCTATCAGAACACTATTAAAAGCTGTTATTCCATATGAAGCAGAAACCTCACTTACTTCAAGTAATTCAATTTTATAATCTATTGTTCCTGAATTAATTAAATCAATTATTTCCTGAGCTTCATTTCTAGTAAAATCACCTGATAAAATTGCGTTGGAAGTTATTTCTGATGCAACAGTTGCCCTACTGATAGCATGGGGGCGGCACAAAGTATAAATATAAGGAACCCCTCCTAATCCACTTCGATAACAATATGAATCAATTATTGGAATGACATCGCGAGCTGTAACTTTTTCTTCATTTGCCAGGGCCTGTTTATTTAAATCCTTAACTGCTTTATTAACTAAACCATCAAAATCTAGATAAGCATATAATAAATGGTCCCCACCCTGTTTTGAAGAAATATCTTTGGTTACCTTAGCAAATTTATCCTTGTTCACAAAATTAATTCCAATAGCTGGTCGTTGTTGAGCATCAAAAGTAAAGTAGGCTGCATTTTCTTTTGGAAAATCTGTTCGGGACATTAATTTTGTCCCATCAGAATCATTAAATGTTAAGCTACCTGAAGATTCAAGCATGTTTTTTAAATCCTCGGTACTTTTAGATTTAAATCCAGCCAGGGTTACATTAATTCGTCCAGATGATGATTCAATTTCAATATTGGGATTAGAAACCCCAAGTGAATCAACTCTTCTTAGTAAAACCTCAGAAACAGCACCCAAATTAACTTTGTCACCTTCCTGTTTTGCTAACACTTGTAATCTAATTTGGGTTCCCCCAGCAAATTCTAATCCTAAATTTGCATTATTAGGAATACTTATTCCCCCAAGGATTGTTAAGGTAACTACAACACTTAATATAACAACAAATATTATTAGTCGTAATATAGATTTTTTTTGCATATTATCTCTTTTTTAAACTTCTCATTTACTATTTTATAGATATATTCATTTACTATGAAATTTCTTCATTATTCTTTTATATTTTAATACTAATATAGCAAGTTGTTGAATGAGAGGTTATTCTAATTTTAATGATTTACTCTTTTCTTCTTAATGCTAAAACACTAGTTATCTAAACCAAGTGCCAATTAAATTTAATGCTATCTTAAGAAACTTTTTTAAGAAAAGTAGTTTCGGCAAGCTGAAAATTTAATCTTTGTATTCTTTCTAAGAGAAGCTTGTTTTTTAATGCATTAGCAACAAGTTTTTCTCCTTTCAATGTTAAAGTTACATCATTCTTCATTTTGATGATTAATGATTCCAATGCTAAATATAATAAAATATAGTTTTTTAATTTTGAATTCTTATATAAATTATTGATTGCTTTATATTGTTGATAGTTATCATTATTGGGGGCTGAATGTAAAAGAAGTAGATAATAAAGATCCAGAATGGTTAATTTATTTCATAATAAAAATTGTTGCTTAAAAAAATTATGAAAATTTAATACCTCTAATTTGGTTAACTCAACAATTTTCTCATACCTTTCATACATGGATATTGTTTTTTCAATATACCTAGGTGTTCTCATATATTCCTTATTCACATTAATAATTGCATAAGCATTTATTTTAGTTTGATCATAACCTGAATTAATGATAATTTTATTAGTAATACTGACAATTTCATCATAAGAATATCCTTCCATTTCTAAATCAACTCTTTTTAATTCTGATGCAACTGGTTTATTCAAAGTTATGATAATAGATAAGTTATCAATTATTTTTTGAATATTCTTATTCCGGTGCTTTGTGTTAATGAAATTTTCAAAATAACTTCTTATGTTGGGCCTTAATTTTTCGTAATTTTTTAAAAAAACAATTGATTTATAAGTTATAGCTCCAATTTTGGATTTAAAAATACTAATTGATCGATACATTGCACAATCAATACTAATAAATTCTAAACCCAATTGGTTTATAAAAAAATTTGCTAAATAATTGGGTGAAATTGACTTCTTTTTATAAAAGAAAACAATGATTTGCTTTATTTCATCAGCATGATAGCTTTTTATTAATAAGCTTAATTTTTTTCAATTATTAACTTGACCAATTAATGTCATGTTCCTCATTATATTATTAGCTAAAAATTAAAAATACTATCATTATAAAACAGAAAAATACAATTACAAGATTGATTCTAAGAAAGAATATTAAGAAATGAATTTTCTGTTTAATCCATAAGGGAAAGTAAAATATCATCTAAAAAGTCAAAACCATGCTTGGTACACTTTAAATAATCATTTTCCAAAACCAGATTCTTTTTTTCTATTTCAAAGTTAATTTGGTTCTGATATGTTTTTCAAGCATTTTGATATGGAAATACCTTAATATTAATGCCTTTTCTCAATCGTAACCCCATTAATAAAACCTGAAAGAGAAACTGTCGTTCACTTAAATATATTAGCTCTTCCATAACATTATCAAGCTTTCCAGTTAGCCTTCGGCGAAAATAAGTTTTTTGGGATTTATCAAATAAAAGTGATGCTGCTCCTCAGCCAATTCCTAAAAAAGTTTTACTTAACCAATAAGCCATATTATGAATTGATTTGTTATTATTCTTTGCATAACTACTAATTTCATAATGAGAAAATCCTCACATCCTTAACTTTTTTTGAACAATTCTAGAAAAAGTCTCTTCATTATCAGGTAATTTTTTTTGTTTTATGGATAATGGTGTGTTTGGTTTTAACATTAAGGAATATCAAGAAATATGATCAGGTAAGTAATTCTTAATTAAATTTAGATCTGCCTCAATATCTTTTTTTTGTTGATTAAATAAATTCAAAATAAAATCATAAGAAATTAACATTGATTTTTCATTAGAAATATCTAAGAAGGCTTCAATTACTGATTTTAAAGACTGAGGGCGGTTACACTGATAATTTAATTTATCATTAGTTGTTTGGATTCCCAAAGAAATACGATTAATTCCATATTTTTTAAAAATTGCTAGATGACCTTTGTTTCAGCTAGAGGGGTTACACTCAATTGTATATTCTTTTAATTTACTTTTGCTTGTGTATTTATTTATTGTTCCTAATAATTGATCTAATTCCGCACAAGAACAGGCATTAGGCGTTCCTCCCCCTAGATAAATTGTGGTAGTGTTTTTAAGCAAGGAAGCAAAATACTTTAATTCCTCATCAAGATGTTTTAAATATCGCTGATATTCATTTTGATCATAGATAACTTTGGGAAAGTCACAATAAGTACAAAATCGCTTACAAAACGGGACATGAACATACAAATGTTCTACTGGCCCCAATGATGATGGATTTAATTGTGATTTAAACAAGCAATTATAAATAAACTAATTAGATTTTATTTTTTCAAACTAAGTAAGTTAGGAACAGAAGGCTTAAACTTTCTTAGAATAAAGTAAACTAACACTCCAAGTATAAAAATAGCTAAAGTTATGAAAATACAAATTCTGCGATTTCTTTTCTTTATTTCAATGATTTGTTCTTTAGGAACAATTTCATGACCAAATCTTGCATCATAAACATTTGCTTTTCGGTAACGTAAGAAAATAAAGACCACATGAACAACAAACACAGCAGCTAAGGATAAGCCAAAGGTTATAACTCATGTTTCTAATTCACTAGCTGTTTTGATTAGAAGAAAATCTTGGTTTATAAAAGTGTTTTCATAACTTACTGCATAAACAATTCCAATAGCTAAGGCTAAGGCAATATATGCAAGAAATGCAAAATAATGAATAAAAGTATTATTACTTCTTAAAGAACGATAATATTTTTTCAAACTTAAAGGAACATAAAAATCATTTTGTCCAAAAGTTCGGGTTCGGAAAGAATCTTTTCTAACTATATATAGTCTCATTCCATAAATAACTAATAAAACAAAACCAACAAAAGTTCCAAGAGCCATTCAAACTAAATGACCTGCACCAGTAATAGAAGCCTCAAAATCAAATGAATATTGAGTTCCAGTTACATAAAAAGCAATTAATGCCCCTCCGATTGCTAAGATTAAAAAAGCAAAAACTGATACAATCAATGAACGCAATTTTAACTTTCATAATTCCACTTTAACAAATCTTTTGTCATCAGATGCAGTTACAGGTCGATCACCTGCATTATATTGTGTCACCTGTGGTACTGGAGCTTGTTGCTGATAAGTATCATAGCCATAATCAGCTCCCTGCGCTTGTTCAGGATGTTGCATCCTCCTAACTTGTGGTCGAGGTGAATAATCATATTCATCAACTCCATGTCTTCTAAATGTTTTTCTCATTATATACCCCCATAATTCAAACTATTTAAATTTTCTGCTCTAAGCAGTTTTTTCTACTGTAACCTTGCGTCGTCTTCTTCTTCATCGGCTAAGGCCTTTCCCCTTCAAATCTTCTTTAAATTCATCTAATTCTTCTTGAACTTCAGGATTTTCCTCTAATAATGCTCTTGTTCTTCCACCAACTTCACTTTCTAATTTTGCTAGTTGTTCATCAGCTAATAGATGAGAACGATGAAGTTTTTCTTGGCGAATAACTTCTCTACTAAAATCCCGTGCTTCTTTAGTTGTATCCAAATCTCTTTTATCCTCAAATGCTCGTTGAAGCATGCGGTATTTTTGTTGGGGAGTAATTCCTTTAATTTCTTTTTTATCTCCCCCTAGTGATGCTTCTAATACTTTGACATAACCAAGAAAATCTTCTAGTTGATCCTTTTCTAAATTAATAGTTACATTTTTGTTAGTAGGTGAAATTTCATTAAGAATTTGAGTAACAGGTGCAAAACCTAAGTGTTCACGAGACACGCCTCTATTAGCACTGATAATACTTGCTATAACACTTTTTCAAGGACCTTCAATTTGTCCTCTTAAGGCATCAACCCCAATCACTCCATAAGGATGGTCATCAGATATTTTTCTTGCAACTCTTCTAGCTAATAAATAATCAGGATCTTCTTCAATATCTTCTTCAGCATCAGATGCCTCTTCATATTTATTACTAGATGCTTTTTCTGCTTCATACCCATCGTATTCATAAGCATAGTATCCCTTAACTCGACGGCTTATTGAAACAATAAAAACAATTAATAAGATAGCAGCAATCACTGAGCCTGCTGTTATTATTACAGGAAATATTATGTCCATCTAACTCTCCTTATTACCTACACTTTTATTATATTAGAAATAAGAAATTATTTGAATAACAATGTATGTGTTTGGAGAAAAAATCTTTTCTTTTTTAACTGTTGCTTTTCGATAATTGATAATTTAAGATTTCAGCAGCCACAAGAGAATCATTTCTTTGCTTGAAGGTTTTTTTCTTATAAGCACTTTTGGATGTTAAACGCTCATCCACTAGAATAAATTGACAATGAGGAAAATCATTTTCTAGTTTCTTCTTTATTTCACGAAAATAAAGAGATAATTCACTTTCTTGTCCATCCAAATGTAATGGTAAACCAATAAAAACTTTTTTAATTAAATTTTGTTGATTTAGTTTTTTTAGTTCTGTTAATAGTTCATCATAGAGATTATCCATAATATAAAGATTTTTATAAGGAGTAGCAATGACATATGATTTAGAAATGGCTATCCCCACATGTTTTAATCCTAAATCTAAAGCAATATACATTATAGCAAATGAGATAGAACCTTAATGAACTGAGTTATATTTGTTTGCAATTGTCCCATAAAGCGATCCTTTCTTCCCCCACCTTTAATTATCAAATTACTTTTAAGATGTTCAATAACATACTGATGATCTTTATTAACACAAATCATCACATTATCCAAAGTTGTTCCAGTAAGAAAAATAACCACCTTTTCTTGTTTGTATTTTTGATCATAATAATTTAGTAAATCACTTTGCTTAACTTTCTGATTTAATTGAAGCAGTCAACATTGTGGCTTTTTTAATTTGATAATGTCAAAAGCACCTGGATTAAATTTGCTTTCCTTTTTCTTTTGGGCATTTTGTTTTAATAATGCTTCTTTCTTTGTCAAAAATTCTTTTGCCAAAAATCCTGTTAAAGCTTCAATACGATAAGTATTAAGACCTTTGGTTTTAAAATTCTTAATTACAAAATCCTGAATTTTATTTGTTGAACTCACATGAGTTCCCACACATAATTCTTTGGAATTACCAATAATAACTCCTCGTAACTTATTATGTTTAGAATATTCTTCAAGAAATGTTAATAAAAAATCTTGGTTTTTTGCTTCAGCTAATGTGAATTGTACTGATGTAACTTTAAAATTATCTTTAATATCTTTTCTAATTCTTTCTTCAATTTTCACCATCACTTCTTGTTTATTAAATTTGGTCATGGTTGTAAAATCAAGACGTAATTTTTCTGCATTTTTAGCGGTTCCTGCTTGTAAAGTACCTTTCCCTAAAATATCTCGTAAGTGATAATGTAAGAGGTGGGTTGCACTATGATTTGCTTCAATTTTTTTTCTTTGTTTAGCATCGACTTTCAAGTTAACAAGCATGCCCTTTTTTAAATGATCAATGTTATCAGTATTTTTAATTAAATGAAAAATAACATTATTTTTCTTTATGACTCTAGATACCAAAAATTCTTGCTTATCTTTTGTTATTTTTCCTGTATCAAAAACTTGCCCTCCTCCTTCTGGATAAAATGGTGTTTCTTTAACAACAATTCAGTTTCCTTCTTTGGACTGAATAACATCAAGAATTTGCTGGATATTTTCTAACTGGTCATTGTAACCAATAAAAGTGGTTTCATCAACTTGAGTTTTCAAAAAGTCATTATGATAGCCTTTAGTGATTTGTTTATTTTGGGAAATGTTTTTATGATGCAAAAGGTGTTTTTGAAACATTTGTTGTGAGTATGTTTTATTGTGCAATAAACAAACTTGGTTAATAACTTCAATATCAATGCCCCTTGTTTCATAAAGTCGAAAAATAAGTTTTGCGTCAATTTGTGAATTCTTTATTTTCATAATTTCCATTGTCACTACTTCTTTTTGGTTATTAATCATTTTTAAAAAAACAGTTAATTCTTGTTTAATTTGTTTTAAAATAAATGAAAAATTATCTAATATGGTTGGGGTTGTTTGCAGAAATTGTTTCACTAATGGATAAATTATTTTTTCTAGCTTATTGATTATTTTTAGTGTTTTGGAAAAATATAATTGTAAAGCAATTTTTTTAATTAACATTTTTACAATGTAATTTCTGTTTTTTGGCCCCGGAAGAATATTGCTATGAATCATCAGATATACTGTTCGTAAATGATCAACAATAATTCTTAGGGATGTCTTACTAGCACTATTATTTATTGATTTTAGCATTAATAAAGCATCTTGAAAAAGATCAGTTTCATAAGCACTTTCTACATCATTTAAAACTGCAAGTAGCCTTTCAAAACCACTTCCCATATCAATTTTTTTAACTATCAATTTTTCATAATGATCATTGACATGATTAAATGAAGAAAAAACGATATTCATAATTTCAACATAGCGATCATTATCAATTTCATTTTTAATGGTGTCAGTTGTAAAATTACCATATTTTTTTCCTTTATCATAAAAGAATTCAAGACATGGTCCACAAGGACCACTTCCTAAGTCTCAAAAGTTTGTCTTTAAATAAAAAATTTGTTGCTTAGAAATACCTATGGTTAATAATATTTCCAAACTTTTTTTATCATCTGGATGAAGAGTAACATAGATTTGCTCTTTTTTTAACTTCAGCATTTGAAAAAACTCAAGGGCATTACTAATTGCTGTTTTTTTAAAATAACTTCCTATTGCAAAAAATCCTAACATTTCAAATAAAGTATGGTGATGATTACTTTTACCAATCAGATCAAGATCATTAAGGCGAACACACTTCTGAATTGAAACTAAACTTTTGCTAGGAGGGATTGCTTCTTCTAAGAAAAATCTTTTTAAATGAACTATTCCTGCATTAACTCAAAGTAGTGATGTATCATTAAGTGGAATTATTCCTTGATCGGTAAAAATGGAATGGTTTTTTTTAATAAAAAAATCAAGGTACTTTTTTCGTAATTCATTAGCTTTCATTTTTTTCTCATTCCCTAATTAATTCTAATAATAATTCTGCCCCCATTAAGACACAATTCATTCGGTTAGGATGTTGTTTTATATTAAGAAACACTAAGGCCTCATTTAATAAATCTTGTTCGTTAGTGCTTCCATTTTTGATCATTTCAACATAGGATGTAAGAATTATTTTAGCATCATTAAAACTTTTGTTAAGAATTAAATCAATCAAAATATCAGTTGATGAAATGGATAATGAACAAGCAATTCCATCAAAAAAACAATGATCAACTTTTCCATTTGTCCCCTTAAATGCAATTACAATATCATCCATGCAGGATAAATTACTTTTTCTTTTAATAAGTGCATGTTTTATTGTTTTCTTTAATTTATGATGAGGAGAAAAATAGTGATCCATAATAACTAGGCGTTTGATATCATCACTTTGATAATTGACTTCTTTCTTTTTCATATAAATTTATTTTATGTTACAACATATTAATTAACCAAAGTGGTTTCTTTTTTAACAACCATTATTATTATCACTAATAATTATTGATAATTGATTTTATTTTTTAAATTAATCATAAAGTTCATTACAGCTGGTTGTGAAAAATTTTTGTTATGAATATTTAATGTAGCATATTGTTCCTGAAAATCAGGTATTGATATAAATTGATAAACCTCATTTTTATAACTAAAAGATAATAAAGAAGAATGAAGAGCAATGTTATTTTGAAATTTCACTTTTCCATATTTAGCATCTCCAAAAACGGGATGATTTAGCTCACTCAAATGCACTCTGATTTGATGTGTTCTTCCAGTTACTAACTGGGCTGCAATTAAAGTATATATTTTGCTAGCACAATTAATATCAGTAATTTTATAAAACCGAGTAATTGCTTTTTTACCAATAGATGAAACAATGATTTTATTATTAACATAAGAATTAGCTAAAGATGAATGAACTTCGAATAGATTCTTCTTCACTTGGTTATGAACTAAAGCAACATACACTTTATTTATTTTTTGGTTTTGAAAAAGAGATTGGAAAATTGTGTATGCTTCCTTAGTTTTAGTAACAATCATTAAACCCGTTGTATTTTCATCAAGACGGTGTACAATTCCTTGTCGGTATTTTCGTCCTCCTGCTATTAAATATCCAGCAGCTTTTAAAGTGGATGAGACATCGCAGCTTTCCTTTTTTGTGGGCGCATAATGACTAAGAATATTTCATCCTTTATTAATAATTAGAAAGTCTGCATGCTCGTAATGAATAATGATTTGTTTTTTCTTAGGCGTTGCTTTTGTGTATAAAATATTATCTGTTTTTTGTAATGGAATCCTTGTGACTTTTGCCTTTACTTGTGAGATTTCTTTTGTCTTCATTGAAGTTAAAACTTCAATTACTTCGGTTGCGGACACTTGTTTAGAACAATCAGTTATTTTCACATTATTTAGTTTTACATTACCTTGCTTAATAAGCAGCCTTGCTTGGTTTCGACTTAGATTATATTTAATTGCAATGAATTTATCTAATCTGAGTTTTTTTTCTATAGGTACTAATTTTGCTAAGTTCATTTTCATCACTATCTTCCATTAAAAAAAGTGAATAAAGAATAAATAAAACCCCAATAATAACATACGAATCAGCTATATTAAAATAAACAATATTATCAAAGCTGATAAAATCAGTTACGTGTCCATCATCAATTCGGTCAATCACATTTCCTAATCCAGCAGCTGTAATTCAAAAAAAAGCAAAACAAAATTCTAATTTTGTTCCAAAACAAAAAGCCAAAAGGGTAATGATCAGGATTGCAACTTGAATCACAACTGACAAAGTCATTTCATTTGCTAAAATGCCAAAAGAAAGACCAGAATTATCTTTGTATGAAAAATATAAGGTATCATTAATTTGCAAAAAATCTTCATTCATGTTTGCTAAATTTTCTTTTGCTAAATATTTACTTATAAAATCCAAAAAGAGAAATAAGATAATGAAAAAAAATAAAAATAATTTGGTTCATTTATATTTCAATAAGTTAGTTTTTGAAATTCTAGCAAATGAAGAAAAACGTTTTTTCATTTTATTCTCAGCTGGGAAAATGTTTATCTAAAATCTTTTTACAAGATAAACAAATGTGATATAAATTTTCTTTTCTTTGTATGTTTGTGATATTTAAAAAATACGATCAACAACGATCACATTTAACTAAGTTTTTGTTGATCACATAATGAAAAGCAACATCATCAGTAGTTGCTAAATTAGTTTTTATCTCTGGAACAATAGTTACTTTAGCAGTTTGAAGAACTTCTTTTATTTCCTTTTTTGTAAAAAAATTACTTAATGTTCCTTCTTGAATAACACATTCAATTTCAGAAATTTTCTTACATTTATTGGCTTTAATTGCTTCATCAATAACATGATTTAAATTGGTTTTTAGTTTCAATAGAATCTTCATGTTTTTTTTGATAACTTCAGTATTTTTTGGTAAAGCTACCTTTTTTGCATTACCAAATAAATGAATACTTACAATTTCTTTGTTTTTAAAAGGAGAATGTTGATAAACATCCTCAGCTAAAAAAGGAAGAAAAGGTGCAATTAGAAGTGTTAGTTTTTCTAAAAGTATAAAGAAAACATTTTTAATTTGTTGTTTTCTAGTAGCAGTTGGTTCTTTTATGTAAAGAATATCCTTAGATATTTCTAGATATAAGGAACTTAAGTCAATAATAATAAAGTTATTAAATTCCTTGAGGGCCCCTTTGTAATTAAAATGATCACAATGTTGTTGCATGCTCTTAATTAAATGATTTAAACGTTCCAAAATATAAAGATCAATTTTCGTAAAGTCAGCTACCTTAAGGTTTTGGTAATCATTTAGATTAGCTAATAAAAATCGGAAAACATTTCGGATTTTTCGATATTGTTTTGCTGTTTGTGCAAGAATATCGTCACTAATGCGAACATCTTCGTTATAATCACAATTAGCAAAAAACAATCTTAAGATGTCAGCTCCATATTTAGCAATAATTTTTTTCACTGGGATGCCATTACCTTTTGATTTGCTCATTTTTTTGCCCTCTTTATCAACAATAAAACCATGAGTAATAACTTTATCATAAGGTGCATCATCATTAAGCATAACACTTGTAATAAGTGATGAATTAAATCATCCCCGGAATTGGTCAGTACCTTCCAGATATAAATCACTTTTCTTTTGTTTAAATTGTTTATACATCACAGCATAATGACTTATTCCACTATCTAATCAAACATCCATAATATCATGCTCTTTACTTTTTACTTTGGTTAATAATGTTTGAAGATAAGAATTATTTTTACTAATTATTTTTTCAAACTGTTTTGTGTAATAAATATCACTGCCATATTTATAAAAAGCATCATAAATTGCCTTAAAAAGAATTTTATCAATAATAGGTTGGTTTGCTTCATCATAAAAGATAGCAATTGGTACACCTCACTTTCGTTGTCGAGAAATACATCAATCATCGCGATTCTCAATCATGCTAATCATTCTTTTTTTGGCTCACGGTTGAACTCATACTACATTCTTGATATGTTCAATTAACTTTGTCTTAATGATGTTGACATTAATAAATCATTGGGTTGTTGCCCGAAAAATAACTGGTTTTCCAGTTCGTCAATCAGTAGGATAACTGTGATTAATAGTATCCTGAAATAAAAGTAATTTATCAGTCATCAAATCCTTGATAATTAATGCATCTGCTTTTGTATAAAAAATTCCCTGATACTTCTTGTCGGTCATAATTCCTTTTTCATTAACTCCCGATTGAATTTGTAAATTATTTTTAATACCTATTAGATAATCGTCTTTTCCATGACCTGGGGCAATATGAACAAGTCCAGTACCCTGCTTGGCATCCAGATGGTGTCCCTGCACTACCTGACATGTTTCTTTGGTTGTTGGTGATTTATACTTCAATCCTTCTAGTTCGGTGATTTTTAGTTTCCGAAAAAACTTAAGTTGTAATTTATCCTTTAAGGAATCATAAGCATCTTGGGAAAGAATGATTTTTTTTGCTGATTTTGTTTCAGCAATTACATAAGTAAATTGATTATTAAAAGCAATTGCCTTATTAGATGGAAGGGTTCAGGGAGTAGTGGTTCAAATTAAGAGAAAGGTATTTAACAATGCTTTTTTATCAGTTATAATCTTAGCTAAAACAAAAATGGAAGGGGAAGTGATATTTTTATATTCTACTTCAGCTTCAGCTAGTGCAGAACGACTACTTCATGATCAAATAATGGGTTTTTTAGCTCGATAAATATAATTCTTTAGTAATAATTGATATAAAATATCAATTTGAGTTGCTTCATATTCTTTATTCATGGTGATATAGTTTTTTCGAAAATCAATTATCAAACCTAATCGCTCAAAAGCTTTAGTTTGTAAATCAATTTGGGAAAGAGCATATTCCCGACACTTTTGGCGAAAATCAGTAACACTCAGTTCTTCATAATTCTTGTGTCTTTTTAAAAGAGCATGTTCAATTGGTAATCCGTGGGTATCCCAACCAAACATCATTGGAGCATAAAAAGAATTTTGTAATTTGATTCTTTGGGTAAATTCTTTTAATATAACATTTAAACAATGACCAATATGAATATCACCATTTGCATATGGTGGACCATGATGTAAATAATATGGTGCAGAATGTTTATTCTTTAAAAGAATTTTTTCATAAATTTTCTGTTGTTGTCACTGTTTTAAAAAATCAATTTCTTTTACTGCAGCATTTGCCCGCATTGAAAAATCTGTTTGTGGGGTATATATGGTATCTTTAAGTTTCATCTATTTAATTATAATCTCCTCTATCCTTTAATTAGGATATGGTGATTCCGAATTCTATTTATTTCACCAAAAAGAGCCACTCTTCTTATTTGTTTTCTTTCTTTTTGATTGTTTAAATAATGAAGGTTTTTTAAGAGGAGATCTAGTGGATCCTGATTTGCTTCTTTTTTTATTAAATGTATGAGAAAAAGATGATTTCTTACTAATGCTTGTAGTTCCAAAAATTTCATCTTCATCAAAAATAACTCGGGGTTCCCGATATCCAGAATTAATAGAGCGATCAACAGTTTCATCAACTGTTTCATAATCAGATGAATCCTCAATTGGTCCAGCACTTATTGTGTGTTCCCCATCACCAAGATCTATTTCCTCATCATTAAAATTGGAACCAATAATAGTGAGAATTACCTGGCTTGGACCCAATTTTTCATTAATACTCACTCCCCAAAAGAATCTTGTATCTTTGGATTGACTAATTCGTTTTTCGACAACATCAAGAATACTTTGGTGAACATTAGTTACAATGTCAGGGGCATGGGTTATATTTACAATGACTCCCCGGGCATTTCTAATATCGGATAATAATAATGGGTTATCTAGGGTTTTAGCCACGAGCATTTCCACATCTTCCTCAATATCATCAATTTCCTCAGTAGCAATCCCAAATAAGACCACACCTGAATTTTCTAAAACGCTTTTAATATCAGCAAAATCAATATTAATGTGAGCAACTTTAGAAATAATATCACTTACTGATTGTACAAATCGTCTTAAATTACTATCTGCTTCTTTAAAGCCCTCAATCATGGGGACATTACCAAGTACTTCACTAATTTTTTGGTTACTTATAATAACTACTCCGTCACACTCTTTTTTTAATTGTTGTAGTCCTTCATATGCAATATCAATTCTTCCCCTTTCAAACTCAAATGGTAAAGTAGCAACAGCAATAGTTAAACAACCAACTTCTTCTTTTGCAACCCGTGCAATTACTGGTGCTGCTCCCGTTCCGGTTCCTCCCCCTAACCCCACGGCAATAAAAACCATGTTGGCTCCATTTAACTTAGCTCTAATTTCATCAAGGGTATCTAAAGCAGCTTCTTCACCAACTTCAGGGTTACCTCCAGCTCCTAAACCTTTAGTAACATTTTCACCTAATAAAAGAGTATCAACAGTTTGTGATTGTAACTGTTGTAAATCCGTATTAGCAGCAATAAAATCAACTCCGCGCACACCATCGCGAACCATTCCTTCAATGGCATTACAACCACCACCACCTACTCCAATAACTTTAATTTTAATAATTGGATCAAATTGAGCATTCATCATTCTGCGGCGATTCCTATTCATTTCACTCATGTTATCCTCCCATAATCATTTTACTTATTTTATCAGTATGTTTACTAATCCTTGTTCCTAATCTGCTAAAAATTCCATAACCTTGATTAGAAACACAATTAATATTTTCATATGACTGTGCTAAATGTGCTTTCATATATTCTACCATTCCTAATAACACAATAATGCTATTATCTTCATTTTCAATTCTGGTTACTTCCAAGTGTTTCATATTTGGAAAATGTTTATCAAGAAACTTTTGATAACCATTTGTTTTGACCACTGAAAAAGTTGTAAACACCGGAATGCTTTCCTTACCTAACATATAGGTAGTTGCTGCCTTAATATAATTATTTATTTCTGTATGTAAATAATAGAATATTTTTCTTCCATATTTTCTTAATTTACCCCTAGTTAGCTCTAATATTTTTCCATCAATTTTTGATTGGGAAGTATTAATTTCACTTTCCTGGTTACCAATTTTGGAAAAAGAAAAATGATCCTGAATTAAATTAGATACTTTAAAATCACTACTAATGTAAAATTTCTTTTTGATATAAGAAATTAACATGGAGGCTCCAAAATTAAAAATTTTGTAATGAATGAGAATATTTCCATAATATATCATTATCTTAATTTTATCATAATTGATATCAACAATGGCTACATAATTACGCCCAATAATGTCTGGTAAAATGTAGGAATAGCAAAAACATGATGGAATATATTCTTTAACTTCAATATCACAATCAGTTGCAAATTTTTTCATCAAGTTCAATGTTTTTATGTGTGATCGATAAACTAAAGCATCAACATTTAATTTTCTTACTTGTTTTCCTAATTCTGGAGGAGTTAATGATTTTACTTCTTCATTTCTTTCTTTTCAAAAATAACGTATGGGGGCGTTACCAATTACAATTTCATTTTTAGTTGCTTTTGTTTGATCTTTAATTACCTTTTTAATTCCATTAAATGAGGATTTGGTTGAATAATAATCTAGAAAGGGAATTTTTTCAAATAATTTAATTTTTACATTATCAACATCATAAACAATGTATCAATAATCAATTGTTTTACGTAATTCTCGTTGGGCATGCTCAATAGCAATGTTGATTTTTAATTTTAATAATGAATAATCAATTTTATCCATTTCTAATTTATAGACATCTCCAGAATCATGATATCATGAATGAAAACTATTATCAAGTTCTCCCACCAAGATCTGATATCTTGAATCTGCTATTTGCAATGTAGCAATTGTATTCATCTTATTTCCTCCTTATGGCAATTAATTTAGCAGCTTTTGCTCTGCTATTTATAAGAACTTCATTTATACTGGGTGTAATTGGATGGTTGGTAACCAAATGAAAATCACTTTCTTTATTAATGGGTAATTTAATTGGGTAAGGATTGACTAACTTTTGAAATGCCTTCAGAACAAGTTCTTGTTCTTGAGATTGAAAACATAAAATTACCATTCGACCATCTTTTTTCAAATATCTTGAGAATGATTTTAATACTGCTTGTAAATTTTTAATTTCATCATTAACCATTATTCTTAAAGCTTGAAAAATAAGTTTTTGCATTTTAAAAAAATTCTTTTTACCATAAGTAATTGAGATTACTTGATTCAAATCACCAACAGTATTCAAAGTTTTATTTTTCTTTGCGGTTGTAATATTTCTGACTAACTTTTTTACTTCTCTAAGATTGTGCTTTTTAAATTCATTATGCAGAGAATTTCAAGAAAGTGAATGTAAAACATTTTTTGCAGTTTTTGAATTTTTTAAGCTGTAACGCATATCAATATTTTCTTCATTCTTTAAGTAACTAAAACCTCGTTTGCTTTCTAAATTACTAGATGAAAAACCAAGATCCATTAATATTCCATCACATTGTTGATCATTTAAATACTTATGATAATGAGTGTATGAAATTGGGTAAAATGTTAAATTATGATATTGCTTAGCTAATTTCTTTCCTTTTTTAATGCTCTCTTCATTTATATCAAAAGCAATTACTTGACCATTTTCATTCAAATGTTTGAGAATTTCCTTTGAATGTCCCCCAAAGCCAAATGTCATATCAACATAACAACCATCTGGTTTAATATTTAATGCTTCAACAACTTCATTAATCATGACTGGCACATGATCACTATTCATTAAGTGCTCCTAATATTTTAGAAAATTCATCTTTATTTTTTTGAAGCTCTTTATTATAATTATTTCAAGTATTTTTATTCCAAAGTTCTAAATGATTTCCTACCCCAATTAGAACTAGGTCTTTTGTATTATCTAAATAATCAACTATGATTTGTGGAAGCAAAACTCTTCCCATATCACTAATAGAAAGTTCAAAAGCATTTGCCATGAATAACCGTTTGTACTTTCTTCATTTGGCATCATAGGATGGTTTATTAACTATTATTTGATGCATTTTATTATACATTTTAGTATCCCAGATTTCCGCTGATTTTTCAAAACCAATGGTTATAAAAATTGATTTACCAAAATTTTGGCGATAAATTGTTGGAAGGCGAAATCTATTTTTTTGATCCATTCGAACATTTACTGTTCCAACCATTCACATGTAAACTCCTTGCAAGAAAGGGAAACTTATTTTTCCACTTTCTTACACTATTATACACTATTTTACAAAAAATATATTAAACTTGCCAACAGACAGAATTTTTAGTTAAATAAAATATGAAAAATCAAAAAAACTTTTCACTCAAAACAAATTATTTTTTTATTTTTTCGAATAAAATTTTTTCTACTGTTTGAATATTTAAATTAATCGGCAATTTGGTATTGTTCACTGAAGTGGCCTCAATCATTAGTTCATGTAACTTTTGTTTCATGATGGTATTTTTCATTAATAATGATGTAATTAAAATTAGAAAATGAAAAAACAGATGAGTAATGAGGGCTGAAGTTAAAATAATAATCAAAATTAAAAGGAATTCTGTTCTACTTATCTCTGAACTAGTAGTTGGTAAAAGTGGATCTAGTTCAATATTAGGCTTTAATAATACCATTAATAAAACAACAAAAACAATTTTAATAATGATGCTACTTAACAATCCATCAAAACTAATTTTCTTTTGAATAAGTTTACTTTTCTTTTTTAGAGCTCCAACCATAAATGTAAGCAGAGAAAAAAAACAATAGATAATCAAAAGAATTAAAGAACTAAGCATAATTATATCATTAACCACTTTTTGATTATATACATTCATAAAATCATAAATAAGCATCGAAGTAACACAAATAATAACAATGGAAATAACAATGGAAATAACCATATTTAAGAGGGATAATAAATAAAGGGCTTTTGAATCCTGATATAATTTAATATCACCATAATCAGAAAATAATAATTTTTTAAATGATGGTGATGGAACTACACGATCTAAAACTTGACCCTCATTAAAATTATTTGCTCTTTTCATTTATCATCCTAATTTAAACATAAGAGAGAATTAAGAAAATAAGCTTTTGTTAAGCTAATTCTTCGAAATTTATCATCTTCCTCAATCCTTTTTAAAAGATTAGCTAGGTTACTTAAGCGGTCATAATTAGTAATTCCTTGATACAACTGCTTTGTTGATCAATTAGCTAGAAGCGCTAGGGGACGAAACCCAGATAATTCATATAATCTAAATTTAGTTAGATCCTTAAGCACCAAAAGTAATCAATTAAATAAATGTGCTAAAACTTCACTATTATCACTCATCTTCATAAATATCTTATAAATTGCTTTTTTATCACCACTAATTATTGTTCTGGCAATTTTATAAACCTCATTTTCAGGAAAGTCTTTATAAAATTGCAAAACATCCTTTTTTGTAATCTTGGATTTTCATAAAGCAAGTAATCTTATTTGTTGAACTAGTTTGTTTGGATCTTTGCTGAATTTCTCAACTAAGTATTTAGTAATATTCATATCATATGCTACAAAATTCTTTGCAAACATATTTACTAATTCAGTACATTTTTGGGGTGTATTATAGAATTGATCCTTTTTAATGAAAATTTTCATTTTTGCTAATTTATGATAAAGACTTGTTTTAGTATTAAATACAATTCATACCCGATTAATACTTGTTTTAATTAAGCTAATTGTTTCATCAGATAAATTTGAGTATTCATTCATAATAATGAATTTCTTTTTTGAAAAAAAAGTTCCTATTTGTAAATGGGTTTTTATTTTCTTTTCATCTTTATCCTCTTTTCCATAAAAAAATTCAAAATGATAATTAGGATTTTCTTTTATGAGTTTTTTCAA
Organism: Mycoplasmatales bacterium; assembly: GCA_963692675.1. Taxonomy (GTDB): domain Bacteria; phylum Bacillota_I; class Bacilli_A; order Mycoplasmatales. The sequence goes on from OY830043.1 coordinate 41,544, forward strand.
ATACTCACTACTTAAATAATTTATATTTGATAAAAAAAGAACTTTTAGATTTTCTTTACTTGTCATTTGTATAACTGTATTTTATGAAATTTTCCTGATAGTGAACTTCACTAATAAAAGAGCTAAGAAAAAGAATTACTTCAAATGATAATAAAACTGGGAATGCTTTATAAAAAAGGCTTTCAGAAATAAGGGTTAGTAAAAAAGAAAGAAAAATTAAATTTGCGATGACAAAAAGTAAATAAATGATATGCCATCTCTTCAAATGATTTTTTCAGTGTTTAGAAATTAATAATAAATAAATGAAGGAAATAATTATTCCTAAACCAAGAAATAAGTATAAGACAAATTGATTATTACTATTACCAGATAAGATGAAATATCTTGCTGTTGAGCAAACTAAAAAAAATGCTCCCGCCATATATCAAGTCAAGCTATATCATGCTTCTTTCACAAAATTATATTTCCTTAAATCTGCGCATAAAGTTTTTATAACGATTGGATAAATTCTCAGGATTGTTATCTTTTATTTTTGTTTTCATGATTCCTTCTAATCCTTCGTTAAAACTAACAACTAACCGCACATAATGATCTCCAGTTCTTGCTGTATTTCTCACTTTAGCTCCTTTTTTTCTCAAACGAATATGATCAGCAGTAGTTCAATTACGAGGAATGGTAATTTTGTCTACCCCATGAATTGTTGGTACTTCAAGTACTTTATGGCTAATAATATCAGTATAATTAACTGGTACATCAATCACAATATTACCATATTGATCTCGCTTAAAGTACTTATGTTCCCTAACTTTTAATTCAACATATAAATCGCCATTTTCTCCCCCATTTTTTCCAGCTCCTCCATGAGCTGCAATTCGTAAGCGGTCTCCTGAATACACTCCAGAAGGAATGTTTAATTCAACTTCCTTATTTCGAAAAATATGACCCTCTCCATGACAAACATTACATTTCTTAGTTATTTCTTTTCCTCGCCCTCCACATCTTGAGCAAGTTCGTTGAACATGAAAAGGACCAGAACGCATGAATTCATAACCAGTGCCACGACAAACTTCACAAGTTCTGATGTCACTAGAAGTTGCTGCTCCAGTTCCCCGGCATGATGAACAATATTCGGCAACATCAAGATTGAATTTTTGAATATCCCCGTGAACTGCTTGCATAAAGGAAATGGTAACCAAGATTTGTTTATCATCTCCTCGTCTTGGGCCAGTTTTTGTTGCTTGCCGTTGACCAAAACCACCACCAAAACCCTGGTTAAAGATATTATTGAAAATATCATCAATATTAATATCAGAGAATGGTGAGTGGTGGCCGGCAGACCCAAAGTTGGTGTTTACACCTTGATGCCCAAAGCGATCATACATGGATCGTTTTTCTTGATCACTTAATGTTTCATAAGCTTCAGCAACTTCTTTAAATTTTTCTTCACTTTGAGGATCAGATTTATTTACATCGGGATGATATTTCTTTGCAAGAGATCGATAAGCTTTTTTTATTTCCTCAATTGAGGCATTCCGGCTTATCCCAAGAACATCATAATAATCTTTTTTTGCCATTAATATTTATTCAAAAAGAAATTTTTATTCCTTCTTATCTTCATCATCTGAATCAATTGCACTAATATCTGGTTGTTCATCCTCGTTTTCATCCTTCTTTTTTTCATCTGCTGACTGACGTTCTTTCTTCATCATTTCTGCATACTCCCGCATAACTTGCTCTATTTGATTCAGTTTTGTTTCTAGTTCATCAAATTTCTTTTCTTTCAGTAACTTTTTAATTTCATCTAATTGTTTTTGGGTTGCTTCTACTTGTTCTTTATTTAATTTATCCTTGTTTTCCTTCATTTCTTTTTCGATCCGAAAAATAAGGCCCTCTGCTCGATTTTTAACATCTACTTCCCTTTTTCTTTGGGCATCTCTTTCCCTGTTTTTTTCTGCTTCCTTGACCATGGCCTCGATTTCTTTTTCAGTTAGGTTAGTTGAATTTTTAATTGTAATTTGTTGTTCCTTACCTGTTTTCTCATCCTTTGCGGAAACAGAGACAATTCCATCAGCATCAATTGAAAACTTTACACTAATTTGGGGAATGCCTCTTGGGGCTGGATCAATTCCTGTTAATTGAAACCGCCCTAAGGTTTTATTATCAGCAGCCATTGGTCGCTCTCCTTGCAAAACATGAATATCAACAGCAGGTTGATTATCTTCAGCAGTGGAAAAAGTTTGACTTTTAGATGTTGGAATAGTTGTGTTCCGCTTAATTAAGGTTGTCATTACTCCCCCTAGGGTTTCTAATCCTAAGGAAAGGGGAGTAACATCTAATAATAAAAGGTCCTTAACACTTCCTTTAAGTACCCCTCCTTGGATTGCTGCCCCCATTGCAACAACTTCATCAGGATTAATAGATTTGTTGGGTTCTTTATTTAATTCCTTTCGCACTAACTCCTGAACTAAAGGAATTCTAGTTGATCCTCCCACCAAAAGTACTTCATCAACATCAGAGGCCTTAATCTTGGCATCCTTTAGGGCTCGTTTAATTGGCAGACGAGTTTTTTCTACTAAATCTTCAATTAAAGATTCAAAAATAGCTCTTGTTAATACACATTCAAAATTAACTGGACCATTGGGAGTCATTGATAAGAATGGAAGAGAAATTGTTGTTTCTTTTGTTGATGATAATTCTTTTTTTGCTCGTTCGGCAGCATCTTTCAGTCTTTGTAAAGCCATGGTGTCTTCAGAAAGATCAATTCCATATTTCTTTTGAACTTCTTTAGTTAGGTATTCAATAATTTTTTGATCAAAATCATCACCACCTAAATGATTGTTACCACTTGTAGATTTAACCTCAATTGTTCCATCGCTAATTTCAAGAATGGAAACATCAAAAGTTCCTCCTCCTAAATCATAAACAAGAATTTTTTCTTCCTTTCCTTTTTTATCAATTCCATAAGCTAATGCAGCAGCAGTGGGTTCATTAATGATTCGTTTAACCTCTAAGCCAGCAATTCTTCCCGCATTTTTAGTAGCTTGGCGTTGAGCATCATTAAAATATGCAGGAACAGTAATAACTGCTTCCTTGATTTTGGTACCTAGCTTTTCTTCAGCTTGGGATCTTAATTCTTGTAAAATCATCGCACTTATTTCTTCAGGTGAATAACTTTTTTCACCCATTTTTATTTTTTTCGCACTCCCCATTTTTCTTTTGATACTCATGACAGTATCTTTGTTAGTAATTGCTTGTCTTTTCGCAATTTCACCCACAACAATATCACCATTCTTTACTGATACTACAGAGGGAGTTGTTCGGTTCCCCTCCTTATTAGTAATGATTTCTGGTTTATCACCACTAACAAAAGCAACACATGAATTTGTTGTGCCTAGATCAATTCCAATAATTTGATTATTTTTCATAAAATCCTCCTAATTTTTTCCTTTTATTGCAACTTTAACTTTTGAATAAGAAATAATTTTCTCATTCAATTTATATTGAGGTGTTAATACCTCAATAATCACTCCTTCTTCCGGAGCATCTGGTTGATTAACAATCGAAATGGCATTATGAATCTTGGGATCAAAAGGATCATTTACCTTAGGATAAATGATGCTTAAACCCTTATTTTCCATAACCTTCATTAAGTTATCAATAAGCATTTGAAAACCCCTGGCGTAATTTCTTGTTTCATTACTTGCTTGTTCTGGTAAAACAAGTGCACTTTGGGAAGTATTTAAAACTTGTTCCGCAATATTCTTAAAGATGTTCGCTATTTCATTATGAATTTTGATTTGAGTTTCATTATGAATTCGTTCTTTTTCGGCATTTAAATTTTTTTTCATTGATGCATCAATTTTGTTTAGTTTATCTAAAAAATCGCTCTCTAATTGATGAGCAAATTTTTCATATTTTATTCTTCACTGTTGAATTTCTTCATTTAATTGTTGAATTTTCTGACTTGTTTGTTCTAAATCAGTACAACATTTTTTATAGTCCTCTTGTAGTTTATTTAACTTATTTGTTTCTTCTAAACTAGTTTGTGCTTGCTCATGAGTTTCTTTTTTCTCGACATGTTTTTTTTCTTTATTCAGGTTTTTTTTCTTTAAAAAATCATTACTCTTCATGTTCTAACTCCTTTGTACCTCAATAGGGAATCATTGATCTTCGGCGCATTGTATTTTGTTTAATGGATTCTAAGGCAGCCATAATCATTGGATAATCCATTCTTTTTGGGCCAACAACAACTAAGGTTATATTTTGCTCCAAAGTTACTGAAATCACACTAAACTCTTTATTATAGATATAATTTAATCTCGGCTCCATCTTTTCATTAGCATAAAATTCTTTTGATAATAATTTTCAAATATTATTTTTATCTAAAATCCTCATGATGTTTTGTAACATTTTTACATCACTAAATTCTGGGAAGGAAGTTGTATTTATTGATCCATAAACATTGACTTTCATTACAGCTTGCCTAAAAATATCAAGAATATTTCTTTTTAAATCATTTTCAAAATTACTGATATGATTTTCTAAAAGGGGGATTAATTCATTTAATCGTTCCAGTACTTCATGAAATGGAGAATTAAATAGCCTTTTAGAAATTATTGCTAAACACAATTCAAGCTCCTCGAATTTTTTCTTATCCTTAATTTCAATTACTTTTTCTACAAGTACTTGTTCATTTGAAATAACAACAATCATTGCTTTGTTTTCATTAATTCTAAATAACTGTATCACTTGAATCCGATCATCTTTATTAGAAATATTTGATTGAAAAACTGCTACTGGTAATTTTAAAACCTCAGCAATCAGCATACATGATTGTTGAATGACTGCTTTAATTGTGGTTGCTCGATTATCAAATATTTCCTTTATCGCTAGTTCTATGTGTTCATATTTTGTATTCTTGTCTGAAAATTTAGCATAATAACGATAACCTTTAGCTGTGGGGACTCGCCCAGCAGATGTATGTGGTTTTTCAATTAATTGATATTTCTCAAGAAGCATCATATCATTTCTAATTGTTCCACTACAACAATTAAAACCACCTGCTTGAATTACTCTTGCTGATGATACAGGAATAGCTGTTTTAATAAAATCCTCTGCAATAAAAAATAATAGTTGTTGTTGGCGTTTTTTTATTTGATACTTTTTTTTAGTAATTACCTTTGACATTTTAATTAGTTAATACCTCCTCAATTGTATAATTAGTAAGAGATCTTTTTAATTTATAAATTCGGTTAGGTTGCATTTTTCCCTCAATGATTCAATAAGCAAGTGCGGATTCAATATTCTTTTGAATATATCTTTTTAATGGCCTTGCTCCATATAGAGGATTGCTCCCATTTTTATAAATATCTTTTTTAATACTCTTATCAAATTGTAAGGTAATATTTTGCTGTTGTAGTTTTTCTGCTAACTCAGCTAAAAATTTATCAATTATCAACATCATTCGTTTTTCATCTAGGGAATTAAAAACAACTATTTCATCAATCCGATTAAGAAATTCTGGCCGAAAAAATTGCTTCACCGCTTTCATTACTTTTTGCTTAAAATTTTTATCATTAGCTAGAATCAATTCAGACCCAATATTTGATGTCATGATAATAATAGTGTTTTTAAAATCAATATCCTTGCCTTTTGAATCAGTGATGGTACCCTCATCTAATATTTGTAAAAGAATATTAAAAACATCTGGATGAGCTTTTTCTAATTCATCAAAAAGAATAATTGAATGAGGTTTGTTACGAACAATTTCTGTTAAATGTCCACTATCATCATATCCAACATAACCTGGAGGAGAGCCAATTATTTTAGCTACTGAATGTCGTTCCATAAACTCTGACATATCTAAACGAATAAAACTTTTTTCAGTACCAAATAATGCTTGGGCAAGGGTTTTTGCTACTTCAGTTTTTCCGACTCCTGTTGGGCCAAGAAAAAGAAATGAACCAATAGGACGATTTGGATCCTTTATGTTTGCTCGTGATCTTATGATGGCATCAGTAACTAAATCTAATGCTTCTCCTTGTCCTTTTACTCGTTTTTCCAAAGTATCTCTTAGTGAAAGCACTTTTTCTTTTTCAGTTTTTGTTAAACGCTCAATAGGTATACCTGAAGATAATGAAACTATTTTGGCAATTTCCATTTCGGTTACATTTACTTTTACATATTGTTCTTTATTTCTTTTTGAATTTTGTTTTAGTTTCTCCTCCATTCTTTTCAATGCTTTTTCTTTATTCTTAATGCTTACATACTTAATTTGAGCTGCTTTCTCATATTCTCCTCTTCCTTGATATAAATCAGCTCTAGTTGTTTCTGCTTGAATGTCTTTTCTTAACCTTCTGATAGAGTCAATGATTTCTCTTTGTCCTAATCATTCTTTTTCTAATACTTTAATTTTCTTTCTTAATTCCTCACTCTCAATATTAATACCAATAATTCGTTTTTTGGCAATATCTGTTTTCTCCTTAGCCAGAGTCATTTTTTCAATATGTAAATTGGCTAGTTTTTTCTCTAGTTTTTCTAAATCTTCAGGTGTGGTATATGTGGACATTTTCACATAAGCACATGCTTCATCTAAAATATCAATTGCTTTATCGGGAAGAAATCGATCAGTAATATAACGTTCACTTAATACTGCTGAGGAAATAAGAGCAGCATCTGTAATATCAACACCATGAAAAGCTTCATAACGCTCTTTGATTCCTCGCAAAATAACTATTGTTTCTTCCACTGATGGTTCCCGAACCATTACTTTTTGAAATCTTCTTTCCAAGGCAGCATCTTTTTCAATATAAGTTTTATATTCCTTAATGGTTGTTGCTCCAATGGCCCGAATATCTCCTCTTGCTAATGCTGGCTTTAAGATATTTGCTGCATCAATTGAACCCTGTGCTTTTCCTGCGCCAGTAATAATATGTAATTCATCGATAAAAACAATATACTTATCCTTTGCTTTTTTAATTGCTTCAATTATTTTTTTCAAGCGTTCTTCAAACTGCCCTTGAAATTTTGCTCCAGCAACTACTGATGACATATCTAATTCAAGAATAATTTTATTAGCAAGGTTATCAGGAACTTCTCTTCTAATTATGCTTTGAACTAGTCCTTCCACAATTGCTGTTTTCCCAACACCAGGCTCACCTACCAGAACCGGATTATTCTTTGTTTTTCTTGATAAAATTTGAATCAATCTTCTTATTTCATTTTCTCTAGAAATAATTGGATCAATTTTATTTTTGATTGCATCCTGATTAAGATTTCTTGTATACTTAGCAATGAAATTTGCTACATTCCCCTTATCTTTTAATTCCATTTTTACCTCTAATTATCACTCTCCATCTTTAACTGCTAATTTTATTATAACAGAAAATTTGCAGTTACTAAACTTAATTGCTAAATTTATTATAACAGAAAATTAGCAAATTCTTATCATAAGTGCTAATATTATCTTTTAATTACAAATAGGGCATTTTATCTCAATGAAAATAATGATAAAATTGGTATAAATACTAAAGTCAATTTATGAACAAAATCTTTTTTTTATTACATTATGGTTATTAATTTCTTAAAAATAAATTTTTTAAAATTTATAATTATCTTAATTTATAACCTTGCTAAATTAATGCTTTAATTGTAGGAAAAAGTATTTTAAAATACCAAGTTTGATATTTTCAACTAGATTGTGTTGTTATCCTGTTTTTATAATGTGAGAAGTTAAGTACTTTTTAATCACATATTGTAATTGATAAAACTAAAACAAATAATTATTGTTTAGTAATTAATTATATTCTCATAAATTAAAATTTCAATAATCTAATTTGTTCTTGGCTTTAAGTAATACTAAATAAAACTTTACCACTTCAAAGCAAAGTAGTTTATGTTGTATTTTAAGCAATGAATTTTCTTATTCACAGTCCTCTGCTCCGACATCAATAAAATTATCATTTAGAAATTCCCCCACATATTTTTGAAATTCATTTTTCTTTTCAATAAAGAAACTCACGTGATGAATTCCTTCAGCAAGGGGGGTTATTCAAGTTTTGGTATGATTATTTAAATTGTTATTATTTCTAGCTTTGTTTATATCACAACTAAATTTTCAATTAACGATTTTATCAGCTTGTGAATGTAACAGCATTAAATCTACATTAAGTGTTGATACTGCTTCATAAGCATTAAAACTCATTTTAGTGTTTGTATCAAGGCCATATAACCAAAGGGCTGGGCTCATAACAATAGAGCCTAGATTAACTCCCAAAAACTGGTTCACATAGAAAATCAACTGATCCTTTAGATTATAATATCCAGAATCAATAATAAAGCTTTTCTTAACATTACTTTCAGTCATCTCATTCCCATTTTCTAATAATAAATTATAAATTGTTCCTCCCCCTAAGCTAAGTCCGTAGGTAATGATCTCAGAAGGTTTAAATATCTTTTCCACATGGCGAATGATTTGAAGTAAGTCAGTGGCTTCCTTTTTGCCATATGTTGAATCTCCTCTTTTTTTTCCTTCATATCAACCACGTGCATCATATGAAACAAATAATGTGTTACTGTTTAATGCTGGTACTTTACTCAATGCATAAATATAGGGATAGGTAGTATAATATGCTCCTTTTGACCCATGAACAACAACTACTACTTTATTAATAGGAGTTGATGAATCTTGACGATAAGCATGGTATTGTAATTTTTGATTATCGGCATCTTTAACAATAAATTCATTTCCCTCATATGAAGTTATTTCATTGAATTGTGTTTCAAAATCATCTGGAATTTCTCCATAGTATTTCATCCACAATAAATCATTTTTTTTATCATAATCTATAGAATTAAAAAGATGGATTTCAATCGAACCTGCTAATCCAAAGATTATTCAAAGAGTAAGAAAAAATGAAACACTTAATCCAATAATCATAATCAATGCTTTAATAATTACTTTATGGTGAATTTGTTTAACAAAACAAAAAAGCTTTTTCATAGTTTTAATAATTATGAATTTATAAGCTAACACTGTGATAAATCATAATGCAAAAATTAGGCTAATAGAAATTACAATAGTATATAACATACAACTACCTTAATTATAAATGATGAGAATATGTTTTTATACAAATTAATCTTAATTTTCATTTTTTTATATAAATATTTAAAAGGTAAAAATAGAATGAGTTATAGAAGCTTTTTTAAATCTCTAAGCACTATTTTAATATTAAATTTGCTTAAATTATGATAATATTTACCAATAACTACCAACATACTTGATGAAATAAATATTTTTTATAATGGTAATTAGAATTTAAACTTTTAATGTTACATAAACAGAATGGTGATCTGAAGGATCTTCTAGATCAGCAAATCTATCTGTACTATTTGGTCAGAATACCTTTGCAGAAACTATTTCCATATTAATGGAAGGTAAAACATAATCTACTCTTAAATTACCATTAAAAGAAGCAGTATCATACATGCTTTTACCATTTTGATCAGTATTACCCTCATTAGACGCATCTATTTTACCCGTTCTGGTTGGAGTGACAGTTGTGTTGATATAGGGGCTATTCATAAATAGCATTGCCGGATTATCAGTACTATCTCCATCAAATGGATCTGCATTTTGATCACCCATGATAACAAACATTGCATCCTCAGCAAGGTTTTTTTTAATTCTTTGATTAGCAACTAAATCAGCCTGAGTATCATCATATGCATAACTTGTTTTTGTTGGATCTATATAATCTGTCCAAAACCTGATTTCATCATGATTTCGGCGCCCATTTTGATCAACTTGTCCATCAAAAACAGGAGGAGTTGGATGACTAACTAGTGCATGGATTTTTTTCCCATTAAATTTAATGGGAACATCTCAATGGCTTTTTGATGATAATCGAAAAACTTCTCTAGCTTCATCAGTATAATAAGTTTTGCTTCCATCTATTTCATTAACAGGCATTTTATTATTGGGCATGTCCTTTCATAGAAATTTTTGGAATGTCCTTACCTCACCTTCAACAATTGGGTATCTAGATAATAAGGCCATCGCATACTGGCCAGGAAATCTACCAAATCCATATGCATCATTAAATTCATCATTAACACCATTAGCATCCATATCTACTTTTGGATCAGGATAAACACCAACATTAGACTCAGTATTAAAAAAATACTGATAATCTATTGGTTCACTACCATTATATGTTTGAGTCCTTAGAATATCTTGAAACTTTTGAATTGCTTCATTATTTTCATCATAATTAAATTCATTTAGAAAAAGAACATCAGGACGAATGATTTGAATTACTTCAACAATCTTCTTAATATTAGCAGAAATATTATTTTTATCAGATAATAGTTCAATTAATCTATTACTATTACCTGTTCCAAATTCATGATCTGCCATTGAAACATTATAAGTTGCAAACCTTATTGTTTTTCTTGTATCAAGAGCTTCTTCTTCAATAACACTTCCAGTAGCTTTATCAGTTACAACTGCTAGAGCTCCAATACTAATTCCAACATTAATAATAGTTCCCGCAACTAATATCACAAATATATGCTTTTTCCTTATTTTCATACCTTTCCTCCTCTCATTTATTTTTTCTCTTTACAAATTTCCTTATCAGGCAGTGTATCAAGAGTACAGTACTTTTCATTTTGTGCTCTGTTCGCACTTTTTCATCATCCAATATCATGATATACTGACTCCATTAATTTTTGAGATCATTCCTCTTTTGTAGATCAGTTTTCTGGATAATATTTGCGTTTATTTTCAAAAGGAGTGCCCCTATATACTCATTCATCTTTGTCAAAAAATCCTTTCTTATTTGTATATGCATATAAAAAACTATCTGTAAATGCAATTTGTAACTCTCTTTCCTCAGGGGCAATATCATTTAAACCAATATCAAAGTGATTATTACGATCAGGTCGGCTAGGGATAGCATAGCCTCTTCTAATAACAATATCAGCTAATGAATAGAGCTCAATTTCATTTGTTTCAACAAGATCAATATAAATAAAACCCAAAGTACGACCATGTCTATCTGTTTTTTCTAATGCAGTTGTTGAATAAACATTATATTTATTATTATTAAGAACTATATCACGAACAAATTTTGTTGCTTTTTGCCCAAAGTATATTTGTCATCTTGTCTTGTCATTACCACCATATTTATAATTATCACCCTTAAGCTTTTCATCATGGATTTCTGGAGTATCAAAAGCAACTAATCGGTATTTAGTATTAGAATTAGTTGATGCAGATATTGATGCTCTAAATGTGTCCCCATCATGAACTGGATTATCTGTTGAAGTATTAAAAAAATATAAACGAATAGCTTTATCTTTAATATCCTTTATTAAGGAAAAATTTACTGCTTGGGTAACAAAGTCATTAACTGTTATTGGATTACTTGATACTTCTCTTTTTAAATAAGTATAGGCACTTGTTTTTTTATCTGGTTGTCCATTTGAAGGTATAAATTCTTTTTGATTATCAGTTACATGTTTAGTTTTTTCAGTGCTTTTGTTTGTTGAATCTAATACAGGCACTAAAACCCCTGTTAAGATTGAGCCTGTAATAATAGTGGTAATTATGAAAACAACCCCTAATAAAATAAACTCATTTTTAAATATACCTTTCATATGTGTTAACTTAATTTACTTTGTTATTATTGCTTTTTAGCAAGAATAATTAGCCTTTCAGGCACATATTCATCTACTTTATTATCTACAACCTGATATGGATTATTAACAGAACCATAGTTATTTCTTATGTATTCTTTAACTAAATCAACATCTTTTTTTGGTAATTCTTTTTTTTCAACTCCACCTGGATCATTAGCAACAAAATCTTTGATTTTTCATGAATCTTGTTCTGCTTGATAATTGGTCATAGCTACACCAAATCTTTTATTCTTTTCTGCATCCACAACACTACCATTTTCAACAATAACTAAAGCTTGCTTACCATCTGTTGTTGAATCACTATCAAGAACTGTTATTTTTCTTATCCGTTGACTTATATCATCTAAAGAAAAATCATATTCAATTCTTATTCCTGCAACCTGGATGGCTGGATTATTCCGAAATTTATCACTAAGGTTACTAAGTAAAAATTCTAATAATTGTTGAGGTGTTAGCTGAACAGTAACTACTGTATTACTATAAGTTAGAACATTTTCTAAATCTGTAACTGTAATTTCCCCTGCAACTGAGTCTGGTTCATTAGGATCAGGGCCTGGTTTCTCACAAGGAGCATTTGCAGCAGGACATGTTCCAATATTAGCCGAAATGCCTCCACTATTTAAGACTGCAATAGTAATTCTTGCATCATCTGCATTTGCATAAGCAACAAAGGCATCTGCTAGAAGATTTCCTAAATTTGTTTCTCTTGTGTAACGATCATCATAATTTAAAAAGACATCAGTATACCCAACAACCTCTCGTGTTTTGACAGGGTTTTCTACAGTTTTATCTACTAGTCTTGTATCTGTGTGAGTAGAATCAAAGCGATCATCTGTTTCAGTATATGCTTGAGCTAATGTACCATGTTTTTCTTGGAGGTATTCTGCTAAAGCTGCTTGTTCAGCACCAGTCCGAAAAACAGAATTAGCAGTAAGTAAGTTACTAACTGCCGGATTTAAGATCAATGCATTTGCATCATCGGGAGCATTAGGATCCTGAATTAGAAAAGATAGTTTTGGAAAGCGAGAATTTCGAACTGGATAACTAATTGTTGCCATTTTGAATTGCTTATCTTTTTCACTATCAACAACATTACCATCACTAATAATTAATAAAGGTTGATCTCCCTCTGTGTTAACATTAGCATCTTTAATTGTAACTTTTTGAACTCGACTACCAGCAGAATTAGCTAAATCATATTCAACTATCATCCCAGCTACTTGAGGAAATGATCCAGTTTGTTGTCTATTTCCATTCTGATCCTTTGCTCTTCTTAATCCATTTTCTAAAAGGTCTTTAATGTCAGTAGGTTTCACTGTTGCAATAACAAGATGATTATCAAACTTAAGAGATGATTCAATATCTAGTTGAGAAATTGTGTTTTCTGATATTCCATTTACTTGATCAGCTAATGGAGGGCCACAAACAGCACTATCTGCACTAGTTGATCCTGGTGGATAAATGCAGTTCCCAATTGAACCTCTTATTCCGCCCCCATTCTTAAATGATAACACTACTTCTGGATCCACTTTTCTCGCATACCACATATTTGCATCTGCAGTAAGATCACCAAAATTGGTTTCTTGTATTCTTACATATTCACGATCTCCATTTAAAAATACTGTAGTATAACCAATGATATTTCTTCGCTTTTCTAACAATGGTTGTTTTAAAGCATCAGCTAAATTTACTATTTCTGGATCAATATCATTCATGGTAACACCAGCTACATTCTCAGTAGGATTATTAATATCAAAATCTGTTCGATAAGCTCCAGAAGTATTTTTATCTATTGAATTTGTATCTATAATTCCATTTTCATTAAAGGTAACTACTAATCTTCCTAAATAAGTAAAATCACCTTCAGTATTTACTAATATAATTGGATTACCATCAGTTCCATGATAAATTTCAGGATAATCCCCTCCTTTTGTATCACCTGTTCTTAAAGAATCAGTATCATCAGCAAAAATAGTATTTGAACCACCACCAACAATGATATCAACTCCATTAAGTAAAGGAGCTAAACTACGCTCAATAGAGATGCTCTGCATATGTGCCAAAAGAATAATCTTATTAATGCCTTCTCTTTTTAACGCTTGAACATCTTTTTGAATATCAGCTGCTAAATCATTTAAACTGGAGGTTGTTACAATTACATCATCTAGGTTTGTAATAACATCTAGAGCATTTGAAACTGCTCCAATAACTCCATAACGATAGTTATTCTCTTCAATAACAGTATAACTGGTGACTTTGTTATCTAAAGTATCTGAATCTTGTCCATCAGGAGCAATTAGTTTATTTAACTCTGCATTTCCACTAAAATCAAGATTGGTTGTCACATATGGAAATTTTGCTCCTTCTCATCCTTGTTCATCACTACTAATTATTTCGGCAACTTTATTTGGTCCCTTATCAAATTCATGATTACCAAATGCACTTGCTTGCACACCAAGTTCATTAAGGAACTTTATGTGTCCTCTTCCATCATTAGGAGATTTTAAAATGTCTGTAATTGTAGAAGTTGCCTCACTGGCAATTGTATATTCAGGTCCAGTTATTCAATTATCACCACTGGATAATAACAATGTATTCAAATATTCACCTCTAAATTTATTAACTAAACCTGAAAAATTTCTAATATTAGTTAGAATATCTCTTCCTCCATCTATGTCTGAAAAATGAAGTAATTGAAACTCCACAGGTAAGTCAGAACCAATTAAATCACTAATCTGACTTTTAGTAGTTGTAATTTCATTATCAATCGCTTGATAATCAATTGCATCTTTTTCACCTTGTGAATCAAAAAGATTATTTAGAATACCCTTGATTCTATCAATTTTTTCTCGTAAATCAATAGCAACAGCACCATCATTTATTTCAGAAATTGAAATTGTATAAGCACCATCAGTTGTTTTTTCTAATGAGATTAATTGTGCTTCTTGATATGTAAATCCATTTTGTTTCAGTTGCTTATGAAATCTATTGTTGAGCAATTCTTCACTAATAAATTCCTGAGTAACCACCTCATCCTCTGCTTCATTTAATCTTACAGCTATTAATGCACTACTAAGCCCTGCATTTATCACAAACATGGAAATTAATAATGCAGCAAAATGAATATTTTTTACTTTCATACCACTACCTCACTATAATAATATTATACAATGAAAATATTTACATAAATATATAAAAGTTAGTATTTAAAAAGGGAACTTTCATCAAATGTTCATTAAAAACATTAATTTAAAAACAGAGATAATATTGTGATTAATACTTAATAATTAAAGGAATGAATTTTGTTGTTACCTAGACTTTTACTGTCACATAAACTGCACTATGATCAGAAGCATTTAAAAGATATTTAAGAGGATCATTTTCATTTGGTCAATAAACTACAGCATCAAGAATCTCCAACTGTTTTGAAGGCAAAACATAATCCACTCGTAATTTACCCCTAGCTGCTTCTCCTGTACCAGTAGAAAACCTACTTGTTTTGTTTCAATCATGATCAATATTGGACCCCTGAGTTGGGTCAATTCCAGAATGAATTGGAGTTATACTACTATTAACATATTCACTGTTCACTAATAATTCAGCAGCTCCATCAATACTATCACCACTAAATGGATCTGCATTATAATCACCCACTATAACAAAAAGTGCATCTTTCTCTAAATTAGCCTTCTTTTGCAAGTTTGGTTCAACATCAGCTTGTGTGTCATCATAAATATAGCTTGGGTTTTTTCAATTAATATAATCAGCAAATAATCTGATTTCATCATGGTTTCTACGCCCATTTTGATCAACTTTATCATCAAAAGTAGGTGGAGTTGGATGGCTAGCTAAAACATGAACTATTTTGTCATTAATTCTAACGGGAACATCTCAATGACTTTTTGAAGATAACCGAAAAACATTTCGTGCTTGTTCAGTGTAATATGTTCTCACATTATTGGGATTATGATCATCCACTTCATCAATTGGCATCATACTATTTGGCATATCTTTTCAGAGAAACTTTTGAAAAGTTCGAACTTTATCCTCAACTATAGGATATTTAGAAAGCAATGCCATCCCATATTGACCATAGAACCTTCCAAATCCATATGCATCTTCAGGAATCTGGGTTACTCCATTATTATCTAAATCTACATTAGAATTTAAGCCAGTATTAGATTCAGCAGAATAATAGTAACGATACTTTATTCCTGAAGTACCATTAAAGGTGTTGTTTTCTAAAACTTTTACCATCTCCTTTAATGCTTTTTCATCATGATCATAATTGAATTCATTTAATAAAAGAACATCAGGGCGAATTCTCTGAATAGTTTCAATAACATATTTTGCTTGATCTGGCATTGTATCTGGGTTCTTTAATACATTTTCTAAATTACCTTCACTATTATAATAAGTAGCATCACCACTAGAGCTTGACATAGAAACATTAAAGGTTGCAAACCTAACATGTTCCATAGTTTTTTCAGATTGATCAGTTGTTGTTGACTTTGCATTATCATCTAGTTTCATGAAAATCACACTACTAATAAGCATTACGTTAACAAATAATAGTAACACAATTAAGGCCTGTGTCACAAACTCAAACTTTATTTTTCCTAGTTTAGTTTCTGCCATTTCTTTACCTCCTTAAATATGCAATACTATTTATATTAATCAAAGATCTTGTTATTTTAAACATTAGATTTTCTAGCAAATAAATAATAGCTAAAATTATCTTTATTTTATTACTCATTAACAAGCATGGTTCTACAGCCCAAAACTATTCTCTCAATTGTCACAAAAATTTTGTAGTGTTATATGATTGTGTGACAAATTAAATTATCTTATTCTCAATCCTCTGTATCCCCAAACTCATCATCGAAGTCTTCAGTACTTGTTTCATCTTCATCATCGAAGTCTTCAGTTGATCCTTCAACTTCATCTAGTTCTTCAACTTCTTCAACTACTTCATCTTCTTCATCAAAGTCTTCATCATCTTCAACTTCTTTTTCAGCTTCTTCTTTTCTTTTTAGTTTTGCCAAACGTTTAGCTTCCTTTTTTTCTCGGCGAAGTCGTTTGCGACGTTGGCGAGGTGTTTCTTCTGGTTCTACTTCTTCTTCTTCATCTTCTGGTATTTCTTCAGTTTCTAAAGTTTCATCGGTATATTCTTCTGGTTCAATTGCTACATCATATTCTTCTTCAGAAATAGGCTCGACTTCATCACCTATGTTAACTTGTTGCATTTCCTGTTGACGTTTTCTTACTAATGCAACATCACCATGGTTTTGGAATTCTTCAATTAATTCTTTAATGTTTTCCCGAACTTTCTTTTCAGAAACCCTAATGTCTTTCTTAATCTTATTCAAGTTTTCAGGTGCAACATTAACAATTACTTGAGCTCTAACCAAAGGTCTACTTTTATAAGCATAACCACTTTCTCTCATTTCCACAACAGTATTAAAATCTATACTATTATCAGTAATAGTACCAACTATTTCATGACGAGCAGGAACATATTTTGCTCCAGTTTTTACTTTGTATTCTTTTGCTCCACTTTCTTTTAAGTATGATGCAAATTCACCACTTGTTTTATCAATGCTGTCTGCATATTCTCTAAGTTGAGTAGATAAGCTTGCTAAATCAACAGATTTTTGTTGAGTTAAAAGAAATAATTCTCTTAGGTGTTTTTCTAATCTAGCAACTTCTTCTTGACGAACTGCATCCCGAATTTGTTGAGCGAAAGCATTAACCTCAGGTTCTAATTCTTGGCGAAGAGCTTCTTCTTGTTCTTTAAGTTTTACATTTGTTAAGCTGCTTTGGTACTTAATTTCCTCTACATGGAGTGCTTCTAAATCTTCAATTTGTTTTTCAAGTTTAGAAATATCTTCTTTTAATTGGGTAACAATTTCATTACGTTTTGCACTTTCTTCTTCAAATTTTTCAGCATAACTTTGTTCAAATGCTTCCTTTTCTAATTTCATTTCATTCAAGAAATTTTGAAACATAATTGTTTGTTGTCTCAAAGCTCATCGATAATTTCTAACCTCTTTTACAGGATCTGGATCACTTAATTGTTCTTCTAATCCGCTAAATGTATTAAAAATTACATCTCTTTTTACATCTAAACTCATCTTTACCTCTCCTAACTTTCCCTACACTGTAATTATAACAAAAAAATAAAAAAGCCAACTGTTTTTTGAAATTCTATTTTTTAAAATAATTAACTTTTTTTATCATTAATTTTTAGTACCACTTGCTTTTGCAATTCGAAAATCCTCTTTTCTTAAGGATGCTGTCATGATTGCATTCAAACTAGAGATATCTCGGCTTTTTAAATACTTTGCTATTAATTGATATTCCTTTAAAAACTCTTTCCGTTCATTAGTCGGAATTGATTTTTTTCTAATTAGTTTTTTTAGCATCATTTGGCGAGCAAACATCTTATTTAAGAGTTCAAGTTCTTTACGCTTTCGCTCAAATTTTTTCTTATTTACTTTGGCTTCATTAATTAACCGAGCAAGGATTTCTTCTTTCATATAATCATTAGAAGTGATTTGAATTTCTTTAAAATTATTTGTTTCTCGATTCATTACCGATGCATGAATAAGACCATCATCATCAATTTGAAATTCAACAAACACATAGACCTTTCCTTGTTTTCCTAGTGGTAAATCATTAAGAAATATTGAACCAAGAAATTGGTTATCCTTTGCAATGGGACTTTCTCCTTGATAAATACCAATATCAACAGCTTCTTGGTTATCTTCAACAGTTGCATATTTCTTAATAACTCGAATAGGAATTCGGGTATTCTTTTTTATTAAAACATCCATTCTTCCTAAATGGGCCTCTATTCCTAATGCTAAGGGCGTAATATCTCGTAGCTGAAATTTAAAAACACTTTCTTCTCTCATAAATTCAGCTTGTAATGCAGCTCCTACTGCTATTGATTCATCAACATTAACATTCTTGGCAATTTTCTTTTTTCCAAAAATATCCTCAAGCATATTTTGTAATAAAGGAATTCTTGTTGATCCCCCAACAAGAACAATTTTAGAAATATCCGCAAATTTAACTCTGGCACTATCGACTGCTAATTTTAGTTTTAATATGGCTCTTTTAACTAATCGTTCAATGTTTTTTTCTAATTCTGCCCGAACTAAAATGTACTCAAAATTATAGGGAGTCCCAGAAGGGAACATAGCTAAAAAAGGTAATGAAATGGTAGCTGTTCTAGCAGTGCTTAATTCTATTTTTGCTTTTTCAGCTGCATCTTTTAATCGTTGTTTAATTAAATTATCATTATCAAAATTAATATTTCGATTTTCAATTCTAATTCGTCTTTTAAGCATTTGAATTATGACTTCATCAATATCATCACCACCTAAAAAATTATCCCCTGCATTGGATATAACAAGATAATCTTCATCTTTTCTTTCTAAGATTGAAATATCTAAAGTTCCTCCGCCCCAATCAAAGACCAGAAATTTTTCTTTTTCTTTGGTATCAACAGCATATGCTAATGCAGCAGCAGTGGGTTCATTAATGATACGATCAACCATTAACCCTGCGATTTTTGCTGCAGTAATAATTGCATGCCGTTGTTTATTATTAAAATGTGCAGGTACAGTAACAATGGCATTTGTTATTTTTTCTCCGATATATTCTTCAGAATAATACTTTAAATATCCAAAAATATATGAGGCAATTTGTTCAGGAAAATAGCTTTTGTTATTACATGCTATTTTCTCATCTGTTCCCATATATCTTTTTACTCCAGTAATTGTATTTTCATTTGTTAATGCTTGTCTCTTAGCAACATCACCTACTAAGTATTCTGTTCCCTTAAATGATACAACAGAGGGAGTTAAGCGGGCCCCTTCCATATTGGGGATTACTTTAACATTGTTTCCATCATAATAAGCCACACAACAATTAGTGGTCCCAAAATCTATTCCTATAACTCGTTTTCCCATTTTATTCCCAATTAGTATTTTATCTATTTTTATTATAAATTACTAATTATGAAAATATTATTAGGTAAACTGCTAAGCTCAATCCATAGAAAATGAATTATTGCAAAAAACTAGTTATAAAAAGTTGGGCTTACAGTTTGACTATGAATAATTTCTCTACTGGTAGCAGCTTTTTCACTATTTCATTCTCCTGAAATACCTAATGGTAATTTTAATTTCCCTTCAGATGAAGAAAGAAGTTTTTCTAATACAGGAACTCCAAATATTAAAGCTAATATTCCTGAAATAATGGTGCTAAAAGCAAAGCCACCAATAATTTTTTTTTCATCTTGCGCATCTAATTGTAAGAAATCTGCTTGTAATTTTTTATTCATCAAACCCTCCTTTCATATGACAATTCCAGGATGAGCTTAGCTAGTTTTAATTAGTCAAAGATGAGTGTTAATTGTTTTTTTGATAAATATCAAGGATTTTAATCTTATAAGGATTATCCATTTCTCCCTTAACATAAACAATATCACCTTTTTTTCTTTCCCAAAGTGATTTTCCTATTGGTGATTCGATAGACACTCTTCCTTCAAGAGGATTAGCATTATATTTGTTCACAATTTTCACTGTATAAATAGTTTGTGTAGGATCATTTAGTTCAATGTATTTTACATAAACATTATAAATAGCACCTTCTAAATTATCAAGAATATTTCTGATTTCATTAACTCGATTTTGGGCAATACTTTGTTCATTTCTTGCTGCTGTGTATTCTGCATTTTCTCTCAAATCCCCAAATTCCCGAGCATCCTGTAATCGTTTAGCGATTTGCGGAAGAGTAACTTTTAACAACTTTGATAATTCTTCCTCTAATAGGGCAACCCTTTTTTTACTTAATGCATGATTACTCATTTTTCCTCCATTTAAATATTAACTATTTTACTTTTTTTATTTTAAATTATTTCTAATTATTCTAATCAGTTAGTTAAAGTGATTGATTTAATTATGTATTAAAAAACCAAATAAACCAATACTTGATATTTATTAATTAATAATGTTTTTGAAACTAACCTATTTTTCATGTTTTAAAACTAGCAAAAATTTTAAAAATAAAAAACATTTTACTTATGTTTATTTTTAAATTTAAATGAGATTTTTTTATCTAATTGGAGAGCTTTTATAAATGACAAATTAAATTCCATAATTAAGGGAATACTAATTTGTAATAAATTTAATGGCAAAAAGAAAATAGCACTTGCAATACTAAAGAGAACTAAATCAGTAAAGAAATAATTAAGGGGAATAATAAATCAGATAAAAAAAGAAATAAATTTATGTATCCGGAAACTAAAATAAATAACAATAATGATCATTCTTGACAGAATTGTGGTTAAAGCATAATTTGGATAACCCAAGAAAATATCACTAACACCCATGAAAATTGCATAAGCAATAAATGGTACAATCATTTTTTTTTTAAAAGTTATCAAGACTAAGAACAAAAGGCAATCACCTAAATGAATAAAACCAAAAGTAATTGGTATTTGCAAAAAAGATGTAGATATAAAAGCAAGTGCAGCAAATAAAGAACTATAAACTAATTGTTGAATTAGATTGGTGTTTATGAAATGAGACATCCGTCAAATGAAAACATTTTTGCTTTAAGAAGTTTAATTTTCACTATTTTTCCAATTAAATTTAAATCACCCTCAAAGTTAACAACTTTATTTTCAGGTGTATAACCTGTTAATTTAGTTTTATTTTTCTTACTAAATCCCTCAACTAAAACATCAGTAATGCTATTTTCAAATTTAAGATTATTTTTCTTTGCTAAAATTCTTACTAATTGATTCAATTTTTCCAGGCGTTTTTTCTTTGTTAAAAAAGAAATAGAATCAGGAAATCTTTCGGCTGGCGTTCCTGGTCTTGGAGAAAAAATAAAACAATATACATTATCAAAGTTACATCTTTTCACTAAATCAATTGTTTTTTTAAAATCCTCATCAGTTTCATTGGGGAAACCAACAATAATATCAGTAGAAATAGCAATATTCGGAATTGATCGCCGAGCATATTCAACTAATTCGTAGTATTTTTTTATTTGCATAGGTCGATTCATTCTTTTTAATACTTCTTCCGATCCTGTTTGAATTGGAAGATGAATGTAGGGCATAATGTTTGGATATTTCTTCATCATGTCAACAATTTCTAAACTAAAATTTCAGGGATTACTAGTACTGAAGCGAATTCTTTCGATTTTTGTTAAAGCAACTTTTTCTAATAAATTAATAAAATTACTTTCTGGATCATGAAGATCTAATCCATAAGAGTTAACATTTTGGCCAATAAGAGTAACTTCTTTATATCCCTGATTTTTTAAATTATTTACTTCTTCAACAATTTTATTCATTTGGCGGCTTCTTTCTTTCCCTCTAGTAACAGGAACAATGCAGTAAGTACAAAATTGATCACATCCAAAAGTAACATGAACAAAGGCCTTAATTTTAGAAATTCTTCTTACTGGCATATCCTCAATGATATTGCCAACCTCACTTCAAACACTAACAAAAGTATCTTTTGAAAAAAGAGCTGCTACAAGTAATGATGGTAATTCAGCAATATTATGAGTCCCAAAAACTAAATCAATATGAGGATGTTTATTAAGAATTCGCTTAACCACTGCTTCTTCCTGAGCCATACATCCGCACAAAGCAAACATTAGATTAGGCTTGTTATATTGAAGCTGTTTTAATAAACCAATTTCCCCAAAAACTCTTTGTTCGGCATTATCCCGAATTGCACAGGTATTTAAAAGAATAAGATCTGCTTCTTCTTCATTAATAGTTTGCATCATTCCTATTGAATCAAGAATGCCAGCAATATCTTCAGAATCACGAACATTGGCTTGACAACCATAAGTTTTAATATGATATTTTTTTTGAAAAAAATATTTTCGTGCATTTAAATTATCTACATCACTAAATTTAATTACTTTTCCTGTGTCAAAACGATGTCTTGCTTTAATAAGATTAGGATGACGAAAATATTTAGCATATTTATTTTTATTTAAATCATCATTCATGATTATATTTTATATGCTCATCAATTGATAAACTATTGCCGCAACTATTCAGGCAAAAGCAAATGAAAAAACTAAGTGAATAAGAGTTAATCATTTAGTTGATTTAGTTTCTTTATAAAGAATGCTAGTGGCTGGAGTACATGGAGTGTAAAAAGATGAAAAAAGAATAAAACTTATTGCCATAGCTGGAGTAAAGATATTTCTGATATTTTCTACTGATCCAGAAGTAGCAGCTAGAGTTGTAATTACAACTTCTTTAGCTGGAAGACCACTTAATAAGGCTGTAGAGCTTTGCCAAACATTACCAAATCCTAAAGGTTTAAATAAATAACTGAGTGCATTTGAAATGTG
Organism: Mycoplasmatales bacterium; assembly: GCA_963692675.1. GTDB lineage: Bacteria > Bacillota_I > Bacilli_A > Mycoplasmatales. Next base: position 64,650 of record OY830043.1, read on the forward strand.
AAAAATAAGAGAGTTATTATAACCATTTCTGGTATATATATTTATTCCCTGAATTGAAAAAGCTGATAAAAGAAAAATAACTAGACCTGCAATAACTAAATATCCTGCCATTCGAAAAATAAATGATTTAATCATTGCAATGCTTGCTTTTCCAGTGGATATAACATCAATTTTTCTTCATTTAGGAATTGGATGAACTATCCATTGAGATTCCTTGCGGAAAAGAGTTTTGGATAAAACTAATCCAATAAGTAATCAAATCATACCACTTGCCAGAGTAATGGCCACAATAATTAATCATGAATAAGCATTATTAAAAAACAAAGAAATAATAATTGTATTGACTGATAATCTGGCACTACAGGGAATTAAGGGAATAATAAATGCAGTAATGTGACGTTCCTTTTTAGAAATGATTGATCTTGTTGACATAAGAGCAGGAAGGTTACAACCAAGTCCCGTAATAATACTAATCATTGAATGACCCGATAATCCATATTTTTCTAATATACTATCAAAAACCGCTACTCCTCTTGCATAATAGCCGGTTTGTTTCATAATATTTACTAAAAAGAAAAAAATAAATAAATAAGGAAAAAAAGATAGTACTAAAAATATGGGAGCAAAAATTCCATCAAGAATTAAGGTTATTCCAAACCATTGTCGATCCTCATAAATAAGTTCCTTTTTTAATATTCCCATTAAACCATTGTCACTTGTTAATAATTCTGATATTTGTGCTTGCAAATAAGAACCAGTTCATTGAGAAAAGGATAAAAAATAAACACCAGTCATAATGATGAAAAAAATAATAACTCCCCAAAATTTATTAAGAAGGATTCGATCAACATATGATTTATCAGTACTTGCTATTACCTCTGATGTTTTTAATAAACATGATTGAGTAATAACTTTTTGCACAAAATTTCCTCGTTTTTTCATAATGGATGTTTGGTATTTTATTTTTTCTTCTTCTGATAAAGAATTCCAATAACTTAATAAGGAACTAAAAGTTTCAGGTTCCAAAATAAATTTAAATCTCTTAATTCTTCCCAGAAATAACTGCAGAGCAATAAAGCGTTTTTGAATATTCAGTGGTTCGGTAATTAATGATTCTACATAAGTAATTTTTTTTTCAATTTCTGCTCCATAATTTATTTTAAAATTATTAGCAATAATTTGATCAGAAATTAATTCACTTAAATTTGAATTCATTTTTACCTTTGTGCTAATAACTGGAATCACATTCATAAATAATAAATTCCTTAATCTTTTTTTAGCAATATGGTATTTTTTTTGCTCATCAATTTGGGTTATAACTAGGGTGGTTAATTTTCCAGCCTCAAGATAATCAATTAAGGCTAGTAAGTTTTTTTTCATAGTTAAAGCACTAATAAAAGCAATTGCATGGGAATACTTTGAATTTAAAAAATAATCATTAGTTATTTTTTCTGAGGGAGTAACAGCAATAATGGAATTAGCTCCTGGTAAATCAATTATTTCTTGAAAGCTATCTTTTAAAAACCCAAAATTAGGTTGGTTTGTTGTTCCAGAATAATTTGCAACCTGAGCTGTGCTTGTAGTAATTCGATTAAAAAAGGTACTTTTCCCTGTATTTGGAGCACCAATTAGTAAAATCTTATTATTATTTAGCTCATGTTTCTTTAACATAAACATCCTTAAGCAGTTTTCTTCTTATATAATAGGTTGCTTCATTGATGTTAACATACAAATCTCTCTTAGTAGAAAAATGAAGAACAATAATATACTGACCCTCAACAAAGCCAATATCAGTAAGTGAATCCAAAAGATTATTGTTTTTTATTCCTTTAATTTTAGTAATAATGTAGGCTCCAGGTTTGGATTTAACAATATTTTGAGGTATTTCACTCATGAAAATTACATCCTTTAAATAAAAACATACTTGTTGCTATGCTGTTTTTACAATCATTGCCCCACCTAAGACAATATCTTTGTAATAAAAAACAGCTTCTTGACCAGGAGCTATCCCTGATACTTTTTTTAGCAATTTTATTTTATTAGATTTTCGATTGAATTTGCATGAATAAAGTTTTCCCTGATGTCTAATTCTCACATCTAAAGTTCTTTCTCATATATGGTCACTAATTCTGCCAATTCAATTAGGATTAGAAATCATAAATTCAGTTTTATAATGAACATCATGTTTCATTGGGGCAACAAAAATAATATTGTTTTTGATATCCTTCTTGACCACACTAAATTTAGTTTTTTGACCTCCTAAATTTAAATTTTTATTTTGGCCAATTGTATAAAACTCATAACCCATATGAATGCCAATTACTTCATTTGTGAATAAATTAATAATCTTTCCTTTGTGTTTTTTGATGTAATTTGCTAAAAAAGCATGATAATCTCTTTCGCCAACAAAACACAATCCAGTTGAATCCTTTTTATTATGAGTAATTAGATTTGTTTGTTTGGCAATTTCCCTCACTTTCTTCTTCAGATATTTACCTAAAGGAAAGATAACTTTTTTAAAAGCAGTGGTCCTTACCTGAGCTAAAAAATAAGTCTGATCTTTAAATTTATCAGAAGCTTTTAATAAATTATTATTTACATCATCATAATTTGCATAATGTCCAGTTGCAAAATAAAAACCAGGGAATTCCTCTTCCACATACTCTTTCAGAATTCCAAACTTAATATGTTGATTACAAAAGATATCAGGATTAGGAGTAAGGCCTTTTTTTAATATTTCTAATGAGGGAAGAAAGACTTTTATTCAGTATTGTTTTGTAAAATCCAGTTTTATTAATTTGATTTTTAAATGTTGACATATTTTTTCAGCATCAAAATAATCATTTCCTTGTAAGCAGCCATTCATCATTCCTTCAAAATCATGAGCAAAAAAGGGATCTCAACTTTTCACATGAATTGCTGTCACTTGATATCCTTTTTTTAATAATAAAGCAGCAACAACTGAAGAATCTACTCCCCCTGATAAGGCAACAATAACTTTACGCATCATCAGAAGTTTTTTTAAATATCAGTTGAATAAATATTAACAACATTAAAAAAAACAATGAAAAAAGAAAAAGAAATGAAGAAACAAGGAGCATCAGTCTTGTATCATCGTCATTTATTCAAATTGAAGTAAGGAAACTAGCAATCAAAACAACCAATAGGAAAATGGAAACAATAAGAAAAATTATTGATAATTGATAATACCTTGTTTTTTTCTTAAATTGATCAAATCTCTTTTTCATGCTTCTAGACTTATTATAATTTAAACAACCAAAATATTTCTTATAACTAAAAAATAAAATTATTTTATCATAAGTTTTATTCTTAAAAAACAATTCTTCTTAATTAAGTAAAGTTAATAATTTTTAATCTATAAAAAAACACATTAGCAGTAATTGGTATTAGCTATTAAGTTCTTAAAACCTTATAATTAAATAAAGAGGTAGATTAGTGTTATATTCTGTAGTAGTCTCCCTGGCATTAATCATTGCCATCTGGTTTATAACAATTTTAGCTTTTAAATTTGGAATTGTCAAAATCCTTGAAAAGTTTATTTATCGTTATATTAAACAAAGAAGAAATAAAAGATTTGCCAGAGGCCTAATAATGGCTATTGGTCTTTGTTTTTCTATTTTTTTTAATTTTTGAGTTGTTTTAGGATTAAGTGGATCGATTGTCCTGCATCTTTTTAGTTCTAGTCTTTATGATAAAGATATTGATTTACAGCGGCAAAAGAAAAGAAATGATATTCCGGACAATTTTGATACAGTTTTAAATGAAATTACATCATATAATGGTACTAAGCTTGTTACAAATGATGCTGAAAACCAGCAATTACAATATTATGCTTATTGAATTAATTCATTAACTTCAATCAATAAAGTTGTCATTGTTCATCATGGAATTCATGGTTCACGGTTTGGCACCTATCCTTTTATTCATGATTTGATGCAAGTTCCAACATTAAGTAATAATACCTTATTTATTTCTTATGATGCTCGTGGTTGAAATGATGGAAAGGCAAGGGGCAAACCAACATATGGAGTAAAAGAGGCTATTGATTTATTTAATGTTATTAAACATATTGAAAAAGTGTTTCAACCTCCTGAAATTATTACTTATGGATTTAGTATGGGTGGGGGGACAATTTATAATTTGTTATTAGAAAAGGGTGAGGAATTCAAAACTAATAATAATGTTAAATATCGTTTTATTATTGATTCTGGATACTATAATTTAAAAGACCAACTAGTTTTCTTTACAAATAAATTGTTGGGAGTGAATCTGGGATCTCTTATTATGGGACCTGCTCTTTGAATGTATGGATTAGATAAAAAAACCCAAATGAGTTTTGATGCCTTTGAAGCTGTATCAACACTTAATATAGATTTAATGCTGTTACATTCACAAGCAGATGAAACAGTTAATTGAAAGTTCAGTTGTGAAATGAATAAAGCAAGGAATAATAATAATTTAAATATGCAAACTAAAACCTGAATTGTGCCAGCATCAGAAAATGTTGGTCATGTAAAATTACATAACAAAAAAAGTATTCAATTTAAAAATTATGTTGAAGAATTTCTAAATAGAAATTTTAGTGATAAGGGAGTGAATGGATGTGAATAAGAAAATATTAGCTATTGATTTAGGAGGAAGTAGTGCTAAAGTTGCTATTGTTAATGATGAAGGAAAAATTATCTTTCGCTTTAAAAATATCAAAACAGAGAAAGATGATTTAATACCTAATTTATGAAGAGAAATTGAAAACCAATTACCAGAAAATATTAATTATGATGCAATTGGTTTTGCAACTGCTGGAATGATTGATGAAAAAAATGGAATCATTCTGATTGCTGGAAATCTAAATTTAAAAAACTTTAAATTAAAAGAAGAAATAAGTAAGTACACAAGTAAACCATGTATCCTAATTAATGATGCAAATGCTGCTGCCCTTGGTGAATACTGAGTTGGTAGTGGTAAGGAATATCATTCATTAATTTTCTATACCATTGGTACTGGTATTGGTGGTGCCATTATTATTAACAATCATTTAGTTACAGGTGCTAAGGGAACAGCTGGAGAATTAGGGCATGGCGGTAATTTTCAAAATAAAATTATTTGTAATTGTGGATTAATTAATTGTTTAGAACCAATTGCTAGTGCAACTGGATTAAAAAGAGCTTTAGCTAAACTATCACCAACAATAACATTACGAGAAATAGATAGTGATATTTTGAAAAATAATAAGCAAGTAAGAAACTTATTTAAAAACCACTGAGCTCCTTTAGCTGATCATATGTCTGTTATGATTTATGCTCTTGATCCAGAAATCATTATTATTGGTGGAGGAGTTTCAGGAATTGGGAATGAGGTAAGTAATGTTATTTATTCTCTTCTTCAGAAAAAAGTTCATCCCTCAATTCTTGGAAATATCAAAGTTGCTAATTCTATTCTTGGTAATGATGCTGGAATTTATGGTGCTGCTAGAATTGCTCTAGACTTTCTATCTTAATTTTCTTTATTAGTAAGAAACAAGTTTTAAAATACTTTCATAATGTTTTTAATTACTAATTACCCAACTTAGAATACTAAGCCTTACTTGTTTTTAAATCTTACTAATTGTATTTTGAGTTCAACAAGTCAACATTATGATTAATAAAGACACTCTATGCAATTAATATAACTCTTTACTTATAACTCAAGTTATACTTTATTTATCAGCACAAGCATCATCTACAACTGCCAAAGAACAAATATTTTAGAAATTAAGAAAATAATTGATTATTAAAAATTAATTTATTTGCCAGTAAGTCTTTTTACTTCATTAGCATAAAACTCTACTGTTGGTCCCATAACAACCTGGTACCCATCACCTAGTTTAATTTTGCCTAAAGCTCTTGTTTTACCAAGATATTGAAAATTAACTTTATTAGAATCTACTAACACAAATCGGATTCTTGTAGCACAATTTGAAACTTCTTTAATATTTTCTACACCACCTACAGCTTTAATAATTCATTTTGCATCATGGGTGTATTTATTCCCTTCTTTACTGGTAGATGGACTTTGAACACTAGTATCGAATTGTATTAGGTTATTTCCTCTACCAGGAGTAGATAAATTAAGTTTCTTAATCATGAAATTGCTAAGTGCAAAATATGTTAGCGCGGTTGGAATACCTATTACCCATAATCAAGCAGGATGTGCAAATGCTGCATCTGCTCCTGATTTATTTGCTGCAATTATATCAAGTGATTTTGGTATTGATAAGACATAATCAATAAATCCAGCAGAAAATCCAAATCCTAATTGAATTCCAAAAAATCCAACAATCATTCCTACCAATCCAGTTAAAACTGCATGAAGAAAGAATAGTAATGGTGAAACATAAAGGAAAGCAAATTCAATTGGTTCAGTAATTCCAGTGAAGAAAGAAACTAATGCTGCTCCAGCAAAAACTGCAGCAACTCTAGATTTTTGCACATTACCTTGAGCATTATGATAAATTGCATAAGCAATTGCTGGTAAACCAAACATCATTACTGGAAAGAAACCAGATTGAAATGTTCCTGAAGTATTATCTTCTGCTGCTCCATTAAGGAAAATGAAGATATCTCCATTGACAACTTTAGTAGGATCAGCAGCAGAAACGTGTTCTCCTAATGTGAATCAAAAAATTGTATTTGGAATATGATGTAAACCAAAAGGAATTAATAATCTATTAATAAAACCATATCCTGCCATTATTCCTGAATTAGCTCAACGATCACCAGTAGCAGTTGCCATTGCATCAGAAAGTTTAAATAATACATATCCAAATCAAGGAAATATTACTGCATAAAGAATAACAGCAAGAAAAATAAATATTGCTGCTAAAACTGGAATTAATCTTCTTCCAGAGAAAAATGCTAAAACGGAAGGTAATTCTACTTCACGAAATCGATTATATGTTGAAGAAACTACCAACCCAATTGTTATTCCTAACAATACATTCAGTGCTAAGACATTATCATAGCTTCTTGGAAATATAGCATGAAATCCTACTTTATCATCTCCAAAATCAACAGTAGCATATAATTTATCTACCAAGTCTATTCCCCCAAAAGGGCCACCAGAAGATAAGAAAATAGTTGCTAAAGCCATTCCGGTAAAACCAACAATAGCTGCTTCCCCACGGTTATCTTTAGCAAGCCCAAAGGCAATACCAATTGCAAATAAAAAAGGTAATGCTGGTCCAAAAACTGCATTTCCAAATGTCATTAAAACTTGGCCTACACCTTTTGAAAACTCAGTATTAGCTGGAACAGCTGCACCAATTCTTAACATAATAGCTGCCAAAGGCAACATTGCTATTGGAAATAGTAAGGATTTTCCTAAATTTTGAATACTAGATAAAAGCTTCTTTCCAAATGACTTAACATCTGGCTTGACATTACTACTTTTATTTATACTTTGTAATCTTTCCATATTTATCTCCGATTTACTCCTGCTTTTTTGTTTTTAGTTTTCATATATCTTAAAAAAACTGTGTAAGCTAAAGAACCAAAAAGCAATACTGAAAATAAAATTGCTACAGCTGCAATTGCATCTGCATCCAATGTCCGATCTCCATATCCTCCTAGTTCTACTGCGATAATTGAAAATGCAATCAACACAATAAGTGTTGACGCTCACAAAATAACCTCACCTCATTCAGCCAAAGTGAAAGTAGCAACTTTGCGAGTTATTTTCGTTTTCATTTCATTTAAACGATTCATACAACCTCCTGTTTTCATATATTATATTATAAAAAAAAGAAATTATTTACATTTTTTTATTTAGAAATAGAAACTAAAAAAATATAATGAATTAATTACAAGGAAAATCAGAATAATTTAACTAAAAAAATGGCGGAGGCAGAGGGATTCGAACCCTCGCGAGCTTTACAACTCCTACAAGCTTTCCAAGCCTGCCCCTTCAGCCACTTGGGTATACCCCCACTTGTTGTATGGTGGACCCTGTGGGATTCGAACCCACGACACTCCGATTAAGAGTCGGATGCTCTGACCAACTGAGCTAAGAGTCCATATATTTAATTATAATGTTGTTTAGCTTCCTCAACTCATAATTGATAATAACAAAGTAAGGCTAATTGTTGATGCAAAATTATTTTTGTTTTATTAATCTGATAAATATGAGTATTCTTATTTCTATAAATCTTAGTATTTAGGTATGAATATTTTTCTAAAACTAGTTGTACCTCTTTATAATCACCACCAGAAATATGAATGCTTAATTGAGAAGCTTTGTTTTCATTATGTTCAGTAAGTCAATACAAAACACTAATTATTAATAATTCTCTTCCCCTGTTAATTGCTTTATCAGTTTCAGTAGTCTCTCTTGTGATTGCTATTTTTTCTGCTTTATTTCTTAATGCATTTTCAGCTGTGTTTAATCCAGGTATTAATGTAATATCAATGTTTTGGTGTTCATTAACTTTAATGATAGAAATAGCAGTCCCAAAATTAACTATTACACAGGGAGCTTTATTATAAAAAGAATTTATGAAAGCATATAAATCTAATCCTAACTCTTTAAATAGTTTGCTTGATAAACCAAACTGGTTATTTTCTTTCTTTTGTAAAATGGTTATTTGCTTTTTTCTTATATCCTCTGAAACTTTAATATTTGTTAGAATTTTATCTCGAAATGAATCATTAGTACTACCAATAATAATAGGTAGTTTATTTAATGAATCATTTAGCAAATTATTCATTCTTTCTATAAAATTCTTAATATCAGAAGATGCTCAAAAAGTGACTAGCTTTTTATTTTTAAATATTCCATATTTAAAGGTAGTATTACCAATATCTAAAATTACACAGGCTTTCATACTTATAACTTACTTAATAAGTAAAAAATTTCAATATTTGGATCTTCAGCAAAATATAATTTAGCTAACTTTTGTTCATAAACTAAATCATAGCTGTTACGAATTCCTCTTATTATGTATTTACAATTGTTTTTTTTCATAAAAGCTACTGTATGGCCAGAAAAATAATGAACATCTACATTCTTTAATTGCATTTGAGAAATCACTTGTTTTGCATTTTTAAAACGACTGATCAAAGTGTCTTCATTATTTTTCTTTTCATTATTAACAACTAAGACAATTACTTTTGCAAAAACATCACTAACTCTTCTTAATATATGTTGGTGTCCTTCATGAAAAATAGCAAAAGATCCTGGAAAAACACAAGTACTTTTTATGATCTTATTTCCCTACTTCAATAATTTTTAACCCAGAAGAAGTTCCAAGGCGATGTGCTCCTGCTTCAATAAATGCTAATGCATCCTTTTGGTTTCTTATTCCTCCAGCTGCTTTTATTTTTGCTCTTTCTCCAATTACTTCTTTCATTAAAATAACATCTTCTAATCTTGCTTTTCCATTAAAACCTGTGGAGGTCTTAAGATAATCAATTTTTTCTTGACAACCTATTTTACAAATTGTGATAATTTCTTCTTTGGTTAAAATTGATGCTTCAATAATTAATTTAATAATTTTATTTTGAGTAACACTTCTTAATTCTCTTAACTCATGAGTAATTGCATTTCATTCTTTATCTGCCACATTTTGTAAATTAAGAACAACATCTAATTCAATTGCTCCTTGCTTAATCATTTCTGCTGTTTCAAAAATTTTGGTTAGAGTTGTTTGGTAACCATTTGGAAAACCAATTACAGTACAAACATGAACATTTGTCTTAGCTAGTTCATTAGTTGCTAACTGAACATGGTTAGGGGCTACACAAACTGCTGGAAAAGAATACTTTTTTGCTTCTGAACAAAGTTTCTTAATTTCTTTATGTGATGCCTGAAGATTTAAGTTTGTATGATCAATATATTCATTTATTTTTATCATTATTTTCTCCTTTACTTTTCTTACTTAAATTATAATTTATTTGTCATAAACAAAATTATTTATTTCATTGTATATGTAGAGTTTTCTTTATCTTAATGAATCTATTCTATGGGGCATTTAAACTTCATTTCTTTTTAATGATATTGTGGAAATAATTTGTTGCCCTTTCCATCCATTAACAAATTCCCTTGCCTGCATAGCTTTTTTTCCTTCTGCTTGAAGTTCTAGTATTTCTAATAATGAATCTTTTGTTTTTACAATGATTTGTTTTTTTGTTAGGAATAATTGGCCAATGAGTAACTTCTTTTTTACAAGAGAATAATTCATTTCAGTAACATTAAGCTTTCTTGCCCTCTTGATTAAATAACGCTTTTTGTTTTCAAACAAGACTGGAGTCCCTGGATTAAAACTTAGGGCTCGAATAAGCTTGAGGTTATTTTCACTTGTCTGGTGAAAATTTAAATAACCATCAGTATCCTTAATCTTTTTACAATATGTTGCATCTGCCTCTTTTTGGTTATAGTAAACTAATTTATTTGTAGTGTATAATTCATAAAAATCATGGATAGCATTCTTAGTAAGTAGTTGTATTTTTTCATATAAATCTAAATAATGATCATCTGGTTCAACAATTATTTCTTTTTGTCAACAAATGTCCCCAGCATCAAGTTTTTCATTCATTCGATAAATAGTTAATCCTGTTTGGGATTCTCCAAGAAGCAATAAAGATCTAATTGGTGAAGGCCCTCGCAATTTTGGTAACAAACTGGGATGAAAATTAAAGCAGTTGTTATTAACTGTTAATAATGTTGTTTTTTTCAATATTTGACCAAAGGATGCACAAAGAATTAAGTCTGGCTTTTCTTTACTAATAATTTTGTCAGTTATTGTTTTTGATTTACTTACATACAACTGGAATTTTATGTTATAATTTTTGGCAAATATTTGTTTTGTTCATTTATCATGAGTAGTAATAATTCATGTTAATGAAACATCTTTACTCATGATATGATCTAGTAATCAAGCAAAAGTAGCACATCCATATTGGCCATTACCTAAAAAAACTATTTTTTTCATTTTTTTATGTCTCCAATGATTTTTTGAAATATTTCATTTGTTGAATTATTAGTAATAGAATATCATTGAGCTTGGGGATATTGATGGCGGTACCATGTTAACTGACGTTTTGCATAATTTCTGGTATTTTTTTTAATTAGCTCTAATGTCTCAGTAATTGTTTTTTGATTATTAAAATAATCAAATCATTCCCGATAGCCTATTGCTTTTGCTAAAGCAGTTCCCTTATATTTAACATAAATTAATTTAGGAATATCTAAACTACTATTCATGTATTTATCAACTCGCTGATTAATATTTTGATAAAGTTCCTGCTGATCTCACTTTAAACCGATAATCTTGGTATGCGGAAAATAATTAGTAAAACTTTTTGGTCTCTTTTGTTTGCCAACATTATGGAATTTATATTCATTAAAAACAATGCTATTCATGTATAAACCAGATCCTCCTAGCAAAATAACTGGTGATTTTGATAATAAAGTTTGAATTTTTTTTCTTGCAATTTTTTGAAAAATTGCTGCATTCATAACAGTAAATGGATCAATGAATTGATACAAATGATAATTGAGGTTTTTTAATTTATCATTAGAAATTTGATTCACTCAAATATCTGTATATTGATAAGCTTTATATAAATCACAATTAACTATTGGATATCCTAGCATGGATTGAATTTGACTCGCTAAAGCAGATTTTTTTGAACATGTTGCACCAATAATTACAATTAATGGATGACCTGATTCATGAGCCATTAGTTAATTTTTATGCAGACTAATTAAGTAATATATTCTCGATACAAGTAAGAATAATCGTCTCTTTTAAGTTTTTTTAGTTTTCATCTTGAATAACTAATAATTCCAATAATAGCAGCCAGAATCATAATTCCTCCTGCAAAAAAAGATGCCCCTAAAGCAACAATGATACCTAGAAAACCAACAAAAAGGTAGGGTCATATTGATTTAAATCCAACAAGAGGTAGCATTAAATAAACACTAATCCCTAATAATCCAAATATTCATCACGTATTTTCCTGAGCAAAAAGAAAGGTTATTTCTTTAAATCGAAAAACATTATAGGTGACTACTTCAATTCCTAAATAATCTCAGTCATCCATTAATAAACTACTTACCTTTGCTTTATCATCATCTTGGAACCCTTGCAAACCTAAGGGAGCAAAGAAATACAATACAGCTACAGCTGTAACAATTAATATTGTTAAAAACAAAAAACTTCTTGCTAACTTCACATCTTTATTATAAGTCAGATTAAAATCATCTTCTTTTTGCTTTTTCTTTGCATTCAAAAAAATTACACTTGATTTCATTATTTTCAATTGTTAATATTGCATAACTTCCAAACTGTGATCCATCCCGTGGATATAATAATGAACCTGGGTTTAGGTAAGTTCTTCCGGAAGATATTTGAAATAATTTTTTATGAGTATGCCCAAAGATAACAACATTAGCATTGTTTTTTATGAGATGTGGTTCTAAATTATGGGTTATATCCTTAGAATAAAAACCCAAATGTAAATGGCCATGAATTAAAAAAAATCTTTGGTTAGCAAATTCAAATGTAATTGCTTCTTGAAATGATTCAAGCCAATCACAATTGCCTAGCACAAAATAATGAAATCTTTTTTTTAATCAAGTAGCTTTCATTTCGGAATCACCTGCATGGATATATAAATCCATATCAGGATGTTGTTTAAGTATTTTATCAACTATGGTACTTGCTGAATGGGTATCAGACATTACGAGAATTCTTTTTTTAATTTTTATTACCTCCATTATTAAAATAATTAAAAACCTTTGTACCCTTTACTTGTCCTAAAATATCAATTAATTCATCTAAGGGAGCATTAGTAATATTAATAAAACTTTGGTATCTTTTTAATAATTTGTCTCATGTTCGGGGACCAATATTTTTTATTAAATCATAACTTTTGATTAATAATTCCTGTTCCCTTTTTTGTTGAAAATAGGTATTGACAAATCGATGAGCTTCATCCTGAATTGAACTTAAATATTGCAACAAAGGACCTGGTTCTAAATCAATACTTTCCTCACAATCTAATACTAATTTTGCTGTTCTGTGATGTTCATCTTTACTTAAGCCAACAACTGGAATTACTAACTTTAATTCGGCAAGGGCTTTATTTGCAGCATTAATTTGATTAATACCCCCATCAATAATTAATAAATCACAAAATACACTATTGTTAGTTTCATAATTATTAAAGAATTTTTTAACTGCTTGATAAATAGCATCTGTATCTCCAGTAATTAATTGCTTTGTTAAATTGATATAACGATAATAATTCTTAGTTGGTAACCCATCAAGATAACAAACAAATGCGGCAACATAATTTTTAGTTTGGATATGAGAGCTATCAACCATGTAAATACTGTATATTTCTTTACCAATTATGTTCTCGATAATTTTATGACCTTTAAGACGATTTGTTCGTTGGCGCTTTCATTTTGATAAATCCCTTTTAATTGTTTCATTAGCATTATCAAGAGCATTTTTTAATATAATATTTTTTTTAAATCCCCGCTTAGGATTAGTTATTGGTACTTTCATATGTTTAGCTAAAAGTGATAAATCAATATCATCGGAAATTAAAATCTGGTCAGGCTTTGGATAATCATGATAAAGATGAACAATAAACTTTTCAAACTCATCCTTAATGTTTTCAGATTTCTCCATAAAAAAATGTTGAATACCCATCCATTTTCCCCCTAAATAAAATGAAACTAAATAACAAACAAATTCATCTTTGGTTTGGCGAGCAATCACGTGATATGAATTTAGGGACTTAAACTCAGATGGTTTAATAAGAAATGTTTTTAACAAATCAAGATATTCTTTTCATTTTTTTGCTAATAAATAATTTTCATCCTGAATTGCTTTTTCTAAATTCTTTTTTAATTTATCAACTAAAAAATCAATATCTCCACTAAAAATCCGTTTTACTTCCTTGAAAATAGGTTCATAATCCTCTTGGGTAACTAAATTAATGCAAGGGCCTAAACATTGTTTTAAATCTAAATAAATACATTTTTTTTTAGGCAAGCGTTTGCACTTTCGGAATGGATACAAAAAGTTTAGTATTTGTAATAATTCAAAAGCCTTGTATCCATGAGCAATTGGACCAAAATAAATACCATTTTTTGGATTAACACTTCTTACTATTTGAAAACGTGGGTGTTTAAAGCTTTTTAATTGAATGTAAGGATACTTTTTAGAATCAGTTAATAAAATATTAAAAATAGGTTTTTGGGATTTGATAAGATTATGTTCAAGAATGAGGGCTTCATGATCAGATTGGGTCTTGATTATTTCTAGACTATGAATTCTTGCAACCATTCTCCTGATTCGAGAATCTTTAATATCCTTGGCAAAATACTGCCGGACTCTTTTTTTTAGTGACTCAGCTTTTCCAACATAAAGCAGTTTTTTATTTCAATCATAAAATCTATAACAACCTGGTTTATCTGGTAAATTCCTAATTTCTTTTTTTAAAGCATTATTCAAATTGCTCTGCATCCATAAAAAGAACTATACTTCAGAATAAAAAAACTGTTTAATTCATGCTTGTAATAAATGATTAGTAAAAGTTTTTGTATGTTTTCCAACTATTTGTCCATTTTTAAAATAACACACAGTTGGACAATCATTTTCATCTACTCCCGCTAGTTTTAAAATTGCTAATTCCTCATTCGGAGTTAAATCAGTTAGATCAACTTTAACTAATTTTATTAATGAATCAGTTAATTGATAAGCATTAGCAATGATTTCTTCAATTCTTTTAGTAATGATTAAATTTAAATTTGTAGTAGAGGAGTTAGTATGAAATAAACAGATCACATCTTCATACAATTTAATTATCCTTTTAATTTCTCTAGGTTTTATTAATGCTAATGCCATTTACCCCTCCTTTCAAAACTTGCTCTTTAATAAAATTATAATTTTTTTCTTCATTCTTCTTTAATTCTTTCAATTTCTGCAATTGTTCCAATAATTTCTCGAGGTTTATTATTGCCTTTATCTTCAGTTAAAATTCCGTTTGCAGTTAAAGCATCTACAATTCGGGCAGCTTTTGAATGCCCAATTCCAAGTAATCTTTGTAAACCAGAAATACTAACTGTTTTTCTATTTTCATAAGCATTTAAAATCATGTCTGCAGCAATAACATGATCTCTTGTAATTTTCTCCTTTATTTCAAAACCTTCCATACCTCCAATAGATCCTTGTGTTTCATGAAGGTTAAGAAATTCTTCATCAAAATCAGGTTCTGCTTGGTTAGTTGTTCACTCTACTATCCGATCTATCTCTTCTTCAGATGTAAACACCCCTTGTAATCTTTCCACCTGATTTTGCCCAGCAGCCTTAATTAATAAGTCTCCCCGACCTAATAATAACTCTGCTCCATTTTCATCAAGAATAATTCTTGAATCAACACCTGTAGCTAAAGCAAAGGCAATTCTAGTTGGTAAATTTGATTTAATTAAACCTGTAACTACTTCAGTTGAAGGACGTTGGGTTGAAACAATTAGATGAATGCCCGCTGCCCTTGCTTTTTGAGCCAACCGAACAATTGCACTTTCTAAGCGGTTATCTTGTGCTGACATTATCAAATCTGCCAACTCATCAATAATAATTACAATATAAGGCATTGCCTTTTCACTAGATACAGTTTCATTATATGAGATAATATCTTTTACTTTTTGATTGCGAAAACTAGTGTAACGTTTTTCCATTTTTACAATCATTTTTTCTAAGACAAGAAGAGCATTAATTGGATTAGTAATAATTGGAGTTAATAAATGAGGAATTTGCTCATATTTTGTAAATTCTACTTGCTTGGGATCAATTAAAACAAGCTTTAGATTTGCTGGACTTGTTCGTAAAAGAAAAGTAGTAATAATTGATTGAAGAAAAACTGATTTTCCAGATCCTGTATAGCCAGCAACAAGAAGATGCACTAGATCACTTAAGTCTCCAATTGGGTATCCACCATTAACATCTAATCCCATTGGAAAAATGATTAATTTATTGGCCTTATTACTATTTTCTAAATGCTTAATAGCAGTTTTCATTTGAACAAGAATTGATTGTGAGTTAATGAAGGGCACTTCAATTCCAAAGGTATTACTTTTCCCATAAACAGGGAATTGAAAACGGATGTTTTCATTACCAATCATTGCTTTTACTCGTTTCCTAAATTCATCATCTTGCTTAAAATTATGTTCTCGGGGATCAATTGGACATTGAAATTTTACTACCCTAGACCCAATTTGACGATTTTCAATATATAAAGTTAATTTCATTATTTCAATTACTTCTTCTATTTGTCTAGTGAAAATATCTGCTTCTTTAATTCTTTCATCATCATATTCATTTAACAATACATCGTTTAGTAAATCAAATGGTGGTAATTCATAATTTTCATAAGTATCTCGTTGTTCTATTTCATCATCTCCAACTTCATTCATTTGGTAATCTTCCTCAGAGGCAATGTATTCTTCATTAAAATCATTTTCGATAGTTTCATTTTCATCTTCTTCATCAAATTCCATCTCTAAATCTTCAGCTTCATTTTCAATAGAATCTGTTTCATCCTCATTCATTATGTTTTCGAATTCAGAGCTAATATAATCCTCAGTGTAATCTTCTTCTTCCTCAGATTCAGTTTCATTAGATTCTGAATCTGTAACTAAATTTTCATTTTCTTTTATTTCATTTTCTGCATCATTGAATTCTGTACTAATTACTCCAACATTATTGCTATCAGAAAAGGATGTTTCTTCTTCTTCGGTATTTTTGTTTTCTTCATCATTACTATCCAAACTTGGGGGAGGATCCAACTCAAATTCTTCTTCAATTTCAGAATCCATTTTATAATGAACTGTCCGCCCAATACTAATTCCTTTATTATTGGGTTGTCATTTAGAATTTTGGTAAATAGTAACTTCTGAGTTCTTTTCATGCTCATCAATGATTTCATATTCTTCAGATAACTCAATGAATTCTTGATTATTATCAGTTTCTAAAAACATGCTTTTTTCTTTTGCTGGCAAAATAATTTTAGAATCAGGATCTTTAATGGCTGGTTCATCAATAATATGATCAGTTTCATCAATATAAGTAAATCCCATTGGGCCAAGGATTTTTCGTAACCCACTTTTGGTTGAGCTAAAATGACCTCCTTCAGAAACTTTTTTTCTACTTTTTCTTCTTGTTTTTGGAGTTGGAGTCATTCGCTCTTTAAGAGTCATTTTCCTAATATCCGCAATGGGTTTTTTATTTCGAGGTGTTCTTTTTTTAGCTTGTTTTTCCTGTTGATCTTCCCTATTTTTAAATGCAATTTGGGTTTTAATTGCACTGGTACTTTTATTTTTTAATTCTAATTCACTTACTGATAAATCAGGAACACGTCAGCTACCTTTTCTTAATTTATTTTTAATTTTTTGAAATAATTTTCCCATTTTTTTATTTTAAAAAACATACATCAATAAATGGAATTTTTTTAGTGTTTTTTTTCACAATCCTTTTTAGATGATCCTTAATATCCTCTATTAATATTACTTGGTTTTTTTCTAAACTACTATATTTTTCCATAAGAACCTGAATTTGTTTTTTCATCTCTAATTCTATTTTACCACTCAACTCTTTTGATGCAAAAACACCCCGTGATTCAATTGTGATTCTAGTTGGTTGGTTTGGTTGTTTAGGAGAAGGAAAAATGGCAATGGAAATTATTCCATCAGATGACAAAATTGATCGTTGATGAAAAATTTTGCTTGTTATTTGGTGTTCTCTAATTGTTGTAAACTTTTGGCTTTTTGAATCATGAATAAGAGTTCGCTCAGGTTTTAATTTATTTCTTGTAAATTCTAGTACTTCAAAATTTTGAATATTTATTGGATTAATTAGATTATAGGGATTGGTTTCTTTATGAATCTTTACTAATTTACTATCATCAACATTCTCAACTATGAGATGACCTTGAAAACCAATAATGTCATAAAGCATGGTAATATCAAGAAAGGAGGCATTAGTACTTAAATAATTTCGTCAAGTTAATAATTTTACATTAGCAAAATACTTTGATAATTCAGAAATAACATCTAATAAAAGAACCTCCCATATGGGGCGGTATTGAATAGCAACAAGAGCCACCTCAATTGTTCATTTTCAATCCTCTTTTGTAATTCCTGCATATTCTTCATAGATTTTTTCAGTTAAGTGGGGAATGGTATCGCCATAAATAACAACCGAATTAACAAATTCATTTTCCTTAATTTTTCCTGCATTAAGTACTTTGATTTGCTTTGGGTTAATATCTCCCGCTTCATAAAAAACCTGGTAATGATAATTAAGAGATCTCCCAACTAAAACAACATTTTTCTTTATTCTGTCAGCTTGTTTAATAATACTTAATAATAGATTTGATTCTTCTAAATCTATAATTACAATTATTGTTTTTTTAAAGGGATTAATAACTTCTTCAAGAGTTGATATGATCATGTTATTAGGATAGGTATAATCAAAATTACTAATATTTCCAGCATCACAAGTAAGGACTACTGGAGGGTGCATGCTTGATGTTTTCATCAATGTTTTTACATCATTATAGCTATTTTGTGATTGTTTAGGACCAATCACAAAATCTCCCATAATACAAAATGCTTGGTCCTTAATTCTTACATAGTAACCAAGACTTCCTATTGTTTTTGACAAAGTATTAAAAGGATGAATGGAAACATAATTATCCATTTTTCGACTAGTATGAAAAGTAATAGTTTCTCCAGAACAAACAGGCTGAATATTTAATATTTTTTGATTAGAATGTTTTAAAGTGATAGATCTTTTGATTATTCTTGCTGTCACTGTTGAACAATAAATGGGAATATTCGGAATATCTTTTAGTAAATGGGTTACTCCCCCCATATGTTTGCTAGCAAAACTATTTAAAAACAAGCCAACAATATGATATCCCTCTTCAAGCTTTCTAGTAAAGTGGCTGTAATCAGGAACCTGTGAGGTTACTCCATATACATCATCAGGAACATTACCATTTCCAAAATTAAAAATAAGCAGGTTTTTTTCAAATTCCAGAACTAAACAATTAACCCCTTCTTGTTCAATTCCTCCTAAATAATACAATTTACATGCAATCATCTTTACCTATCCATTTATTTTAATTTATTAAATAAGTTCAACTTAATTTAACAAAAATTAAGATTTTAATCGAACTTGTAATCTACCCTTTTCATCTCTGGCAAATGGAATTACTTTAAGGATTTGATTTATTTTATAGAAATTTCTTAATCCCTTTTTTTTAGCAAGTGAAGGTAATTTTGTATGATGAATTAAAGCTCAGACATTATTAACTTCAACAAAAATTCCATAATCTTCAATCCGCACAATTGGAGCATTAACTTCAACATTATATTTAATAATTCCTAAGGATGATTCAATTTCGTGAGCAACTTTATTAACCACATTTATATCTTGGTGATAAATTAAAGCAACATCATTATCAACAGATAATTGTAATCCTTCATTATCAGCAATTATTTTTCTAATGTTCTTTCCCCCCGGACCAATAAGAGCTCCTGTTTTCCCTTCTGGTAATTTCAAGGTAACAATCTTTAACACATTATCTTTATATTCTTTTCGATGAACTGGGAGAATTGAATACAAAAGATTAAGTATTTCTGTATTAGCTTGTTCACCTTGTTTTAAAACATTATAAATAGTTCCTAGTTCAATTCCATCATTTTTTAAATCTAATTGAATTGAACAAACTCCCTTTCTTGTATGAGCAACTTTAAAATCCATTTCTCCATAATGGTCTTCTCATCCTTCAATATCAGTTAAAATGATTTTATCACCATTTTCCTTTGTTAATAAACCAAGAGCAATTCCTGAAATATGTCCCTTTGTTTTAATTCCAGCATCATATAATGCTAAGGAAGTTGCACATATAGATGCCTGAGAACTACTTCCATTACTTGATAAAACTTCACAATTAATTCGTAATGTATAATTTTCTTCTCCATTTAAGAGTATTTTTCTAATTGCTTTCTCAGCAAGTGCTCCATGTCCTAATTCTCTTCGCTTAGGGGGGCCAATGCGGTAAGTTTCACCAACAGCAAAAGCAGGAAAAGAATAATGAAGAAAAAAAGTATCATCATGATCTAAATTATGTCAAATATCATTTGCATGGAGTTTACGATCCAATGAATCTAAGACAACAATGGAAAGAACTTCTGTTTCCCCCCGAATAAAATAACCAGAACCATGGCTTTGTTTAATCAAATTTACATTACCATTTATTGATCGAAGTTCTGTTGCTGTTCTTCCATCAAACCTCTTGGAAGTTTGTGAATAATATTCAACTAGTAAAGAATGAAAATAATCTTCTTTATAAAGTGCCATTTCATTTTTTAAAATAATAGCTTCTTCAGGAGGCTTATTTAAAAGCACCATTTTCTCAATTTCTTTCAGTTCAGTATCAATTAAATCTTCTTTATTATTTTTTGGTTCATTATTAAGAATATCAATAAATCTTGTTCTTTTAGTTGTGAATAAGTTAATAATTTCTGAAGCAAAACTAAATTTTCTGAAATCTTGTTTTGGTTTTTTTACTTGTTCTTGAACTGATTTAATAATAAGCTCTAATTCTTTTAAATTAGGAATTAATTCATCAAGACGACTTATGATCAAGGGATTTTCCATTTCATTAAACTCTGCATCAATCATTACAAATTTTCCATTTGTATAAGCAACAAAACCTTTAGAAGATGCATTTTGTTGTTCAGCAATGGAAGGATTCAGAATTAATTTTTCATCAATAATTGCAAATTTTAAACCCGCAACTGTATAATGAAAAGGAATTGTTGAAACCGCTAAAGCAATTGATGCTGCTAAAAAGGAAATAAATGTTGGTTCTGAGGAAACTTTGATTCCAATTGGATTAATTAATAATTGGGTTTCACCAAAAAAATATTGATCAAAAAGTGGTCGCATTGAGCGATCAATGATTCTAGAAGTTAAGGTAGAACTTAAAGAAGGACGATTGTCACGACGATTATAACTTCCAGGAATACGTTGTTTTGAATAAAGATTATCATTAACTTGCACTGTTAATGGTAAAAAATCTGTTTGTAATGTTTCAGGAATCTTATAACATATTGTTGCTAAAACAACTGAATCATCATACTCAACTAAGACACTGGTTTCACTGCGTTTTGCTACTTCATCAATCTTAATTATAAGATCTTTATGCAAGTAGTTATATTTAAAAATTGGCATTATAAAATGTAGATTTTAAGATTCTTCTTCTTCATCATCTTCTTTTATATCATCATAAGGTAAAAGGTGTGGTTCATATAATCTTGTACCTTCTAGCATTGCTAACATTGGGTTTCTTGATACTCTTGTTTCAACCCCTAAACTATTTTGGATATATTCCTGAATTCCTTCTAATAGGGCTGTTCCTCCCGTTAACATGATGCCACTCTTCATGATATCAGCAACTAATGAAGGTGGAGTCTTACCAAAAACCTCTTTTGCTGCTTCAACTATTTCTTGAAGAATTGAAATAAGAACATATTTTAATTCACTAGTAGTTACTTGAATTTGTTTTGGCCGTTCCTCAATTAAATCTAATCCAGAAACATCAAAAACCCGATTTTCATGAACAAGATAAAGGGAGGCAATTCATTTAATTTTTTCTGCATCATTGATATGAATAAGAGTGTTATATTTTTCACGAATATATCTCACTATGGCATGATCAATATTGCGTCCACCAAGAGGAATTGATTTTGAGACAACAACATCCCCAAGAGAAACAACACCAAAACTAACTGATTCCCCTCCTAAATCAATAATAAAACTTCCATTAGCTTTATAAATGTCAATCCCACTTCCAAGGGCTCCAATTTTTAATTTATTTTCAAAATAAATTTTAGTAAAACCAACTCTTTCTAACACGTTTTGAAGAGTATCTAAATCAACCTTGGAGGCTTCTGGATGTGTTGGAACCATCACTCTCATTTCAGAAATTAAATCTGCAATTTTTACTTTATCAAAAATGTAAATGAAAAATGCCATCAAGGCAACATCATCAACTACAACTCCATTTTTTATTGGGTAAACCACTCTTAATTTTTCATGAGTTTTACCAATCATTTTATAAGCAACTTCTCCAACTGCCACCACTTCATTTGATTCTCTATCAAAAACAATCACAGTTGGTTCATTAAAAATTACTCCTAATCCAGCAACATAAATCATTGTATTTACTGATCCTAAGTCTATTCCTATAAAATCTCTCACTACTGTATTCTTTGCCACTCTAACCTCCAAACATTGTTTTCTCTCTATTTTTATTATAATAGTTATTTATAGATAATATTTACTATCATTTAATAATTAAATTTTTTCATTAGAAACTTAATTGATGTTTCTCCTTATTTATTATCACAATAAATAAATACTATTAGGTATTTTTAATAATTCTAATAAGTTGTGAGAAGACTTCTTTTTCATTAATTGCTAATTCTGAAAGAATTTTTCGATTTAATTTAATGTTAGCTTTTTTTAAACCATTGACAAATTCTGAATATTTCATTCCCTCATTACGCACTGCAGCATTAATTCTAAGAATTCATAAATTTCTAAAATCACGCTTTCGGTTTCGGCGATCTCGATAAGCATACTTTTCAGATTTTAGAACTTGCTCTTTAGCAACTCTAAAAACTCGATGTTTAGCACCAAAATATCCTTCAGCTTTATTTAGTACTTTTTTTCTTCTATTTCTTGTTTGTTTTGCATTTTTTGTTCTTGCCATTTTTAATCCTTAACTTAATTAATGAAATCTCGGTAACGATTAGCATCACCTTTGGTCATTGTTTTTGGGCCTCGTAATTGCCGTCGCTGTTTTGCTGTTTTTTTTCTAGCTAAATGCCCAATGAAAGCTTGTCGACGAATAATTTTGCCTGTTGTTGTCTTTCGAAATCTTTTTTGTGCCGCCCTATGGGTTTTTTGCTTATTTGCCATCTATCATTAATCCTATCTTTTTTTATTATACAGATAATTAGAATTAAATTGTTTTTTGTTCATTTTTTTGTGATAAATCAATACTAACATTTTTTGTTGATTCATCAGTTTTTATTTCAGTAGTTTTTTTTAAATTATTTTGAATTAATTTTTTTGAAGTTTTTTCTTTTTTCTTTCTTTGAATTTCTTTTAATTTTGTTAAAACAGCTTTATTAGGTACTAAAAAAATATCAACATAACGAGCATTCATTCCCCGAATGGGCCCTTTAGCCAGATCAGCATATTCCTTTAGATCATCAGCTAATTTTTGAAGAGTATCAAAACCAGCATCAGTTATGCCAAGAAATCTTCCATAAAGTTTTAATGATACTTTTACATAATAACCTTTTTTTAATGATTCAATAATTTGTTTTTTACGATAATTAAGATCATAATCAGATGTAAGAACTCCAATCCGGTATTCTTTTCTAATAATTTTAGTTTGGTTTTTCTTCTGTAATTTTTCCTTTTTTTGTTGTTCATATTTAAATTTTCCATAATCAAGAATCTTACAAATTGGTATTCTTTTATTAGGGGTAATATTAATTAAATCTAATCCACTTTCTTCTGCTCTTGATAATGCTTCTCTTAATCTGACTAATTCGACTTTTCCATTTGGACCTACCAATTTAACCTCAACTGCCTTGATATTATGGTTCAAAAGAAATTTTGTTTTTTTTGAACTAGTTATTATTTTTCGTTTTTTTCTTTTCAAATCTACCTACCTTGTATAATTTTAAATTTAACATGTTCATCACTAGAACTACCAACTTTACAAATAAGAATTATTACTAAGAGCGCATTCATCTTATAAATTAGAATGCTGAAATTGTTTTATTATTATCATTATTGTCTTTTTTATTGTTAGTTTTAGTATCTTTTTCCACTATGTTTTCAGAAGTTGACAAAACCCGGTCTTCAAGATCCTCAGAAATATCAATTATAGGAACATTAGCATCTCGGGCCATTTTTTCTTCTTCATGTTTTGACATTTCCTGGTTTTGATTTTTTGCTTGATCAACAAAATTCATATTTACAAAACTATTTTGGACAGGATTTTCTCAATTTGCAGATTTCTGTTTTGCTTGTTGAAATCCTTGATATTGTTTTTGTTGTTGTTCCATAAACTTGTTTCGTATTGTTTCAGTATAAGGTTTAATGATTTTTCCATAAGCTGCAAAAAGCACTCCAGCCTCTATGGCAAGTACCCCAAAAGCAACAAGAATAATAACTGTGGTAATAGGAGTGGCACTAAATTGATAAATTTTTAATAAAAAAATAGTTGCAAAGATAAATAACTGAAAAATTAATCCCCGTTTTAACATCATCAGGGAGTTATAAGTAAGTTTATATGTTTTTTTTACATAAGTTGAAAATAAAGTTGTTAATCCCATGATAAGTACTTTACCTACTGAAAAACAAAGAACTAAAATGATTGCAATTAGTAAATAATCAGGCTTTTTTAATTCAATTTGGTTGGCGATTACTGATGCAACTAAAATTAAAAACGTGATTGCATACATAACATATGCCACCAACAAGGACAAAACCCTACTCTTCCCCAAATCTACTGGAGGCAAACTCTCATAAAAACTATTATACATCTTCCTATAGTAATTATATATCAATTTTAATTAATTTGTTTAAGTAAGTTGAAAACAAAAAAGTCTCAACTTTGATATAATTCCCTTTTATTCCCTGTTTATACATTCTTAATTGATCTTGATGGTGAAGAATTAAAGTCTTTTCATCCTCCACTACATCTGTTTTAAAATCTACAATAATAGCTGTTTTATTTGGTTTTAAAATCAACAAGTCAATTCTCCCCTTAATCATTTCTCCTTCACTATTTTTCAAAAATAAATCAACTTCTGATTCTAACCTGACTTCTTTTTCAAGATATCATTCAATAAATTTCTTATTTTTAAAAAATAATAAGGCATCTGTTTTTAAAGAATTAATCATATGATCTTCTTCAATTAGTTTTAAATCAGATAAAAGCTTATTTAATGTTGTCATTCCTACTTCCATTATTATTGATGCATTTTTAGTTTTTATCTTTGATAAACTTCTTAAGATCAATTCAATTAATTTATGCACCCTTAAGCCATATTGTAATGCTTTATCATTAAAAGCAAGGGGTTCATAAGTTTTTGCAGTTACTTCTTCTACTAAATCCTTATCCTTTTTTATTTTCTCAATACATAATTTTTTATTAAAGAATATCATTTCCTCTTGAATATCTTTCTTTTCTTTTGAAATAAATTCTTCTAAAAAAGCATTAATTTCATCAATACTAGTTGACTGGTTAATAAAATTCTTTTTTCAAACAGAAAGTTTTTGTAAGGCATCTCATAAACTTCTGATTTTAGTGACATTCATCAAATTCTTAAAACTTAATATTTCATTAGAATTTTTTGTTACACTTACATTTGTATGATTTATAATTATAAATTGTTCCTTAGCTCTTGTCAAAATAACATAGAGTAATCTTAATTCATCATACAAAGTTAATATTTTTTCTTGTTCATTGATAAAAACTCGTTGTGGAGGAGAAATTTTTAATGATTCTTCATCAGATTCATAATCTGTATGAATTCCTAAAATGGGATCAACATCAATTGGTTGAGCACTTCTGCTAACTTCATTAATATAAATTACAATTTTGGCTTCAAGGCCCTTTGCTGAATGAGCAGTTAAAATGCTAACAGCATTCTCATCCTCAATAATATCTCATTTATCTTGTTTTTTAAATGCAATTCCAGGTTTAATTGGATTAAGTGCATCAATTAAATCAGATAAGTTTTTATTTACAGAAGAACTTACTTTATCAATGATGTTTTTCATTATTCTTCATCATTGTATACTCTCACTCGCATTTTGAAATTTTGTCATTTGTTGATACAAACCATGAGTAAAAAGTACATGTTCAACGCTAGTTAATAAACCATTATTACTAAAAAATTTCTGAATCTCTCTAATAGTTATAAATACTGATTTTAGTTTCTTGACTAAAGAATTATCTTTTGATTGTGCTTGAATATATTTTTCACAAAGTTTAAAAAATGATTCATGAAGAAACTGATCACTTGTGTTTTGTTTGTGATAAAATAATTTGATTTGAATTATATCTGCTTCCGAAATATTAAACACATATTTAAAAGAAGAAAGAAGGCCCACATCATCATTAATATTAAAAATAATTCGCAGAAAATTATAAAAAATACAATAAAAACTAGATTCTAAAAAAACTATTTTAAATTGCCCTTTAATTGGTATTTGCAACTCTTTAGCAATGTTCTTTACTGAAACATAATTAAAATTACGTCTACCTAAAATCATAAAATCCTTATACTTTAGTTCTCCATTACTTTCATTGATGCTTTTTTTGATATGAATTAATGCTGCTTCAAGTAATTCATATACTCTGATCTTATAATTCTGATTGTTTTTATGAAAACTAATATTTATTAATGAATTTTTATTTTTAGAAAAATTGGTACTAGTAATTAAGTGATCAATTTCTGCATAGCGAAATTCACTATCAATACTAATTACATCTCCTATTTCAGAAAAAACCTGATTCACAAATGAAATAATTTCATTGTTACTGCGAAAATTTTCTCTTAAAGAGATCACCTCTCCATCTTTTCTTTTTTGAGCACGTTCCATCACTTCAATAAAAAGCTTGGGGATTGCATCTTGAAAACGATAAATTGATTGCTTACTATCCCCAACTAAAAAAATGGAAATGTTTTTATTTTCTAATTGTCTAATAAATCTGTATTGAAATACTGATGTATCTTGAAATTCATCAACTAATATATGTTGAAATTGATTCATAACTGATTTCATTAAAGGTGAAAGTGATTTATCAGATGGATTTTTAAACTCATTTCAAAATCAATAAATGAGATTATCAAAAGTACTTAGTCCTAGTCCCTGCAGTCTGATGGTAATTTCATCAGAAATTTCAAGTACAAAGTTATAGAATTTCTCTAGCAATTTTTGTGAATCATTATTTAAGAGATAATAATTAATATTTTCTTTTTGATGTAGAAGCTGCTCAACTAACTTTATTATTTTTTGCTGTTCTTTATCATTATTATTTTTTGAATCTGCTAAGTTTGTTAAGAGTTTATCAATAAGATCTTTAATTAATTGATCGAAGTATGCACTATCATTTAATGCTTGTTTACAAATTTCATTTAGTTTTTTATTATTTTTTTTATTAAGTTTTTCTTTATCATTTGCAAAAACTGTTTCAAGTTTTTTTGCAATAAATGGAATTAAAAAACTTTTTTTCATCAATGTCAAAAAAGCTCGTGGGCATTTATGACAAAATGCCTCATATCCTAAATCATTATTAGTAATGGTCACTAATTCATGATTATTTGGATTCTCATAAAGTTTAAGATTTTTTTCTACATAAATTTTAAATTCATCCCCTTGATATAATGCCTCTTTATGAAGATCAATGACAATATTACTAAGATTGTCATTATTTAGTTTTAAAAATCTTAATAATAAATCATAATGCTTTTTTGTTTTGATTCATTTGTCAATAACTTTTTTTATACAATCTTTTACAATGATCTGAAAATGTTCTGGATCAACAATTGAAATTGTTTTTGATTTATATTGATCAACTTGTTCTTCTAAATAACGTTTACAAAAAGAGTGAAAAGTAGAAATATAAGCATTGGGTAATAAAAAAAGTTGTTCTTTTAAGTGATGTTCATGTGTAGCGTCAAGATTCTCATCTAAAAGTGCTTCTTCTAATCGTTTTTGAAGACGAATCTTAATTTCATCTGCAGCATTATTTGTAAAAGTTAAGGCCAATATTTGTCTAATACTATTTTTATTTTTGGAAATAATTCTAAAAATTCGTTCCACAAGAACTGTTGTTTTTCCAGTTCCAGCTGAAGAATTAACAACAATTAATTTTTTATTTGAAATAATTGCTTGAAATTGCGAAGCAGTAAAACTTATTTTTTTCATCTACATTCCTTTTTTATAATTCTGAATATAGGTTCATCTGTCATCATAATCTTTTTTTTCTCAGTTATCTATTGTAGAAATAAAATACTTATAAGAATTTTTTATATTTAATTCAATATTTTCATTTTCAAATATTCAGTTTGATGGTAGCATTACCAATAAGGGATTATAGATATTTTGAAAATGAGAATAAGTTGATAAAATTCCTTCTTTAATTTCATTGTATTTGGCAACAATTTGTTTATCATACCATTCTAATAAAATTTCTAAATGTTTATTTGTAATAAATTTATTTGATAAATCTTTATTTTTCAAAATTGTTTTTGTTATGTTTTGATTTAAATTAATAAAACCATTTTCAGCATGACCAAATATCCTTATTGTTCTTTCTAAATTAGTTAAAGGTTCTGCTTTTATATCATCAGAAAAGAGATCAGTTTTTTCTTCACTTTTTTTTCTAAAATAGGGAATATAAAAAAAACCCCGAATAATTTCATTATTTCTAAGTTTAGTAAAAAAAGATCGTAAATACAACATGATTTGATTATCACTGCAAAGAATAACTTTTCTAATGTTAAGTTGACTATAACTAGAGCTACTTTTAAAATCAAGCAAAATATATTCTTTTTTATTAGTTTTTGGATTTTGATAACTAATTACTTGATCAATGCTTCCACGAACTTCAAATGGATTATTTGTTTCATAAAAATCCTTAATGTAAACTGGAAAAGCTTTTTTTTCACTAATTTTTAATTCTGTATCTTCTACTTTAATATTGTGTTTTATATATATTTCAGATAATCAATAAAAGAAATTTGCTGTCTTTTTTGCAATATAAGTAATCCAGTATTCTAATTCATATTCATTAAGAGTGAGTTCTTGTTTTAATTTTTGGTAATGCGGTACTTTTCTTGCTATATCCTTAATGATCAATTCTATTTTCTGTGTATTTTTTTTAACTCCAACAGATCCTTGTGATGGATGTTGTTTTTTTCATTCTGTAAAAGTAGTAATTGGTTGCTCTAAATGAAGATGCTTTTTTTCATCATAAAAATAAGCAATAATTTCATGAATTCAACTTCCTAATGCACCAGCATCAAAACGAACTTCAGTATACTTGTTAATTCCAATTCCATTGATGATGTGATAAGAATAATTATCATTAAACATCACATTAAGACTAGTTGAACTGATTGTTTTTTTTATTTTTGAATATAGTTCCTTTGTTAATGTTGAATCAACCAGAAGTTCCTTAGTCAAAATTTCATTTTGTTTTAAAAGGTAATTTCTTTTTTTTATTAAAGTATTCTTTGCTATGTTTCATAATTTTTGAAAATGATGATTTAAAATGAGCATTTTTGTTGTGTCCTGATATTTTGCATAAGTAATTAGGATTTCATCAACTCCCATGAAATGAAAATCACTTAGATATTGTGTTGATCAATGATAAAGTTCTAATTGTGATTTTTCATAAGATGAGAAAAAGTTTATTAATTTACTAATTTGATTGAATGGTAAATCAAGTTTTTCTTGACTATATAAATATTTATTTGCATCAGAACCCATAAAAATAACAACATGAGCTTCATTAATGACATCAAAAGTATTTGTAATAATTATTTTTTCATCACTGTAATTTTTTTGTTTTTTTAATGGAATTGATTCTACAAAATTTGTTAAAAATGTTGTTATTGTATCTTTAGCAGTAGTTTTTGAATGCAAAAAATCATCGTATTTAGTTAGTTCATTAAAAAATAAATAGATTTCAGAACAACTAATTGTTAAAAGATTTTCTTGTCCAATTAGACACTTTAATAGTTTTCAATACTTTTGAAATTGGCTACTTATTACTTCATTATCTAAAGGTGTAAATTCTTTAAACAGTTTTCATAAGAATAATTTAAATTCATCAAATTTTAAATCTTGGTGATGTTTAGGTTCTATTTTGAGTGAAAATCGTTCTTGGGAAATATTATATTTAATAAAAAAGGGAATTAAATCCGCAATTAAGATCTCTTCATTTTCTAAATTAATGGAATAATTTTGAATTAAAGAAAGCAAAGCTATGATATCATTATATCTATAATCATAATCATAAATACGTTTTATTACTAGTAATGCTTTACAAATTAAGGTCTCGCTCAGAAATTTTCTTTCCTTTATAAAATACTTACACTTTTGCAGCATCAGTAATGGTTTCAATGCTTTATTAAAGTAATCAACTGAGGGAACAACTATTTGAATAATACTGTCTTCTTGCTTTTTTATTATTTCATTAAGATAATCAGAAATAATGGCTGCTTCATCAAGGAGGGTTAATGCAGCATGTCTAAATAATGTAACATTAGTCTCTTGGTGATTAATTTGTTGCATGTATTTTAGAATTTCAAATTCAAGAACGTTTTTTGGTAATAAATGGGCTGGATTATAAGTTATTTTTTTTGCTGCTTGTTTTAATTCATGAGCAATTCTTTCAATTAATTCTAGTTGAAATTCCCGAAACTCTTCTTCATTACTTAAAGCATAGGCAATTAAGGCGTGATAAGTATTTCTAAGAATGTTAATTCATCCATAACCATCTTTTAATTTATCTTTTAATTTTAACTTGTCTGAATAACCAAATGCAGGTAAAATGAATTTAAAATAATAATTCACTCAAAATTTGCTTGTCCATGAGATTTTGAATTCCTCAATAACAACATGGCCAATGGTTTGAGCAATTCAAGCATTTAGTGTTATATTATCAACAAATGTCCCAAACTGCTTCTTCTTTGAAAAGTTATTTTGATTTTGTGATAAAAGCTTTATTTTTTTATTTAACAAATAATACTTCACCTTTTAATTTCTTCATAAAATCAGCTAATTTCTCTACTGAAGTTTCCTTGAACTGATATTTACGAACAGAAATTGTTTTATTTTTTAATTCTGTTTCACCAATAATGATGCTGTAATTCCGTTTAAATTTTTGAGTTCTTCGGATTTTTTTTGCTATTGTTTCTTCAGAAAGATCTAGTTGACAACGAAACTTTTCATTAGTAAGTTTATCATAAATTTGGTTTGCATATTGAATTATTTTTTTTGACATAATAGAAATTGGAATAATTACAACTTGAATGGGGGCAAACCTTAAGGGAAAATAACCATTGTTTTGGGTAAGCATAAAAGCAACAAGTCGTTCGAAAGTTGAGGCAATTCCCCGATGAATCATAACTACATAGTGTTTTTGCTTTTTTTCATCTAAATAAGTTAATTCAAATTTTTTTGGTAAAAAGAAATCAATTTGAATAGTTGAAATAGTTGTTAATTGAGATCCATGGGGAGAAATTACTTCAAGATCAATTTTAGGGCCATAAAAAGCAGCCTCCCCTACAACAATTTGATAATTCAAATTCATTTCATTTGCTAAATCAATTATTTGCTTCTCAGCTTTTAATCAAATTTCTGGATCTCCTCCATATCCTTTAGTATCAAAATAATCTCTAATAGCAATTGTGTATTGATGAATATGAATTCCCAGATTTTTTAACACCCGCTGAATAAGTACAAAAGAGTCTTTTATTTGCTTTTTAACATCTTTTTCAGTACAAAAAATATGGGCATCTGATAATTCCATTGAAGTAACTCGTTCAAGCCCTACTAGGCCTCCTCGTTTTTCTTTACGATATAATTTAGCATATTCAGAATATTTTAGGGGTAAATCTTTATGAGTTCTTGGTATTCTTTTAAAAAGATCACAATGATGAGGGCAAGCCATTGGTCGCAAATATTGAGCTCCATGTTGTTCATCATCTAATTTGAACATTTCACTCTGATAATGTTTTAAGTGACCACTTTGTTGATAAAGTTGTTTGGTTCCAACAATTGGTGTTTCTACTTCTAAAAAGCCCTCTTTTCTCTGTTCTTCTTGTAAGTATTTTTTTATTTCATTCTTAATAATTAATCCATTAGGTAATCAATAAGGCATTCCTGGAGCACTTTCTCCTTTTAAATAAAATAAACCAAGTTCTTTTCCTAAAATTCGATGATCAATTGTTTTTGTTCTTTTTGTTAAATTAAGAAAATTATCATCTTTTTCAAGATAAAACTGAAAAAACAAACTAGTTTTTTCATTTTCTTCTTGTCATTTTTCTAACTGGAAATTAATTAAATCATCATAAGCTAATACTTCTTGTCCAGCATTATAATTTATTGGTTCTTGAAAAATACTATTAGCATTATGATATACACATTCTTCTCTTGTGTTCAGGCAAACTTTGAGATCTTTTTTTAATTGTTTTTTTAAATATTGAAGCACTTTTATTCGATCAATATTTCAAAAAGTAATAGTAAAATGGTAATTTCCAAATTCTTTTAAAACTACATTTTGGCAATTAAATTTATGTTTAATATTTTCAATAATCACTTGACCAATTGAATAAGAAGCAACTATTTTCATTCTAGCTAATTTTGAATGAATAATTCTTACTTTTAATTTTTTAACAGGACGCACTAATGAATCCATAGCATATCCTTCCCCATTAATTAAAGCAAATAATGGTTTTATTTTTAATCTTTCAATATATTTTTTAGAAATATCACTTACTAATTGTTCGTTATGAAAGCTTTCTGTTGATCCATCATCAAAATAAACTGTCCACTTCATAATTATATGCTCTTGGAATTAAAAAACAATAGTTCTTACAGTATATCCTTCATGTTGATCAGGGATAATATATAACACTTTTTCTCCACCCTGCTGATTTTTTAATTTAACTACTTTTTGAATTTGATCAATATCATAGTAATCATGAATATTTTTTACAACATGGGGGTGAATTCCTCAAAATAAAGTGAGATTATTTGCAAGTCGTTCATCTTCAAGAAGGGGCACAATTCCAAATCTTGTTTTAACAATGGATAATGCTTTAAGTAATAAAGGATCAACATTTTCTACTATTACCACAACACAATGATAATGATCATTTCTCATTCTTCCTGCCACTCGTTCTGCAAGTACATAATATGGATTTCCCATTTCTTTTAAGGCTATAATTTGCTGATGATTTAATTTTTCAAAGTTTAAATCATTTTCACTTCGTTTAGCTACTCGATACATTACTCGTACTGCTTCCTCTGATCAAACTCCTAAAGCTGTTTCCCCTGATAGCATTGTGGCATCAGCACCTAAATGCATGGCTCAATATATATCAGTTACTTCTGCTCTGGTAGGATATGGTTTTGTGATCATTGATTTTAACATTTGAGTAGCAACAATAACAGGTTTCCCAACTCTTAAACATTTTTTTATGATTGATCGTTGATAACGAGGAACAGATTCGTAAGGAATTTCAACACCTAAATCGCCTCTGGCAATCATGATTCCATCACTTTCTTCAAGGATTGTATTAAAATTATCAATACCTTCTTGACATTCAATTTTAGAAATAATTTGAATGTCTGTTGGTCCATTACTATCTCTAATTAGCTTTCTTAAATTTATTACATCTTCTCTTTTTCGAACAAAGGAAGGAGCAATATAATTAACTTTGAGCTTACAACCCAATCTAATGTCTTCAGCATCTTTTTTTGAAATAAAATTCAGTGATGTGGGAGTTCCTGGACAATTCATTCCCTTACTTTCAAATAAATCATATTTATTAAGTACTTGTGCTTTAATAATGCCTTTAGTTTTATCAATTTTAATGATTTTCATTTTTAATTGACCATCATCAAAAAGAATCAAATTACCTACCATGGAATCATGATGAAAAGTGCGGTGAGAAATTGAAAATAACTCCTTTGTTCCAATAACATCTTTTACACAAATAATGGAAGCTATATCTCCTACATTAAATGAAATAAACTTATTTTTTATTTTTCCAACTCTTATTTCAGGTCCTTTAGTATCTAATAAAATCCCAACATTGACATTTTCTTCTTTTGCTATTTTTCTTACCATTTGGACTCTTTTAGTATGTTTTTCATGGGTTCCATGTGAAAAATTTAAGCGGAATACATTAACTCCTCTGCATATTAGTTTTCTTATCTTTTCTTCATCGTCAATTGCAGGGCCAATTGTTGCTACTATTTTCCCTTTCTTAATATGTTTATACATATATTTCCTCCTCTATTAGAGATTTCTTCATTCATTATATTCATCAACAAGTTTTGTTCAATCCTTATTTTTCATACTTAGTGCTTTTTTAATATTAATAATTGCAGGTTGATTATTATTTCACCCAACAACAAAACTTCTGGTAGTAGTTTTTAATTCCTCATATAAGGTTCATGCCATCAATGTTGCCCGAAAGGTTTCCATTGCGCTAGGACTTGCTCCTCTTTGAGTATGACCTAAAATACATGCCCTGGTGCTAATTCCTGTTTCTTTTTGAATTTGTTTAGCCAAATCATAGGCATTATAAATATATTCAGTTAAGACAACCACAATTCCCCGTTCACCATTTTCCTTGGCTTTTTTAACAGCCAAAAGAATTGATGCAATTGGTAACTTATTTTCATGAGTAATAATCACATTAGCATGAGTTGCAATACCTGCATAAATAGCTAAATCAGAACATCTTCGGCCCATTAATTCAACAACTGTGCACATATCATGGCTCTTCATACTACATCTTAGTTGTTTTATCGCCTTAACAGCTACATTTAAAGCTGAATCAAACCCAATAGAATATTTAGTAGAAACAACATCATTATCAATTGTTCCAGGAAGGCATCCACAAATTATTGAACCATGTTTTGATAATCTTAATGCTCCTTGATATGACCCATCACCACCAATGACAATAAGTTTGTTTATTTTACGTTTTTTTAAATTTTCAAGAGCCTTTGTGTAATTTTTAGGATTAGGGAAATCTGGAAATCTTGCAGATCAAATAAATGACCCCCCATTATTTACATAATCCTGAGAATTAAATTTATTTGCTTCAATAATATCATCACGATACAAACCTATATAGCCACCTCTGACATAATATACTTCATACTTATCCTTTCTAGCTAATTTGGTAATAGTAATGATTGCAGCATTCATTCCCGCACTATCACCACCAGAAGTTAAAATTGCAATTTTCTTCATAAATTTATTTTAATATGATTTAACTCCCTTTAAATTATTAAGATGAATTACTTAATCAGAACATTGCCAGTCATTTCTTTTGGTATCTGAATTCCAAGTAACTTTAGCATTGTTGGGGCAATGTCAGCTAACTTACCTATTTGTCTTGTGTATTGAACATTTTTATTTAAAACAAAAAATGGTACTGGATTCATGGAATGCTTTGTAACTATATTGTTTTCTTCATCTAACATTTCATCAGCATTACCATGATCTGCAGTAATAATCATGGTACCTGATAATTCTAAACACTTTTTATAAATCATGGAAACACATTTATCAACAGCCTCAACAGCCTTTATACAAGCTGGAATACTTCCTGTATGTCCTACCATGTCACAATTTGCATAATTAAGAATAATAACATCAAATTTTGGCATTAACTCCAACAATGATTCAGTGATTTTAAATGCTGACATTTCAGGTTGTAAATCATATGTTGCTACTTTTGGAGAATGAATTAAAACTTTCTGCATATTTTTTAATTCTATATGCTCTCCTCCATCAAAAAAGAAAGTTACATGAGCATATTTCTCAGTTTCAGCAATTCTAAGCTGACTTAAATTTTCCTGTGCGATTATTTTACCAATTGTATTGGTTAACTTAACTAAGGGAAATACAATTTGATCAGGCATAACTGTTGGTCCATAATCCATCATGCTCACAAAAAATAAATTTTTGATAACTTTTTTTGGTTGGTTTACATAATTTTTGTTTGTAAAAGTTGCACTCAGTTGAATTGCTCTATCTGGTCGAAAATTAACAAAAATCATTCCATCATCATCATTAATAGTTTTTGTTTCAACATTATATGCAGGAATGACAAATTCATCTGTAATTCCATCTTGGTAATTATTTGTAATATATTGAATGGGGTCACTAAAGGATTTGCCTTCATGAAGAGTCATGGAATCATAAGCTAGGTTTGTTCTTTTTCATCTTCTATCCCGATCCATTGCATAATATCTTCCCGAAATAAAGGCTATTTTAACCTTTGGATATTTTTTAATAATTTTTAAGAGATTTTGAATATAACTAGCAGCTGATTTTGGTGGAGTATCCCTTCCATCAAGAAATAAATGTAAATAAATTTCTTTTACATCAGCTTTACTTGCTATTCGAATAAGTTCGTGAAAATGCTGATCACTTGAATGCACTCCACCAATACTATACAGTCCTAATAAATGCAAAATACTATTGTTCTTTTTAACATGATCAAAAACTTTTTTAAAACTTTTTTTGAGTTCAAATTCTCCTTTTTTTATTGATTGATCAATCATTGTTAATGATTGATAAACAATTCTTCCTGCCCCAATATTCATGTGCCCAACTTCTGAATTGCCCATTTGCCCTTTAGGAAGGCCTACTGCTTCTCCCCAAGTTACTAATTCAATTCCTTTATATGATGCAAAAATTTGATCCAGGTTAGGTTTTTTTGCTAATTTAATTGCATTTCCAGGATATTTTTTATTTAAGGCATATCCATCAAGAATACATAAAATAAGTGGTTTTTTCATAACTAACAATTCTCCAATAATTTAATATAACTGGCAGCCTTGATTGATGCTCCACCTACTAAAACACCATCCACATTTTCTTTAGCACAAATAGTACCAATATTATCAGGTTTAACTGAACCACCATATAAAATATGGGTTTTCTTTGCCATTTCATTTGTATATAAACTACTTAATAATTTTCTAATAACTAAAGCCATTTCTTCAGCATCCTTGGCAGAGGCAGTTTTTCCTGTTCCAATAGCTCAGATGGGTTCATATGCAATGTAAAGGTTTCTTAATTTAAGAATGGGTATTTTATTTAAAGCATGAGTTAATTGGTGAATTACAAAATCAACATGTTTTTTTTCATTTCTAATTTTTTCTGATTCACCACAACATAGGACCACACTTAAACCCCGATCTAAAGCTAGTGCTAGTTTTTTATGCACAGTTGCATTTGTTTCCTTAAATTTGGTTCGCCGTTCAGAATGACCAATAATCACAGTAGACACACCAATACTTAATAAAACATCAGGAGAAATTTCCCCTGTATATGCTCCTTGTAAATTAGCTGCAACATTTTGAGCTAGAATTCACACATCAGTTGTTGAGTGTTCTAGGGCAGTAAATAAAAGTGGTGCTTGGGGAGCAAACCCCATTATCAGTCTTTTTTTATTCAATTTAGCTAAGTTATCATGATTTTTTAAATAAACTCGTAATTCATAACAAAATTCAATTGTTTCAGTTAAATCATTATTTAACTTTCAATTACCAAAGATTACTTTATTTCTCATTTGATTGCTCAGGTATTGGTTTAAACCCAATTAATTCTTTTCCTTCTAAAATAGTTAACAATGCACCCCCACCAGTAGAAACATGATTAAAATGATATTCATTTAAATCTAATTGATTAACTGCTGCCACTGAATCTCCACCACCAATAACAACATAACCATCAGTTTTTCCTACTGCTTTAGCAATTGCCATTGTTCCAATAGCATATTTGGGAAACTCAAAAACACCCATAGGACCATTTCACAAAATAGTTTTTGCTTTAGCAATAACCTTAATAAATTGCTTAATACTATTTTTACCAATATCTAAACCCATCATTCCATCAGGAATTTCATCAACAAAATAGTGTTTATCACTGTCATTACTAAATTCATTAGTTCCGACATAATCAACAGGTAAAATGATTTTATTTGCATATTTATGAAGTAATTCATTAGCTAATTCTACACGATCCTTTTCAAAAATAGAAGTTCCTATTTTTTTTCCTTGTGAGGAAATAAAAGTATAACTCATGCCCCCACCAATAAGTACCTGATCAGCTTTTTCTAAAAAAGTTGATAAAATACCAATTTTATCAGATACTTTTGCTCCTCCAAGAATAGCAAGAAAGGGCCTTTTTGGATTAATAAGAATTGGTTCTAAAGCTGTTAATTCTTTTTCAACTAGTCTTCCAACAACTGCTTCCTTACTGTATTTAGCAACTCCATAATTTGAAGCATGCTTTCTATGTCCTGTTCCAAAAGCATCATTGACAAATACATCTGCTAAAGAAGCATAAAAACGTGCTAACTCATCATTACATTTGGATTCTCAATTTACTTGTGTATCATTTTGTACATCATAATATCTTGTGTTTTCTAGAAAAAGAATATCTGTTTGATTTATGTTACTTATTCTTGTTTTAACATGTTCAAAATCAGTAGCTGCTTCAAAAGAGACATTAAGATTATCATCAGAAAGAATTTTTTTAAAAACATCATAGACTGGCCTTAAAGTAAGTTTTTCTTTATCAGCTTCTTTTTTTATTCGTCCCAAATGAGAAATAATAACTAGTGTTTTAGCACTTTTAACAATTTCTTTAATTGTTGGAAGAACTTTTTTAATTCTATTAAAATCTGATATGGTTCCATCAGGATTAAAGGGAACATTTAAATCAAATCTTGCTAAAACAACTTTATTAATTAAGCTAACATCATCTAAAGTTTTTTTCAATATTTACTTCCCATTATAATTGAGCAATATGTTTAACTAATCTTACAAATTGAGATACATATGACATTTCATTATCATATCAAGCCACTACCTTAACAAGAGTATGGTCTTGAGAGCTAATTACTCTGGTTAATGATGGATCAAATAAAGAACCATAAGAGGTTCCAATAATGTCAGTAGAAACAATTGGTTTTGTTACATAAGCAAATGAATCATTTTTTTCTTCTTTCATTGCTTCATTGACATCTTTAACTGTTACATGTTGAACAACTTCAGCAGTTAAATCAACAATTGAACCAGTAACTACCGGTGCTCTAATTGCAAATCCATCTAGTTTACCAGCTAATTCTGGAATTACTAAACCAATTGCAGCTGCAGCTCCAGTGGTAGTTGGAATTAGATTAGCAAGGGA
Organism: Mycoplasmatales bacterium; assembly: GCA_963692675.1. GTDB lineage: Bacteria > Bacillota_I > Bacilli_A > Mycoplasmatales. The sequence goes on from OY830043.1 coordinate 103,787, forward strand.
ACTTCTACCCCTTCGTAGATCTTTATGTGGCAAATCAAGTATTTTTTGATCATTAGTTGCTGCATGTACAGTAGTCATTAAACCGTTCAAAATAGTGAAATGATCATGTAAAGCTTTGACTAATGGAGCTAAGCAATTAGTAGTACATGATGCAGCAGAAAGAATATTATCTGATGCAGTAACATTTTTATGATTAACATTATAAACTATTGTTTTAACATCTGAACCTGCAGGTGCTGAAATCACTACCTTTTTTGCTCCTGCTTTTAGATGCTTTGATGCTAGTTCTTTAGTTCTAAAAAAACCAGTAGATTCTATTACTAAATCAATACCTAATTCTCTTAATGGTAACTTCTCAGGATCTCGTTCTGATAATACCTGTAAATGCTTTCCATTTACAATAATGCTTTTTTCTGTATGACTAATTTTATCTCGATGAAATGAACCCTGGGCACTATCAAACTCTAATAAATAAGCAAGAGTTGCTGGGGTTGTTAAATCATTTACTGCAACTACTTCATTATTACTATCTGCACTTAATAAGCGATAAGCAAGTCTCCCTATTCTTCCAAATCCATTTATTAATATTCTCATATTTTATCCTCCTTAAATATTATACTCTTCTTAATTATACTCTATATACAACAAGTATTAAGCCAAGGCAAAAACTTTAAAATCATTTAAAATTGATGACTTATTTGCTTCATCAATATTATTTCAGTTGGGATTAATTCTTTTTTGGAGTTCTTCTAAACTTAAATTTGAAATTAGTCCAGTATGCAAATTACTTTGTTTCCTTTGCTTAAGAAGTGGAAAAAAGACAGCTTCTCGTTCTCATTCACTTGGTCTTGGAATTGCAAAATCATCTATGAATAAATGATGAACAGCTAGTAATGTGTTATAAATTTTTGAATTATTATTTGTTGTAGGATTAATTTGTGAAAAAGTTAAGCGCCATGTTGAAATTCAAATATTCCAATTAATAAAAGCAATAGTTTCTTGTTTTTTAGAATTTTTAATATTTTTTAGAAACTGGGTTGCCAAAAAGGTTTTGCCTGTATTTGGTGGGCCAAGTAAAATAAAATTTTGGTATTTACTAGTTGCAATGCAATTTACTGCATATTGGAGAAAAGCCTTTCTTCTAAATGTTTTTTTTATTGAAAAATCTGATTTTTTTCATACATTCTGATCAATTCCCAAGAGAATTATTTCTTCATTTTCTTTTTTATTAATTATGTATTCATAAATATCTTCTAACTCAAGAGTATTGAATTCATTTGTTCGCACTAGTTTTTTTATTGGTTTTGTTTTGTTCTTTTGGTGTTCCTCATATGATAAAGCGGACGCAATAACAAGGGAACGATATTTTTTAATATCAGTTATTTGTAAATTTATTTCACTAATATTTTGTTTAAACAAGGGGTGCATATTAGCAGTTTTTTTTATTAAATTAATAACACTTTGTGTTAATTCATTTTCATTATAATTCAAATCAAAAATATCCAGTTTTTTCATTTATTTCTTTCCTAAGAAAGAGTTAAATAAATCACTAACATTATCCCCAATTTCATCATTAGTTACATTCTTTTTTTTATTTATTTTTTTAATCTTTAATGTGGTTTTATAAGCAATTCGTAAATGTTGGGCTACCATCTTAGGAGTAAAAATAGAATTTTTATATAAAGTTTCTCCAATTTTAATAATGTAATTAGGAACAATTTTACGATTTTTAATTAATGAATAATGCAAAAGCATATTTATTATTTCTGAAGAAAATTTAAATTTAACTTGCAGTTTTTGTATTAAATCTATTTCCTCAGATGATGCTGGCCGATCTTCATATTCCAAAATAAAATTAATTGGTGAAAATAAAGCTAAAACTGTTTTGGAAATATCAATATCAAAAAAATTTCGTTGAACATTCTTTATTTTTTGTTCATAAATATCAGCAAAGGCCTTAGTAATATTTGAAACATTTATTTTTTCATATTGAGTTTGACAATATTTAATAATATTTGTAACTTCCCCTGTATGAAATGAATATAGTTTAGATAAAAAAGAAATGTGTTCCCTAACTCTTTTTGTTAAATTAATTGGAATTTGAGTAGCCTCACTTAATCTTGCTTTGACTAAGTCAATATCAAATTCCATTGTTTTACTGATGGTATCTTGCTTTGCTCAACTTGGTTTTCGCCGCATTTCTGATTTAAAAAAAGAATCAAAACTATAACTTACATTCAAAGCATTTTCTGGAATTATACTTTCCTTTTTAAAAAGGGCTATTGTTCGTTCTCAATGTTTGAAAGGTAATTTTGATTTGGTTAACTCTTTTAAATAAGTATTTTTAAAAAAACTACCAAATGATAAAGGTGGTTTCACTTGAACTAAATAATATTCTTTTTCAATATCTAAATAAGTAGTTATTAATGAAACCCCTTCTAGTTTTTGAAATATTTTTTTTACTAAATCTTGCTTAGATACATCTATATAGCTAGCTAGTCTTGATAATGAAGATGAAACATTTTCCTGGAGCAAGAAATTTGCTTCAGCATCCAATCATAAATATGAGTTAAAAGCCTTATTTCCAATGATGGGAAGATATAAATGAGTTAAGACAGAATAATTAATACTGACATTTACTTTTTTTTCAATGAGAAGTTTATTTATATTTATTTCTGTATTTTTAGTCATATTGCATTTATTATATATGTGTTGAATTTTTTATATTCATTATTTGATTCATTTAAAAAGATAAATATCATAAATATGTAATTAATGTTTTCATTAAATCAGCAAATCATTCATTTGTTGTTGTTGAAGTTTTAAATTGGAAAAATGCATGAGATAATGCTTTCATAAAGTCATCAGTGTTCACCAATGACATATAATCAGAACCAGCAGATTCAATAAATGCTTCCATGGTATAATCTACTTGATTAGAAGTAATTCCACATCATTCATTATCTGCTGGAGCAACTAATTCTTGAAATTCATTAGTTGAACATGTTGTAATTTTAATAGGATCATGAAATTGAATTTCTTTATAAAAAGGATGATTATTAGAAAATTGAAAACTATTTCTTTGGCCCCCAATAAATTGTTGATCTTTCATACTGCTAATTATGTTTTTAACAAAACTTAAAGGGATTGAGCGAAAACCAAGTGTTAAAGTCATATTGCGCATTTCTGAAGAAATTTTATCACTCATAAATTGATATGCTTTTTGGACTTCCCTACTTAAGTCATTATTTCCTTGATACTTTACAGGTAAATAATCCATAATATTATTGCTATTATTACTTGTCCATGTTATCATGCTTTGAGGATCATACCCATTACTTTTACTTTTAATATAGTTATTTATGACATCCTGATACTTTCCATTTGGTTGATTAACTTCAAAAATTTTTCCTATTTCTCATAAGCCAGTTTGTTTTTCAGATTTATAAATCCCAGTAGTTGGTTTATGAACATACTTTGAGTTAATTCAAACAGTTCTAGTTGGTTCACCAAAATAGGTGGCAACATCAGCAATATTTTGTAACATTTGAATAGCATTATTATCCATTGCATTTGCTTTAAATAAATTTTGATTCCCAGTTAAAATAGCAAGATTTAAAAATTGAATAAAATTTTCATTTTTAGAACTTCTAAAAGTAGTTGTTAGAATTTTTTGTAAATCAATTGTTGAATAATTACTGAGAATATCTTTGATATCACTTAATCATTGATCAGAATCTTTAATTTTAAAATCAGTTATTTGTCCTGTTCTTCATCCTGCACGTACTTTTTTTTCTGAACCATTAGGATTTTGAATTTTAATTGTTTTTAGGATTTCTGATTCTCTTATTTGATTTTTCTTTATTGTTTTTATTAATAATGTTCCTAAATCCGAATTATCATATTCATTAAACACTTCTTTCCTTAACGAATTATTGTAATATGATTCAAAATACAAATTATCAGTAAAAGCACTTTCTTGAAAAAAATGATCTGATGTCAGAGCGTGATAAAATAATTTACCAAGAATATTTCCAATTGCTTGATAAGTATCTAACATTTCTTGATTTTGGCTAATTTCAGTATCATATTTTGATAATAAAAAACTAACAAAATGACTTTGAAATTGAAGTCCCTTAGAACCTAAAAAGCGATTCAACACAAAATTACTCGCCATGCTTTTTAATAACTCATAATTCATCACTGGCGGATTTTGATAAATATCATATTCATCGGAGTTATAAAGTGATTTTCGAACAAGTAATAAATTTGTATTATAATTTAAATTTTTATTTGATTTAGCAGCGAAAAAAAAGTTATTTTTTATTCACCCAAATGGTTTTTTTAATGGTAATGTTGGTTGGACATTAAATAAATTTGCATTATTATTACTTACATGATGGCCAAATGAAAAAAACTCATAATAAAACCGGTTGGCCTGATTTAGATTACCATCTTTAAATAATTGAAATCAGGCTTGTTCATAAGATCGCTTTTTATTTGGGATAAAATTAAGATCATAGCCAGGTGTCCCTACTTCCTGCAAAATATTAAAATAAATATCTTTAAGATATTGATAAAGACCACTTTTGACTCCATAATCCAGATCTTTTTCATCTAATAATAATCGATTAAAAGCAATTGCAGTTGTATTTAGTTTTCAAGGATTCATAACTGTATTGTTTTGCAATAATGATAAATGATAAAGAAAAATTTTATTAAAATCATCTTCTTTTTTAAAAGTCTCTAATGGTGATTCAATGAGATTTTCACGTTTAGTAATAGAATCATACAATTTTCCCCTTTCTCTATCTAAATGTGGTGGTGCAATCAATCTAATTGCAACAAGACTAGGCACATTTATGTTTACATCTATTAATTCACCATTTGATTGAGCAACTTTCTGAAAAGGTTGGTCATCATCTGGTTTTATTAATAAATGGCCATAAAATTTAGCTTTAAATGATAAAGTTATATCAGTTAATTTATCCCTTAAATAGTAAGTAAGATGATTACCAGATGAAATTCGGGAATATTTTCTTGTGTAAGGCTCCTCATCCCCTCAAAGAAAAACATATGGATATTGATTATTGAAATCAGAAAAAATTTTATTATGGACACTATCATAAACAATGTGGGTTTTTGCTTTAGATTTTTGAAAAATGTCATTCATGGTTCAGTCAGTTGAATAAGTAGTAGTTGCATCTCTAATTTCATATGTTAATGCAGGATTAGAACTTCTTTCACAATGTGGATTAACAATCGCCACATCATAATAGCATCTTAAACCTTTAGTTAAGGAACTTGTTGCTACATAACCAAAAGAATTAGCAGTCCGAGAAACAGTGTAAATTTTAGTAAGATCAGCATCTTCTCATAAGTTATAAAAATAATTATTGTTTTCATTTATTGTTGTATAATTTCAATCAATACCTTGATAAGTAGTATCAACTGCTTTTTTACTACCATCACTACTTATAATTAGATTTTTCTTGGCGTTGATTGTTGAATTTAAATCAGTTTGTAAATAATCCTGATATAATCTATTAAATTCACTTGAATATGCATTTACATTTTTCATTTCATCAATTTTGCTTGATAAATCACTTTGGATTTTTTCAGATTCCGAAAACTTAACCTTATTATTTATTTTTGGCAATGCAACTACAATACTTAAAAATATAGTAATTATTAAAATACCAATGACTAATGATAAAAAAGCATATGGATTAATTTTTCTTGTTAACTGCTTTATTTGTTTCAAAATCATGTTTATCATTACTATACTTCTATCTTACTCATATTTTACTAAATTCAATAAATTAAATATTAAATTGAAGATATTTCATTGAGATTAGCCAAAATTCTTAGAATAAGAAAGATAAAACTAACTTATCTCTTTTTCAAAATGGAATGAAATTATAAATAAAATTATTTTTTATTATCTAAATTAGCAGAAAATAGTTCATTTACTTATGAAAAAATTTTTATAAACTTTATGGAATATGTTAAGTTATTCAAACAATTAATAATCATGATTCTTGAGGCTAGTTTTAGATTGATAATTATTATTTTTTTAATTTCTTCTAAATTCTGATTCAGGCATGCTTTTTTTATAATAATCATCTTTTTGATCATATCAATCATTTCTATGAGATCGTGAAGATTGTCTAAAAATTGGAGAAATTATTTCTTTTAAATGACTAGGCGTCCCAATATAACCAGCTAATATTAATCACCCACCAATAGATCCTAAACAACTTGAAAGAATACCAATTGTCAAGATTAGTGCTCCATTTAATATTGTGCTTCCTTCTTCTGCATTTCTTAAATGAAAAATAGTAATTATAGATAAAAGCAAAATGAAACTGCCTATCCCAACACAAGATCAAACAATTGTACTTAGCAGTTTAGAATTGCCATTATCAAAGTTATTAAATACTGCATTTATAATTAAGCTTACTATGATTATTATTGCTGCAAAAAAAATATTTATTGCTAAACCAACTTTTAGTAATTTATGACTTCACATTTTGTTTTCTCAATTTAACTAAAATAAATCAAACATTTTTGTTTATTTCTTATCTATCTAAAAAATCAGCATTTAGAAATAAACTTCTTAGTCTAATATTAGTAAATTATGGAAATCTTCTATCTCTAGGGTGAGGACGACTTCTTGGTGGCCTTGGATTATCATCCCTATATTCTCTATGATCTCTTCTTGGTGGTTCCCTTCTGCCGGAATCATATGAATCATATTCATCATGAGCTCCACTATCATAATCATCTCTTCTTTCAGGTCTGGGATGAGAAGATCTTCGTGTTGGATCTTCTCACCGATCATGGCGATTATCATATAAATGATCTCTGTCTCTGTATGCATTTGGAGAAGTACTTGAAACATAGCCAATAAGAATTAAAACCCCTCCAATAAAAGTAACAAAGAAAAGAGATATAATTCCTAATCCTAATATTAATCCTCTTTTTAATTCTTCTTGCTGTTGTTCTGCTTTTTTGACATTTTTTAAAGCAACACTAGCTAAAGCTATATAAAAAATAGATAGAAGTAAAAATACTACTGATGCTGAAATAGGTAAAAGTATTCCTACAATGTTGTAAGTCACAATTAACATTGCCAAAAACAAGATTACAGCAAGCACTGCTGCAATTAAAACAAAAATTATTCCTATCTTCAAAACACGATATCCCATATACACCTCAACAACTTAATTATAACAGAAAGATAACATAAAAAACACTTTAATTTATCTATTTATTATGATAAATAATTCCTTTTTCTTGTTTTTTAGTTAAATATTTCATAATTGTAAATTACAAAAGAAAGCAACTACAATTCAGAAAATCAGTGATAATTCACATTATTTTCATTAATAATAATTTTTTAAAATTTAATTTTAATTTAAAAAATCACCAGTTAGAATAAGATTTAATTTTTATTTGTTATGAACCAGTTTTATATTTATGCAAGCCAATAAATATAATAATGCTTCCAAAAATAGTAATAAAAAAGAAAGAAAAAATTCCAAATATTAACATGAGCTTATCATTTAACTTTTCTTTGTTATACATAACTTTTCTAAGATGAAACAATACTTTATGAGCAACTATTATGAAGGAAATTGATCAAATTAATCCAATAATTGCAGGAATCATATAATTTACTTCTCAATTCTCAGAAATCATGCCAATTGCTATCAAACATCAACTTGCAAAACTAACTGCTAAAGTTAAAACTAGCAATACTCCTATTTTCATTACTTTTTGATAACTCATTTCAGTCTCCTCATTATTTATTATATTAAAGTTATTTATGATTACCTTATATTTATTTAATTTCAATAATAAAATTTTGATTATTTTTAAATAATAATTTTACATTTTTTATCTCATTATAAAACTAAAATTTATTATAAATGAATAAAAAATATATATGAAAATGAAATGTAATTCCAATTTTCTAAGATAAAATTTCTTAATTAATATGAGGGAAATTTTTATATATAATGATAATTAATAAAATATTTTAAAATTAATACATGAAAAAGAGTATTCCTTGTTATTTGGATAATCAAATGAAAATGTTAAATTTTGAAATCAACTATCCTGATAATGAACTTGTTGCATTACCTGGATTTTTTGATATTCATGTTCATGGAGGTTTTGGGTACGTTGCTTTTAATGAGGATGAAACAAAGTTAGTGAAGTTTTTAAAATATCTATTAAATGAAGGTGTTAGTAAAATCTTATTAACAACTCTTACTGCCCCAATTAAAAAAATAGAATCATATTTAAGTTGAATTAATAAATTTATAGCTAAAGCTCCCTGGAATAATAAACCTATGGCAAAAATTATTGGCCTTCATATTGAAGGACCTTTTATTAGTTCTGAGTTTTCAGGAGGTCAAAATCCAGCCTATATTATTCCACCTTCTGAACAATTAATTAAAAAGTGACAGACTTTATCTGGTAATCAGATAAGAATTGTTACTTATGCACCTGAAAATACAAATATCTCTTTTCAACAAACCCTTAATGATCTTAATATCATAGGATCTTGTGGTCATAGTGCTAGTAATGCTGAAACATTAACGGCTTTTGCTGAACAAGGATTATCTCATATTACCCACATGTATAATGCCATGAAGCGATTTCATCACCGTTATCCTGGTGTTGTTGGTACAGCCTTTTCCAATGATAAATTAAATTGTGAAGTAATTTCTGATGGATTACATATTTGTGAGGAAGCTCTCAAAATTCTTCATAAATTAAAACAAACAAAAAGAATTCAGATAATTACTGATGCTGTCGCTTGTAAGGGTTTACCTGATGGGAATTATACCTTAGAGGGCTTACAAGGATATAAGGCTAATAAAAGTTTTCGCTTAGCATCAGGGGTTCTAGCTGGATCAATTTCCTTCTTTAATGAAAATCTTCTAAGATACAAACAAATAATGAATTTGAATTGAAATGAAACAGTTGCTATATCCTCATTCAACCAAATGAGAGAAATTTTAAAAAAGAAAAAATCATTTAATGATATATATCTAAGTAATGATAAGGATTTTTTTCTATTCACAAAAAATGATTTAAAACCTATTTACTATTTAAATAAATTAGGAATAACAAAGCTCAATGAAGTGAATAAGTAAAAATAAAAACCTGATTATTGAAGAAGTTGCTAAAAGAATTATAGCTTTAGTTAAGCAAAAACCAAATGCTGTTCTTGGCTTAGCTACTGGTTCAACAATGATCAACCTTTACCAACTCTTATGCATTTATGGAAAAACAATTGACTGAAGTAAAATCAAAACTTTTAATCTTGATGAATATGAAAATTTAAATTCAGATTCAAAATTAAGTTATCAACATTACATGCAAATTCATTTATTCTCACACCTGAATATTAATCCAAAGAATACTTATTTTCCTGTGGCAAGTAATTATCAAAAATATGATTATTTTATTAAGAAAAGTGGAGGAATAGACTTACAGCTTCTAGGGGTAGGAGTAAATGGCCATATTGCTTTTAATGAACCAGGTTCCTTAGTGAATTCTAAAACTAGAATTATTACTTTATCCAAATCTACAATTGAGGTAAATACTAAACTTATTAAGCCAGGAGAAACTCTTCCCACAAGGGCTTATACAATGGGTATTGCTTCAATTCTTGCAGCTAAAAAAATATATTGTCTTGCATTTGGTGAAGCAAAACAAATTGCTTTAAAGCAATTACGTTTAGGTTCCATTACCAATGAATTTCCAATAACTTATTTATTAAAACACCCTGATACCACCATCTTTACTGATTTAACTTTTTAATGTTCTAATTATTACTTAAAAATGGCATTAAATATAATTAAATTTATGATTAGTTAATTTAAGCTCTTTTTATTGGGTGAAAGTAAGTTGGTACTTTATCAGGAGTATATCCATACAAACCAAGTGCTTGGTCAATAGATAGTTCTTTTATATTTCAATATCATTGATCATTAAAGTAAAATATTAATTCTTCTTGAACAACCGTTCTTAGAAACCGGTAATTACCAATAAAATCCCCATTCTCAGTAACACATCCAGTATTTCTTGTGGGATCATAATTTAATCCATTTGGATAATTTATACTTGGATAGCTTGAACCTCATTGATGTTCAACTAATTTAACACTTCGACAAACCACTGCTCCTTGGGAATAATTGTTTTCCTTATCAGGATCATTAAGCATTTCATCTGTTAAAACTTCACTACCTACAATAGTTGGAGTTTGGGTTGGACCTGAAGGAGGTGTTGTAGTGCCACCATTATTTCCTCCTCCTGAAGGTGGAGAATAAACATAATCAAATATTGTTTGTCCAGTTTTATAAAGCTTATCTGTTTCTGGTAAATCTTTGTGCATTGTATATTGAGCATTCTTTCCTACTCGGTAATCAGCACTCTTTAGACCATCAGAATTCTTAGTTGATTCTTGTAGAGCCTTGTTACATCGATAATAATCACCAGGCATGTATACATTAAATGGTCCAGCTTCATATTTAACAAGTTGGCAGGTATTTGAACCATCTCAATTTGCAGTTCATGAAAAATGAGCACTAGTAGAACCATTACCATCAAATTGTTTCATATTTATACAAGTATGTTTATAAGAAGGATTATCAAATCATCCTTCTCATACTCCAAGTCATTTGGCAATTGCTATAAAATAATCTTTTCTATTTTTTGCTTGAGCAACTTCAGCTGCTCCACCACATTCAACTCCCCCATTAATGATATTTATTGCAACTCCAAATCCTTTTCTAATATTATTAGTCTCTACATCCTTTTGGGTAGGTTGTCATCTACCAACAACAGTATCATGAATTGATGGTTTAGGTTCCCGAGGAGTCATATAAAAATACATTGCGCTTGCTAACGCTAATCAGCCTTCTTCAGCAACTTTTTCTGGATCTCTAAGAAGTACTTCCATTTGTTCCGGACCATACATAACTCTTGAAAAAGGACCATAATTATAGTTATAACTCAATTGTTTAGCTCCCCTACCGTGATAGGATTGATCATCAAAACAAGGGAAACCAACATCACCTGTAGCCCCTTCATTACATTGGCGGTAACCTGTTTTTGTTCCTCGTCTGTCTTTAGTTCATCCTACTTCTGTTATGTGAACTAATCCTTGTTTTCATTGTTCTTGAGGTCAAAGGGCATTAGGGTTAGCAAATTCAACACCAGGATATTGGGCTTGTGTTCCGACATTTTCGGTATCATGTCCTCCCACTTCCTGAGCAAAATGAGCAAACATGTTTGCAATTTCTCCTCGACAAACATCCTCTAAAGATAGTTTTTTTAAATCAGGATCATTATCATTTTTCTCAGCACAAAAACGAGGATATTTATGAACAGCAGTTAAATAGCCTACATAAGTATATACCTTATTTCTTACTGGTGTTAATTCATTTCATTTTTCTTCAGGAAATACTTTGATTACTCTTAAAACATTTGGAGGAAGAGCTTCATTATTTTTATTTGATTCATAATCAATTAATCCTTGAGCATTTCTGTTTACTAGCTCTTCTGTATTAGGTTTACCAGCTATAAAATATGATCCAATCTTATAGGTTTTAATTGTTTCTCATGAACTGGTACTTGCAATTTTTTCAATTTCTTCTTTTCCATAATTAGCAAAAACATCATATATTATTGGGTCACTAGTTGAATAATCTTGATTTTCACTTGAAATAATTACTGGATCAATTTTAGGTTCTCCTTCAATTGAGGTTTGGGTACCACCATTATCTCCACCATTATCTAATCAAGGAGGTGCTTGATATTCTGGAGTGCGGGAAGCAGGATTATATAAGAAAACATTAGAAAATAATTTAGTTGCTTCATCTCTGTGCATTGTATAAGTGGCATCCTTACCAGCTTTATAATCAGCTCCTCTATTACTGATGGACTTATCAGATTTTCTTGTAGCTTCTCGGCATCGATAATAATCACCTGGTACTAAAGGAGTATACATTCCTTCTTCTCAAGAATAAAGACGGCACTGGGTGGCATTATTAAAATCCTGACCTCAAGAAGGTTCATAATCATATTTTTGACCTTTCTTAAAACTTTGCATGTTAATACAATTATTAACATAATTTGATTGATCATATCACCCAGTATAAATACCAAATCACTCAGCAATTCCTTGAAAATAACTTTCGCGATTTGCTGCAGTTGCTACTGAGGTTCCTTTATTACATTCCAGACCCCCATTTATAATATTAATAGTTACTCCAAAACCCTTCTCTCTTCCTTCCTGTTTATCAGAATCACTAGGAAGTCATCTGCCAACAACAGTGTCATGAATTGAAGGTTTTGGACTTCTTGGAGTCATATAAAAATACATGGCACTAGCTAATGCTAGTCATCCTTCATTTGCCACTTTATCTGGATCCTGAAGAAGCACTTCAGCTTGGTCAGGTCCATACATTGCTCTTGAAAAAGGACCATAATTATAATTTCAACTTAATTGTTTAGCTCCCCGTCCATGATAGGATTTTCCATCAAAACAAGGAAAACCAATATTCCCATTGATGAGATCATCACATTGTCGATAGCCTACAGAGTCACCATTGCTATATGCAATTTCAATAAGAAAAAATAATCCTTGTTTTCATTGTTCTTGAGGTCAAATAGCATCAGGATTATTTAAAGTAATATTATATTGCTGTGCAGCAATGCTAGCTCTGTCACCTCCAGTTTGATAATGACCACCAACCTCTTGAGCAAAATGAGCAAACATTGTTGAAATTTCTGCTTTGCAAACATCTTCTAATGATTTTGATTTTAAAACTGGATCAATATCATTTTTTTCAGCACAAAATCGTGGATATTTATGAACAGCTGTTAAGAAACCAACATAGGTGTATTTATCATTTCTTACTGGAGTTAATTCATCAAATTTATTTTCATCAAAGACTTTTATTGCTCTTTTGACATTTAATGGCAAATTAGCAACATTTTTATTTACATCATAAGTAATTTTATTATTACCATCTCTTTGCAACAATGATTCAGTATTTGGTTTACCTAAATAATGAAATGAACTTACAATATTATTGCGCATAACATCCCAATTACCAGAAGTTGTTGCCATAACTCATAATTCTTCCTTTCCATAATCAGAAAAGGGATCAAAATTAATTGGATCACTACTGTTAAAATCAAATAAATCAGTTTTTACTGGAGTTAAGTTTCCTTTCCCTGAAGGAAGTGTGTCTGTTGTTGTAGAAATTTTTTGATTATTATTAGTAAGTGCAACAACAATTAATAGTGCAGTACTCACACTAATAAAAAATATCATTAAGCTAAAAGTAATTTTTTGTAATAAGGAGTTATTAGATTTTAATCAAGGAAAAATAGATCTCATTAATTTGAACTCCTCCTATTTAACACATTTAGTAAATCTATTAATTCTATTTTACTATATTAAATTTAAATTTTCAAGTTAGAAGAAAGCAATTTAAATTTACTCTTATTAAAACATTAATAAATAACTTTTTATTAAAAATCTTTTAATAACACTGACCATTTTAAATTAATTAATAAAAGAATTTTTATTTATCATTTAATAGTTTTTCTAGTTTAATAAAAAACAAGGATATAAATGTCTTGGATAAAATTATTTTATTAATTCTTTAAATATGCAATTAAAAGAAAACTTTATTATTTAATATCATTGACATTTTGTTCTTTGGCACAAAAATAGGTTCCTCTTCCTGATAATTTTCTTTTTTGAATAATGTTGCCACAGGAGTAACATTTTTTACCTGCTCTACCATATACTTGTAATTCATGCTGAAATTTTCCAGAAATACCACTTGCATGAAAAGATGATACGGTAGTTCCTCCTGCCTGAATAGCTTTAGTTAAGATTTTTCTGATTGATACAATTAATGTACCAAGCTGTTTTTTTGTTAAAGTATTAGTAGCAAGAAATGGATTAATTTTTGCATCATAAAGTGCTTCACAAGCATAAATGTTTCCAATACCACAAATAATATTCTGTTCAAGGAGAACACTTTTTATTTCTTTCCTGCGATTTTTTCAAGAAGTATGTAGATATTTGGCAGTTACTCTTGAATCAAATGGTTCTAATCCAAGTTCGGATAACAATTTGCCTTCCTGATAGTCTTTTAATGAATGAAGATGAAAAGTTCCAAAACGTCTTGTGTCATGATAAACTAACCTTGTGTTATCAGATAGGAAAAAACTTAGCAAAATGTGATATTTATCATAAATACTAGAATTATCATAAATATAGAACTTCCCTTCCATTCTTAAGTGACTAATGAAACAATAATTATCAGTTAAAAAGAGAAGGTGCTTCCCTCTTCGCTTTATGCTCTTTATTACTTCACCAGTAAGAGATTGTTCAAAACTATTGGGGGTTACATTTTTAACAATCTTATCTAGATGAACTTTAATTTTAACAATCTTCTTGTTACAAACTCTACTTTTTAATATTGTAACAACTGTTTCAACTTCTGGTAATTCTGGCACATAATAATCTTAACTAAAAAACCTAGAAAGTAAGAATTTTTGAATTAACTAGAAAATTATTTTATTCAACCACGAGTACGGGAAACTGCATCTACTCATTTTGCATTTCTTCGTCTTGCTTCTTTAGGATCCATTTTTGGAGTGAATTCAACTGGTTCTGCAATAGATGCAGCAATTTCATCAGTATTTTCTCAGAATCCTACTGCAAGACCGGCAAGAAATGCTGCTCCTAAAGCAGTTGTTTCAACATTTTTTGGTCTGACAACAGTTGTTTGAGAAATATCAGCTTGAAATTGTGCTAAATAATTATTAACTGATGCTCCACCATCAATTTTGACTCTCTTAATATCAAGTTTTGAATCCTTGCGCATTGCATTGATAACATCATTTGATTGAAAGGCAATTGATTCTAAAGTTGCACCAACAATGTGTTCTCTTTTTGTTCCTCGTTCAAGTCCAAAAATAGCTCCTCTTGCAGAAGTGTCTCAATAAGGTGCTCCTAACCCATTAAATGCTGGAACAACATAAATATCATGGGTACGAGTTTTTTCACTCAAAGCAGCATAAAATTCACTTTCTGAGGAATGATAAATTAAACGAACCTGATCTCTTAATCATTGGATTGCAGCCCCTGTAATAAAAACTGCCCCTTCAAGAGCATAAATAACTTCTCCTCCACTTCCTAATTGCCAAGCAATAGTAGTTAAAAGTTGATTTTTTGAATAAAGCAACTTGGTTCCAGTATTTACTAACATGAAACAGCCAGTACCATAAGTATTTTTCACATCACCTGGTTCTAAACATAGTTGACCAAACAAAGCAGCTTGTTGATCTCCAGCAACTCCTGCAATTGGCACCCTAGTTTTCTTACTTTTATGAAAAAATCCTTCTGTTACATATCCATAGACTTCAGAAGAAGACTTGACTTCAGGAAGAATTGATTCAGGAATATCAAAGAAAGCAAGAAGTTCCTTATCTCATTTTAATGTTTTTATGTTGAAAAGTAAGGTACGAGAAGCATTAGAAACATCTGTAACATGTACTTCTCCTCCGGTTAGTTTTCAAATTAATCAAGTATCAATGGTACCAACCAGCAATTTACCTTCTTTAGCTAACTGTCTTGCTCCTTTAACATTTTCTAATAACCATCTGATTTTAGTACCTGAAAAATAAGGATTAATAACAAGCCCAGTTCGCTTGTTTACTTCATTAGGTAGATCAACCTTACGGTTTCTAATCATAACCTTCTTCTTACTAATTTTTGTACAATAACCAGCAGTTCTTGTATCTTGTCAGACAATTGCATTATGAATAGGAACTCCTGTTTCCTTATTTCACATTACCACAGTTTCCCTTTGATTTGTAATTCCAATTGCTGCTATTTCATCAACATCAGCCTTAACTTTTGCTAATGCTTTCAATAATGTTGCTCGTTGGTTATTCCAGATTTCTACTGCATCATGTTCTACATGACCAGAAGCAGGGAAATACTGGGTAAACTCTAATTGAGCAGAAGAAACTATTTCACCACTTCTATTAATTACAAGCGTTCTTGTAGATGTAGTTCCCTCATCTAAAGTCACAACATACTTTTTATCCAAACTCATAAAATACCTCCTTGTTTATTTTATTTAGATAACTGTTATTTATCAATTAAATAACTATTGGGAGTGGTGGCTCATATTTTGGATAAAAATCCTCATTTAATTTGAGCATCACTCCACTTTCTTTTACTAATTCAACTGCTCTTTTAGCAATTGCTGGAGCAGATGATAGTGCTGGTGATTGCATACCTCCAAGAATAATAAATCTTTTATCTTTCTTAGATGTTCGAATAACAAAATCATTAGTTTCAACGCAAATTGGTCTTGAACCTGCATATGTTTTTACCGTCTTATGCAATCTTAGTGATGGAACAATATCATTACCAATATCACCTATGTGATCATACATTTCTCTAGTTACAAGGCGAGTATCATGTTTTGGAACCCCATTTAATGCTGTTGGGCCAACTAAAACATGACCTGTTAGCATTGGGGCCACAATTACTCCTTTGCCAAATATTGTTGGAGTTTTAAAAATGATATTATTCACATATTTACTTTCTGACTTTGCTAATACCCGGTATTCTCCTCTTCTTGTTGTTTGCTTGAATTCATCAACACCAGCTAAATTTGCTATTGTATCAGCATAATGGCCAGCAGCATCAATAACTACTTTAGTTGCTAACTTGGTTAACTGATTTGTTTTAATGATGAAACCATCTTTGGTTACTTCAATGTTCACAACCTTGTTTTTTAGCATCAATCTTACCCCATTTTTAAGAGCACTTGCCATTAAAGCATAAGTTGCTTCTGGGCCATTTATTATTCATGAATTAGGAGCATACAATGCTCCCATTACTAAGGGGTTAACATTTGGTTCAACTCTTAAAGTTTGCTTTCGATCTAATAATTGCATTTCAGTAGGATCTAAACCATTATCCAGACCTCGTTTATATAACAATTTAAGGTGTTCAACTTCATTCTCTAAGTGAATATCTTCATAAGAACCAATTGTTTCCAATTGTTTTGAAATATGATGCTTTACTGCAACAACCAATGAAGGAACCTTAGCTTTCCTAATTTTGATATCAGGAAATATCTCATTGAATCACAATGATCTTCCTTTAATATTAAACTCTGCTTTTAATGTACCTGGTATAGCATCAAATCCAACATGAATTACTCCAGAATTCCCCTCAGATGTTTCACCAGCAACATGATTATTTGCTTCAAGAACACAAACATCAAGTTTGTATTTAGATAATTCCCTGGCAGTGGCAGCACCAATTACTCCACCACCAATAATTATTACATCATAGTTATTTTTTATATTATTAAACTCTATCATTACTAAATTACATCAACTAGTAATTTAATAATTCCTGCTAAAGCTCCACCTGCTAATGGTCCAAAAACTGGCACTCAGGAATATGCTCAATCAGAGCTTCTTGTTTTACCATATCTTAGATAATGAACAATTCTTGGTCCTAAATCTCTAGCAGGATTAATTGCATAACCAGTAGGCCCACCAAGAGAAATACCTACAGCAAGAACTATAAATGCTACTGGTAATGTTTGGAGACCTTTTAAGGCTATTTGGTCAGTAACATCAGTGCCTCCTATAGCATCTGGTCCTTTCCCTTCCACAAGTCCTATTGAAAAGACTGCTCCAACAAAAATAAAGGTTGCAAATAATTCTGTTAAAAAGTTATTGCGGTGGTTTCGAACAAGAGGGCCAGTTGAATGAGTTGCAAGAACCAAGCCATGGTCTTCTTCAAGCTTGTATGCATCAAGAAAAACAACATAAAGAAAGGCCTGACCTAACATTGCTCCCACTAAGGAAACAGGAATTGAAAATAATGCTTTTAAGCCCCCATCATAATCTGAACTGTTAGCATCAGCAATTACATCTCCAATGGCCACTGCAGGATTGATATACCCTGGAGCCCCAAGAGCTCATGAAATCATAACTGCAACAAACACAGCAAATGCTCAGCCAAGTGAAATCATCACTCAACTAGAATTATTATTTCCTTTTGAATTTTTTAGAATTGCTGTTGCAACAACACCATTTCCAAAAATTACTAGGGCGGCAGTTCCCAATAACTCACCTATAAACACATAAAATCAAACCATAAACTTTACCTCCAAAATTTTATATATATATTATATAACAAAAATGTAAATATTTACTTTAAAATAAAGTAAGAAAAATCCCAGTAAAAAAACAAAGAAAAAATCTTACTTAATTATGTAATTGATGGTAACTAACCTATCAAAAATCTGAGTTTCATTCATGGCTGAGCAAGCTTAAGTAAGAATAAATTTGATTGAATTACTCTAGCAATGATATTTTTTCTTGCTGTTCTTTTGATGTTTGGCTGTAAGACAATTTGTAATTCTCCTTTATAACGGCCAAAATTTTCATTAATGAGAAGCACATCTCCAACACTATAATAACCTGTAGAAAGAGCATTATTTGCTGGAATAGCTGCATTTTTTAAAACAATTCTGTTCTGAGTACTTCGAATAAAACCTACTGCCATGTCTCCTCTAACACAATGTGGATCATTTAAAATTATTTTTTTTGCCAATGGAGAAATGTTTGTTTCTAATTCAACAAATAATACTAAATTTTCCTTTTTTAGTTTTTCAAGCATTGCAAATTCAGTTATTGAAGCAAATTGATTAGAAATTATGACTCTTTTAATATCATTCAACAAAAGAAAGTGTTGAAACTGAGTTACTAGTGGAAGCTTTCGATGGCTTTCTAATGTTGGGGTTATATTGCTTTCTTTTCAAACACTTTTTACATTGTCCTTATCATTTAGAGTGATAAAAGCTCCAATATTTTCAATACCATGTTGTGTATAGTTTTTGGTTGCTTTAAGTAAGAAATTTTCTGTTAAGCCGGTATTTTCTTGAGGATAGAAATTATGACTTGCAACAATTCTTTTTTTGTGCATGCTGACCTTCTTCAATAAATAATCAAGAGTAACTGTATTTGTAGAAGCATTTAATTCAACAAATAATTCATCATTTGAAGTAAGAACAAACTCTTCTGCTTTTCCATCAATTCCATCATCAACCCGAATAGCAAAAACCCCGTGTTTAGCTAAGGATCTTAATAGGTTTTTTGCATCTATTGGCGATTTTTGAAGAATTTGGTTGATTGAAACATCTAATGAAACCTGCAAGCCATTTTGTTTTGCATATTCACATATTTTCATATTAAGCTGTTGGGCATTACCTCCATCATTCTGTTCAATCATATTCAAAAATAAATAATTAAATGAATGTTTGCGTGCTAAATCAATATATGCCAAAGCTTCCTCAATGTTATCTTTAGATGGGTAAAGTGAAATTCCTAATTTTATTTCATTCTTATATAAACTCATTTACTATCCTCCTAGCAAAGCAATATCATTATTAAAATATGTACATAAACTTACATACACATTATCAATGAATAATTATTTGCTTTTATTGTTTTAATTTTAATTATATTCAAGCTACTGTTTAGTTTTAGCTAACTTCAGAGCAGCTTCTAATACAGGTTCTCCTTTTGCCAAGGCATAATGCATTGGTTCAATTACTGCGGTTGGAGTGTCAACATTATCCTTAAAATAAGGTAATAAATATCTAACTTGGGGTCCAATCATAACTACATCTCAGTTATTTGCAATTTCTTTTCCACGATCAGTGGAAACTGCTTGGCATTCAACATCTATTTGTATTTTTTTCCCAGCTTGAATTATTTTATTAACTAATAATGAAGTACTCATTCCCGCTGAACAAATTAATAAAATCTTAATTTTTTTCATTTTTCCTCCTAATAAATCATAAAGAATGATTAATTAATTCTCTTTATGAAGTTTTTTATACACATCATTAAATTTACGTTGTATTTCTATGTGCTCCTTTGCTAATAACAAAAATGATTCTGTTGTTAACAAAATATCTTCAGCATGCATGAATATGAGCATAAATTCAATTTGTTCCCCTTTTGCTTCTTTTTGAATAAGTGATAAATGCTTATGAGCTGCATCTCCATATTTTTTTCTTGCTTCTTTTAATTTTTCTTCTGCAATATCAAACTTTGATTCTTTGGCTGCCTGGATGGCTTCAACTCCTAGTGATTTAGCCTCTCCAGCAAAAGCAATTATATGAAATGCTATGTTTGATAACTCTTCTCTTTTTTGTTGTATATCCACTACGCCTCCTTTTTTTTACCTCAAATAAATTATATGCTAAAATAAGCATAATATGTCTGGTGCAATTGATGCAGCCTATGTAATTGGGCTTATTTTTATATTTTTCCCTTTTGTTATATGGTTTATTAGAAATTATCGTCGCTATGCAAGAGGGGGGGAACCTAGTGGCTTAAATACCTTTCTTTACTTTTCTCTCCACCTTGTAGTTACAGGATTTTTACTTCTCTGTATTGCCATGCTTGGTGATGTTGGTATTCTGTAGTATTTTAGTATATTCACTCAAAAACTTCTCACCTCTACTCTGGGCACTTTTACGGAACATGTATCTTATATAATTCCCCCGAGGATCAGCTATGTCTAATGAGTCCTCATACTTTCCAAGTACCTTGTATCAAAAATATGGTTGGTTCTTAAAGATTAATGGTTTATAAATAACATGATAGGTAACTCAGAAGAATTGTTTATCAAGCTGATTAAAAATTCGAATCATTCCTGTATCCTTGTTTTTGACCTCTACTTTAAACTCAACCAGTTTTTTTTCATCTTTTTTCTCATTAGAAACTACTTCCATTTCAAAGGTTTCTCCTTTTTCTGGAATTCCATCTTGTAGATGATAAAGGTTCATCAGTGTTTTCAAAAATGCTTCCCAAAGTTCATCCTTCGTTTTTGGATGTTCTAGTTCAAGATAAAACCTATCTTTAAATGATAACACTCTTCGCCATTCAGATGTTAGGCTATGGTATTTTTGATCAATTTCTAAGACATTTGGTGGCTGTTCTTTATGAAAGAATGAAGTATACTTTTTTTTTATAATGCCCTTTTTTTTATCAGATGAAGAGCCATTAGAATCATGATTCTCTGACATGGTCTACAACTAAAATTATAAAATAACAATAAAATTAAAAGAATATAATTTGTTTAAAACTTCAATTATTCTAATGGTTTATTGCTCGCATGAAGTGATGTCAAATAAACTTACCATAAAAAATGACTAGAGGAAGAAGTAAAATAACCCCTCCTTCTAATGCTCCTAAAGCAATACCAGCATCACTGTCTCCTCATGTTACACTTAATGAAATAAGGAGTGCTCCTAATATTATTGATGCTCCAATAAGAACTACGTTTTTTCTAATATATCTAAGTGCTCCTTGTGCTCCAACTCTTCTTTTGGCAATGTGACAAAGTTTTTCCCTTCTTTCTGGGGTCATTTTTCTTCGAATAGGAACCTTTTTGCCTTGAGCTCTTAATCTGGCATTATTAATTCTACCACTAAGAAGAATAAATGGTGTTCAAATAACCATTGCAATCAATAAGTTGGCAACTGCTAATAATAATCCTTGATAAGCAAAACCGGTAGCAAATAATCCTCCTATTCCCGCGGGTATTGTTCAAGGTATTTGAACAATAGTTGGTGGGACAGCTTCAAATACATCAAGTGCTAAATAGGTAGAAACTACCAAAATTGGCATTGTGAACATTCAAGGAATTACATAAACTGGGTTTGCAACCATTGGTACACCAAAAGTTACAGGTTCATTAATTTGAAATACTCCTGAAGGTAATGCAAACTTTGCAACCTCTACTTCTTCTTTTCGACGTTTTAAAATCATTGTCATAAAGATTCATCCAAGAGTAGCACAGGTTCCACCTAGGAAAATATATGCATCAAATGTTCCTCCTACAAAGGCAGGATAATCTGCACTAACAACTGTTGGATCACCTACACCAGCAGCTTTATTATCAATGTTTTGTAGTAACAATGGTAATCAAAAAACAAAAACTCCATTAACAATATTGGTTCCATGAAGACCAAAGAATCAGAAAAAACCAATTAAAAAGACATATAGAATAGCTAACCCAAAATTAGCTGATGGATCTGATGCCAGCTTTAAGAATGGTTCTTGAAGCCCGATATTCATTGCGTCAGCAAATGTTCATCCATTTCCGCCATTAACTACTTTATCTACCTCATAGAATTTAGCAATAGGGCGATAAATTGATACAATTCGATCTCCTGCTGCATTCATTTCTCATGCTTGACGAGAATATCCTTCTAAAGCACTTGGTGCTGCAGTAAGGTCAGCTACTGTGCCTGATTGTGTTACAACTGATGTAGTTTTACCTAATTCATGAGTTGTTCCAGCTCATAGTGTTTGAACCTTATCAATATAAGTTGGATCAGTTACCTGTTCAAAATATTGTTTTGATTCAGTTGCTGTTGCATCTGTTAAATATGTTGGTACAATGAAAATTGCATTTAAAGCAGCAATAATTATTGCTGTTAAAATGACTGGTATCATTTTTGAAAAAGCTTTTGCAACAGCAGGTGGTACTCCTTCAGGTAAAGATATTAATAATTTATCCACCTTACACAAAGAAACAAAAACTTCTGTTGCAACAATTCCTACAACCAAAGAAGCAAAAACTCCTGAAGTTCCATAAAAAGATGTTTGGCCACCAGTAGCTATTACAAAACAACCTAATGCCACTAATGCTGCCATAACAGGATGTTCAAATCTACGAGATCTTGCCAAAAAATAACCTAATGCTAAAGGCAGGTAAATTGAAATACTGCCTAAAGTACCTGAAAAGATACTAGCGGAAACAACAGTTCCTAAAATTCTAGAATCATAGAAAGCTAATGATGCCCCACTGGTTTTTGCAACTGCAGTATTTGATCATTCAGCAAATAAACCATGGATTGATGATTGGTGTGCTCCTCAGCCACCAAACACAACAGTAATTACTAAAACTGCAACAGCTCCAGCAATAATTAAAGGTGTAATTAGAGCAAAGCCATCTCTTATTGAAGATAGGTGCCGCTGATTACCAATTTTGGCCATTGCGGGCACAAGTTTCGTATTAAGAAATTCATCTAAGCCTCCCGATTTCTTTTTTAAAGTCTGATGTTGTTCACTCATACTTACCTCCATAAATTACTTTATATTATTTTACTATAAAAAAAACCAAGCTGTAAAATTTTACAATATTAAGTAATAATGGTTTTCATTATACTTGTTATTAAAAATCTTTTTTTACAACTAAAATTAAAAAAAATTAAAAAAGTGCTAGTTTATCTATCTTGAAATTTATTAACCATACATAATAATTTACCTGCAAAAAAGAGTTAGAATTAATGTTTAATTAAAGTAGGAAATTACATAAAGTTAAAGTAGGTAGCAATAAATAAATTGTAGTATTATTTTAAGAATGATTAAAAATAAAAAAACACCTTTAAAAATATCAGTAGTTATATTTCATATATAATCCTTAATTAGATTTAATGCTGATTCTTTTTTAACATTAAAAAAAGTAAATAATGATTCCAATCAATTAACTAGAATTTATATCAATACATATTGAATTATTAAATAATTTTCTTATTTATAATTAACCAAAACTAGATTTTTACATCAACTTCTTTTTGCATAATGATGTCTTTAAACCAATATGCTGATTTTTTTGGAATGCGATTACCTGTTTTCAAATCTAGTCGGAAAACTCCATAACGATTTTTATAAGCATTTAATCATGATCAATTATCAATATAAGTTCACATAGAATATCCACAACAATTTGATCCTTCAGCAACTGCTTTTGCAACTCAGGCTAAATGTTCCCCATGAAACTGAATACGATAATCATCTTGTACTTGACCATCTTCATTAAGAAGTTTTTCCTCACCTTCAACACCCATACCATTTTCAGTAATCATACATTTAATATTGTTGTAATGATTTTTTAGAGTCATTAAAACATCATAAATTGCTGGAGGATAAATTTCCCATCCCCTGGAAACATTCATTCTTGCCTTGGGTCAATGATATAAATTAAAAAAACTAGAGAAATCAAGTTGATCATTATTTAAGATAGCTTTCGGTGCACAAACCCGAGATGGTGCATAATAATTTATCCCAATTAAATCTACAATCCCCTTTTTAATTAATTCCTGATCACCTTTTTCTTTCTTAATACTAATATTTTTACTTTTAAGTAATTCAAAAAAATAATTGTCATATGCTCCCTTGATTGCTGGCTCTAGAAAACAAATGTGTAATAAATGGTCAGCATTATTTGCTGCTAATACATCCTCAGGACTATTTGTTTTAGGAATTGGATGAAGTAAATTTAAAATAAGTCCTATTTCGCCATCTTTTATTTTTTGTTTACGGAATTCTTTAACAGCTAAAGCATGAGCAAGAACTAAATGATATTGAACTTGATAACATCGTTTAAAATCCTTTACACATGGATAATGTTTATCTAATAAATAACCACAAGTTGCAACAACAATTGGTTCATTAAATGTAAATCATATTTTTACTCGATCAGAAAAAAGTTCAAAACAACGCTTAGCAAAAACCCCAAACAAACGAACAACTTCTCTTGATTCTCATCCTCCTAATTTTTGAGCTCACATTGGCATATCAAAATGAAATAAATGTAATATAGGTTTAATTCCATGCAAAATCATTTCATTGATTAAATTATTGTAGTGTTTAAGGGCCCGTTTACAAATTCTTTTTCCATCTGGAAATAAACGCGACCAAGAAATAGAAGTATTAAGAATTTTGTATCCCAATCACTTAGCTAATTTAATATCTTTTTTATAATGTATGGAACTGTGATTTAATACTGGTTGTTGTTGATAAAAACGCTCCGGTTCCTTTTTATATCAATATGATCAGATATCATCTACTCTACCAGGTCCTTTATCAAAGTTATATATTTGGGGAGAACAAGTTGAGGAACCAAATAAAAAATTCTTAGGAAATTTATAAATCATTTTTCCTCCTTAAATAACATAATCCATTTAATTTTATTGAAATTTTTTTATAAATCAAATCATGTTGCACCTGTTTTTCCAATAGTAACCAAAGGTACTTTTAGTTTTACAACATTATTCATAATTTCAATTATTTTTTTTTCCATTTGTAAAAGGTAATCTTTTTTAATTTCAAATATTAACCCATCATGAATTTGAGCAATCATCAAACAATCTTGATTCACTAATTTATCATTTATTTCCTTCATTGCTAGTTTTATAATTTCTGATTGACTTCCTTGAATTCGGGCATTAATAGCTTCTCGTTCAGCAGCTTGCCTTATAAATGCATTACTACTATTTATATCATAAAGGTATCTTCGACGCTTAAATAAAGTTTCAACATATTGATGTTTTTTACAAAAAGTTATGGTTTCTTCTTTATAACTAGTTATTCCCTTATATGTTTGATGATATGCATTAATAAAATATTTTGCTTCTTTCATACTAATTTGTAAATCGTTTGCTAATGAATATGCTTTCATTCCATAAATAATACTAAAATTTATTCTTTTCGCAATATGTCGTTCTTTGTTTGTGATTTGGGTTAAATCTTTATTAAATAAAGCAGCTGCCGTTAATTTATGTACATCTGCTCCATTTTTAAATGCATCTAATAACTGTTGATCATTTGACAAATGAGCCAGGATGCGTAACTCTATTTGTGAATAATCTGCCGAAAAAAGAATATAAGAAGGATCCTGAACGTTAAGAGCTTTCCGAAATTCTTTCTGTTTTTCATTTCTTGCAAAAATATTTTGAATTGATGGATTAGAAGTAGAAATTCTTCCTGTAGCCGTTCTCATTTGATGATAATATGGAAAGACTCTCCCATTAATGTTTTTTTCTAAAAATTGACAAATATATGTTGAAAATACCTTTTTTAATTTCCGGTATTCAATAATATGAATTATTATTGGATGTTCAGTAGTTAATTTTTCTAATACTTCAATATCAGTTGAACGTTTTTTTTGGGGCATTAAGCCTAATTTATCAAATAAAACAGTACTTAATTGTTTGGGTGAATCCAAATTAAACTCACCAATTCCTTCTTCATTACACAATTTTATAACTTGTTTTTTTTGCTTTTCTAATTTTTCTTCATGAAGTTGTTTTTGTTTCATGAGAAAATCAAAATTAACATTAACTCCATTTATTTCCATTTTGGCTAAAACAAAAGTTAAGGGTAATTCAATGTCATGATATAAGTGATAAATATCATTGTAAGTTTTAAGTTGTTGAAATATTTCTTTTGATATTATTCTCAAAGCATGTACTGCTTTTATTAAGGCCTTTTTTTGTACTTGCTTATCTATCTTGACATTTTTCATAACTGCTTCAATATTACTAAAGTTCTTTTTTAAATACTCAAGTTCGATATTTTTTATGTTATTTTTAACTTGGGGAAAAAGTAAATGGAAAACTAATTTTACATCATTAATCAATGCATTGACATGAGTGATATGTAATTTGTTAATAAAATAATAAAATTCTTTTGATGAATTTATGTAAATTGTGGTTTCATTAGTTTTATTACTTAATAGTGTAATAAACTCTTGATTATTTAGTAAATCAAAAATATTGCAAATAACAACCTGATTATCATAAAGAAAAGCAGCATTATCATGCTTACTCTCAACAAAAAAAGGTTGTTTTTGTTCAGGATAATGATGATATTGGTCTGGATCTCAATATATAAATAGAGTGTAGTTTTTATTCCCTTTTTGATAATGAAAATTCTCTAATTTTATTTCATTATAATTTGGTTGAAATTCCTTAGTTTCTGGTTTTTCTAATTGAATAGCTATTCTGGATTTTTTCAACTTAAATGAAACTATTCCATAATTTCTTAAAAAATCATAAATTTCTTTTTCATTAACTTCCTGAATTTTAAAATCTTTGATTGTTGAATTAATTTCAAAATCACTAGTAATGGTAATTAAAGTTCTTGTTAAATCCAAATGATTTTGAAACTGCTTGAGAGATGTCTGAAGTCTTAATGGTAATTCATCAATATGAGCTAATAGATTATCAAGAGTTTGATACTTTGTTAATAATTTAATTGCTGTCTTGGGTCCTATTCCTTTAGCTCCTTTAATATTATCTGAATTATCACCAATTAAAGCTTTATAATCAAGAAATTGTTCTTTTTCTAATCCAAGTAATTGCTTAAAATTATCTTTGGTAAAAACAACATCATTTTTGATTGATTTTTTAATTAAATGAACAACTGTTTTTTTTGAAACAAGTTGCAATAAATCCCGATCTGATGTATAAATGATAGCATTTAATCCAGCTTGTTCACTTAATTTTGCTACCTTAGCTATGACATCATCTGCTTCATAACCATTCTTGTACAAGAACTTCAAGCCACGTAGGCTAAGGTATTTTTCAATAATTGGAAATTGCTTAATCAGATCAGGAGGGGTTTCAATTCTGGTTGATTTATAATCCTTAGTTAAGAGATGCCGGAAGGTTTTGGTTCTACTATCTCCAGCAATAAGGACATATTCTGCATTATAAATTAATGGTTCTAGCATTTTTATAAAGGTAACTATTGCATTCGTCGGAGTTCCATCTAATGCTCGTAGTCTTGTGTAAACTGAACCATAATAAGCACGATAAATAAGTGATAATCCATCGATAATAATAATGGTATTTTTTTTCACTAGTATGTCCCTAAATTAACTAATACTTACCATAAATAATGAATTTAAAATTTAATTATTTTGTTTAATATAAGATTTTAACATATTTTGTAGATGCAAAAAATCTAAAAGTGCTTTTTCCCGATTTAGTATTATTGATTCCTCACCCTTTTTATAAACTAATGCTCCTTTTTGCACCTCACTTCATGATTTCTTTGCTAAGGCTGGGAGCTTAATTACATTTACATAATAATTCTTTAAAGCTTGATTATGTTGTTCTCGCTCTTGTTCAGTAAAGGTATTTTCCTGATAAACATTTTCAAAAACATCAACTCTATTTGGAAATTTAGGTTTAGGAGGAATAACTTTGGTTTTCTTGCCCATTATTACACCACAAGCAATAAATGTTCCTTCAGGTAATTTAAACAATTCTTTCAATTCTAAGAAACTATTCTCTCCTTGATCATTATAACTACCAGCTTTTAAGGCACCAATACAAGTAGCACCAATGTCCATTGATTCACCTTGAATAATAGCTGCCATCATTGATAACCCAATATTTAGTAATGAGGAGGTCAGTGGTGAAAGATGCTGTTCAGTTGCTGATTCCTCAATGGCTGATTTGAGTTCAATAGTTCTAGTAAAATCAACAACAAAAAGTAATAATACTCCTGCATTAGCAATGTATTTTTGATTACATCACTTTGCAACTTGTTTTTTTCTTTCTGCATCAATAACTTTAATAATAGAAAAGGAATGACCATCCATTGAAGTAGGTGCTGATTTAGCAGCCATAATGATTCTATCTATTTCATCTTTTGATAATTCATTTGAAGCAAATTCCCGATGAGATGCTCGTTGTTGTATAACATTCATGACAATTTCATTATTTTTTTTAATTAACGGTTCAGATGACTTTACTGCTTTTTTAAATACTCCATCTACAAGTTTTTTAAAATTCATAAATTTCTCCTTAAATACACTTTAATTATAAGTTAATGAAATTAACAGGCATATTTAATTTGAAAGATACCTTTTTTTTTATTTCTTTAAGTACTTAGATAAAAAGGATGTTTTTATTAATAAAGCATTGGAAATGTCTTTATAAATATCAGTTATTGGCATTGATGATAATGCCGCTCCTAATGCAACAACTGATCCTTCAACAATTGGTCCATCTGACATTCATATTCGCTCTTTTTGATTATCATCTAGAAAATCTAAAGCGGCCTCCATTGACATTAATGCACTACCTAAATCCATTAAGACAATTACTGCTTCTACATTTGGTTGTTTTTTAAATATGTCTTGAATTGCTTTAACAATAAGCATTGGATTTGTTCCAATGGGATTATCTACCTCTCCTGTTCCCCCTGCACAAGCAATAGGAATATTATCATGATTCATTTGTGATAATAATTCCAACAGACCCGTTAACAAAGTCTGGCTATGAGAAACTAGTACAATCCCTAATCTAGGCTGCAGCAGCATAGATTGCTTTTTTTAATCCAAGAATTATGTAATAAGATGAGGTTGCTCCTGGATCTTGATGTCCCCTGCTTCTTTCGCCAAGATAGCTTGCCCGGCCTTTCTTAGCAATTAAGGGGATCGTTTTTTTTGCATTATCTTTTGCTTCTTTAACTAAAAGATCCATAATCTCTGTTAATTTCATTGCACTGTTTTTTTTTCAAGTTTCAATAAAAGGGACTCAAACATCAATCATTGTTTTATCACCTACACTAGCACGTCCCCGCCCAATAATTCCTTGAACTCCCGCCTCAAACAATTGAATGAAATCATTCACTTGAACTTTATTAATACCTGGATCAATTTTTTTACTCATTTGCAAAAACAAATTAGAATATAACATTCCTGAAGCACCGCCTACCTTTGACATTAAAATCATGCCCGCATTTCTCAGCAAACCTTTTATATCAAATGGAACATTAACTTCATGCATTTCAATGACAGTTCGAAAACCTTTAGCTATATTTCTCCCATGATCAGCATCACCTATAGGTGCATCAAGCTCAGTTAAATAACTTTCCTTTTCGTTTAATATTTCTGAAGCTAATTTAAATCAATTTAAGAGCGTTTTTTTATCAATAATTAACATCCATGATCTCTTTTTATTGCTGGAACAAAGACTGGATCATCTCATAATGCAAGAGTGCTAAGACTTCTATTTACTCGAAGTAAAGTAATTGAAAAACCTTGCATTTCTAAAGAAGTAATATAGTTTCCAATAAGATTTCGTACAATTTTCATTTTTCTTTCTTTTAGAATTTTGTCAACCTCACGATAAACTGCATATAGTTCAGAAACAGGAGTTCCTCCCATTCCATTAACCATCACAATGAATTCATCTCCTTCTTTAAATGCAGTAGTTGTAATTTCCTTTTCTTCAAATTCTCCTTTTTCATTGTTAAATTCTCTTACTTTTCTAGTGTAATCTTGATCATTAAGAATTTCTGTCATCATTAGTTCAACAATTTTATCAACTGTTGTGTGTTTAATTCTTTTTTGACCAGGTTCGCCATGAATTCCAATTCCGATTTCAATTTCATCATCTGGAAGATCAAAAGTTGGTTTTCCATGTGCAGGAACTGCACAAGAAGTAAGAGCCATTCCCATTGATCTACCATTTGTATTAACTCATCTTGCTAAATCAGCTAGACTTTTTAAAGAGTATCCCCTTTCTGCTGCTGCACCAACAATTTTTTCCATCAATATTGTTAATCCTACTCCTCTTCTACCTGCAGTATACAAACTGTCCTTAACAGCAACATCATCATCAACAAGAATTGTTTGTACTTTTATGTTTTCTTCATGCAACATTTCTGCAGCCTGTTCAAAACTAAGGACATCACCAGTATAGTTTTTTACAATAAAAAGCACACCAAGTCCTCTATCAGCAGCTTTTCCCGCTGCAATCATTTGATCAGGAGTAGGTGAAGTAAATACTTCCCCTGGGCAAGCAGCATCTAACATACCATAACCTACATATCCACCATGCATAGGTTCATGACCTGATCCTCCACCAGAAATCACTGCTACCTTTCGTTTATTTCGATGTTTTCTCACAATATAATGGGGACTTATATGCACATCAATCGAACTGTGTGCTACTCTCATCCCTTCTAATTGTTCTTTAACAACATCTTCCACTTTATTGAATAACTTTTTCATATATCCTCCTTTCCTTTATATTATTATAATTAAAATTTCTAAAATTGAAAATTTTTACATTTTGGTTATTTAGTTAATGAAGGAGAAATTACAACTTTTTCATTCTTATTTTTCAATATGGAAATTTCTTCTAATTTATGAAGTAGTTTTTTTTGTCCTAAATATAATAATATTGATCCAATAATGGTAGGAATTGCTAGAACTATTAGACAATAGGCCATTAACATACTAAATTTCTTTGCTCCTTCAATTGCTTGTGAATAATTTAAATAACTAGATAAAAAAAATAAGAAAAGAAAAATTAAGGGAATAAATAATCATAATAAATAAATATTTTCAATAAAAATCAATGCTGTTATTGATGCAGTTATATAACAAAATAATGTATAAAAAAAACCAATTCTAAATACTTTCACTGATATCTTTTATATTTTACTTCAAGCCTGTTTTTTTTGTTACATAATTACTTAGAAAATAACTTAGTATGTTGAGTACAATAATTATTACAACACAAAAAAAGGCTGCCTCATAGGCTAATAAATAATCTTTATTACTGCTTGAAAAAGCAATATTAGCATATATTCGAGTAGTTAGTGTTTGTCCATTTTCTAATAAAGTTTTTCCTGGGTTGGGAAATCAAGGACGGTTTGGCGATAATCCCATGGTTAAATAAAGTGGTGCTGTTTCTGATAAAATTCTTCCAACAGTAAGAATTACCGAAGTTGAAATGCCAATAATTGCTGCTGGCACCATAATTTTATAAATTACTTTTCATTTTGGAATGCCTAAAGCAATAGCTCCATTTTTATAATCATTTGGTACATTATTTAATGCCGCTTCTAATGATCGAATTAGGGTTGGTAAAACAACAATCATCATTGTTAATGCTCCAGCCATCATTGATGAGGAAAAAACAGATTTTTCAGGATTATAAATGTTTAATGTTTCAATGAAAAATACTAAACCAAAAATCCCAAAAAAAATTGAAGGAGTTGCCCCTAAAGCATCAATAAAAAACTTGGCAATATGAACTGCTTTTGAATTAGGACGAGCATATTCTTTCATATATACAGCACACAATAAAGCAATGGGAAATGAAAGTAAAATAACGATTCCAATCAAAATTAATGTGGAAA
Organism: Mycoplasmatales bacterium; assembly: GCA_963692675.1. Taxonomy (GTDB): domain Bacteria; phylum Bacillota_I; class Bacilli_A; order Mycoplasmatales. Next base: position 135,905 of record OY830043.1, read on the forward strand.
CAATAGTTGCTCCAATACTATTACCTACAACATTTGAATTAGCTGTCCCAAAAAAATAGTTTGTTTGGCCAAATACTTGGGCTCCTTTAATTAATACTGTATCAATTATGATTCAGCTAACAAATGAGGCTACAAATATAATTGCCAGAAGTTCTAAAAAAAACTTTATTGATGAAGTAATTCTTCTTAATAAATCCCACCGCTGACTAATTGTGATATAGAGAGAAAGCTCATCATCAAAGGGTAATTGTTTTACATTAGGATTTTTTTTATCAGATTTACTAGTAATTAAGAAATTATCAGAAACTGTTGGGAAAAATGCGTGTCTTCCTCTTCTTACTTCTAATTTTAAGAGCTTGTTTCTTCCCCCAATTCTTGTTTTAGCTTGGTCCTTGTATTTATTTAGAATTTGTTGTAATGTTTGCCTTCAAGAATAATCTTTAGTATAGCCTAAAATAAACACATTTAAAACAAAAACCATAACAAAAAAGGCAATTCCTCCAGCAAAAAAAGCTCCTCGTAAACGAGGAATAATTTCAGCATTTGCATCTCCACCTAAAAAATCCCGCGCCATTAAAGAAGCTAAAGTAGGGGTAGAATTATTAAAAAAACCACTGATTCCAATATTGTTATAATTAGTTGCACTTCCCTGAAGAATAATTGATAAAGCCATTGATTCCCCAAGAGCTCTTGTTGTGGCAATAATGATTCCAATAATTATTCCCTTCTTTGCTGCTGGTTTGATGATTTTATAAATAATATTTGAACTTGTTCCGCCTAAAGCAATAGCAGCATTTCAGTGCTGCTTTTTGGCAGCATATAATGCATTGATTGATAATGAGGTTATCATGGGAATGATCATAAATGATAATGTAAAAAATGCAGTTAATAAGTTTCGGGATGATTGCATTCCAAATAGGTTTTGCAGAAATTCTCCAAAAATAGTTAACGAAAACATCCCAAATACAATTGATGGAATTCCTGCTAATAAATCTATTATTCCTTGTAATATTTTTTTAAAACTTTTTTTCTTTATTCGAAAAACAATAAATATGGCACACCTAACTGATAAAGGAATTGCAATTAGCAAAGCAAAGAAAGTTGTTATTGCTGTCATCAATAATGGAATTGCTAAGCCATAATGATCTTTTGCTACATCATATTTTGTTCCAAATATTACATCCAAAATGATATTCTTACGATTAGCAGTAGGATCTACTTTGATAATCATAAAAATAAGAATAAGAAACATTATTGTTAATGCAAAAATTACGGAAATAATTGATACACCTTTTCAACTAAAATTTGCCAATAAGTTTATATTTCGTTTAACACTTAATTTTTTCATTATTTATCTTTTATTTGCAAAAAAACATTTTTTAATTTATTCATGGGAGATTAATCTCAGGAAATAGTTTTACTACTAAGCGGTCTGGGATTTCATAATGAGAATTATTATTAATACTTGGTAAAGGAATAAAACCAACATCACGAACTAATTTTCTTCCCGAAAATGTTAATCTGAAAAAATCAAGAATTTTGATAATCCGATCCAAATTTTTATTTTCTGTATCATAAAGAAAATTCAAGTTTCTTGTTCACTTATATTCATTATTTATAATAGTTTCCTCAGAAGGATTAACTTGTTGATTATTAAATTTAATTGATACAATTACTTCACCATTACTATTCTTTGTATTAGATAATCCTTCTACAAAACCAAATGAAATATAAGATGCAGCTGATCTTGATGCTTTAACAGCTTGTTCTGCTGCTGAATTTGCTTCATTTGTTGTTTGGAGAGCATTTTTAGTAATACGAGCCTCTATTATTTCTCCAAATAAATCATCATTAAGTCATGCATAATTTGTGTTGGTTGTTAAGTTAGCAATTTGAAGAAATCCATCTCTCGTTCCTGATGCTGTGGTGTTTCTGGTATATAGATCAATATTTTCATTACATGAAGTATTAAAAAGTTCACTTAAAACTGGATTGTTTCTCGAAATAGACAAGTTAACATTTCCTCTGGAAATGGTATCATTAGAAATTAAGATGTCTCCGGTAGCTGAAGCTAAATTAGAGAACATTGCTTCAGTCATGCCGGTATAAGCATTAATAATTTTTTCAGGACTAGTTGTGAAAATTGTATCATTACAAGATGATGGTATTTTTGCATAGATAACAATAACATCTAATGCTATTTTGATTGTGCGCACTGTATTCCATTTAGTTCCTGCATTAATTACTTCTTCTAGTTTTGGATCACGTGAAGAATTACCTATATCAGCCTTCTTTTCATATGCTGCACGCACTCCATTACCTGAGCCAGTAGAACTAATTTCTAAACTTACATTAAATCGCTTTTGAATTTCTTCTTGTGCAGTTGTTCACAAAGGATAAATAGTACTACTTCCAGATGTTCGTAAATGAATAAGTGTATTACTATCGTTTTCTTTTCCATTAAATTTATCAATTGCTATTCCTAATGATGTAAAAGATACAATTAAAAGAATAACCATACAAATTCACATTATACGGTTACTTCTACCATACATATAGTTCCTCCTATCACAAAATAAGTTTATTATAATCTTAATAAGAAAATATAACTTTTTTCTTATAAGAGTAATTGCAAGAAAAAACTTTAAAATAATGAATAACTAAAATATCTATTTATCTACGACGATAAGCAGGTTGAGTATTTACATTATCATTCTCTTCATCAGGACCATCATTTTTAAACTGATCATTTTTATCTCTACGATATTGATAAGGAAATGGTCTTTGCCGACGCCTTTGCATTGGTCTTCTTAAGTTTCTAGTGTCAGAAAAGCTTCTGTCTTCTGTAGATCTTGATGGAAAATCCGGCTCATGTGATTCTTGAAGATTCTGGTTCTCAGTTGAAGTAGCATAAACATTGTTATTTCTTGGTAACCCAAATTTTCTTGAAGCCTTTGTTAATTCACTTTTAGCTGTATTTATTTTTTCAAGCAAAGTTTTTTTCCTTGTTGGAAATCTCTCATACTCACCATCATGTTGTTGAATTGGTGTTTTTGGAGTTCTTAAAGATGCAGTGGCACTAGCTGGAATAGGTTTCTTTATATCTCCTTTAGGTGAATCATTTATTTCTATCACAACTAAAGCACAATGCCGATACCCATCATAATATGCAGAGAAACTGGTAATTCTTGCTCCTGCATTATCAGCTAAAAAACGTTGGGTATTTGTATGTAATTCAGCAAGGGTTTTTCCACCAATCCGATAACTAACATATTTCATTTTCTACCTCCCCTATTATCTTACATATATTATAATACTTATTTTAATTATTTAGAAAAACTGCTTGATTATAAGGAATCTCAAATGTAACAGAAGTCCCAATATTCACATGAGAAATGATTTTAATATCCCCACCTAATCGATAAAGTAATTTTTTCACAATGTATAAACCAAGACCAACACCATTTTTCTTTTGTTTCATATTGTCAGAAAAAAAGGGAACAAAAATGTTTTCTAGATTTTTCTTCTTAATCCCTAATCCACTATCTTCAATTACACAAACAAGTTTTTTCTCCTCTAATCATATACAAACACTTATTGAGTCATTTTTATCAACATATTTAGTTGAATTATCCAATAACGAAAAGACAATTCGTTCTAAGATTTGAATTCCCCCAACTATTGACACCTTTTCTATTTGATTTTTAGTATTATCAAAAGAATACTCAATATTTTTATCTGCTCATGAAGCTAAATATTTATTTTTAATTGAATCTTGGAGATCTTTTATTGAAACCATGGCATAATTATCTCATCAAAATTCAATTGTTCCTAATTCCATTAATGAATTAATTGTTAATTCGAGCATGCCACAAGCTCGGTTAATAATTTCTTTTTCCTTCTTCTTTGTTTTCATTAAATCAGTAGCTCAGCGAATTTTTGTTAGTGGAGTTTTTAATTCATGTCCCACAGCTAACAACATGTCATCAAAAGCTTGATTAGAAAAGGAAGTAGCTAAAATAAAACAATAATAATCATTTTCTCACTTTTGGGTTCCCTCAATTTTTATTTTTTTTAGAATATAATTTTGATTTAAAAATGTAATTTGGGAACCATCCTCAATATAAATATATGGATTCAAATGTGAAAAGAATACTCTAGGAGAATGGGAGGTTTGAAAATGACAAATATTTGCAAAATGTTTATTTCAGAGAACAACTTTTTTGTCATCAATAATAACTGCTGGTTGTTTTATAATGTGTAAAATTTTTTTAATGAAATCCAGATTCTTCATTATAATTTCGAACTCCCAAAACAATATCCCTTATTTTTAACATATAAAATAAATTGCTTTCCAAGTTTTTTTCTAATACTAGAAATACATGAACGTAAGCGATTAGTAATGATTGTTGCTTCATTAATTCCTCATATATGAGATAATAAATCTTTTCTTGTTACTTCTTTTTGTTTTTCATAAAGTAGTTTTATTATTGCTACTTCTTTGTGTTCTAATCTAATCACAGTACCATTTTTTTTGGCAGTTCTTTTTTCAAAATTAATTTCTCATGAACCAATTTGAATTTTAGAAATTAAATTTGCCTTGATTCCTTTTCTAATATGTGTTTTTATATGTTGCACAAGAACATCAGCAGAATAGGGTTTAGTTAAGTAATGATCAGCTCCTAATACTAAACATTCAATTTGTTTTTTAGGGTCATGTATGGCACTATGCATCATTATCAATGCATGAGGGTATTTTTCTCTAATAGTATCCACCATTTTGTCACCATTAAATCCTGGTATCATTATATCAAGAATAAAACAATACTGAAAATCATTAATAATGGGTGAATGAATTATGGTTTTAAATAATGCTGGTCCATTTTGAAATAATGTTACTTCTCATTTCTGTTCTTTTAGAACTTTACTCACTAAATATGCTAAATCTAGATCATCTTCTAATAAATAGATTTTCATTAAATTATTTTCCTGTTCATGACCAATTTTTACTTTTCTTTTTTGTTATGCATTTTCCTATTTTTGCATAATTAACTAAAACTCTGTCTTCAAGATCATCAATAATTATTCCTTTACCAAATTTCTTATGATAAATGATTGAATTGATAGCAAAATTGTTTTTTGCTAGTTGCTTAGGATTTTTCTTTTTAACATATTCTACTTTTTCTGATTCTTCTTTATTAAAAAAAATATCTAAGACTTGTAAAAAACGGGATTTTGTAGTATAGGTATGTTCATAATCATGACAGCTTAAATATAAATAATCTTTAGCTCTAGTTATAGCAACATAAAACAAGCGTCATTCTTCCTTTATTTTTATTGTATTCTCTCTGAATAAGGTATTTTTATGGAGAGGAAAATGTCCTTCCATTAGGGACACAATAAAAACATGTCGATATTCTTTACCCTTTGCTTTATGAAAAGTCATCAGGGAAACATATTCATCACTAGCAATGGTTTCTGTCCCATCTAAAAGCTTTAATTTATCTAAGTATGTTGATAATGTAGTTGTATCATCCTTAAAAGCCTCTTTCATGTCTTGAAGTAATTCTTCAATATTTTCTCTTCGTTCATCTTGTTCAAGTTTTCCTTCAAACATTCCAAAATAGCTAATATCTTTTAAAAATGTTCAGAAAGCTTTATTGATTTCTTGAGAATTTTGTTTGATCTTATTTCTGATTTTTAAAAGCGCTTCTTTTAGAATTTGTAACTTACTTCTTGCTTTTTTAGAAAATAGATATTGACTGTTTGAATGAAATATGAGAGTACTTAGACTTGTTTCTGTTTTTGATGCTACCTCATAAAGCTTATTTATGGTTGTTGAACCAATTCCTTTTTTTGGAGCACTCATAATTCTTTCAATATGTAAATCATTAGCTGTACGATTAATTAGTGATAAATAAGCAATAGCATCTTGGATTTCTTTCCGATTAAAAAAAGTATAGGCTCCAATTACTTTATAGGTTATTCCTTTCATGAGCAGTAATTTCTCATAGGAAGCACTTTCTCTATTAGTCCGATAAAGAATAGCCATTTCCTTTAGCTTTTCACCAGCTAAAGCTAATTCATGGATTTTATTCACAACAGTTTTTGCTTGTTCATGATAATCATCCAAATGATAAAATTTAATTTCACCCTTATTTCTTCTAATAGAAAGCAAATCCTTGTGTTTTTCTTCATCAAATTTTGTTGTTATTTGTTCTCTAATTATATTTGCAGCAGCAACAATTTTTTGACCACTTCGAAAATTCTCAACCAAAGCATAGGTTTTTGTTTTAGGAAAAGTATGACAAAAATCAATAGTCAAAAATTCACTTTTTGCACCTCTTCACGTATAAATTGTTTGGAAAGGATCACCTACTACAAAAATATTGTTTGTTAGTGGGTTAACTAAATGATTAATTATTATTGCTTGATCATGGGATGTATCTTGAAATTCATCAACTAAAAGATAATCAATTCGTTTTTGTCAACGTTTTCTGACATCCTCATTTTCATCTAATATTTTTCTTGTGATCACAATTAAATCATCAAAATCCAAAAGATTCATATGTTGTTGATGATTAATATATTCATTAAATATGTTTTCATAAATAGCTCTTTCACCATGTTTTAATTGAAAATTACTAGGACCACTTTTTTTCTTGCTCGCAATAAAACTCAGAATTAATGAATAACTAATATCACTATAAGTAATATTAAGCTCTTTATAAATTTTCTTTAAAACCACTTTTTGAGCATTTCTATCTAAAATATCAAAGTTACGATTAAACTTTAATTCATTGGTGACATGTTCTATTTCTCCTCATTTTTTTAAAAATTGATAACAAAATGAATGATAAGTAGAAATTCATGGTATTACCTGATCTATACCTAATAATTGTTGAACCCGTTTCTTCATTTCATTTGCTGCTAAATTTGTAAAAGTAAGAGCTACTATTTTATTTGGGTTACTTCCTTTTACTACAAGATGAACAAGGCGGTGAGTCAGGACTCTTGTTTTACCTGACCCAGGACCAGCAATAACTCGAATTGGACCAAAAGGAGCAGTAACAATTTTCTTTTGTGTTAAAGTTAAATCTTTAAGGTAATTAGTTTTCATTTTCCATTGCCTTTATATTGACTTTTTTTCTTCCTTGTTGACTTTTTATTTCCATTTTTAATTTAAAAAATCTTTTCAAGTTAATGAAATAGTTTCATGATTTGATATTTCTGAACAATTCTAATGCTGTCAAATTTAACTCCATGTTGTCTAGTTATTTAATAACCCTAATTTTTTCTTTTAATCAACTATCTTTTATTATTAATGATGCTTTATCAATGATAATTTCCCCAGGGCGTTTTTTATTAAAGCTAATATTTTTTTTCTTGTTTTCTATAGTTCCTTTTGTTTCAATTTTCTTATAAATAAAAATTCATGTATTAGCCAGGTAGTCGTAAACTGTTTTTTTTTCTTTTGAAATAACTAGGGTAATCAATGACACTAGATATAAGGATGAGGAAGTAAAAAAGGATATTCGAAAAGGAAGAGTTGCAGCAGATTCATTTCAGTTTGTAATGAAAGTAGATTTAAATAGTTCCTGAAACTCAAATTCACTAAACGCAAGAGGAATAAATGATGTAGTGATCATTGGCATTATTACAATAAAAAATTCCCGAAAAAAAAGTTCATATTGATACTTTTTTTTATTGTGGAATCAAACATGAATATTCAAAAAATATTTAGACATTGTTCTCCCATTCAAAAAAATGGGAATAACAATAAAAAAAACTATAAAAAGAACTAATGAAAACAAACTTATAGCAATCATTTCAGATCTTATTAAATAAATATTTTTAATATTTTCATTAGTTAATCTTGGCGAAACCAAAAGTAAACCAAAAAGTAGAATTATGCTGCTGCAAAAGAAAAAATCAAGAAAGCGAGCAAATAGTCTTCGAAATATTGGGCAGTTAACTTTAACTAAATTCTTGTTCATAAAAAATTAAAAATAAATATGTTTGTATGTTCTTGGGAATAATTGTACATCCTTAATATTTTTGGCACCAGTAAAATACATAATTAAACGATCAATACCAAGGCCATAACCACTTGAAGGAGCATAACCTTTTTTACGCATATCTAAATATCACTTGAGAGTTTCTTTATTTGCTTTTTTAAGTAGTTGTTTTTCTAAAAATTGATATCGATGTTCTCTCTGCGACCCTCCTATTATTTCTCCAACAACAGGAACAATAAAATCAAAACTGGCAGAAGTTTTATTGCCAGTATCATACATGTAAAATGCTGATGTTGATAAAGGGAAGTTCTTGATAATAATTGGTTTAGAAAAATAATTACACAAGTATTGCTCATGTTCCCGCTGAAGAGCATCACCAAAATCAAATTTCCTAAACTTAAAATTTTCTTTTGGGGCTTGTTTAAGTAATTCCTGAGCATTAGAATATTCAATTTCTTGATAATCATTTGTTTCAATTTGTTCCAAACGCATCTGTAAATTAACTTCATAGAATTTTTCTAATTTAACAATGAGCTTTTTATATTTTTTCAATAACATATGTGCAACATAATTCAATGCATTTTTTGCTTCTTTAATAATATCATTTAAATCATAATATGTTATTTCTGGTTCTAACATTCAAAATTCAGCTGCATGAAATGGAGTGTCAGATTTTTCAGCCCGAAATGTTGGTCCCAAAGTATAAACTTTATGAAATGACTGGGCTGCTATTTCTGCACACAATTGACCTGAAACAGTAAGGTATGTTGGTTTTGAAAAAAAATCAATTTCAGTTTGTAAATCAAACACATCTCCTCCGCCCTCTGTATTATTAGTTGTAATTGTGGGAGTTTGAATTCACATATAATCATTTTTTTTTAGATATTCCATTAATAATGATATTATTATTTCTCTAGCTCGCTGTGTGTATGTCATTATGGAAGTTGATAAGCGATATTCTTGCTTGGTTCTTAAATACTCTAAAGTCTGTTCCTTTTTTTGAAGTGGATAATCATCAATAACCAAATTTAAGTGCAGTATTTTGTTAACATGAATTTCAAAATTTTGTTCTCGATCAGGTGTTTTTTTTACTATTCCTTCAATAATTAAGGGAGTATTAATTCCTAATTGTGAAACCTTTAGGTCATTATTGGTTCGAAAAATAACTAAGTGAACATTATTGAAACTAGTGCCATCATTAATTTCAATAAAAAAAAGCTTCTTACTTGTTCGTAATGTTCGGCAATGTCCTTGGACTACAATTGTTTCTTTGTTCTTAGCAAGAAGTTCATAATTTTCCCACAGTGACTTGCAGGTATATTTATTCATTGAATAAAAAAAACTAGCTTAATTTCCTACTTTTGGTTTTGGATCAGAAGGTTCTTCTTTTTTCTCTGTTTCAGAAGTTTTAGTTGTTGCAGGGGTACTAACGCCTGCAACTTCATAAAAATCCTTTGCACTAACAATTTCATTTGATAAATTAATTATCTTGTCACGAACAACTTGGATTTGCATGTCATTTAATCGTGGATGAACAGATATAATTAAATTAGTTGCTTTAGGATGTCTAAAGAAATTAGTTGCTTTAAAACGTTCCTTTTCATCTTTTGTTAATTGATCATCCTGTTCTATAATTGTTTCATAATTTCGTTTACTTAATTGCACAACATTTGTATATGCAGTAACCTCTTCATGAAATATTCTTCTTACAAGTTCTACTAACTTCATAACCTCTCCTTTAATCTTTACAATAATATTATAAATTATATATTAAATTATTTAATTATTAAATACATATTCAAAAATTGTTTTAGAAATTTTATCTTAAAGATTCAATCTATTTTGTAGGTAGAGATTTTTTAATAAAAGGACTATCTGGATAAGCAGGGATTAAATGAATGTGAGTGTGAAAAATTTCTTGCATTCCATCTTTTTGGCAATTAACTTGAATACGATAGCCAGATGGATGATATGTTTTAGTTAAATAAATTTGTGCTTGGTCAATAAGTGCTCATAAATGTTGTTTTATTGCTAAGGGGGTTTCAAAATAACTGGCATAATGTTGTTTTGTAATAATCAAAAGATGTCCTTTTCTTGAAGGATATTTATCTTTAATGACATAACCTCATTTATTCTCAATAAGAATTAATTCTCTTTGTTTTTGCAACTCACAAAACAAACAGTTTTTTATTTTCATATTTTTCTCCTAAACAATTTATTTATTGAATTCTTCATTATTTCAAATGTATTATTTTGATTTTTCAAGGTAAGATTTTGAATTCAATCATAGCGTAAATATAATGAATAAAGAATAAAAGATTTAAAAAAATCTGAAAAAGATACAACAGCATATATTGAAAGATAACCAATACTTGTAAAGTATGTAGCAAGTACCCCAACAGCATTGATTATTCAATTAGTTAAAACATCTCCAATCATTCCTTGCAGCACTTTGCCTCCTGCTCAAAGAACATTAACAGAAACCATTTCTAAAGAAAATGAGGTATTCATGAAACACAATAATAAAATAACAAATAATAAATTAAGTTCAAATGTTGCTTTATCAAGAGTTGAACTTGAAGTAACATTATACATTTTAACAATACCATATGCAGCAGATGCGAAAATCATCGAGTAAATAAAAGCAACAAAACCTACAATTCTCATTAATCTTGCTGCATAGATTTTTGCATCTTTTAATCTATTAGCGCCTAAGGACCGCCCAACAAAAAAACCTATTGCCCCAGAAAAACTTGAATGAGTAGCAAATAAAACCATGATAATTACATGTGCACTCCCTATTACTGCTGCTGCATCATCACCCCGTCTTGTTGTTAATCAAAATTGAAAAATTAATGATGAAGATCATAAAGCTTCATTAAGAATTAAAATTGATTTAAGTCACATTTTTCTTGATACTTCTCATGAAAAATGCCAAGGCATTAAAAACCCTTTAAATTCTTGAATCCGAAAAATAAGTAAAATTGTAATTGCTACTAAGAATTCAATTCCTCTAGCGATGATAGTTGCTAGAGCAACTCCTTGAACTTCTAATTTTGGAACAAAAATTCCATTAATATAAAAATAATTAAGAATAATTTTCACAATTAAACTTGCTATTGAAATTCAAATAATTAAAGATGCTCTCCCCACTCTTGTTAATGCTCAAATAATAGTAAAAACAATTGCATTTGATATTCATGAAAATGAGATTATTTTTATGTATTCTGCTCCAAGCTTGATGTTTGTTTCATCTGTTAAAAATATTCTTATAAACGAATCAGCAAAGAATTGCACAAATAAAACAAGCAAACAAGATCAAAGTAATGTTCAATATGCAGTAACTGTCAGGGTACATTTAGTTTCTTCAGAGTATTTATTTTTACCATGATACTGAACAAAATAAATAAAGCCCATTTGAAGCATTCCTGAAATTGTAGCTACAGCAAAGAAGTTTATTTCTGCAGCAGCATTTATTGAGGCTAATTTATCAGTTCCTAATGGAGCAATCATTACTGAATCAATAATATTAATAAGAACTACTAAGACTGCAGATAAATAAATTGGAAGAGCAATAACAGCAATTTTTTTTGCAAAAGATTTTGGAGAAATTTTTTTTTCAAATCAAGAACTAACTAATTGACCTAAATTCTTTTTCTTTATTTTCATTTTGTTTCCCTTAACTTCAATAGTATTTACATTCTATATGAATATCTTAACCGCCTTCCTTTATACTTAGTAAGTACAGTATTTTTCTGGTGGGACTGAGTGGACTCGAACCACCGACCTCACGATTATCAGTCGAGCGCTCTAACCAACTGAGCTACAGCCCCTTATTTTTATTATAAGCATAGGTTATTTTTACTTGCTTTTATTAATGCTGTCATTATTATTTACATTATAGTTTTTTATCATTTTAATGTTATGCTTATGTTTTTTTATTTAGATAAAAAACCTTATTTTGAAACTTGGTTTATTTAAACTAATATAAATAGAAACTATTTTTGATTATAATTTAGTTAACTAACAGGAAGATTTAAATTACCAAACTAGTTAAAATGTTGTTCTAAATAAAAGTAAAAAAGGTAAAAGCACTTTTCCAAGTTGTGATAATTTATGCTTTTTATTATTTCATTTTATGCATGATAATTCATCATAATATCATTTCTGAAAAAAGGTTCTGGTACTTTTTGGTTCATTAATTAGAAACATTAATTCATAATTCATATAAAAACTACGATTATCAAAATTATTAGTTCCACTAAAAACTACATCATCACAAAGAATAGTTTTGGAATGAACATATGAATGCTTAAGCATTAGTACTTTAATGTTTTTTTTATCTAGACGACTTGCATTATATTTAGTAATTATATAAACAGATTTTTTATCAGCATAATGAGGAATCATCACTTTTACATCGATTCCTTTTTTGGCTAAATTAATTAATCCTTCAATTAGTCATTCTGGTGAAGATAAATAAGGTATATAAATATAGAATTTTTTCTTACATTTTTCTATTAATTTTTTTACTGCTGCTTCATGTTTAATATAAGTGTATTCTGGCTGGTTTTCAATTACTTCCATATTGTTCAAAGTACAATCACACTTTCCTTCTCATACATATTCAAAACCATGAAATTTATTTGCATTGATTGATATGATTCTTTTTAAAATTTGAGCAATGTTTGAACCTTGAATATAAAAGTAATTATCATTTCAATATCCCATTCTTTTTTTTTGATGAATATACAAATCACCAATATTAGCACCACCAACAAAACACTTGTGGGCATCAATAATAACCACCTTGTAATGGGCTCTTAAATTAGCACTAAAGGATGTTGGAAAATGACCCTTAAATTGCTTAATTATTTCAATTATAGCTCCTTCTTTTTCCAAAGAAATAAGATCATCATTTTTCGCACCAAACATTTTACTTGAGCCATCAATAGCAACATAAATTTTGACTCCTTGTTTCAGTTTTATTTTGAGAGCTTTTAATAATGCACTTTTATTTCTTCCCTGAAGAATGTAAAAAAAAGAAATACATATTTCATTTTTAGCATTCAGTATCGCATCATGAATTGAATTCATTCATGAAGATGAATCTAAGTAACAATAACTTTTTTCATAGGTTGCAGTTACTGCTCCTTTTAAAAATGGGTTTTTATCAATTATTAAATTATTTTTAATTATAGATGATACACGATTAGTAAACTCTATCTGATCTTCCTTAGTATAAGAAATAATTCCATTAAGGATAAATAAAAAATTCCCAATAATGGGAATTAATAGAATTGCTGCAATGAAGCCAATAATGGTTTCTTGCCGACGACGATTATCTATCCCAAGCATAAGCATAATTATGGGAATAGGTAATAATCAATATCCAATAAATAATGCTAAAAAGTTTTTATATGATTGGTTTGTGAAAATAAATAGTAATAAGAAAAATATAAAAGATGAAAGATAAAACAAACTAATAATTCTGCATGTTCCTACAATTTTTTTATTTATCATTATCTTTCCTTTTATCACCACCTTACATTTGTTACTTGTTATTTTTCTTATTATACAACTATTTATTAGGTTTATAAAATAAAATATATTTGGAGGTAATTATGGCTAAAGCAATTACATTTAAAAAGTTTCTTCATTTCATTGAAAAATACAAAATCGAAAGAGAAAAATTGCTTACAGATGAAAGCATTGATCATATTAAAAATTATGCTGAGAAAGGTTTTGAAGGTTATCATTTTTTGGATATAAGAAAAACAGCAAAGAATATGAGTCGTCTATTACCAACAACTAAACTTGAAAGTAATACCATTTTGTATGATTATGAAAAACTATTATCCAAAAAGAAAACTTATGTTTTCATTGATGATCATGCAACAATTGCTCCTTTAATTTGTGAAATTCTTGCTAAATTTGGTTACAAATCATACTACTTAAAAAAAGGCTTTACTGGTTTTAGTAGCTGATATAAAGATACTAAAAGTAAGAATTAGTAAATCATAAAACTAAAAGAAACTAACTTAATGGCGGAGCAGGAGAGATTCGAACTCTCGCGCCAATTACTTGACCTAACCCCTTAGCAGAGGGTCCCCTTCAGCCACTTGGGTACTGCTCCAAATCACACATACTCAGTTGCTTCTTAATTAAATTTTAACCTAATTCATGTTTGTATGCTTTTTATTAATAATCTCAAATAAATGGAAAAGGTCCAGATAAGTAAGAATACAAACGTTCAATCATTATTAATGGAAATTCCTTTTCCATTTGTTCTCGGTTTAGCAAGACCTGATCATTAAAATTAAACCTTCATGCTAGTTCTTGATATTGCTTAAAAGAATGAACAAAAAGCATTTCTAATGCTCAAGAAACTGACTCAGAAATAGGAATAATGGATTTTTTAATAGCCCTTACTAAATGCAAAGGATATGCTTGTTCTTTTGTTAAAACCTCAGGATGTAAAATTCCTGGAGTATCAACAAATGAAGCAAGTTTTTTAATAGAAAACAAAGAAACCCGTTTTGTAATTCCAGGAATATTTGCAGTTGCTGCAGATGCTTTTAGTCTAAGAGCATTTATGTAAGTTGATTTACCAGAATTTGGAGAACCAACAATTATTATTGTTGGTTTAAAATCAGTGCCATAAAAAGATTTATTAATGATTCTTTTTGTTTCTTTAACTGGCATTAAAATATCATCTAATTTATCATTGTGTGCATCAATAAAATAATGCGGTAAATTAAGATTTTGAAAGAAATTAGTAATTTTTTTTACATCATATGTTTTGGGAATGAGATCTTTTCTTGATAGAATAATCACTGGTTGTTTTCTTTTTTCTTTTATTACCTTATTAAGAGTATAGTTAAATCCAGTTCGATATATGCGAACATCTATTAGCATAAAAACACAATCGCATCCAGTAATTATTTTCATAATGGCGTCCAAAGCTTTTTTCATATGCCCTGGATATCAGTTGAATCTTTCTGTCATTATTACCACATTATTTTCTGGCGACCACGGTAGGATTTGAACCTACGACCCCACGCTTAGAAGGCGCGTGCTCTGTCCACTGAGCTACGTGGCCATCCATTTATTTTATTTTAATAAATATCTATGAACATAAATGTTCTATTTTTTAAGAAAATGCTTCATAATAAATTTAGCCACCCCATCTTGATCATTAGCACCAATAGCATGTTTTGCCCTTAGCATTAAATTTTCATTACTTGATTTGGGAATAATAATATTTTCTGTTGTTTTAAATGAAGGCAGATCATTATCAGAATCAGCAAAAATAAAAATATTTTGTCTTTTAATTTTATGTTTTTTTGAAAGCTTTTGAATTGGTGTTGCTTTTGTTTTGCTACTAGCCATTATCATGAAAAACATTTCTTCAGCTGCTGCTCAACTGTAATTATAAGCAGAGCTTTTTTCTTTAATAAACCTCAAAGCTATTTGCTTCTTTTCTGGCTCATCTTGTAGAAGAGTAAACTTAGGTAAATCTATGTTCTTCACATGATCAATTGATTGAACAATTGATGATTTAGTTTTAAAATGCATAATAGTATTGTGTCGTCTAAGAATTTGTCTTGCTTGTTTCGTCATATATGCCATGTAAGTTTGTTCTCCAATGTGTGCAAAGGGGTTAAGATCTATTGCGCAAGCTTCTTTTCAGATTTTACAAATCAACTTTGGTGGAAAACTATCTTTATAAATACTTTTTTCTTCATAATTAATTAATCAACATCCATTATCAGAAGAAGCATATAAATTTTGATGTAATTCTTCTTTAAGATCTTTCATTATATTTTTAAGAAAGATTTTCATATGATTCATTGGTCGACCACTATTTAGTAAAATGATACTGGTTGGGTAAGCAATCAAAAAAGCATGTAATGCAGACTTACTATACCTTGAAATTACTGATTTATCATTTAATAATGTTCCATCTAAATCAATTGATAAAAGGTATTTTTGTATCATAAATTGCCTAAAAAATTATCTTTTGGAAAATTGAGGTGCTTTTCTGGCCTTTTTTAAACCATATTTTTTTCGTTCTTTAATACGAGCATCAGTGGTTAGTAAACCATGTTCTTTTAATATTGGACGATACTTTTCTTCATTAATTATGATAAGAGCATTTGCTATTCCTAAACGAAGAGCATCGCTTTGAGCCCCTACTCCACCCCCACGAATGGTTGCGATAAGTTGGTATTTTTCTAAAGTTCCAGTAAGAATTAATGGAAAGAGAATATTTTTAACTGCTGGTAAAAAAGGAAAATACTGGTTAATTGGTTGTTTGTTTACTAGCATTCTTTCTGAAATATTTGACAAGGTAGCAAAATCAAACTCTTTGTCCTTTCTTTCATCTTGATTTTCTAATTTATCACCACCAGTATGTTCTCGTAATATAACCCGAGCAACAGCCTTTTTTCTTCTCCCTAGGGCTGCAAATTGTATTAATTTTTTCTTCTTAATCATTTTGTACCTCTCTTTCTGTTGGGAAATCAATTCGTTGT
Organism: Mycoplasmatales bacterium; assembly: GCA_963692675.1. Classification (GTDB taxonomy): domain Bacteria; phylum Bacillota_I; class Bacilli_A; order Mycoplasmatales. The sequence continues at coordinate 152,460 of OY830043.1, forward strand.
GGTTTTTGAGCCATTAAACTATGCTCACTATCAGGAAAAATCTTTAATCTTGTTAATTGTCGTGCAGCAATTTTGTTCTTCTGAAGCATACCTTTTACTGCTTTATAAAGCACTTTTGTTGGATCTTTTTCATGAACTCATGCTGCTGGTCTTTCTTTTAGTTTTCCTGGTTTAGTGGAATGAGAATAATAAATTTTGTTTTCTCATTTTTTCCCAGTGAACTTAACATATCTGGAATTTATGACCACAACATAATCACCACAATCTTGATGGGGAACATAATTTGGTTTATTTTTACCACGTAGCATATTAGCTATTTTAACTGCTAGTCTACCAACTGTTTTTTCTTTAGCATCAATTAGATATCACTGTCGCTTAGTTACATCAACATTCATTGTTGTTTCTTTCATTTTATTCTCCTGCCTCTGTCCTTTTGTTCTACTATCTAATTATATACTAAAGAGCCAAATAAAACTTCCTTTATTCTTAATTTTCTAATTTAATTTATGAAATAGAATTATTCACAAAAACAAATATAAGTGAGATCTTTCTTCTGGAAAAAATGTTTTTACTTTTAGAATTTATGAACGTTATTATTATTCGTGAAATAATTATTAAAATCTATTAGCTAATTTATGATTTCAGTTTTTTACTGGCATATAAGAACATTTTGCTTGATGATCAAAAGCAAATATTGAGCATCAACTTTCTAGAACAACAAATAATCCAATTAATGGCATTAATGAAAAAGATACAATAAACAGAGCCTTTCAAAAAGCAAGTTTATGAATCCCTGCTTGCACTTTGCATATGTGACGAAAAAGTCAAATGTTTAATATAAATTGAAATAAGATCACATAGCTTAATAAAGAAAGTCCTCCAATTATTACCAGTTCGTCAGTTTTATGTGAAAAAATGTCAATAATTCAATTTGGAACATTTTCATCTCTAATAGCTGCAGCTATATCATAATTAAATGCATCATGCACTCAGTCAGCAGCATTATTTGGTAAAACATCATATAATCAGGCTGTTTCTCCAACTACTGATAAAATTGCTATTAAAGTAGCAATGATTAATGGAATAAGAATTAATACCCCAATAAAGATATTCATTACTGCACCATATTTCAACATTAAAAGCCTTTTTTCTAAAAAAACTTGCTTTTTATATCCTATATTTCTTTTCATATTTCCTCCCCAAAACATGTTTACCTTAATAAAATCGATTGCATCTTTCCATTGATGCTAAATCCATTTCTAAGTTTTCTATTCTTTGATTCTGTCTTCTTTTATTTAAGTATATATTTTCCTTAATTCTACTGTTATTTTTTTCTAAATCTCAAATCCTTTTTTTAAGTTCTAACTTAAGAGAATTTGGAGACATAGCCTTGTGTCAACATTGGTTTTTAAAATGATTATTTTCATTAACATAATCATTTTTTTCTTGTGTGCAAGTAGTTATGACTGGCTTTCTTATGATTGGAGTTCTGTTGGCACTCACATACTGGTTAGTTAGTAAAGCTTCTTGTTTAACAGTTATTCCTGTTTTTAAACCAACTAAACCAATTAACATAAATACTCCACCACCAATACCTAAACTAAGTAACATTGCCATGATAAAATAACCTAAGTGAATTTTTGACTTACTTCTAACTAAGCGGTTAATCTTTCCTAGTGGACACACTCCTACTAGAAAAAACATGCTAACTAGAGCAATGCTAATTGCAATTGGTTTAAGTATGTTGAGTGTTGAAACATTATCACTAAATAATCATTCATCAATACTACTTTTACTGACATTTAATGGATCAAAAATATTATCCATTATTAATGTATAAAAATTATCAACTAACTGCATTAATGTAAATGCTACACCCACTAGCAGTATTACCACAATGTTTAACACTGCTCCAAATTTATATATATTCATATTTCCTCCCCAAAAAATACTTTATTAATATTTATAATACGGTTGTCTTATTGCTTTATAACCTTTAACTCTTCTATGAGCTGATTCAGGTGAATCAAAACTAAGTAATAACACAAAAATGGTTGTTACTCACATAAATGAAAAAATAGTCACTAATAAGGCTTTTCCTAATGCTAATTTACAAACCCCATTTGTTACCCGACTAGTATGCTTTAATAACCATCCATTTAAAAATAATTGTACAAAAACAATTCAGCCTAAAATAACCAAACTACCAATCATTAATAGTTTATCAACATCTTGCGCTAAGATGTCATTAATTCATTCTGGTAGGTTTTCTTTTGCTAATGCTTTTTCGATATCAAAAGCTAATACTTTCTCGATTCACTCACCCCAATTTGCAGGTAAAATATCAAATAATAACTTTATTTCTCCAGTTACAGATAAGATACTAATAACTACTATCAAGATAATCGGAATTAGTAGCAAAATACCTAAAAAAATATTAAATAAAGCACTAAATCTTAATCATCCAACTCTTTTATCAAAAACTCCTATTACAGAGCTAACTCTTTTTTGTCTCATTTTTTCTCCCCAAAATTTCCTAACTTAACGTCGGTTACGTCTCCTTGTTGATGCTAAATCCATTTCTAAGTTTTCGATTCTTCGATTTTGTCTTCTTTCAGTAAAATATGCATTTTCTTCCATTCTTACATTATGTCTTTTTAAATCTCGGATTCTCTTTTTTAATTCCATTACAGAAGCATCCTGAGCTCCTCTTTTATGAAATAAGCCTTGAGAATACTGTTCATCACTTTCATTAACATAATCCCCATCAGCTGCTACATAACTGTTTTGATCCAAAATATCAAATGTTCGATCATCTTCTTGAACATACTGATACTGATTATCTAGCAGTTGGGATTGTTTGACATATATTCCAGATCTTAAACCAACTAAACCAATCAACATAAATAATCCACCGCCAAAACCTAAACTAAGTAACATTGCAAAAACAAAATAAAGAAGCTTAACTTTTGAACCACTTCTAATTAAATGCTTAATCTTGACTAATGGATACACTCCAACTAAAAAAAACATGACAATTAATCCAACACTAATCGCAATTGGCTTAAGCATGTTGATTGTTGAATAATTATCAATAAATAATAAATCATCAACAATATTTTTACTGACATTTAATGGATCAAAAATATTCTCCATTACTAATGTGTAAAAACTATCAACAACATGCATTAATGCAAATGCCACACCTAATAGCAGTATTGCCACAATGTTCAACACTGCTCCAAATCTATATATATTCATATTTCCTCCCCAAAAATACTTCTTCTTTATCGATGCCTATAATAAGGTCTTCTCCGAGCATTACCTCTTCTTACATCATAAGGTCTTCTTATAGCTCTAGATTGAAAGCTTATTGGTTTTTTTGCAAAACAACCAATAAGCATAAATATTCCTGTAGCTAAAGGTATTATTGAAAGAACTGAAACAAAAACTGCATATAATTTTGACATATCTGCTATTCCTTGTCTTGCCTTGGTTATATTTACTAAAAGTTTAATAGTCATAAGTATGTTTACACTAAAAACATATGATGCTAATCCAAAAGAAACTCCCATAATTAACAGATCAATATCTTCAGTTAAAACTGTTTTAACCCAAGATGGTAAATGTGCTGTTACCATTTCTGATGCAGAAGTAACATTAGCATCTAATAACAACTTTAATTGTTCAAGATCTGTTGAATTAGGAAGAATTATTTTTAATGACTCTACATTTCCAGTATAAAAAAATGTTGCGATAATTCCAATACCAAGTGCTCCTAAAAACACTGGGATACCTAAAATAACATTAATTATTGCCCAAAATTTTAAAAAGGACATTCCTTTTCCTTGATTCATTATAATTCTCCTCTTCAGATTCTTCTACAAACAATCTTTATTTCATTTTTAATTATTACATCCATCACATCCTCCCCGTAAATTTAATTCCTCATACTTATTATAACACAAAATTTTGATTTATAGAATTGAAGTACCATGTGGGCCAATAAAGGCTAGAAAATCATATGGTCATTCAGATTTAATTACTTCAGCAACATGCATTAATTCCAAAAGATACACAACAAGCCTTGGGGTGTAGATTTTTATTGCCACAGAAGGTTTAATTAAATTTTTTTGTAATAATAATGAATAATCATTTTTGCCACTATAGTTTACAACTTGTAGCTGATTTAGTTGGTCCTGATAGTTTGCTGAAAAAGCAAACTCAACTAATGGCCATGATCTTCCTAGTTCAGAAAACTTAGCTACTAATTTTGCATGAGATTCAATTCGATGGGTTGTGGGTAAAAAATGAAAGTCATTAGAAAAACCTTGATTATTGCGAGAATCATCAATAATAATAAAAGGACTTTCATCTTGAGAATGTAAATCTAAAAGTGGCTGAACTGTCCTTTTGCCGAATTTTTTTATTAAATCTGAATGCATACAATGAGGAAATGTTTTTAAAAATATTTTCCCTATATTTGTTTTATCATGAATTTTATCAACTACCTTTAATAAAGAAGTAATAAATTTATCAACTATTTTTATCATGCCTCTTGTATCACGAGTATCATTTTTATTAAGTGTATACTCTATTTCAATTTGATTCATTTTAATAGCTGTAAGGTTATCAAGTTTTGTATCTCGTCAAATAACAGGCGTATCATAAATAATCCCAGTTATTTCATCTTGGTCATGTTTATATAGTAATCACCGTCTTGCTAAATCAAAATAGACTGGTAACTCTAAAAATAAATCAGTAGTGTTAGATGAAAAAGATATAGAGCGGCTATTTGAAGAAAAAAAGGAATGAAAAACATTATTTGCATATCTTTGAATAATTGGTGCATCAATTGGAGTTAATAAATGAGATTCTATCAATTCATTCATTAACTCTTGTTTTAAAAAATAATTATACTCCTGAATGTCTTTTAATTTTATTGTTTGCTTATAATTTTTAATAGCTTCGTAATCCATTATTTCTCCTTATAAAAGGTCAAAAGGGTCTTTGATGTTTATTTTGTTTATCTCTATTTCACTAGTCTCTTCTTGTTGCTTATTATCTTTTTTAAATATCTTATTTTTGCTTAAAGGTTTCTTATCTTTAGAATGCTTAAATCTAGAAATGGTTTTATCTTTATATTTAACTATGTCTTGCTTTAAATACTTGACTGGTTTTCGTTTTCGATCATCTTTTTCATTGATTAATTTTTCAATATCACTAATCTTAATGGCCTCAATTGAATCAACCTCCCAGACAAACTCCTTTTTTCCAACTGGAACTTCACGCATCATTAAGGTATAACCTTTACGAATCATGGATTTCTTACCAATTTTTGGGTTAGTAACCTTTAAAATTAAATCTACTCTCCCCTCTTTGTTTTGGGCAGTAAGCGCATGGTGATAACGTTGATCAATTTCATATGAATGATTAGATAAACCATCCTTCTTTAATTGTTCTTTAACAGAAGGTTTAATAAAAGCATTAAAATTATCCTTTTGTTTCTTTTTTTTAATTATCCGATTAACAATATAATAAATTCCAACAACAACAACTATTGCTAATAAAAGGTAAGTGATAGTCCCACCTAACACTTAGAGCCACCTTTGTATTGTTTTCATATTTTCTATTTTAACTAATTTTATTTAAATAAGAAGTAATTAAACTGTTTTTATTAATATAAATCCATTTTTATTGAAACATATGTTTCATTTAAATTATTATCTAATTTAAGAAATTTTAGTTCAAATTAAACATTAATTTTCAAAAAAAACTAGTTATTATTCAATTCCAATTAAAGATACTAGTTTAAATAACTTTAATGTATTTGTTTGGTAATTATAAAATTATTAGTTAACATGGTATTATTATTTTTAATAACATTAGTATTGTTCTTAACTGAGCTTACAAACCAAGTTAAAAGAGTCATCTAATTTTTTCAAACCTCATCAACATCCTTTGAAAAGCAAGGAGTTAATTGCATTAACACAGTGTATAAATTTATATCCAATTTTATATTATTAGTATTGAAAAATTAAAACCTAATTTTCAGATCAAGCTAGAATTAGTTTACTACTTATCATGATATTGTAATTCTAATTTCTATTTTTAAAATAAGATGAATTAAGCTTGTTTACTATCAGTTATTAAACATATAAAGATAACATAACTTCCAAGTTAACTATAAAACAAATTTCATAATCAACTAAAATGATTTTAATAATTTAAAATGATCTATCTTTATGAATTGACCTTTCCAACAAAGACTTTTAATTCAGCATCACTAGCTCTTCCAAACATTTTATCATAAATCTTATTTAATTCTTCATTTGCACCATTTGTAAGTGAAGATCCAAAAACTGATTCTATATCAGGGTTGCTTACCCCAGCATTAAAATCTGCAAATCTTGGACCTCAAAAATGAAGAATCAGACGATTATTTACTGTTGTTATTTCAAATCTTATTGTTGCTTTTAATCTTGCTACACCACCACCTAATCGTACTTGTTCTCAACTAGAAGTACCAGAAGCACCACCTCTTCTCACTGATACTTCTAGAGTTGTATCTGAAAATGGTTCCACAACCACTAAATCTGTTTCCAGAGTTGATTGCTGATTAAAATCATGTTGATAAACTCGAAAATAAGCTAGGCCTTCTGCATTAACTCCAGCTCCTGTAGGGTGAAGAACTAATGTAACAAAAAGATTTATTCGTCCAGTCTGAGTTATTCCTAAGCTAGTCAAATCAATTTCACCTTGCTTTGCTGGAGTGTTTTGTCATGTTGTTGGATCTCCAGTAACAGAAACTTCTGCAGAGGTTCCTGAAGCAGCAGCAGGTAAACCAGTAACTTTTGCTTGTGATAAATCAAGATTTCCTCTTATTGTAGTAGTTGAATCATCTGTAGTAAGTGAAGCATTATTGCCATTATAGCCAATAGTCAAGGTTCTTTGAGTTGTTCCACTAGTAGGTGCTGTAGAAATTATCGTTGTGTCACCCTCTGCTCTTGTTGTACCGCGTACTATTAAATTTCTATTAGCCTCAATGGTATCTTCAAATTGTGCACGCTTGTTGACAGTTAAGGAAAGTACTGGTCCCACACCTGAACCTAAACCCGCTCTTCCAATTGTTACATGCCCAGTTACAGTAAGATCAGCAAAATCACTTGCTGCTGTTCCTCCTGGATTTCCAACAGTTACATCACTTAATAATGTGGTAGTTCCTTTAATTTCTGTTGTTCCTGTTACTAATAAACTAGCTGTTGTTCCTCCAGTAGCAACATCTCCAATTTCTACATTACCCAGTAATGTAGAAGTGCTACCAACATTAACAGTTCCTGATATATCAAGATCTGCTGCTGCAGTTGTTGAGCCGACTGTAACGTCTCCTAATAATGTTGAAACTCCTTTTACTGAAGCCGTTCCTGAGACATCAAGATCAGCAGTTGCAGTAGTAGTTCCTACTGTTACATCACCTAATAAACTAGATTCTCCTCTTACTGTTAAATCTGCTGCTGCAGTTGTTGAACCAACTGTAACATCAGCAAGTAAACTTGTTGTGCCTTTAACTTCTGTTGATCCTGTTACTGTTAAATCTGCTGCTGCAGTTGTTGAACCAACTGTAACGTCTCCTAATAATGTTGAAGCTCCTTTTACTGAAGCTGTTCCTGAGACATCAAGATCAGCTGTTGCAGTAGTAGTTCCTACTGTTACATCACCTAATAAATTAGATTCTCCTCTTACTGTTAAATCTGCTGCTGCAGTTGTTGAACCAACTGTAACATCAGCAAGTAAACTTGTTGTGCCTTTAACTTCTGTTGATCCTGTTACTGTTAAATCTGCTGCTGCAGTTGTTGAGCCAACTGTAACATCTCCTAATAATGTTGATGCCCCTTTTACAGAAGCTGTTCCTGAAACATCAAGATCAGCTGTTGCAGTGGCAGTTCCTACTGTTACATCACCTAATAAACTGGATTCTCCTGTTACTGTTAAATCAGCTGCTGTTCCTGTTGTATCCCCAATGGTTACTGTATTTAATAAAGTGGTTGTACCTCTAACTTCTACAGTGTCTGTTACAACTAAACTAGTAGATGTTGTTGATCCACTTACTGATAAACCTACAACTATTGCTCCTGTTAAATCAAGATTTCCATGAATCATGGTAGTAGAATCATCAGTTGTAATGGTATCATCTGCACCACTATATCCAATAATTAGCATTTTTTGGTTTGTTGATCCAGAAGTTGGAGGTTCATTAATTATTCTTGTATTCTCATTCAAGATTGTTTCCCCAGTAACATGCAACGTTTTTGGGTCAGCAGTGGTTCCTACAAAAAGATTAGAACTAATGCCTAAAGGTCCTGTTGTATCGCTTAAGCTATCAAGAGCACTGCTATCAGCAGAAGTAGTTGCAAAAGCATCATGAGCAACTGAAGTTCCTGACACACTTGCTTTCATAAAATGCTTATTAATAAAATTATCTCATAATGATTCTACTTTTTCATTTACATTGGTTATTCCTTTTCCTAGCATACTTGTTTGTCCTAAAAAAACAGTTTGAAAAGTAGCATCAGGATTAGTTAGATCATCAGCACTAACTTGCTGCACTGCCCTTGCTTGAACCATCTCAGCAATATCATTTTGTAACTGTTTCTTTTCACTTTGAGGTTTAATCAGATTAGCTCCTTGTAATTGTCCTACTTTTAATTCACTTACTGGGGTGGGTTCCTTAGGTTTTAGATCACCTTCTAAAATAAAATATGCAACTGCTCCAGCACCTGCAGCTGCAGCTGCAAGTGCAAAAAAAGTTACAGCAAAAACAGCTCATCGATGAGCCTTTTTTGTAACAAACCCTTTTTTATTTTTTATTTTCCGACTTCTTCTTGGCCTTTCGAAAATTTCATTATCTTCCATATTTACTCCTTCAATTATGTAAACACATACTTATTACTTCTTAATTAATTATAATATATTTATATTAATTCAATAAATATAGTAAATAATACAAATAAATTAAAATATTTTACATAAAATTATGTAATTAGAACTAAATTACATACAATTTAGTATTATTAAATCAATTATCTTTTAATAATTAGTTTTACAATTATTAGAAATTATAATTTGTTATTTTTACTATTAAGCATTAATAATTCCATTTTATTCAAATATTTACAAAAAATCTTTAATTTTAGTTAAAATTTAATAATTAAAAAAGCAATTTCAAATTATAAAAAGGTATTTTAAAACAAATTTAATAAAAATAATCTTCAAAATAGAAGTTATCTTTTTATAATTTAAATTGGATGAAATAAATAGATTGTGTGATCAAATTAATGTTTTTATTATAAAAAAACTTTACTTATAAAAGCTCTTAAATTAGTTCCATCTGATTGTTAAAAGTGTATCTGGTACTTTGCTATTTCAGCAAAATTCATTGTAACCTGAAAAAATAATGTTAAATCAAACTTACAATATTTTAAAATGGATTTGAATATCCATTGGCTAATTTATTTTTTTATGTGCATTCAACCTGCCATTTCCATAACTCTCCATGTGCAAAATCTTCCTTCTATACCTATTGGAGTAAACTTGTTGATCAGTTTGTTCAGTTAATACATTCTTATTTGAAGAAAAAATGATAGAAATAATGTAATGGTCCAACTATAATTTATTTGAGTTGCATTTGCTAACTCATTATCTTAATGCTTCGAAACGTTTGATTGAATTATTTTAACAATATCATCTTGTAATTCTTTTTTGTTCCATAAGAGTTAATAATAGTAAGCCCATTCAATTTACCTACATTTAATGACACTTAGCAATTGTGCTTGAATCATTTGTTTTGCTGACAATTGCTACTTTACAATATTGCCTTTTGTAACATAATATCAACTGTTTCTAAAATTGCTGCAATAGCTAATGCTAAACTGTTAGAGAAACTGCTATTCAACAATGCATTTTTTATTGTGATAATTTTGTAAAATTTTTTTAACTATTTTTCTTACTGATACTGATTTGTAAAAAAATTTATAACTTGCTGTACCTTCCTCTTTCTTATATACCTCACTTTGATTCTAACTTATCCAAAATAACGGAATAAAAAATTTTGGAAAAATAATAATGAAAATTTCAAATTAATCTATAATTTTTTACATTACTAAATTTATAAAACCAAAAAACTAATAATGATGTTTAAATTTATGTAATTATTTTTAATGATAAATTACTATTAATTCGTAAATTTTTTATTAATCTTTAAATATTGATGATTCTATATTTAGTTAATACATAATTTAGATAATGCTTTCTAATTATAAAATTACAAAATAACCAACTAGCTAATTAAGATTTATCATTAATCAAATAAAATTATTAATCTAATGAAATATGATTGAAATTCACAAAAAAAATATTTATAATTATATTTCTAGTTTAAATGTTTCATTATCCTAGACAAGATAAATTTTTGTATTTGAAGAAAACATGTTTTTATAATAAAGCTTTTATTTTCAATTATGCGTAAAAAAATATACAGTCTTTATTTTAATTAAATTATTATTCTTTTCTAGTGTTAATAGTTAAAGTTAATTTTATGGTAATAATTAAACAAGAACATGTAATAATTAAATAATATAATTGAAAATAGATAATTGTAATTTGATATAAATTCCGCTCAAAATACTCATAATCTTAAAGCATACTTATTCAGACAGGTTAATTTATGGAATAATATAAAATAAAAAATATTTAGTTGTAATAAATTTTCAATTTAAATCTAGCATTATTTATGATTTAACAAAAGATTAATATTTATATAGTTAATAAAGTGAAGAAATTATTTTGGATGTTTGATGTTTATTACTTGGCTTCAACATCGCCTTGAATAATTAAATAAGCAAGGGTACCAGCTGCTGCTGTGGCAACTGCTAATGTTACACATATTAATAGAATTGCAACCAAGCTTAGTGTTTTTTTTGTGACAAAATTCTTGGCTTCTTTCAATTTAATTTCTCTTCTCGGTCTTTCAAAAACCACATTATCTTCCATTTTTACTCCTTCACTCATCTAATATAAATTAATCTCATCTTTATTATAACATATTTAATTATGTTATTAAATATATATTAATTCTGAAGAATAAGAAAAATTTCATAAAAATAATAATTTATATTTCATGTAATAATGTTTTACCTATTAAATAGAAAAATTTACTTCCACTTAAATCTCTAGTTAAATTGAATTAAGAATTACTATTTGTATTTGGTATCATTTATTGTTCCTATAAAATGAAGTACCTATAATTTTTGATGCTAAAACTATCACCATATTCAAGTATTTATTTGTTTTTAAATTTTCTATTTTATTCATATTAAGAAAGATAAAAGTAATTATGATAAAGTTACCTTATTTTATGAATTGATAAACCTTAACATGTAGTTCAATAAGAATATCTCTTTAATCAAAAATGTCTGTTTATGTAGTTATTTTTATATTTGTGAATTATTTCACAGGATTTCCAAAATATAAATAAAACTAATCCCAAATTCTACTGTACTAATTAATGTTTCTAACACAATTTTTTTAAATTAAACTAAAAAAACAATTAACAATTATTAGCATACTCATAGATCTACAAATTCATTTAAATGTCAGCATAGAGTTATTATATAAATTCTATCTTAGTATTTACAAGTATTTCTTTTCTTAATATTATCCAGTTTCTTTCTCAAATTTTTAAAATATTAATTATTTCTTTTTTTTGTTATTTTATCACAATAAAATCTAGATTTAATTTATATCTTTTAACCATATAATATTCTCTAATAAGCATATGCGTGTTAGACCTTTGTTTAAAATCCACTTAAGAATAAATAAATTAATAGTTTATTTATATTTTTAAAATTTTTAATTACATTATTAAACCAATTTTTTTTAATTATATAATATAAGGTTCTTTATAATATGAAGAACAAATATTTCTTTCTAATTGTTTAATGTTTTAAATTTCATAAAGTTTTTCATAAACAAACACTTTTATTTGATTAAAAATTAACATTCACATGTTCATACATATAAGTTGTTAAATTTTAAATCTTAATTTGAATTATTAGCTTTGGAAATAACTAATGAAGAACTATAAGTAGGATTTCGGCCTTCAGAACCAAAATGTAAATTTCAAGCTTTTCGTTCTTCAGCTACAGAAACTCAGTCACCAACACTACCATCATTTTTATCTGCATGCCCTTTTTTAATAGAAAAATCAACATTTTGTTGATTTGGCTCAAAATATATTTGATGTTTTTGAAAACTTGGGGTTCCTATTGAAATGTTTCCTGAGTTTGTAATAACTACATTAACAATAATACGGCGTTCTATTATTGCAATTGGATTTAGATTATAATTATTACTGTTAGTAGTATAAACTGGAAAAATAAATGGAAACTCAAACTTATAAGTCCGAGTAGAATTAGTATAAGTAACTTGCTTTATTTGTAAATACTCATTTGTTACAGATTGAGAAATTCTTAATCTAACAAATAAGTTTATTCTATCACCATTTTGTATTCTTAAAGATGAAATATTAAAACTTGAAGAGCCACCAGATATTTCATTTGATGATAGTGCAGAACTTAATATACTTAAACCTACAACATCTGCATTTGTTAAGTTTAATGTGCCATTAATTACAGTAGTGGAATCATCATTACCACCTAGTATTCCATTTGCTCCCAAACTACCTACAACAAGATCACTATTTAAATTAGTTGTTCCTGTAACTGTTAAATCAGCTGCCCTTCCATTCACTTCACCGATTGTTACGTCGCTTGAAAATGAAGTTGTTCCCTGAATTTGAGCAATTCCTGTCACAACTAAATCAGTTAAGGTGGAAATACCACTTGCTTTTAAACCAATTACATTAGTTGCACTTAAATCAAGATTACCTCTCATTGTTGTGGTTGAATCATCAGTTGTTACAGTATCATCTGCACCATTGTATCCAACATCTAAGGTTTTTTGAGTTAATGCTCCAGAAGATGGTGCTGTATTAATAATTCTTGTATGATCAACAAGAGTTGTTTCTCCAATTACTTCTAAGTTAGCAGCATTACCATTTGAACCTACAGTGACATCAGCAAGTAAGCTTGTTGTACCCCTAAATTCAGTTGTTCCTGACACTAATAAATTAGCTGTAGTTCCTGCTGCATTACCAACTGTTACATCCCCTAATAATGCAGAAGTACCTCTTACTAAAGATTCTCCTGAGACTTCAAGATTTGCTGGTGTTGTAGTGGTGCCAATATTAACTTTACTTAATAAGTTTGATTCTCCAGTAACTACAAGATCAGCTGCTGTAGTTGTGGAGCCAACAGTGACATCTCCTAACAAATTAGAAACTCCAATTACATTAACACTACTTTTTGCTTTTATATCACCTTCTATCTCAAGATCACTATCTAGAAGAGTATCACCAGTAACACGTAATATTTTAGGATCAGCAGTAGATCCAACAAAAAAGTTAGAACTAATCCCTAAAGGTCCAGTTGTATCATTTAAGCTAGAAAGAGCACTATTACTAGCAGAAGCAACAGCAAAAGTATCATGAGTAACTGATGTACCGAGTACCCTAGCCTTCATAAAATGTTTATCAATAAAATTATTTCATAATGCTTCTACTTTTTCATTTACATTAGTTATTCCTTTTCCTAGCATTTTTGATTGAGCTAAAAAATAATCATTAAAGGTAACTCCGGAAGAAGTTAAACTTGATTTTGTAACAGAGATGTTTCCAAGGTTTTCAATGTCTTGCTGCAAAGCTGTATTTTCATTATCTGGATTCACATATGATTTTGCATAATCATTTAAATTGGATTCAAAAACTATTGGAGTTACTTCAGAGTTTGTTTCAGTAAGCTTACTATTGCCATCTATGATATGCCATATAGCTACAGAAATTCCCCCTAATGATACTAATAATGCAAAAATACCTAATCCTAATCCTCAAAATTTAGGTATTAATGATTTTTTTTGTTTTTTTATTTTATCCTTATCAAAACGTGGATTACTAGTATATATTACTTCACTAACCATACATCCTCCAAACAGTCATAAATAACATGACTACATTTTTATTTTAATATAAATTAATAATAAAAAATTAATAATTTATTTATATAATTTAACATTTTAAATTAATTATTATAAAAAATCTGTTTTAATTTTATTTTTATAAGATAAAATTTATTTATAGTATATAAAGAAAATACATATTTTTTCTAGTTCATTTAAGATTTCTTAATTTTTGTAAAATTTTGCATTAAAATAACACTTATTGTGATAAAACAAATTAATCTTCACATGTTAATGAATGAGAATTATTAATTTAAAATTTTAATTAGATTTATTAGCTTTGGAAACAATTAATAAAGAACTATAAGTAGGATTTGAACCTTCAGAACCAAATTGTGCATTTCAAACTTTTCTTTCTTCAGCTATAGAAATTCAGTCACCAACACTACCATTATTTTTATCTGCATGTCCTCTTTTAATATTAAAATTAACATTTTTTCAATTTGGGTCAAAATAAATCTGATATTGTCGAAAACTTGGAGTTCCTATTGTAATAATTCCTGTATTTCTAATAATTACACTAACTAAAATTCTGCGTTCTACTACCCCAATTCAATCTAGACTAAAATTATTACTGTTGCCTTGATAAACTGGAAAAACAAATGGAAACTCAAACGTATAGGTACTGGTAGAGTTATTATAAGTAACTTGTTTTATTTGTAAATACTCATTTGTTCTAGCACCAAAAATTCTTAATTTTACAAATAGATTTAACTTATCACCATTATTTATTCCTAAAGATGAAACATTAAAACCCGAAGAACCACCAGATATTTCACTTGATGACCCTGAACTACTATTTGAGCTAAAGCCTAAAACCTTTGCATCTGTTAAATTTAATGTACCTTTAATCACAGTAGTGGAATCATCATTACCACCTAATACTCCATTCCCTCCTAAGTTTCCTATATTTGAATTACCTTGTAAATTTGTTGTTCCTGTTACTGTTAAGACGGCAGCTGAGGTTCCTGAACCAATAGTGACATCGCCTAATAAACTGGTGGATCCTCGAACTTCTGTTGTTCCTGTTACTAATAAGTTAGCTGCTCTTCCTGTTGTATTACCAATTGTTACATTACCTAATAATGAAGAAGTGCTTCTTACAAAAGCCCTTCTAGACACTTCAAGATCTGCAGGTGATGCAATAGTACCAATATTTACTTTGCTTAATAAATTTGCCTCTCCAGTAACTGTTAGATCGGCTGCTGTAGTTGTGGAGCCAACAGTGACATCAGCAAGTAAGCTTGTTGTCCCTCTAACTTCTGTTGTTCCTGTTACTAATAAATTAGCTGCTGTTCCTGCTGTATTACCAATTGTTACATCGCCTAATAATGAAGAAACACCTTCTGTTGTTAATTCACCTGTTACATCAAGATCATCAGGTGTTGTAGAAGTTCCAATAGTTACTCTGCTTAATAGATTTGTTGCTCCAGTAACTGTTAGATCAGCTGCTGTAGTTGTGGAGCCAACAGTGACATCAGCAAGTAAACTTGTTGTCCCTCTAACTTCTGTTGTTCCTGTTACTAATAAATTAGCTGCTGTTCCTGCTGTATTACCAATTGTTACATCACCTAATAATGAAGAAACACCTTCTGTTGTTGATTCACCTGTTACATCAAGATCAGCAGGTGTTGCAGAAGTTCCAATAGTTACTCTGCTTAATAGATTTGCTTCTCCAGTAACTGTTAGATCAGCTGCTGTAGCTGTGGAGCCAACAGTGACATCGGCAAGTAAGCTTGTTGTCCCTCTAACTTCTGTTGTTCCTGTTACTAATAAATTAGCTGCTGTTCCTGCTGTATTACCAATTGTTACATCACCTAATAATGAAGAAACACCTTCTGTTGTTGATTCACCTGTTACATCAAGATCAGCAGGTGTTGTAGAAGTTCCAACAATTACTCTGCTTAATAAATTTGTTGCTCCAGTAACTGTTAGATCAGCTGCTGTAGTTGTTGAGCCAACAGTGACATCAGCAAGTAAACTTGTTGTCCCTCTAACTTCTGTTGATCCTGTTACTAGTAAACTAGCAGTCTGCCCTCCTGTGGATGTATCTCCAATTGTAACATCTCCTAATAATGAAGAAGCACCTGCTACTGTTGATTCTCCTGTTACTTCAAGATCAGCAGATGTTGTTGAAGTTCCAACAGTTACTTTGCTTAATAAATTTGTTGCTCCAGTAACTGTCAGATCAGCTGCTGTGGTTGATGAACCAACAGTTACATCAGCAAGTAAGCTTGTTGCGCCTCTAACCTCTGTATTACCTTCTACATTAAGAGTACTGTCTAAAACTGTATCACCAGTAACATGAAATGTTTTTGGGTCAACAGTAGTTCCTACAAAAAGATTAGAACTAATTCCCAAAGGGCCAGTTGTATCACTTAAACTATCAAGAGCACTTCTATCAGCAGAAGCAACACTGAAAGCATCTTGAGTAACTCTTGTTCCTGATACACTAGGCTTTGTAAAATGACTTCCAATGAAATTATTTCATAATGATTCTACTTTTTCATTTACATTAGCTATTCCTTTTCCTAACATTTTTGATTGAGCCAAAAAATGGTCTGCAAGAGTGACTTCGGAAGAAGTTAAACTTGATTTTGTAACAGTCATTGTCTCCAGGTTTTCAATGTCCTGTTGTAAAACTGCATTTTCATTATCGGGATTAACATATGATTTTAGATAATCATTTAAAGTGGAGTCCAATGCTATTGAAGTTGAACCAGAAGTTATTTTAGTAAGTTTATCATTATTATCTACAATATGCCAGGTGGCTACAGCAAGCCCCCCTAATGCTATTAATGATGCAAAAGCCCCTAATCCTATCCCTCATGGTTTTAATAATAATTTTTTTTGCTTTTTACTACCATGCTTACCAGATGCATAATATTCTCGTGGTTTTGGCACTAGGATTATCTTGTCTTTTTTTTGTTTTTTTGCTTCATTCTTTCCAAACCTATTATTTATAAATACAAATTCTCTAACCATATATCCTCCTATCAGTCATGTTAAATGACCTCTATTTATATTTTAATATAGAGTTAGTAATAAATTGATAATTTTTTTATATAATTTAGCCATTTTAACTTTATTATTTTATCATCAAAAAAATTATTTTAAATTTACTTATTACACCATCTTATGTGAAGAAAAAAAATCTTAATTCATTTTAAAATTTCTTATTTTATTAAAATTTTAACAATGTAAGATTTATTATGATGAAAAAATTTATAATGAAATGTTAGTACATGTAACTTTTAAAATTAAAGTTTAATTTGCATTTTTGTTTTTAAATAACTAATGAAAAAACATGAATAGTAGTGTAGGTTCACTATCAAAAAAACAAATTTCATGCACTATTAACTTTATTTATATTAACTTGATCAGTCTATCTCTTGGTCTTTCTTTTTTTATTCTATAAGGAGCAGAACAAAAGTGCCAAAATTATTTACATATCACTATTACAAAATGTAGGAGGAGTTATTGAAATATTCCAGTAGCTGTAAGAATTACATTAACTAAAAGTTGTCGTTCTATCAAAGAATTGTCTATAGGCAATAAGAAGAATAATATGCTCAGAAATATGAAAGAAAAAGGAATACCAAGGTATAAATTTTATCACTAGCATTAGAATAACTAATTTGTCTTTTTGATCATATTCATATATAGAATAATTACTATAAATTCTTATTTTAGCAAATAGATTTAATTTATCACCATTTTGTAGTCAAAAAATGAAATATTAAACATAAGAAGAATCAAATATTTCACATGAAATTGATAGAACATTATTTCCATCTATAAACCTGAACATTTGCATTCCTAAATTTAATGTACTCTAATTATAGTAGTGAAATCAATATTTCACCTAATACCTATCAGCTCATAAATTCCTACATTAAAATAATCTTTGAAATTGGTATTCCAGTTGCAGCTAAGTCAGTTTAAGTAGTTTAACCTACAGTGACATCAGCAAATAAATTTGTTGTATCTCTATTTCAGTTAAACTGTTAGTAATAAATTAGTTGTTGAGCCTGTTGTATTACTAATTGTTACATTACCTATAATAAAAATGTCTTGTATTATTGATGCATCTGTTACAACAAAATTAAGAATTACTATAGAAGTTCTGATAATTATATTTATAATAAATTAGTTTCTTCTGATATTATTAAATTAGCAGTTCTCTTTAAACTCTAATTATTTTATTACTTAATAAAGTGATAGTTTTTTTGTACTGATAAATTTAATTACTAACAAGTAAGCAATTATTGTTTTATCTACTATTTATAAACACATTATTTATTTCAAAATTATAATTATTATTATTTATATTCAACAATTTATATTAATTATGCTAAATATATGTAAATAGTTAAAAATGAAATATTTTTCGAATTATTAAAAACAAAAAAGTTAGTTATTATAAACTCTACCTTCAAGTATAATAAAAAAATACATTATAAGAATTAGTAGAAATTGTGGGTGAATAATAATATTGTTTATTTCATGATTTTTAATCTTGCACTGTCAGGTAATCCACCAGTACTAGTGTTATGATATTCTAAAAGATAATAAGTTAGATCAGTTGATAAGTATAAAAACAGGATTACAAACACTAATAACCCCCAAACTCTTAATATTGAATTTTACTTTTATTTTTTTTTCCATTATTATAATAACTGCCCAATCAATACTTGCCCAGTTGAATCATGAATAGTATTTATTAATGAAAAACAAAAGAACAAAATATTTCATATAACTTATTTTGGTTTTTTGGTATAATATTTAAAATACTTAGAATAAGTTTTTTCTTACTTCTATTAAAATTTAAGAGTTCCAATGTAACAAGAATATTAATGGCATCCCCGTTTTCAGTTATTTCTGCTGGTGAGAGATTAATTGGTGACCCAGTATGCTTAATGAGACGTTATAGAAGAACTGAAATATAAAACATGTACTGAGTTAAATCAAGAGTTCCATTAATTACAGTTGTACTATCATCAGATGTTTCTAATTCATTATCTGTTCCTAAATTTCCAATTGTTGTATCTCTTAATAATATAGAAGAACCTATTATATTTAAATTAACAGTGGGTCTTCCTGTAACTCCAATTGATACGTCACTTAATAAAGTGAGTCTTCCTTGTACTTTAGAAGTCTAGTTACTACTAAACTAGTAATTTGTCCCCTTGGATGTATCTCCAACAGTAACACCATCTAACAATGAAAACCCTTCTACTATAGATTAATCAGTTACATCAAGATCAGTAAGTATGTAAAAGTTTCAATAGTTACTTTGTTTAATAAATGTGTTTCAACAGTAACTGTTAGGCCAACTGCAGTGGTTGTTAACCTATAATTTTTGACTGAGCCAAAAAATACTATGTAAGGATGCCTTCAGAAGAAGTAAACTTGATTTTAACATCCATGTTTCCAGATTTTTAATGTTTTGTTATAAAACATATTCATAATTATTTGGATTCACATATGATTTTAGATAATTTTCTAAAGTAATTTCCAAAGTTATTGCAGGTGATCCAAAGTTATTTTAGTAAATTTATTATTGTCATAGATTCTATGCAGATGCTACAGCCGTCGCCTAATGCTCTAAATGATGAAAAGCATTGAATCTTAATCCTCATGATTTAAATATTTATTTTCATGTTTTTTATTAGCAAGCCCACTAGCACAGAGTGTTCTATAATTTTGTCACTATTATTTCCTCTTTTTTTATTTTTACCAAAACAAGAATTAATAAACATAAATTCTTTAACCATATATTCTCCTATTATCCATATAAAATAACCTTCATTAATATTTCACATAGAAGTGTAATAAAAAAACTAACAATTTATTTATTTAATTTAGTACTCAATCTGATTATTGTATTATTAAAATACTATTTTATTTTATTTACAACATTTATTTATTAAAAAGATGCCTTTTTTAATTCATTTTATGATTTATTCATTTATATAAAAATTTTCAACATGCTAATACTACATTGAAAAAATTAACATTGACAAGTTAATGCATGCAAGTTGTTGATTCAAAATTTTAATTGGATTTATTAGCTTTGGAAATAATTAATGAAGAACTATAAGTAGGATTTGAACTTTCAGAACCAAATTGTGCATTTCAAACTTTTCTTTCTTCAGCTATAGAAATTCAGTCACTAACACTACCATTATTTTTATCTGCATGTCCTTTTTTAATATTAAAATTAACATTTTTTCAATTTGGCTCAAAATAAATCCGATATTGTCGAAAACTTGGAGTTCCTATTGTAATATTTCCTGCATTTGTAATAACTACACTAATTAAAATTCTGCGTTCTACTACCCCAATTCAATCTAGACTAAAATTATTACTATTGCCTTGATAAACTGGAAAAACAAATGGAAACTCAAACGTATAGGTACTGGTAGAGTTATTATAAGTAACTTGTTTTATTTGTAAATACTCATTTGTTCTAGAGCTAGAAAGTCTTAATTTAACAAACAAGTTTACCTTATCACCATTATGTATTCCTAAAGATGAAATATTAAAACCAGAAGAAGAATTAAATATTTCACTGGATGAGCTACTAGAGCTATAACCTAAAACTTCTGCATTTGTTAGATTTAATGTACCATTAATTACAGTAGTAGAATCATCATTACCGCCGAGAGTTCCATTAGCTCCTAAGTTTCCTATATTTAAATTATCTTGTAAATTTGTTGTTCCAGTAACTGTGAGATCAGCGGCAGTGGTTGTTGAACCAACAGTAACATCAGCAAGTAAATTTGTTGTACCCCTAACTTCTGTTGTTCCTGTTACTAATAAATTAGCTGCTGTTCCTGCAGTATCACCAATTGTTACATTACCTAATAATGATGAAATACCTTCTACTGTTGATTGACCTGTTACATCAAAACCAGCTGGAGTTGTAGTAGTTCCAACAGTAACATCACTTAATAAATTTGTTTCACCAGTAACAGTGAGGTCAGCAGCTGTGGTTGTTGACCCGACAGTGACATCAGCAAGTAAATTTGTTGTACCCCTAACTTCTGTTGATCCTGTTACTAATAAATTTGCTGTTGTTCCTGCAGTATCACCAATTGTTACATCGCTTAATAATGATGAAATACCTTCTACTCTTGAATCTCCTGTTACATCAAGATCAGCAGGTGTTGTTGAAGTTCCAACAGTTACTTTGTTTAATAAATTTGTTGCTCCTGTAACTGTTAAATCAGCGGTAGTGGTTGTTGAGCCAACAGTAACATCAGCAAGTAAGCTTGTTGTTCCTCTAACTTCTGTTGATCCTGATACTAGTAAACTAGCAGTTTGCCCTCCTGTGGATGTATCTCCAATTGTTACATCTCCTAATAATGAAGAAACACCTGCTACTGTTGATTCCCCTGTTACTTCAAAATCAGCTGGTGTTGTTGAAATTCCAACAATTACTTTGCTTAATAAATTTGCTTGTCCAGTAACTGTTAGATCAGCTGGTGTAGTTGTGGAGCCAACAATGACATCAGCAAGTAAATTTGTTGTGCCTTTAACTTCTGTTGATCCTGTTACTATTAAACTAGCAGTTTGTCCTCCTGTGGATGTATCTCCAATTGTTACATCTCCTAATAATGAAGAACCACCTGCTACTGTTGATTCCCCTGTTACTTCAAGATCAGCAGGTGTTGTTGAAGTTCCAACAGTAACATTCCTTACTAAATTTGTTTCACCAATAACTCTGAGATCAGCAGCATTGGTTGATGAACCAATAGTGACATCAACAAGTAAATTTGTTGCACCTCTAATTTCTGCTGATCCTATTATTAATAAATTAGCTGTTGCTCCTGCTATATCACCAATTGTTACATGCCCTAATAATGAAGAAGCACCTTGTACTGTTGATTCTCCTGTTACCTCAAGATCAGCAGGTGTTGTAGAAGTTCCAACAGTTACTTTGTTTAATAAATTTGTTTCTCCAGTAACTGTTAGATCAGCCGCAGTGGTTGTTGAACCAACAGTGACATCAGCTAGTAAACTTGTTGTACCTCTAACTTCTGTTGATCCTGTTATTATTAAACTAGCAGTTTGTCCTCCTGTGGATGTATCTCCAATTGTTACATTACCTAATAATGAAGAAGCACCTTGTACTGTTGATTCTCCTGCTACTTCAAGATCAGCTGGTGTTGTTGAAGTTCCAACAGTTACTTTGTTTAATAAATTTGTTGCTCCTGTAACTGTTAGATCAGCTGCTGTAGTTGTGGAGCCAACAGTGACATCAGCAAGTAAACTTGCTGTACCTCCTACTTCTGTGGATCCTGTTATTATTAAACTAGCAGTTTGCCCTCCTGTGGATGTATCTCCAACTGTTACATCTCCTAATAATGAAGAAGCGCCTTGTACTGTTGATTCCCCTGATACTTCAAGATCAGCCGGAGTTGTAGTAGTTCCAACAGTAACATTCCTTAATAAATTTGTTTCACCAATAACTCTGAGATCAGCAGCATTGGTTGTTGAACCAATAGTGACATCAGCAAGTAAATTTGTTGCACCTCTAACTTCTGCTGATCCTATTATTAATAAATTAGCTGTTGCTCCTGCTATATCACCAATTGTTACATGTCCTAATAATAAGGAAACTCCTTTGACATTAAAACTATTATCTAGAACTGTATCACCAGTAACATGAAAAGTTTTTGGATCAGCAGTGGTTCCTACAAAAAGGTTAGAACTAATTCCTAAAGGTCCAGTTGTATCACTTAAACTATCAAGAGCACTACGATCAACAGAAGCAGTAGTGAAGGTATCATGAGTAACTGTTGTTCCTGATACACTAGCCTTCATAAAATGACTATCAATAAAATTACTTCATAATGATTCTACTTTATCATTTACATTAGCAATTCCTTTCCCCAGCATTTTTGATTGAGCTAAAAAATGATCAGTAAAAGTTACTCCTGAAGAAGCTAAACTTGATTTTGAAATAGCCATTGTCCCAAGGTTTTCAATCTCTTGTTGTAAAACTGCATTTTCACTATCTGGATTCACATATGATTCTAGATAATCATTTAAAGTTGGTTCTAAAACTATTGGAGTTTCTCCAGAAGTTATTTTAGTAAGTTTATTATTGCTATCTATGATATTCCAAATAGTTGCAGCAAGCCCACCTGATGCCACTATGAGAGCAACAGCACCTAAACCTAATCCTCATGATTTAGATATTACTGATTTTTTTTGTTTTTTATTATTATTCTTGATAGGTGGGTAATTTTGTTTAGGTTTTGGTGCTACTGCTTTTTCTTGTTTTTTATTATTATTACCAGATGCCTTCTGTTCATGTGGTTTTGGCACTACTTCTTTTTCTTGTTTTTTTATTTCATCCTTATCAAAACGTGGATTAAGAAATACAAGTTCATTAACCATATATATCCTCCTTTAAGTCATAAAAATGACTTCTTTCTTTATTTATTTTAATATAATGATAGCAATAAATAGATTAATAATTAAATTTATATAATTAAAAATTTATTATCAAAAATAAATTGTTTAAGTTCGTTTTTATAAAATAATTTTTACAATATAAAAATGTATGTTAATATTTTTTTATTCTAATATTTTTCTAAAATTCAGTAACAATGTAATTTTTATTATGATAAAAATTTACATTGAAATGTCAGAAATGTAACTTGTTATTGTTTAAATCTTAATTTGTTTTATTAGCTTTTGCAATGATTAATCATGAACCATAAATAGAAGTAATTACATCATAAAAATTTCGAACTTCTTTTACTTATACAAACTTTATCATCAACTGCAGGGTAAATGTTAAAAAAGTTACAAAAAGAGTAATTCATTGATATTTTTTTTGCAATAAATTTTTTTTGTCAGTTCTTTTGGTTTCCAAAAATTACCTTCCACATTACCTTCATTTATGTATAAAAAATTAACAACTTTACATCTTAATTATGAAATATGTATCAAAAGTATAACTAATCAATTAAATGAAATACTAAGTAAATTTTATTAATTATAAGAAAAAATATAAACTCTTGATGTTTGCTTTTTCTCACTTAAGTTAAATGAATTAAGCATATTTTTATCAACAAAATAAAAAATTTAATTCTTTATATTTTAATACTTAATATTAAAGTTACATTTAGAAAGAATTTCTGTTAAATGATCCCAATTCTTTCTAAAATACAAGGATTTTTCACAATAGATTTAGAAATATTTTATTTTCTAATTCTTTATTTTTACCAAGTTAAGTTATTAACTATAGCTAGTATTTAACTTTAATATGGTTTTTATTAAGAAAGATTAATATTACTAATAATAGCGACTACGACGCCGTTCTGATGCCAGATCAAGTTCAAGATTTTCAATGTGACGGTTCTGCCGACGATCATTGAAATAAGCATTTTCTTCAATTCTCGCATTTTCTCTTTCTAAATTTCAAATTCTTTGTTTAAGATTTTTCACAATTGACTTAGCAGATCCTCTTTGATCATAAGCAGGGTCATCAAGAAATTGTTCACTTTCATAAACATAATCAGCTTCTGGTTCACTTTCATAATAATCAGGTTCAGAAACATACTCATAATCATAAGGATAATAATATTTTTCATCAAGTAGATCTCTTCGTTTATAAATCCCTGAACGTAAGGTAACTAATCCAATTAACATGAATAATCCACCACCAATACCTAAACTAAGCAAGGCAACAAAAGTAAAATATATTAACCTAACTTCAAGATTGTTTCTAACAAAAAATCGAATATGTAATAATGGGCTTACTCCAACTAATAAAAAAAGTACTAGGAGAATAAAAATAACCAGACTTGGGCCAACATAATCAAATCCTAGCATGTGACCATGAAAGAATAAATCATCGAATGCCCCGGAGCTAATCCCTAATGGCTTAATGATGTGATCCTCTATAAAATAATAAAAACTGTCATAATAATGCATTAAGGCATAACCAACAGCCACCAAACTTAAAACTAGTATATTAAAAATAGCCCCAAACTTATATAATTTCATTTCTCCCCCTTAAATTTTTATTGATTTATTTATTTTATTACTTATTTTAATAGTAATAAGGTCTGCCATTAACCATTCTTTTGGAACGAGCTCTTCTAACATTTTGGCGTGGCCGCCCTCTTCTTGTTCTTCGTGCTACTGGTTTTTTGCCAAAAGATCCCAAAATCATAATTAAGCCTACCGCAATTGGTATAATGGAAAGAAAAGATACTAAAAATGCATAACCTCTTGAAAATTTTTGTTTTCTGAATCTTGCTCTTTTTATTCTTTTCAAAAGCAGACTACTGAGAACAAATTGCACAAGAATAATGTATAGAACTAATCCAAAGCTAACACCCATTAAGATTTCTGTTGCTTCAGTAGTAATTAATCAATCAATTCATGAATTTGGTAACTCTTTATTAATTCTGTCTCCCAAATCACTTACAAAATCTGTCAGTACTTGGATAGAGCTTGTATAATGCATAGCCTCAAATATTCCCAAAGCCAATAATGGCAAGATCAGAATGCCACCCATGACAATGTTTAAAATTGCACCAAACTTTAAGAAAGACAATCCTTTACTAGCTATTGGCTGTCTTTTACCTACTAATCTGTAACCCATATTAACTCCCCCTAATTAATTCTTTTTTGATACTTCCTCTTAGTATCACACATATTTATTATACCACACTTTATAAATGCAGTGGTGTTACTTATTACTCACATCTACCTAAAATCAATGATTTCTTTATAATTTCTATCTTTATTACTAATTTTATAATTATATTCTAAATAAATGGTAAATATATTTTTTACTCTTTATCTTCTTTTCGTTCATACAAGTCTTCAATATCATCTTCGATATCCTGAAACTTGCGATTGGTTCGATCATTCATGTATTGAAATTCATCATCAACATCATAACGATGTTGTCTAGAGTCTTCCCGTAATTCATCAACCTCTTCTTCAAGCCCAGCAACACGGGCATGAAGATCATCTTGATAAACATAATCACGATCTTCTTCATAATCTCAATTATCTTGATTCTGATTTTCTTGATCATCTATTTTCATAGAATTAGCATCCTTATTTCGTGATTGACTAAAGAAACTAGTTATATTACGATATAATGCTACTTTTCGTTCCCAATCAGAACGTCATAGTGCCTTCTGCTTTTGTCATTCATTTTTTAATAACAAACCCAATCATTTTTTCATTGTTTACCCCCTATAAACACTTTTATTTTAACAGATTTTTTTTAAACCAACATTAACGCAATCTTGTTCACTTGAATTTTCAAAAGGTAACAATAATACAGAACAAGGTGAAAGCCCCACCTATTGGTATTGCAATTCAGGTAGCATCTGATTCACCAAAACGTAATTCGCTTGGATTTAAGCCAAAGAAATCATCAGAAAATTTGAGAACTGGTGCTGAATCTAGTGCAGAGAAAGGACTACCATCACCAAATCATCCCATATGCATTAATACTGTAATACTTCTTCATGGGGCAATTCATGCTCCCACTCCTGGTCCTTCCAAATAAGGTATTGGAAAATACATTCCAGTAAGAAACATTGAAGGAAAAAATACTAATGATCCTAGTGCTTGGGCCATTGGTAATGATTTACTAATTGCACTAAGCATTAAACCACAGAAAATTGACATAACATTGCCCACAGCATAAGCAAGTAAGAAAGTTATAATTCCTTCTCCCTCCATTAAATAACCACTTATATTTAATAATCCAACTTCGGCATTTTTTGCTTCTTTAGCTAGATCTACAGCAACATTATATATGCTGCCATATGGAGCAAATGTTTTCTGAACTGCTTCAGTAAATACTCCTTGTCCAGTAGGACTTAGGGTAAGTTGACTTGGATCAACTCCTAAGCCACCATTCATTTGTAATATCCCAGCATTAAGATTAATCTCATTACCATTAGTAAAAAGAGAATCTAATCATCCTTGGAAAACAGTATCAGTCATGATACCTGATGCTCCATTTGCATTTAAAACTTCCCTCAGACTACTTCCATAATGAGTTGAAAATAGGTCTAATAATTCTTGTCTAGTAAAAGTTTTTCCCGCACTAAATAATTGACTTAATTCTTTTTGTGCTTGTTCAACTAACCCTTGATCTCCTCCAGATAGAAGGATTTGTTGAGTATCTTTACCTAAAGTTCCTGCCCCTAGTTCAATTAAAGAAGCAAAAGTAATAAAAACTATCCCTCCTAAAATTGATAAGATAATGTAGTTAAGAATAAAAGTAAAAGTTAACAAACTCCTACTTACAGGAGTAACACTAATTCTTTTAATGATGACAGATTCCTTAAATTGCATAATTTGAACCGGAAGCACCATTAAGCCTAAGGTCATTGGGATATAAAGCATAATCCCAGTTATTATATAATTAGCTTTGAAAAAATCATCAGCGTTTCCATAAGGAATTACAAATCTAATAATTACATAAATTAATAATGGAAATGCAAATGCCATTATTGGTTCAAATGCTCGCTGAAAAAAACTTTTTCAAATCAATCTTGATACAGCAATCACGGTTTACCCCCTCTTCCTTAGTTGCTCTTTTGGCATTAGCTCTACAGCCTGGTACTTCTTACCTTTTGGAGAAAAAACTTTCTTGTATCATTTAACAGGTTGAATTTCAGTTTGAATTTCAGTTAAGGTACTTCTTACCTCAGAAGAAATAAATTTCTCTAATGAGCCATATTTTTTTATAATGTCTGCAACAGATGAATCATATCTTTTTTCTCCTCGTGACATAACAATAATTCGATCACAAAGAGCATGAATATCTTCAATATTATGAGTAACAACAAGTGTTGTTCAATTGTGTTTTTTCTTTAAATCAACAATTAACTCAACTAATCTAAGTTTTGCTTGAATATCTAAACCAGTACTGATTTCATCAAAGAAAACAACTTTTGGATTATTAATGATAGCTAACAAAATATTGACTCGTTGTAACTCTCCCCCACTTAATTTTGTAATTTGTCGTTTAAATAATCTACGGATATCAAAATTATTAATTAGGTTTTCAATATCAAGCCCTAAATCATGTTTTCGATAAATATCACGATAAAAATCAACTAAATTACCCACCTTAATTCCTGGAGGATAAATATTTTCTTGAAATTGAATTCCTAGTTTTTCTCTAAAATCTCCAGCCCCAAGGTTATATAATATTTCACCTCTAGATATTTCATTCAAACCACAAATTGATTCAACAAGCATAGTTTTACCTGCACCATTTGCACCCATTAAACCAATGCTTTCCCCTTCTTTAATATCAAAAGAGACATTTTTTACAACTGCATTAGTACCAAAGATCTTTCATACATTTTTAACTCTTATTAAATAATCTTTTCTTTTTGGTACAACTCTCTTCTTTGTGGATTTTACAGACTTTTCAGATTTTTTTTCTAAAACATAAGGACTAGATACGCTTCTAGATCTTTGTCTTTGATCTCTTTTTGGTGCAACAGCTCTTCTTCTTGTTGAAGAAGCATTAGCTTTTTTCTTTAAGTTAGACCTCAAACGAGGATCAGAACTTGTCTTTCTATTCTTATTCCTACTTACAGAACCAGATGTCCTAGCCTTCTTAGGACTACCACTTCTTTTACTTGAAACATTTGTATTCATACACACCCCCTTTTTGTACACAAAACTTAATGTCTTCATATATATTATACATGAAAATTAAATCAATATAAAAACCCATAATTTATACTCCAATAACATGCTCTATAGGAAAATGCTTCGCATATTTTCTACTTGTTTTTTTTCCTGGTTGGAAAATTGTAAGAACATTATTCATTCCCAATTGCCCAATGATCATAATCAAGGCAATTAATAATTTTGGAATTGTTAATAACGAACTAGTGAGATTTTTATAAGATAACCCTGTTGTTCCAAATGCTGATACAGTTTCAAAAAATAATGTATTCTGCATGCTTGATTTCCCAGCATTCTTACTTGCTCCCATGGTTAATATAACTAGCAGTGCTATGCCAATGACAATTAAAGCTGAAGCTAAAATAGTGCGATTTGCTGATTTTCGATTTGATTTACTCAAGGTTCTTTTAAAAATATTGATTTCACCTTGATTTCGACTAAAGGAAAATAATGCAGCAATAACAACAAAAAATGATGTTACTCTTACCCCACCCCCTGTAGATGATGGACCTGCACCAATAAACATTAGAATTCCAATAAGGGTTTGGGTTGAGGGACTTAAGGCCTCCATTGGATAATAAGAAAATCCAGCACTTCTAGCGGACGATGTGTGGAAAAATAATATCATTCATTTTTCATAAGCAGTGTAATTACCATTATTAAAAAGTGGTTCTATTTTTTTAGTCTCATCAATATAATCTGTATTACTTGCTACTATCCCTTCTGATATTACTGCAAAAAGAACTCCTATAATCATTACTGAAAAATAACCAATAATAGTTATTTTGGTTAGTAACATTAATTTGGCCCTTTTATTATCAAACATTCTTGCTTTTAAAAAATAAATTAAATCATAGATTATTGGAAATCCCATACCGCCAATAATAAAAAGAATCATGGTTACAACCTGAATAAATTGATCATGATCAAACATTGCTAAAGAACGACCACCAAAAATATCAAAGCCAGCATTATTTATGGCAGAAATAGAATGAAAAAGTCCATAAAAAACAGCCTGTCCAGCATTGTTTACTGGAGATGTATTATCACCCACTTCTGAACCAAGAGAAATGCTGTTGGTAGAAATAAAATAAGCAGTGAAAAAAAGGAATCCTATTAATTCCACAGCAAAAAACATAATTAAAGCTCTTCTAATAATAGATGTTGAATGACCCCTTTTTGTTCCCCCTTTTTCTAAATGTAAAATGTTGTCATCACTAAGAGAAGTAGGGCGTCCCAAAATAAGAGTTCAAACTAAATATTTAAAAGCAACAATACCTATTCCTCCTAGTTGAATAAAAAGCATTATTAATATTTGTCCAAAAACACTATAAGTTTGACTTATGTTAAGTGGAGTTAATCCAGTATCTGTAAAAGCTGAAGTAGCAATAAAGAGAGCATCATCATACTGAATAGAGGCAACTTTATCCTTTAGTGATACTTCGGGAATCACAAGCAATGCTGAACCAATCATAATAGCAAAGAAATAATAAAAGAATAGTTTTGAACCTAAACTTCGTTGCTTAAATAATGATAATCCAAAACTAACTTGTTTTTTTAGTTGTGATATTATTTTTTCTCAATGTCTTTTCACTATCTTAATTTTAAGTTGATTCTTAAAATTTTATGTTTTTATTTCTAATTTTGCATTAGTTAATACTATTATTAATCTTGCTTTTCTAAGAAAACAATTAAAATTAGTTAGGAAGGTATGGATAATCCACCTTTAAAACATGGAGGTTGACATGGTTAGCTCAAATACAAAAAGATTGTCAAAGTTATCAAGTTTTTTTTCTCAAGCTCAAACTAAAGAAACAAAGAATTTTCTTTTGATTGGAGCAGGAAAATTTGGCAGCGCCTTAGCTGAAGATCTTTCAGCACTTGGCCAAAATGTAACAATCATTGATAAATCACAGGAAAAAATTAATCTAGTGTCTGAGAAAGTAAATGAAGCTCTTAAAATCAATGCCTTATATGAACAAGAATTAGAAGCCATTGATTTTGATAAAATTGATCATTGTGTTATTTCTATTGGTGATAATATTAATGATTCATTGGTAATTACTCTCAATATTCTTAGAATTTTTAAAACCCATGAAGAAGCAATCACAGTAAAAGCTTTTGATGAAAGGCAGCAAGCTATCTTAAGTTTTATGGGAATTACTCATTTTATTCAAACAGAAAAATCCATTTCCAGAAGTGAGGCCTTAAAACTTGTGTATTCAAATGTAGACGAATTAGTTGATATTGCAGCAGGTAACGTTTGCTTTCAAGTACGAGTACATAATATTGAACTTGATGGTAAAAATGTTGATTGACTAGAAAGAAAATTTAAACATAATGTTCGGATCATTTATGCTGCAAAAGATGAAGTTATTACTACCAAAAGTACCACTAAGATTAAATTAATGATGGCTTTAGTTGCTGTTTCGAAAATTGATTATGTGAAAAGTTTCTCTGATTATGTTACTGAAAAAATTAAGAATTCTAATTTTAACAATTCTTAAGATGTTTAGTAATTATTTCCATCACTTCCTGAGGTTTAAAAGCTCCTTTAATTTGCTTCATAATTTGTCCCATTAACATTTTTTCAACTCTCTGTCTTCTTTTAGCCAAATTTAATTGAATGAATTCCATATTTTCTTTAATTGTATCTTCTATTAGTTTTTCTAGTTCTGCAGTACTCATTTTTGTTGTTACCATATATTTATTAATAATTTCATTTTTATTCTTACCTTTTATTCAATCAAAAATGATAGATCCAAGATTTTTTGAGGAAATAAAGTTTGTTGC
This sequence comes from Mycoplasmatales bacterium, assembly GCA_963692675.1. Lineage (GTDB taxonomy): Bacteria > Bacillota_I > Bacilli_A > Mycoplasmatales. Next base: position 184,089 of record OY830043.1, read on the forward strand.
GATTGCATCATAGATATAAAATAAATCCTCTACTTTAAGTAACTGTGTAATATCATTAATGTCCAAATTATCCAGCAAAAGCTCAACAAGATTATACCTAGATTGAATTAATCAATTTATGATTGTTGTAATCATTTTGATTGCCTCTTCTTCATAATTTTGATATTTATCTATAAAAGTTATACTATTTATTAATTTTTTATATATTTGCAAATAAAAATCATTATTACAAATGATTGTGGCATTATCTTTACTAATAGAGTATTTAATTATCATATCTTTTTTTAGTTCTGTAACAGGTAAAGGGGTTTTTTCTTTTGCTTCTTGAATTCATTCAGAAGAAATTGAAATAGGAATAATATTTGGTTCTGGCATATAGAAATACTCTTCAGTTTGATCCTTTTTTCTCATAGTTTCTGTCTTACCTGTAGTTTCATTAAATCGCTTAGTTTCCATCTCAATTTTGATACCTTGTTGAAGAGCCTTTTTATGTAAAGCTTCTTCAAATCTAATTGCACGCCTAATTGATCATGAAGAATTTAAATTTTTTATTTCAACTCTATTTGTTGAGATTTTTTTTTCTTCATCAAGGAGACTTAAATTAACATCACATCGTAATGATCCTGTTTCTAAAGATCCATAAGCTATATCAGCATTAAACATTTCAGTTTTTATGAATCCTATAAATTCGACAACTTGAATTCAGGAAGTGAAGTCAGGTTTAGTTACAATTTCTAATAGTGGCTTACCACAACGATTATAATCCATAGATACTTCTCATAAATATAAATTCTTTGATTCTTTTTCATCCTCAGGATTATCAAAATTACTATTAAAAATTATATCCTTTGCATGTTTTGTACTTTTGTAATTTCTTTTTGCAAAAATTTTTTCTACTTGAGCTCTTTTTTTGGCTTCATGTATTGGAGAAAGGTCCTCAATGTTTACAAAAACCCTTCATGTTTGTCGAGCTGTGTCCTCTTCTAAATGAATTTCACTAATTGCTATTTTTCTACCAGATTCAGGAAGCAATACATACCCATTAGTTCCTAAAGGCTCAAAGTACTGTGTTATTTGATAACCTTTTGGTAAATCTGAATAAATATAATGTTTTCGATCAAATGCTAGTTTTTTAGCTATTTTCATATTCAAGATATGAGCAGCAATTAAACCATTAATAACATATTCTTTTGATATGATAGGCAAAGTGCCAGGATAACCTAAATCTAATTCATTAACATGAAAGTCATTTTTAGACATTAGCATATTTGAGTTTTTTGCATTAGAAAAGGCTTTTGCTCTTGTTACTAATTGCAAATGAATTTCTAATCCTATTCTTAATTTATACATCATTGTTCCTTTGTAACTTATGAGTAAACTTAACTAATTCTTCAACTTCCTGAGCAAAATCTAATAATAAGTATTCATTTCCGATAGCAGCATCCATAATAATTGAGAAAGGTAACTCTTCATCTTGATCTTTTGCATAACCAACTGGTAAGGTCATTGATGGATGACCATTTAAATTTGCAATGACTGCATAATCAATAATTCAATTTGGATCTTGTTTTAGAGATGGCATTTCATTTGAATCAATATCCTGAATAAAAGGTGCTACATTATCACTTGCAGGTCCGATAATGATATCCACTGTTTTATATAAATCATCACATGCAAGCTGAACCATTTTTCTTGCTTTTTTTGCTTTAATGTATATTTGTTTTTGGTTTTCTTTATTTAAACATAAAGCAGCTAGTCCAAATCTTGATTTAACTGCATTACTAAAACCTTCCTTGCGGTTTTCATAAACAAGCTTATCATATCCTTCATCATCTAATGGATCATTTGCTTGGTTTCCAAAATGAATTTCTCCCAAATTATAATTACTACTTAATGCTTCAGAAAATGAAATTACAATATAAATTGATCAAGCAAGATTAAGAAGTTTTTTATCTATTTGAATATTAATTAATTCAACATTACCCCTGTTTTCGATTTTCTTAAGAAGTATTTCATATTTTTTTTTCATGTCATGATTAAGAACCTTATTAAATAATTCTTGATCATAACCTATTCGGTATTTAGTATTTTGTTTCTTTTTCAACTTATCAGGATTCTTTGTGCCATCATGCTTGTCAGATTCATTAAGAATACTAAGTAGTGTTTTACAATCAGTTACACTGTTTGTAAACCAAGAAATTGTGTCAAGAGAAGGTGCATATGGAAATAGACCATATCGTGATACTGATCCTCAAGAAGGCTTAAAACCAATAATTCCATTTAATGCTGCTGGTCTTCTAACTGAATCACCAGTATCTGAGCCAATTGCAAATGGTACCATCCCTGTTGTTACAGCAAAACAAGATCCAGATGATGATCCGCCAACAATTCTTTTAGGATTTCATGGAGAAGATAGTTTTTCATATGCTGATGCTAATCCTGTTCCTCCCATTCCTAATTCATCAAGATGAGTTTTAAAAGCTAGACTCCCCCCATTTTCTTCTAATAATTTAACAACAGTTGCATTGTAGGTTGGCTTGTATCCTTTAAGAATTTTTGACCCACAACAAGTTTCAATATTTTTTGTTGAAATATTATCCTTTAGTGCATATGGTATTCCATGAAGTGGTAATTCTTGATCATCAGATTTATCAGTAATAGGGATAGTTGATGTTGTCATTGGATTTCCTGATACTGAGTATTTATCTATGATTTTATTTAAATAGTTTTTATATTTAGGGCTTGAAGAGAATAATTTATTTTTTTTTCATCAACTTATAGTTGCTACTTTCATGTCTTAATCCAGGGTTTTCAGAGAAAATAAATAACAGAAGCCCCTCATTTATCATTATCTAAATGTTCATCATGAATATTTTGTATAAAACCTTTAATTAACAAATGCTCAATTTCCTTTTTTCTAATTGGCAATACTTTATATTTAATGTTAGGATATGATGCTATCTCAACTTGATCATATTCCTTATCACTAAGTTGGTTGAACTGGTTTTTTAATCATATAAATTCATCAAGAATTTTTACTTGCATTTTTTCACTAATTTCAAAACGAAGGGTTTTTTCAATTTCTTTTATGATCATCTTTGTTTGATCTTGCTTTGCACTCATCTTTTGTTGTTTTTGACTAGTTTCCTTTTTTCTATAACTTGTTTTATGAGAAAAAGTTATTAATTCTTTTTCTTTTAATAAATTAAAAAAATACTCTTCATCAATTATTTTGATTTTAAGTTCCCTGGCTTTTTGTTTTTTACTACCTGCATGCTCGCCAGCTAATAAAAAATGGGTGTTTCTGCTAACAGCTGCACTGCAATTCCCTCCATTTTTTATGATTAATTCCTCATAATATTTTCTTGGCTTTGAAAAAACCCCAGTGATGACAAATTTAATTCCTTTAAATAATTGGGTTGTGTTTTGTATTTTTTGGGTATTGAAATTAAGATGTAATTCACATGCATTTATTAATCTAAGGTTTTTTTTATCATGAAAAAAATTATGAAACTCTTGAGCACTTTTCTCCCCAATGTCTTGAAATTCTATTAAATCAACAAACTTGATGTGCTTAAGATTTTTTCATGTTTCAGCTCGTTGAATAATTTTCTGAGCAGTTACTTTTCCAATATGCTTAATTCCTAAACCAAACAACAATCGATTTAGATCTGTGTTCCTTTTGATTCTTGCTATTTCAGCTAGAATATTATGAACAGATTTCTTATTAAATCCAGGCATTTTTATTCAATCCTCAAAATATAAATTTAGAGTAAAAAAATCATTAATATTAAGTAATCATTTTTTTTCATAAAGCTTAGTTATAGTTTCTTCGCTAATAGTTTTTAATTGCATTGCATTAGTGGAAGCAAAATGCACTAGTTTCCTTTTTTTAATTTCTGGACAGTTATCATTAACACAATATTGATCAACTTCATCTTCTAACACAACTAAATTTTCATTGCAATGAGGACATGTTTTAATCATTGGAAACTTAACTGAGTTTTTTTGGCGATGGTTAAGATCCACCTTAATTACTTCTGGAATAATTTCTCCTGCTTTATGAAGATAAACTAGATCATTATTTCTAATATCCTTTTTTGCAAGTCATTCATAATTATGTAAAGTTGCATACTGAACCAAAGATCCTGATAAAAGTACTGGTTCTAATTTTGCATTATAAGTAGCTCTTCCTGTTCTCCCAATAGTAATAAATATTTTTTTAATGATGGTTGTAACGATCTCTGCTGGTTTTTTGTAGGCAATTGCTCACCGAGGAAATTTAGAAGTAGTTCCTATCTCCATTCGATCTAAAAAATTATTAACCTTAACTACAATTCCATCTATTTGGAAATCAACAATTTTTTCTTCTTTGAGCATCTGTTTAATTGTTAATAATGTTTCTTCTTTGGTTGTTTTTCTTCAATTCTCAATGTAAGGAAGTTGAAACTTTTTTAAAAATTCAAATAATTCAACTTGATTATTTAAACCTAATTGTTGTTTTTCATCAATATCATAAAAAGCAACCTGAACCTGTGCTTTGTGTAATTCATCTCCTGATAATTGTCTTAACAATCCGGAAACAGCATTACGGGGATTTTTATAAGGTTTTTTATTTGCTGTTGTAAGTTTTTTATTTAACTTCTTAAAACTACTTAAGGAAAAATAAACCTCACCATTAAGAGTAATATTGTCCTTAAATTTTAACATTAAGGGTAAATTTGAAATATATTTAGCAGTATGAGTAACATTCTCCCCTATTTTTCCATCGCCCCTGGTTAGAGCTTTAAATAATTTCCCCTTCTTATAAATAACTGATAAGGAAACCCCATCAATTTTATATTCACAAATATAAGATGGCTTAATTACTTGTTTTTCAATTTGGGTAAAAAAAGTTTTCATATCATTTTCATTAAAAGCATTATCTAAAGATAATTTAGCAACTGCATGTTTTTGCTTTTTAAACTTATTTTCGTCAATCTTAAATCCAACTGTTAAGGTGGGAGAATCAGGATGAACAAGTTCTGGCGCTTCTTGCTCTAGTTTTTTTAATTGTAATAAAGCAGCATCATAAACTTCATCACTCACTAATGATTTATTATGTAAATAATAATACTTAGATCATTTATTTAATTGCTTAACTAATTGCTCAATTTGCTTTTTCTTTTCCATATACCCTTAAATGATTAGTTAAGTAGCTTTTTTTCACTAATTTTGACTTCCTTTTAAAACCATGAATTTGTTTCATAATTCCTAAATGTAATTGCCTTCTTATTAATAAAATTATTTTACTAAGTTCACTATAAATATAAAAAGAAAGCATTACAATCATAAGTGCCATTAGGATTGGTGTTAAGGAAATAAATTTGCTGCTTTTAATGTTTTTAATTTCTTTAAAGAAATTTAAAACTCCAAGAATTAAAAGCGAACATAAAAAAATAAATCCAAAATAATAAAGGTTTTTTGCATTTGACAAACTATATAATGGTGAAACAAGTGGATTAAAGAAAAAGATAACGTAACTTGAAATAATAATCATAATAAGATTTTTTTTGGTGCTAATACTAAATCAAAAGAAATAAAATCCATAAACACCTATTCCTATCACAAGAAAAATTAATAAAACTAGAATTAACTTATTATTTCAAATGCTACTAAAACTGATCTTTCCCCAAAATCCATCATTTAGTCACTCAGTAAATGGATGAGCATTAGTAAATTCAGCAATCATAATTGAACTTGTTACCATTGTAATGAAAGCCCCCAATATTATTAACAACTCATATTTGCTCATACTTCTTTCAAGTCGAAATCTTCTTGCATGGGCATTCCCCGCTAAATAACGAACCACAATAATAATTAGAACACCAGTTAAGACAACTAGAATAATTGAAGCAATTTGTGAATAAGAGAAAACAATAATGACATTTAACATGTTTGCTAAAAATCACACAATAAAATCTCATAAATCAATGGCTCGGGCTTTATATCCCTGATAAAGAACTAAGGAAATCATTAAAACTAAGCCAATGCCCCAAGTATTATAATCCAATAAAAAAACCAAACTAAATAAAATGGCAATGATAATTCTGATTGATCTTGTTCGAGCAACATTATGAAGCGTATAAAAGAATAGGGTAAGAATTGTTAAAAAAACAAATAATGGAAAAAGAAAACCAGAAACTATATCTAGCTTTGTAATAGCAAAAATTACTCCGGTAATAATAGAAATGATAGAAGCAAGAATTAAATTAACTGACTTTTCTCATTTAAGAATATCATTTCCAATTGAAAAAATCACACTTGTTGCAAAAAAAGAAAAGAAAATAAAAACCCCATATTGAATAAAAAGATTCACATCACCAACAGCATTAATTTGCATAATTGAGATTCAGCTAGATAAGTATCTTACCCAGCAAAAGGAATAATCATTAATAATAAAATTACCCCCCAAAATTGATGTATCAGAAATGTTATCTAGAATTCTTTTGCTTTCAGAAAGAGGAATATCTGAATTAGCAAAAATAAGAATTAAGGAAACAAGAGAAGTTATTGTGAAAACAACTAAAAACTCACTTGTTTTTCATTTAAAAAATTTTCGATTATAAATAGCTAATGCCAAAGCAATAACAAACAAAATTGCTAAAAGGGTGTATAAATAGTAGCTAAGTTCATCAGCAGTAAAAGCTATAAGAATGGTTGGAATCATTGATAACATTGTAATTATGAGATATAAAGGGATCCCAATTAACAAGGTAGTAGCAAAAGAGTTCCAGCGGTAATGATTTCTTATTTGAAATGTTTTCCCAAAAATAACTGAACAAAATAAAGAAAAGATAAGAAAAAGTGCAGGAAGCAGTGGGGATAAACTAGCCATTATTCATTAATTTCACTGTCTTCTGAAGCAATTTTTTCATCTTCTTCAAAACTTCTTCTTTATTCAAACTAATAACCTCACCTTTCAGTAAAGAATTATTAATGTTTTTTGAAAATTTAATTGTTGTGTGAAATAAAATGAGGTCATTGGAATGATTGCTCTTTGCCATTTTTTTCTCATTAATGATTGTCATTCCATAATACGTTAATAGAAACCGGATACTCGCTTCTCTAAGTTTTCTTGTAGTGATTCTGATGATTGGATAAACACTTTTTCCAATTGTTATTTTCCCTACCATGTCAACTTTAATGCGCCGTAATTGATCTTTATTTTTCTCTTTGACTTGAACTAATTTTTTTCCTGAATCCATAATAAATGGAATGGCTAAATTATAATTCTTTTTTTCATTAAAAAAAGGTGCCGGAATGCAAATAGCATAATAAATTGAAACCAATCTTCTGTCTTTAATTACTTTTGCTAAATCTTCTTCAGCTTTTTTTGAATTTGTAAAAATAACAATGCCCTTGGTTTCATTATCTAATTTATTATGATACTTTAAATATTTGGTATTGTGACCTTTATTTTCTAAATAAAGAGCGAGCCGTTTATCAAGCCGTCCATAAATACCATCAATATTTTCATCCTGTAATTTATTGACTGCAATAATTCCATTTTTTTCATAAATTACCCTACTTGCTGGAATTGGTTTATTTTTGAAATTCTTGCGCTTATTTTTAGTTTTTATTAACTCATCAATTGCTAATCCTGTATGTCCAGTATCTTTAGTATCATTTATTAATGGATCTTGTTTCTTTTTTCTTTTAAGGCTGAAAATTCTGTTCTTCTTCTTCTTTTTTTGCATTCTTTTTCTTGCTATTTCTTTTTGATAATTTTCGATTGCTGTATGACGATCAATTGAAATAGATATGGGTTTATCAATTTTAGCTAACCTTGCTTTTGCTTGTTTTAATTCTTTTTTCTTTGTCTTTATTCTTGCTAATCTTTTCTTAGTTAATTCTTTTTTTCGTTGTTTGTTAATTTTTGATTCTTTGTTGAAAATATTTTTTATCTTATTCTTGCTTTTAGAAGATGCTTTATTATCTTGGGGATAATTTTGAAAGCCATAAGTGTTAATTGTCATTTCCTTATCAGGCATAAATGCATCTTGAGACACAAAAAATTGGACAACATCTGTATCTGTAACATCATAGTTGGGATTTTTCATTGGTTTGTTATTTACATGCACCTTACCTTCCACTATCAGAATCAGTACATCTACTGGATTGATTTTTTTATAGTGTTTAATTATATAATTCTTTAACTGCATGTTCACCTACTTTAATTTACTCTTCTACATTTATATTTTATTTATTATATTATTTAAACTGTTATTTTTAATAAATTAATGATACTAATGAAATTACTACTTAATGCTGATGTTACAATATTTTTCTTAATAAATAATACTGTTGTAAGAATAATTGATCATCATAAATAATAAAAAAAATGAGCCATGTCTTGCATATTCTTATTATTTATTAAGAGAATAACAATGAAATATAATGCTGGAACAGTAAATTTCATGATATTAGTTTTCATTAACACCATAATTGAATATCGAAAAACTAATTCATAAAATAAGGGTGTAATAAGGGCAATAAAAATAATTGTTCAATAAGAAAAAAAATCACCTTCAAGAATAATATTTGCAATAAAATTTTTGTTGTAATTTCCAGCATCAGGAATAACAAAAAAATTTCCTTTGTAATAATCATTTTTGATAAGATGATTTGGTAAAACTGAATTAGAATTCAATGTTTCATTTAGTAATGAAAATAATGGATTGATAGCAAAAAAAAGTCCAACAGTAATGATGGAAACTGCTAATAACACAACTAACTTATTAAAAATCATTTGTTTAATATCAAGTAATAAGGGAAACGATATTTTCATTAACACAATGATAATGATCACTTTTGCTAAATCTGTTAATACAACTTGGGATTTCAAAACTAAGTTAGAATCAACAATTGACTGATCAATAATTAGGCGTATAATTGGAATTAATAAATTCATAACAATTAGAGCTATAAAAAAGCCAATTCCTCCATTTCGAATTAATCCCACATGATCATGTTTTCAATAAATAAGAATTCCACAAGAATAAATTACTAGTAACAAACTGAAATTAACAATATATAATGTTGGAGTATTTGGTATCTTGGGGAATTCACTTAATGAAGCAAGTATCAATGGAGCAATAATAAATAATAAAAAAAAGACTCCATCAAGAATTAATCCATTCAAATGATTAGTTTTAGTGACTCTTTCAAAAATTACATTCTCATTTTCCTTTTTGGTGAGAATATTTATTCATAATTTAAGTTTTTTTATTAACATTTATTCTTCTTTCCTGAATTCATTTCTATTTTAATTTTACAAAAAGAATGTCATTTGATTAATAAAAGAATGACAAGAAATTGAGTAAGCAACATTTCTTTTAATAAACATAATTCCAGTAAAAAGGAAGGAAATCCAAACATACAAAAATGAATGAATAAAATCTTGAGAATAATTTTTAGAAACATGGACAAAAACAAAATGTAAAAAAGGAACTAAAAACCTTAATCACTTTGTATCAATTATTAACATTAATGAATGTCGATACACAATCTCTTCATAAATTGGAGCCATAAATGCAACTGTCATAAGTAATCAATAGGTTCTAAAATCATTATTGCTAAAAATTGTGTCTATTGCTGATTGATTTGTAGAAGTTGTTCCACCAGTAATTATATTATTTATTAAATTAAACAATGGGCTTCCTGCCATTGTTAAAGCAAAAAATAACATTACTATAACCAAAATGAAGGGCAGACGATAAAAAACAACCTTTTTAATATCCTTTCTTAAGCCGGGAGATGAAAATAAAACAATAATTACAACTAGTATTCGAAAAATATCAGTGAAAATAATACCTATTAGTTGAATTGTTTCTGCATCATTAGTACTATAGTCAATAATTATTGTCAGCAACGCTCATAAACCCTGAAGAAAAAATAATCCTCAAAAAAAAGCATTTCCCCCATTGTTTTTTAATCACATTCTTTTTCTAGGGCTAATAAGATAGTAGCCAACAAGATACAAACCCAGTTTGATAATTGTTATTAGAACAAACATCAATAAGCGATTAGCACTTGGAAAAATAGTATCAAGAAATGAAAAAGCATAAGGAATCAAAAGAAAAAGAATAACAAAAGTTGTATCATTTTTCATTCGTTGGGACTTATTTTTCTCAAGGGAATTAAATGATATATTAAAATTTTCAGAACGAAAAAGCTCTTTTAGATATTTCATAAAAATAATCTTGTTTTTTTTCATATATTTATTTTAACACCATTAAATAAAAGATTTAGAAGTATAATAAGTATAAGATAGTATAAGGAGGAGTAATGAAATTTACAAAAGTACCATTAGCTTATGATCTTGATGCATTAGAACCATATATAAGTAAGAAAACAATGGATCTGCATCACAACAAGCATCATGAAGGATATAAAAACAAATTAAATGAGATTCTTGAAACATTAACAGATGTTCCAGATAAAATTGATCAAAATGATTTGACAAGTTTAATGAAAAACTACTTTCATATTAAAGATAAAAAAGCAGTTGTCATTATTAGAAGAATGGGTGGGGGACTAATAAATCATGATCTCTTTTTTTCCTTACTTAAAAAGGACACTATTTTAAGAGCAGATATGCCTTTTTACCAAGCACTTGTACATCATTTTGGAGATTTTGCTAAATTTAAAGAAATTTTTGTTCGCCATGCATCCCAGTTATTTGGATCTGGATGAACATGATTAGTTCTTACCCATGATGGTAAATTTCGCATCACTACAACTGCTAACCAAGATAACCCATGAATGATTCGTAATGTAGTACAACCAATTTTAGGAATTGATCTTTGAGAACATTCTTATTATGTTGATTATCAAAATAATCGTGCTGCATACATCGAGGCCTTTTTCAATGTTGTGAATTGAGATCGGGTTAATGAACTATATGTTAAGGGAATGAATCTCATAAATGATAAATCATCTTCTTCTAATGTAGAAGATAGTGTCATTAAATTTTAAATAAAGCATCTACTTAATTCATTATTTCAAGAATTAGTCGTGCAATTGCATCTTCTCTATTAGATCAAGCTAGTTTGTGAGAAGCTGCATTAATAGCTTTTTTTGTGGCATTCTTGACTACATATGAATTTTCATAATATTCTAACATCATTTGATCATTTTCATTATCCCCTACAACAATAACTTGTTCATCAGGAATATCTAAATATTTTTGTAGATATTGAACTCCATAAAGTTTATTTGAATTTGGAGGCATGATTTCAATAAATCTTTCTCCAGTATGAATTATAGTTACTTGATCATTTAGATTTTTCTTTAAATCTTCAAAAATTCCAGTAGAATGACTTTTAGAAATAGAAAATGTTGATACTTTAGCGATTTTTTCATCAAGAATCTTGTCCATTTTGTCAATATACTTTGCTGAATATCTAATTCAACTTTCATAAGCCTGGGTAATTCGGTTATCATATAATTTATATGATTTATCAAGGGCAGAAAAATTAGTGTATTTACTGCCAAAAGTGTGTTTTGTATATATTTCTGCAATTTTCTTTAATATTTCTTTATCTAAATAGTTAAAAATAAGTGTTTTTTTTTTATATAAATCTTGTACTACTGCTCCATTGCATGAAACACTATAAATTTGTTCATTCTCTAAACCAAGTTCCCTAATTGTATTGATCAAATGGTATGGTGACCTTCCTGTTGCCACTGCAAACTTAAAGATTTTCCCATTTTGATAATGTAATACTTTCTTAATCGTTTTTGAAGTTAAATCACTACTACTGCGACGATTACGTAACAAAGTTCCATCAATATCACTAACAAAAAGAAGGGGTTGGTCTAAATCAATTTTCATAAAATTTTACTTATCGGTATTTAATAAGGAAATTATTTGATCATGGGTTTGAAACCCTGTTTTTCTTGCTACCTCAACTCCTCCTTTATATACAACTAAAAGCGGGATGGAAGTAACATTAAAAGTTCTTGCTAATTCTTGGTGTTCTTCTACATCAATTGCTAAAAATAAAACATTCTTTGTTTCCTCTGCTACCTTTTTTAAAATTGGTTTTAACATTACACATGGTCCACATCAATCAGCATAAAAATCAATTAACACGATATCATTAGTTTTTAAAATTCCTTCTAATGATTCTTTTCTTTCTAGTTTTTTCATAAGCCCTCCATTTATTATTTATCTTGCTATTTAAATTTTACAAGTAAATTTAAAACTATTAAACTTAACTGTTAATTTAAATATATTTTATTATATTAAATCATTCTAAAATAACTAGGTTAAATAATCAAACAACAACTTAATTAATTAAAATATACATTTTAAAATTTCAATTTATTTTCAGGCACTATATTTAAATGAAACAAGGATTTTTTATTGTATTTATGCTGCTATTGAAAATAATACTAGTAGCAAAGATTTCTATTTAGCATATTGTATGATTAGTATATTATTTATAAAAATAATTATCAAGAAATGCTTTTCATCCTATTAAATATTTATTTCTTTATCTAAATCTAAAACTTAGACTCAGTTTTCCACAAAAAAAGTAAGCTGTTTATTTTTTTATTCATATAAAAATAACATTTTACATTATTGATTATATCTTCTTCAAAATTTGAAGAGAATTTGATTTTAATTATTTCGAAGAATAAATTATTTTTTGAATATTTTAGGAAGAGGTACTTTAACTCCTATCTTTTCTCATAAAATTCTAAAAATGTTGTCAGCATTTGGATCTCTGATGATTTTAACTCCAGTAACTTTTCTCATTAATGGAACTGCAGCAGCAATTGCAATGCAGCCAATAATCAAGCAGAAAATATAAGCTGCAACTCCTATTCCAATATTGCCTCCATATTTAATAAGTGGGAAAACAAAAATACCACCTTGAGGAGCGGCCAGAGTTACTCCATCCCCAATGCTGAATAATCCTAAAATCATTGCTGCAAAAGCTGAACCCATCACAATTGAAGGGATAATTACTTTTGGTCTCTTTGCTGCAAAAGGAATAGCTCCTTCAGTAATAAAAGAAACTCCAAATATTCATGCAGATGCTCCTATTTCTCGTTCTTCTTTATTTCAAAGTTTAGGAAAGAAGGTTGTAGAAAATGCAAGTCCTAGTGGTGGTAGCATTCCTCCAAGCATTACTTGAGCCATAGGTGCAGAATCATGATTAGTTGCAGCATCTATAGAAAGTACCCCAAAAGTATAAGCTGCTTTATTAACTGGTCCTCCCATATCAAAAGCCATCATACCACCAATAAGTAATCCTAAACCAATCATAACAGGTCCATTTTTAGCAATATCAGAAAGACCATCAGTAATTGCTTTATTTGCAATTCCTAATGGAATATTTATTAATCACATAGCAGCACCAGCAACTAATGTGCTAAAAATGGGTAATCAAATAAGGGCAATTGGACCATGGAATTGTTTTGGAGCTTTGTAAAGAACTTTTCTAAACATTATAACTACTAAAGCTACAATGTAAGCTCCGATAATTGCTCCAAGAAAGCCAGATGCTGATACATTCTCGCCAAAAAAACCAACAGTTTTATCACCAGATATGTAACTATATAATTTTCCATTTGCTATAAAACCAATGATAAAGCCGGGCATAATTCCAACTTTCCCAACAATACTATGAGCAATATAAGCAGCAAATGCTGGGACAAACAAGGCAAAACCAAAGCCTCCAATGTGATTAAATCATCTTGCTACCTCATTTCCAGTACCATAAGTGCTATTACCTGAATTATTGATATCTATCAAAAATGATAAAGCAACAATTATTCCTCCAAAAACAACAAATGGAATCATATAACTAACACCAGTAAGTAAAGCCTTGTAACCTTGATTAGCCATTTCTTTTAAAGCTCCTTTACTAAAAGTAAACTTTTGAGGAGGTTGTTCTTTAGGAGTCAAAATAGAACCTGTATTTTTTTCCTTAATATATTTTCCTTCACCTGCTAGGGCTGCCTTAAGAACCTCTTGTCCTTTTGTTATTGCTTTTCCAGAAGAGATTTCATATACTTTTCTTCCACCAAATCTATCCATTAGAATTGCACGATCTAATGCTAAAACAATAGCTTTTGCATTTTCAATATCTTTAGCTGATAATTGGTTTTCTACCATATCAGCACCCTGTGTTTCAACTTTAATACTAAATCCCAATTCTTTGGCAGCTACAATTAAGCTTTCAGCTGCCATATAGGTATGTGCAATTCCAGATGGGCAAGAAGCAACTGCTACTATATCATAACTATCTTTTTTTTCAGTAGTTGATGAATCAGTAGAAGTAACTAAAGGTGAAAACACTGCTTTGAATTCTTCATAATTTTTGGCAGCAAGTAATCTAATTATATTTTTTTCATCTATCAAAGCCTTACTTAAAGAAGCCAAAATAGTTAAGTGATCTGCTTGTGCTTTCTTAGGAACTGCAATCACAAATACAGCTTTAACTGTATGCTTTCCATCTCAGTTAATTACATTTTTTAATTTAAAATACCCTAAAAAAGGTTTGACAACTTCAGGAATTTGAACATGAGGAATTGCTATGTCTTTAACCAAAGCTGTCGATACTTGCTCCTCTCGCTCTAGTATTTTTTGGATAAAAATCTCCTTATTTGTAATTGACTTATTTGCAAAAAATTTATTTGCAATGTGATTCAGCAACTCGTGCCTGTTTTTCACATCTACAGAAAACTCTGCTGTTTCTTTTGTCAATATATTCATATTTACCTCCGTAAGTAAATATATTATAATACAAATAAGTAATTTTTTGTAAATATTTTCATTATTTATCCCTGCTGGAAAATTCAATTAGATCAAATCTATATTTTATAACTATAATAAGGCTTTTTTTGCTATTTTTTCTTTAGATAATATATTAAATTTTTTTACAAAAATTAATTATTTAATAATCTAAGAAAAGTTTTTGTATATAACAAGAACTAAAATTAATTAACACTTTGCTTAGAAAAATCTACTGATTTTAGTAAAATGATTGAACTTAATGTTTTTTTGAAATTCTACTTTTTTTCTTTACTATTAACTTTTCATTTTGAAATTAAAAAATATTTAATTGATCATTGTTTTATTAATCTTTTTATAGCAAATTATTAAGAGTAAATTTATAAATTTATTTGTCAAGAATATTAATTTATTATTAAAAGTATTTATTAAAGTTTTTAGAAATCCTTATAATTCTTGCCCTTGAGAAGCAATATAAAGTTAATGCCACCATTTACATTTCATAACCAAACATCTTTTTAAAAAATCTAAATATTCTTTTTCTAGTTTCATCTTTCTTTCATTTTGCTTCCTAAATATTTCAAATAACTCTGCTCAAATATTGGTGCCCAGGATGGGACTCGAACCCACAAGGTTTTACCCGGTCGATTTTGAGCCGACTGCGTCTACCAATTCCGCCACCCGGGCATCCTTAGAAAAAACTTGGTGCGAGTGGAGGGACTCGAACCCACACGTCAAAAGACACTAGTTCCTAAGACTAGCGCGTATACCAATTCCGCCACACTCGCTTATCATAATTTTATTATAAGTTACCCTTCTTCTTCATCTATATCAAAATATCATTTGTATCAAAAATTCTCATTAGGTAATGAAACATATTAATAAAAATTAATCTACTTTGAATGTATTTTAAAAAAATTAATTTAACTTAGTAATAATATTATGGTCAGCTGTTATGAAAAACAAACTTTAATAAGATATGCCTAATTGTTCTGCTAAACTAGTTAGGTTTTCTTTAAATATTTCAAGTAAACAATTGTGGCTTTTAATATTTAGTAAATCTACTCCTGTTGTATCCTTAATTGCTTTTAATGGTAAATGTCTTCCCCCAAGTTTTAATAATTCCATAAATCCTTTTGCTTGACCTGTTTCAAAATATGTTTTTAACAAATTAAAAGTAACAACTGCAGTCAAAGCATATTTATGAAGATAAAATGTTGTCCCAAAATGGTGACTAATTATTGATCATAAATATGGTGAGTTCACAACTGGAAAATTCTTATTTGTTTTATCAAATAAATCGGTAATCATGTGATTATCAGTAAAAATTTTTGCAAGGACTTCTTTATCAATTTGTTTATTCTGAAATGCAAGTTCTCTTGCTTGCCATTCAAATTTTGCTTCTTCAGCAATTCCAAAATAAATAGTAATCAATCTTGTTAATATTGTTTGAGTTAAAAATACTTTTCTTTCTCGTGATCCTCCAGCTTTTTTTAATAAATAAAAGATTGCTAAGAATTCAATAAAGGTGGAGGCAATTTCTGCTAATAAAATTGGATAACCTGCATATTCATACTTTTGTGCTTTAAAAGCAAAATATGAGTGTACTGCATGTCCCACTTCATGTGCAAGAATAAATAATGAATCAATACTATTTGTTCAATTCATCAGGATATAAGCAGGGGTACCAGGCTGACTAATCATAAACCCTCCCTGGCTTTTTCCTTCCCTTTCAAAATAATCAATGTGTCCAGGTTTTAAAACCTCATTAAGTGCATCTGCATATTCATCACCAAGAAAAGCTGTTGCTTTTTTGATAATGGTAATTGCTTTTTCAACTGACATTTCTATTTCACTTTTAGTTGGAATCTCTAAATACAATTTTCGATCAACCACATGATATTTTTTTATTCCCTTACTTTTTAAATGGGTACGATGCAATTTAACATAATCATAATAAAGTTTTTTATTTTTATAAGCATACTTAATAAAATCAGTAAAAACATGTACAGGAACATTATCATTTCATAATCCAGCATGCAGGGCTGAATCAAAACCTTCTAACCTGTTTGTTGTTTCTTGAGCAGAAAGCCTGCTTGCATAAATTTCAGCAATAGTAGTAGCATTATCATGATATATTTTGTATCGTTCCTGGTAAATTGTTAATCTTGTTTGTTGATCTTGTCGAGGTGATGATTGGGTTAATTGCTTCAACATAAAAGCTTGGGTTAATTTTACCTTTTTTAACTTTTTGTTAACCATGATTTCAACCACTGGTAATTTATAATCTCCTTGAACTAAACTAGTATAAACTTGATCAAAACTAGAAAGAGGTCGTACATAATGAGCTAATAATTCTTCCTCATAACTTTTTAAATGGTATTTATCAATCCGAAAAAACTCTTCATATTTATCTTTAAGATGTTTATGTTTTTTGCTATTTGAAATATATTTAATTACCTTTGTTTTTCCAAGAGCTCTGAGTTCACTATTTATTCAGGAAAGCATTGGGGAACTAGTTTCAATTAACTGTCGCATAAGCCCAAAATTCTTCATTCATTGGGCATTTTGCATATCAGAATAGAATCAATGTGCATAAACAATGAGTTTTCCTACTTCCTTATCAGTTTTTGTTTTCAAATCAATGAAAGCTAAAAAAACCTCTTGGCTTGCTTTTCGAATTTGCCCTTTATAATTAACTAGTTTTTTAAGAAAACCATAAACCTTTTTAATTGCTTTTTCATAATGGGCATCAGTTGCATATAATTCACTGAAATTTCATTCATACAATTTCTTATTACTCTTTTTTTTAGCCATACCTTTTCCTCCAATAAAAATTAAACAGGGGTAAAAAGAGGTAAAAGGAGATTCTTATCTTCTTTTAAAACGAAAACGTCGTCAACCTCTAGTAGATGCAGACTTTTCTAATTCTAATTCTTTTTCCTTTCTCTTTTCCTCTTTTTTATAATCAGTAATTATTTTGGCTTTATATGATAATTTAATTACTAAATCAAAATCTTGCATTACATCTGAAAAAGCAATTGCCAATCTTTCTCGTAACTGATCTAGTTCCTTTGGTGAAGGAATTAAACGAAATCCAACTTCATAAGCATAAGGTATTTCAGTTACTTGAAATTTCACTCCAGTATTTGGAATATAACCTGCAACCACATCTTTCTTTTTAATATTTTTATCCTCAACAACATCAATTTTTTCAGTATTCATCATATCAAAAATATTAATATGAATCCAACTAGTTTCTTTATTTGTAACACTTAGTAATTCAAGAGTATTCCCATAATAAGTTGCTAATTCAAGAATTGATAAATTTTCACTAAATTCTGGCTGTTCCCGATTTATACTAAACCCAACTTCTAATGGTATTGCAATCACTTCTTCCCGGGACAAACCAACAGAATTATTTGTAATGGTAAAAATCCTTTTAACCAAATCAAATTCAAATTCAATTTCTAAATAGTTTAATTCAGCTTGCTGTTGGCGTTTAATTGTTTTAGTAACAATATTAGAGAGCACATCAAATAATTCAAATTTATGTTCTCTTAATACTTCAACATATGCACTTTTTATTTGACATATAACTGTCTTTTCTTTTTTTGGAGTGGTTGTTTTTAATACAGTAACTTTCTTTGTAACTGGTTCAACACGCTTTGTTTTCTTTCTTGAATTAGTAGCCATATGAGCCTCCTTCATTTCTATTTATATTATAATATTATTTATCTTGATTTTGATATTATTTTCAAATCTATTTCAGAATTTCGGTAACTGTCCCAGCTCCTATAGTTCTTCTTCCTTCCCTAATGGAGAATTTTGTACCATTTTCTAAAGCAATTGGGGCAATCAATTCAACAATGAATTCTACTTGATCACCTGGCATAACTAGTTTAACATTATCAGGTAATTCAATTGAACCTGTTACATCAGTTGTTCGAAAATAGAATTGAGGGCGATAATTTTTTGCAAATGGTGTATGTCTTCCTCCCTCTTCTTTTTTGGAAACATATACTTGACAACGAAAACGGGTGTGAGGAGTAACTGATTTTGGAACAACTACCACCTGTCCTCTTTCAACATCATTTCTTTCCACACCTCTTAACAAAACTCCAAGATTATCTCCAGCACGTCCTTCATCAAGAAGTTTTTTAAACATTTCAATTCCGGTAACAACTGATTTTATAGTTGGTCGTAATCCTACTATTTCAACAGGATCATTTAGTTTAATCACCCCTCTTTCCACTCGACCAGTAACAACAGTTCCTCGCCCAGTAATAGTTAACACATCCTCAATGGAAAGCAAAAATGGCTTTTCAATATCTCTAATTGGAGTTGGGATGTAAGTATCTACTTTTTCCATTAATTCTAGAATTTGTTTTTCTGATTCAGCATCTCCCTCAATTGCTTTCAATGCTGAACCCCTTACAATTGGGGTGTTTTCTCCATCAAATCCATATTCTGTTAATAGTTCTCTAATTTCTTCTTCAACAAGATCAATCAACTCAGGATCATCAATAAGATCACATTTGTTTAAAAAAACAACAATCTTATCAACTCCTACTTG
Organism: Mycoplasmatales bacterium; assembly: GCA_963692675.1. Taxonomy (GTDB): domain Bacteria; phylum Bacillota_I; class Bacilli_A; order Mycoplasmatales. Next base: position 203,456 of record OY830043.1, read on the forward strand.
TCTTGATAACAGGATGTGTTCCCTTGTTTGAGGCATAGGTCCATCAGTGGCTGCAACTACTAAAATAGCTCCATCCATTTGAGCAGCCCCTGTAATCATGTTTTTTACATAATCAGCATGACCAGGACAATCAACATGAGCATAATGTCTTACATCTGTTTCATATTCAATATGAGCAATGTTAATTGTTATTCCCCGCTCTTTTTCTTCAGGTGCATTATCAATTGAGGCATAATCAACTACCTGAGCTAATCCTTTTTTCTTAAAAACTTTTGTGATTGCACTACTTAATGTGGTTTTCCCATGATCAACATGTCCAATTGTTCCTACATTAACATGAGGTTTACTTCTATCAAATTTTTCTTTTGCCATATATAACTCCTTATTAGTTTATAACCTAATTATATTATATCTATTGTGACCCTATTTTTCCTTCAACTACTTCTTCACTAATGCTCTTGGGTGTTTTAGCATAGTGTGAAAATTGCATTACATAGGTTGCTCTGCCTTGAGATTTACTTCGTAAATCAGTTGCATAACCAAACATTTCTCGAAGAGGCACTTTAGCGCTTATGATATGGGCCTTACTTCTTTCAACTGTGTTTTCAATAATCCCTCTTCTTCCAGACAAATCTCCAAGAACATCTCCATAATAATCAGATGGGGTCACTATCTCAACTGCCATTATTGGTTCAAGTAATACTGGTTCACACGCTTCTTTTGCTTTTTTCAATGCCATTGATGATGCAATTTTAAATGCTAATTCATTGGAATCCACATCATGAAAAGAACCATCAAAAAGAGTTGCTTTTAAATCAATAACTGGATAACCAGCAAAAATACCATTTACTAATGCATTTTTTAAACCTTCTTCCGAAGGTTTAATGTATTCTTTTGGTATTTTTCCTCCTACAATTTTATTTACAAACTCAAAACCTTTTCCTGGATTAGGCTCAAATTTAAAAACAACATGACCATAATTACCCCGTCCTCCAGATTGTTTAATGTACTTGCCTTCACATTCTCCAATTTGGGTAATTGTTTCTCGATAAGAAACTTGAGGTGTTCCAGCTTTTGCTGCCACTTTAAACTCTCTTTTTAAGCGGTCAACAATAATTTCTAAATGTAATTCTCCCATTCCTGCAATTATTGTTTGCCCTGTTTCATGATCAGTTCAGGTTCTGAAAGAAGGATCTTCCTCGGCTAACTTTAAAAGCCCTTTTGCAAGCCGCTCTTCATCAGCCTTTGTGCTTACTTCAAGTGCTAAAGTGATTACTGGTTCAGGAAAATGGAGTGACTCTAGAATAATTGGGCTATTTTCTGTGCACAGAGTATCTCCAGTAGTTGTATCTTTAAGACCAATTGCAGCTCCAATTTCTCCTGTATTTAGAAATTTTATTTCTTCCCTTTTGTTAGCATGCATTCTTAATAAACGTCCTATTCGCTCCCTTTTATTTCGAGTTGAATTAATAACATAACTTCCAGCATTTAAGACACCTGAATAAACTCGAACATATGTTAATCTTCCAACATAAGGGTCTGTCATAACTTTAAAAGCAAGAGCAGAAAAAGGTTCCTTATCATCGGCTACCCTTTGATCTCCTTCCCCTTTTCATTCTCCTTGGATTGCTTTAACTTCAATAGGTGATGGTAAATAATTAACTACTGCATCCATTAATAATTTAACTCCCTTATTCTTAAAGGAACTCCCACAAATAACTGGATAAAATTCAGAAGTTAAGGTTGCTTTTCTAATAGAATTCTTAAGATTTTCATTGTTAACATCGCCATTTTCTAAATATTCATTTGCTAAATCCTCATCATAATCTACAAGAATATCTAACAAGGCATGGCGTGTAATTTCAACTTTTTCCTTAAATTCTTCAGGTATCTCTGTAACTTTAGCGATTTCTTCAGGACTTCCATCATATCAATATGCTTTTTTCTCAACAACATCAATAATTCCTTTAAAATCATCTTCAGCCCCAATTGGAACTTGAATCGCTGCCACATTCGCTCCTAATCTTTCCCTTAAGGTGTTAACGGAAAATTCAAAATCTGCTCCTACTTTATCCATTTTATTTATGTAAACTAAACGAGGAACTTGATAAGTATTTGCTTGTCTTCATACAGTTTCAGTTTGAGGCTCAACACCTGATTGGGCATCTAAAATTGCTACTGATCCATCAAGAACTCGCAGTGATCTTTCTACTTCAATAGTGAAATCAACATGGCCTGGGGTATCAATAATATTGACCATGCATTCTTTTCAATAACAAGTTGTTGCGGCAGAAGTAATTGTAATTCCTCGCTCCTGCTCTTGGGCCATTCAATCCATTTGGGATGCCCCATCATGGACTTCACCAATTTTATGAATTTTTCCTGTATGAAATAGAATTCTTTCTGTTGTGGTTGTTTTACCAGCATCAATATGCGCCATAATGCCTATATTTCTAAGTTTTTTTAGTTCATATTCTCTTTTCATATCCTATACCTGATGTTTACATTCTAAATGACTGTTATCAACGATAATGACTAAATGCCCGGTTAGCAATGGCAATTTTTGCCATTTCTTCTTTTCTTTTTAATGCTCCCCCCATAAAATTAGCAGCATCAATAATTTCCTGAGTTAACCGCTGAGTCATATTTTCTTCTTTTCTTACCCGAGCACTAAGAATTAATCACCTAATAGCTAATAAAACCTGACGCCTTTCTGTAACCTCAATTGGAATTTGGTAATTTTGACCCCCAATTCTTCTCCGTCTTATTTCCAACGTAGGTTTAATATTCTCTATTGCCTTTTCTAATACATTTAATGGGTTTTGCCTTGTCTTAGTTTTAACTCGCTCTAGAGCTTCATAAACAATTCTTGTTGCTAATTGTTTTTTCCCATTTTTCATTAATCTTTGAATTAATTGGGAAACTAATTTTGATCCATAAAGAACATCAGGTTTGATCTCTCTTGGGGTAATTCTACTTTTAGTTAGATTTTCATGATATTTATAATTAGTTTCAGGATCAATAATAACTTTTACATATTTTCGTCTCTTTCTCATCTTAATTTACATCTTCCCTTTTAACACCATACAAACTGCGTCCCTGTTTTCTGTTGCTAACACCTTCTGTATCCATTGTCCCCCGGATAATGTGATAACGCACTCCAGGAAGATCTTTAACTCTTCCACCTTTAATTAAAACTACTGAATGTTCTTGTAAATTGTGGCCTTCTCCAGGAATATATGCATTAACCTCCATTCCATTAGTTAACCTAACTCGGGCATATTTCCGTTGGGCAGAATTAGGTTTTTTAGGAGTTTTGGTTGAAACCCGAATACAAACTCCTTTCTTTTGTGGTGAAGGATATCGACTGGTTTTTCTTGTCATAGAATTATAAGCAACTGCTAAAGCCGGATTGGTTGGTTTTCTTTTTTTATTACGTCTTGGTTTTCTCACTAACTGATTAATAGTTGGCATCTTTTTCTCTCCTTATTTCTAAATTGATTATGTATGCAATACATAATCTTTATCTATTTAATTATATTATAATGTTCTTCTTTTAATTTTTTTTCTCACTAGTTACTCTTTTTAAAATAACTGAAAAATTAAATAAGAATAAAATGAGAAATAGAATAAATACTGCTACCCCTGATACTACATAATATCACCATCTTAAATTAATTGGTAAATCAACAAAGCTGTTAATTAAATATTCATGAGCTTTATCAGTGAAAAATCAATACAATATACCTAATGTAAGAGAAATCACCAGAATCATAATTGGAATATAAGTTAAGGAAACAGTTCACAAAATTCGGCCTGCTTTATATCCTATTGCCCTCATTATCACAATAACTTTTTTCATTGATTTTGCTGCTACTGAATTAATAATATAAGCAACAATTACATTTAAAATACAAAATAATACTAACACTGCATATAAGAATAAATTGAGTGTTGAAGATAAAGAACTAATAATGTTCACGGTTAAAGTTTTAAATTCAACATCATCAATGCAAGGAGTTAAGGGATTGTAATAAAAACTTGATATAATTGATTCTTGGGAAAATGCCCCATATCTTTGAGTAATGCATGATTGAGCTTTAAAAACATCGAAAAAATCACTAACCCCATTTGTAAATTTGCCATTAAATCAGGAATATGCTTCTCCCATTTTTAAAGTATTTGGATATTTAAGGCTTTCATTTACATATTCTTGCATGGTATACATAACATTGTTATTTAGTTCTAAATTATTTGTTACCCCAATAACATAGTAAATTTTTGAATGAGAAGATTCATCACGATCATTTTTTAACTTTACGCCAAATAATCCATCACGAATCCCCTTACTAAATGATTCTGGTTCTCTTCATCCTAATTTTGAAAATCCTTTATCTTGAGCTAAAGTTATTTTTTTTAAATCCCTTGCTTGGTCATCAAAATAATAATTATAAACTTGCCCATCAGGAGAATTTGGAGAATTATGGATTACTTCACCAGCAGTTCTAATAATGTTGCCTTCTTTATCTCTAACAACCCCATAGAGAGGTTCATCATTAGCTTCTAGATCAACAAATTCTTTTCGTTCTAAATCTACTGTTAGATAATCGCCCTTAGATATACTTAATTTCCCAGCAACTGTTTTATTAACTACCACAGGAATAATATGATTATTAGTGACAATTTTATTATCAATCCAGTATTGTCTTAAATCGGAAAATAAATCATAATCTTCTTTATCAAAAAGTTTAATCATAGACTGACTAGAATCAAGACCAATAATTTTCCCCTTTCCTAATATATTTCTGTTTGCTTGAAACAAAGGAAGCTCTTTGGTTTTAGAAAATATTCTATAATTTGCATATGTAAACAATTCCTCACTACTTGGATCAAAATCTATTCTCCCAAAAGAAAATGAGTATTTATCATTATTGCCAATCCGTTCTTGTAAATAATTTGGTACTGCTGTATAAAATAATTCTAATAAACATTTGCTAACTGAATACTTTTGGTGATTTAAACTATTTCATTTAGCACCTAAAATGGCACTACATACTAATTGCGTGACTTCTTCTTCAGAAAAAGTAGTAGAACCAACAGTAATATTTGGGTAGTTAAGCTCATCAAAGCTATTTGCTAAGTGAACATTTAGTAAGGAATCTTTTAATCATGTTGCATTCAAAAAGGAATCGAATAAAGGTGAAAGATCACTTGTACCACTAGCAGCATCAAGTTCATGTCCTAGTTTTTTTAAATTTACTGGATAGTATGTTGTAACATCGTCTAATACTAATGTATATCTCGAAGTTGGAAGATTCCAAATTGGTGGTTGATAAAAAATTGCACTTTCATAGTTTTTTCCTTGTAAATAATTTTTTGAATAATCTTCAGCAGTTTGGGAAATGATTGCGACCGTAAATATTGTACCCGTACTTATGACCCCAAGAAGAGCTAGGACAATTAATTTACCAAATGAATGTAATCAAAATGATATTTGAATTCTTGATTTACGAATAAAAACGGGGAATAATTTTTTTGAAAAGGTATATATTGGTGATGGCCGCCGGTTATCATGTAGTTTTAAAGATTCAGAAGTTGGTTCCCTTATTTGAAAATAAGTAGTTAATATTGTTGTGGAAACTAGAACAGCTATTGGAATCAAAACAATAATTGCTAGCAAAGTATCACTTACATGAGTAATTGAAATTGTATTTAATAACATGGGTCGGACCACTTCTAATAATGTCTGATTAAAATATAATCCTAAATAATATCCAGAAATTGTTGCTAAAGCACAAACTATTGCTGGTACTAAAGAATAAACAAAAATAATAAATTTCTTTGAATAACCTATCGCTTTCATAATTGCTAAGCGATCTCTTGTTTCATGAACCAGACTTTTTGTTGCTACAAGTGAAATTAATATCAAGACTAAAACTAATAAAATTGCTAAAGTATATGATGCAGATTGAAATGCCAAAACAATATTATCTAAAGTATCAAGTCTATATTTACCAGGGAAATTAGAATTATCCCGGAGATAAATAAAATTTTGATTAAAAGTTTCAGGAATTAGTTTCATAATTTCAGTTTTAATGCCATTTATTATTTTTACTTGTTCTTCTTTTGTTAAATCTGCTGAAAATCTTCCATAAACAATTTTCTCAGGAAACATTCCAGTACCATATTTTATTGAACGTGATCCAAACATTTGGTTGTAATCAAAAACACCATTTGATACATCTTGTTCATAAACCCAAAAAACACCTGTTTGTTCTGCATCAGGAATTGGAAATAATGGCATGATGCTTGGATAAGCAACTAATTTTGACTGCCCAATTCCAACCACTTCATTTTCTATTGCATTGATTGTGATTTTATCTCCGATTTTAATACCATTTGCATTAGCAAAATTCTGATTAATAACTATTTGTGTTTTAATATTATCAAAACAGGGGTCTCGTAATGTAATGGGGACACCACCACATACTTTTTTATAATTTGTTTTATCTCCTTGATAAGCTGTTCTATCTAAGTATTCTTTTTTTATTTTATCTCCTGGATAACCCCCTTCTAATATTTCTAAACGATATGGTAAATATTTGTTGCGGTTAGAAGGGTACATTCTCATAAATGCAGTTTTTTTCTTATTATCTTTCCCAGTAAATTTCGCTTCAAAAACTCCAGAATTCATATATGAATACAAATAAATATATTTCGAAGTTAATTTATCAATAACAATAAATAGGTTATTTATTCTTACTTTTTTTAGAATTAAATTAAAGTATTCAACCATAGCTGCAGATTCAGAAAGAGAAAATTTATATTTAGCAAGGTTTTGATCAAGAATAAAATTGTTGGTATGTATGCTCTTTTCTTTCTGCCCAAGTAAAGCTGCAAAATCTTCTTGGTTATTATTTGGATTTGAATAACTATATTTTCTGGCTTCAGTTATCACAAACTTATCGTTTATCTCTTTTAATCTTTCAATTTTAATCAATCTAGAATTAATTATTCAGATTCTTTTATTAATCTTATCTCGATTATCAAAAAACACATCTGATTCATTTACAAAAACACCTGAATTAATATACTCTTTAAACTGATCACCTTTTAATTCAACATTATCAACAAGTTCTGCAACATCAATTGCAAAATGTGAATCAAGTGATGATTGGTTTAGTTGCTTTTTTTCAGATGTCATAGTTTCAGCAGAAGATAATAATCCGATAAGCGATGAAATTATTAGTAATGTCAGAATTATTAAAAAAAATAGCTGCATAATATTTTTTAATGTTGTACTTACTATGGATTTTAAAACTCCCATTTTACCAATCCTCTAAAGTTGGCATCTCTGGATTATCATTATAAGTAATATTTTTAATCCTGCCATTTTCAATTGAAATAACCTGAGTTCCTAATTGACATATTGTATCATCATGAGTTATAAAAATAATTGTTGTTTGGTAGTGTTCATTTATTTTTTTTAGTAAACCCAACAAAGATAAAGTTAATGTTTTATCAAGTGAAGAAGTTGGTTCATCACATAAAAGAATTTTTGGATTATTAATCATTGCCCTAACCAAACTAGCTCGTTGTAATTGGCCACCTGATACTTCATAAGGATACTTATCTAATAAGCCTTTTTCAAGATCAACTGCCTTACATAAATCATCTAAATTAAAGGGGACACGATTAGTTAGTTTTTGTCTTCTCTTAGTTAATAAATCTGATGCTAAACAAATATTTTCCCGCAAAGTAAGAAAATGAATTGCATGACTGGTTTGAAAAACAAAACCAAAAAATGTACTTCTTAAGATTGCAGCTAAGTCATCTGTAATAAATGATACATTATAGTTATCGATAAATACATCACCAGTAGATGGCTTTACAAGTCCACATAAAATATTCATTAAGGTTGTTTTCCCCGAACCTGATGTTCCTTTTATGAAAACAAACTCACCATTTTTTACTGATAAATTAATGTTTTCAAGAGCAGTAATTATCTTAGCTTTATGAACATAATATTTATTTAACTTTTTAATATTAATAATATCACTATGTTTTTCAACAAAGGGATTAGTAGAACAATAGAAATAACCATTACGAATCTTATTTGAGTAGCGAATTACCTTTTTTTTTCTTTGTTGGATCAGAGAATTAATTCGAATCAGGGATATTTTTTCAGTTTGAGCCATATATTAATTATAAATTAAAGCTCAAAAAAAGCCAACTTTTTATGCCCAGGATTCTATATCTTCATAAGTTAGGTTAGTTGTTCCATTATATTTTGCATTTGCAATTACCACCAACCTTGATTTAAATAATGGAATATTGTGGATTGCCCCATCAAGCTGTAACTGGCGTTGTTCAATTCGATCAAAATCAATAAATTCCTTATCCTCTTCAGTATATCAATGAATAGATAAAATAATATCTACTTTTTCATTTGGTTCAGTATCTAAATCAATAATTTCAAAATCAGTGATCATATTTGTAAAATCATGAACATTAGATTCTAAGGATTTGACACTTTTTCTATGCATAATTGATGAATAAAATCCTACTTTTATTGGAGTATTATCAGATTCAAATTCATCCATGCTTAAGTCAGGTGAAGTATAGGAAAAAGCACTAAATCATAATATCCTTATTATCTCATTTTGTAAAGTTAGTATTTGATCAAGATATTCGCTATTAGCATCCTTAACAATATTCTTTCATTCTGCTCGATCAAGTTTTACTTCTTCAATTATTTGATCTGCATCTTCTTTCTCAAGATCCCATCCGATATTATCAAAATTTTCTCCATGAAAAAGTTTATCTCATAAAACAGGAGAAAGAATAAAATTCTTAAAGACATTTGCAACAATTTCCTTTGCCTTAGGTTCTCCATTTACATTAGTTTTATCCAAATTATTCATTAATTCCTTGATTTTTATATGTTTATTCAAGAAAAGATTGGTAAGATCTCCAAATATTCTAGTTATTTTTTCATTAGAAGTTGTTTTTATAATATTGTATCCATCTAATAAAAGATCAAATTTTTCTTGTTCCTCTTTATTTTGAGTAAAATAATCAAGTAAATGCAAGAGATCATCATCTATTTTAGTAATTTGGAGTTCTCCATCTGCATATCAACTATTGGTTACAGCACCACTAATTCCTCCCCCAACAATAGCTCCAACAATTCCACCAACTATGGCTCCAAATAAAGCTCCTCTTTTTTTGGTTTGTTTTGCTTTACCAATAATAGAACCAACAATACTTCCTGCTGCTCCTGTACCTACAGTTCAGCCACCAATTATTTTTCCATAGATATCTGCTGTTCGAAGATTAATTCCATGTTTTGGAGTAACTGTATTTCCGGCAAAACTAAATTCAGTATTTAAAAAATCATAAAATCCCTTTGGAATTGCTAATTTTAGAAGCTTAGCCATTGAAAAGAGATTTTCAGAAGAAACATCATTATCATTTAGTGTATTAAAAAAACCAATAATTTTATTTAAATTTGCAACTGTTTGCTTTTTGGTAAAAATAGCTTTTACTGCATCTTCTTCCCCATTAATAAGATCACTAAAATCATACTGATATTCTCCATTGACTTCTTTAGCTAATCCTAAATCATTAAAAATTGTAAATAATGTTTCCTCAAATAGCATCTTAAAAGTTTTTAAGCGGACTGATAATGGTTGGTTCTTAAATAACTCTTCTACTGACTTTTCATTTTGTGCAATTTCTAATAATTGTTGTATCTGAACAAGGTAATTAGTGTTTGCTTGTAAATTATGTTTTAGTTCATCTCATTCTTCTATTTTTGTCATCTTTGCTCTTTTTTCATGCAAGAGCTCTTCTTTGTCTTCAACCTTATTTTGATATTCATAAATCTTGTAAGTAGTAGTTAAATCATTGATTCTAGTCATAATTTCTCGTTCTTCATTTTGTTTTAATTGAAGTGTATCTCTATATGAACTAAGATCGGCTTCAATCTCTCTTAACTTCTCACTTGCATCAGAACTTGAAGATCTTTCATAAACTTGTTTTAATGTTTCAGCATTAAAAATATCTCTATTTAGAGCTGCTATTCTTTCTCTGCATCACGCTAGTTCATCTTGATATTCATTATATGTTTCCAATACTGCTTCCACATCTGTATTATTATCAAAGTAGGTTTGTAAATTTTCCAATTCACTATTAATTTCTCTTATTCGGATTTCCAAAGGTCTTTTGGCATCAAGATAAGATTGTAATTTTAAACTATTAGCATCCATTTCTTTGGATAGTTTTGAAAATAATCTTTCCTTACTATTTTTTAATAAATAATCTAAAAAATCATTATTATTAAAGAATAGTTTATTAAATTGTTCTCCAAATAAATCCGAAAGACTACTTGTAAGTAATTGAAGTAAATTATTTCCATTTAGTCCAGATTCTAAAGGGAAATCGGCTTTAAGGATTTCTTTATCAAACATTGAAAAAAGGACACTAGATAAAAATGATAAATAAGAAGAACTTTTTCTCTCAATTGGAGATAATCCTCCTGCTATTAATTCATCAATTATTTCCTTTGAATCAAGCTCCTCAAATCTTGATTTCATATCTTCTAATTGAACTAACTTATTGATTGAAAAATCTTTTCCTCAATTTTTTAAAGTTGAAGGGAGGACGAGTTTATCTCCATAATTAACATCTTCTCGATCAGTAAGGAGTTTTGCTTGATCTAAAGTGATGTATTCTGCATCGGGGTCATAATACTCTTGATTAGGCTGCAAAACAATAACCTCACGATCCCCTACTCCTAAAAATTTTGTAAAATAATCTCCAAGTGAAAAATCATTAAAGATAGTTGGACCACAATTTAGAGTAGTTCTTATGTATCCCATCCATTTTTGTCATAAATTAGGGCTAGTAGCCATATCATAATATCTAAAACAATAAGGATCAGTAGGGTAGGATTTAAATTTTCCAAGAGCATCAGCAACGTATAATGAATTTATGGATCAGTTAAGGCCCCATCTAGTTTCTTTAAGATAATTTGCCAATAAAAGTGCCTCATCTTTTTTTGTTGAGTCAGGTTGGATATCCATTGATATTACATTTGCTAATGCATAGTCTTTATCATAAAAATGTTTTCCTTCATAAGTTAATTCCTTTATATTAGCATTATCATAGCCATAATTAAAATAATATTCATCTGGAACTATTACATAGGGATCTCTAGAATCATAGTTATTGCCAACATCAGCAATCATTTGCTTCATTGTTTCTCTTTCTTCATTATTTAATCCTAGTTTTTCTCCAAGAAATTTCAAATACCTTTTACCATTTAATGTTCCTCATCATTGATTATTAACATATTGATCATCACCATATTCTTGAAAAAAAGCTGAATCTTCTCCAATTTTTAAATTAATTTCTCTATTAGCTCTTAAATTATTCCTATTTTGTCCCTTATTTGATACAGATAATTCCCTTTTTTGAAACCTACTTTTATTTAAATGTTGATTCCTATCATTTGAATTTAAATCCAAATACGCTATTATTCCAGTACCAGCAACAACAAATGCAAGAAATGTCGATACAGATACAGCCACAAATTTATTTTTTATCTTAACTTTTTCAAAAACACCCATAAAACACCCATATATCTATATTATACCATCACATTTAATATTTAGTAACTATTTTAACAACTTAAGTTAAATAAATTCTAGTTAAATTTAGTTTAAATTTTCGCAATTCATCTTAATTAAAAAAATATTTGATAAATAATTCCCTTCAATTAAAATTATAAGTAGCTTTTTTAACTAGTAGCTTTTAAATAATAAAAGTAACCTTATTTAGATATTTAATAATGATCCCTAATGAATTCTTCATCAATATTTCTAATTGTATTAAAGATGGTAGTGATTGGAATGATGATTGATTTAAAAAGGGGAATATTTACTGTGGTCTCACCTTGGGCAAGCTCTTGTAATTCAAATAAATTGAGTTTAGCTGATTCTAGCATCTGATCATTCATTTTTTGGTAATTAAAATAAGCATCTAGATTGCTGAATCCTTCTTTTGTATAATCTACTCACACAATATCAACATTAAGATTAGCTAAACTTCTAAAATCTTCTCCCAGACGACGTAAATTTTCAATCCTTATTTGATCTGGGCTATATCCGATTCTTATATTATTTTCTGAATTAACTTTAATTAATTTTGTGTTTTCATTAATAAATATAGTTGGAAATATTCAATTAAGAATAGTATTTTGAAAATTAAATAATTGATCACGATAAAGTGGGGATCTAATGCCAAAGATATCTTTTAATTGTTCCCGACTATAAGTCATTGCTTTTCTTAAATCATTTAACACAGAAGATTTTAAAACATATTCATTATGTTGGTCAAGCTCATAATTACTACGGGTTAAGATTTCTTTTCAAAAATATGGTGATATTAGGAATACTTTTAGCATTTCTCCAATTAAGTTTCATCCTGAAAACCTTTCATAGCTATATTCATGATTAAATCTTTCCACCACATCATAGGTTTGTTTATTAGAATAGAGAAATAGCCTTCCCAAATCAGAAAAAAGCCTATTTAAATTTTCAATGTATTTTTCTTTTACTAAAACATGCCCATCAGTAAATAAATTAAAGGAAATGTCTTCTCCACGATCTACTTTCTTCTTTAAATCTAAAATAATATTAATAACTTCTTCATTAGGTTTATTTATATGGAGTTCCCCATCCCCAAAAAGTTGTCAGGCAGTTACCCCACCCGCTGTTGCTCCAGTAACTAAACCTGCAATAAAACCTATTGCTGCTCCAAGAAATGCATATTTTCCTACTTTTTTGCCTCTAGCTTTGCCAGTTATTGCTCCCACAGCAGAACCAGCTGCAGAACCTAAAATTCCTCCAGCAGCAGCTCCTCCTCCTGCTAATAGCCCATAAACTTGTTCTTGATAAATATCAATACCTTTTTTAAAGTTAATATCTATACCTAAGTAGCTTATATCGATGTCTAATATGGTAAACAAAGCATCTGGTAATGAATTAATTAAAAATTTTCCTGCTGCTCGAAGGGAGTTTTTACTAAATTTACTTACTGTTGTATTAAAAAAATCAATGAGTTTATTAATGACATTAATTGCACCTTTTTCTTTAAAAAATAATGAATAATCAATACAGGACATGCCACAACTAAAATCTGCAAATTCAAATTCATCATTACTATTGTATGCTCCCAATCCTAATGTTTCAGCAGCATCATATGTGACAGTTGAAACAACATCAATAAATAACTCCAGAACATTAGTTAAATCACCTTCTCTTAACATCTCCAAAGCATTTTGTTTATTGGTTGTTTTTGATCAATTTTCTAGTTTTTTTATCTTAAACTGGTTGGTTTTGCTCATTCCAGCTTTAGTTCTTTTTTCAGCTTTTAATTTCAAAATATCATTATTAAGTGAAGTTCTTCTTTTTACAGCAGCTTTAAGCTTGTTACTAACTAATAATCATTCTTGATATTCTTGATTATTTCCTTGTTCTGCTAAAATCCTTTTTGCTTCATTAAGATTCCTGGTTGTTTCCTTAAGCTTCAAGTTTAATTCAGCTAATTCTACTTCTATTTGATCAATTTTATCTTTTAATTCGGGCATTTTTTCAGATGAAGAAGAAGCTTTTTCAAGACTATCCAATTCTCTTTTATAGCTTGTTAATATAATTTGCTTTATTCCAATTGAATTGTTAAGAGAGTTTTGTTCAAATGTAAGCATATCAATATTTTTTTCTGCTGAAGTGTATAATTGATATCCTCTTTTTCTTCTATTTGCTAATTCTTCATTAATATAATTTGGTATTTTCTTTTCAAGTTCTTTAAGCTCATCCTCAAGTTTTTTAAGATTGGAATTAGTAGTTTCGCTATTGGTTTGAAGATCCTGAATTTTTAATTCATATTTTTTAATTAAATAATCAGCAACTTTTTGTTGGGGATCTTTATTATTTAAAAGTTTATCAAAGAAAAAAGTAACTAATTCTTTGTTGCCATAAATAATGTCTTTTACAATGTCTTCAAGTGCTCTTCCAGTTTCGGTAAATAAAGAAGTAATAAAATCCCCATTTTTAATGACACTTTGATAATCATGTTCAGATTGAGCTTTTTGATGAGATTTTGCTATTGCTCCACCAATGCTTAACATTACTGCAATCATAGTATTTGATGTTGACACATCAAATTTGGAATTTGATTCAATAAGATTAGTTAGAATTGCAGTAATATCACTAGTTTCTTCATCACCTTTTAGTTTACTGTTAATAGTAGACATCACTCCTTTAAATAAATCTAATTTTTTCAAGTCAAGATTAGCAAGTATTTCCCTTATATCGCTGTATACTGTAACTTTATCACCTTTTTGAATCCCTTCAATATTGCTTAAACCTTGGGCTTGTTCTAATGACATATATTCTTGATTACCTTCATAATCTGCTGGTTTTTCTCCAACAACTACTTCCCTAGGTTTAATTTCTAAAAAAGTAGAAAGAAAATCAGAAAAACTAAATCCACCGAATCCATAACCTTTTTTACAATTAAATGTTGAATATAGTGTTCCCATTAAAGATTGAAGAAGTCTATTGCTACTTTTCATAATATTGTATCGAAAACACTCATCATCATTTACTATTAAATTATTATTGAAAGGATCCATATTTATCATCTTCGAATTCAAAAGATTTCGTACTGTTCTTGTTTCTTTAATATAATCAATAAATCGTGCTAAAACTGGTCGATTTCCTGCATCCTCAAAAATTTTAAGGTTGAGAGAATTAGCTAGCTGGTAATCACGAGAAGCAAAATGCTTATTATTATAGGTTAATGATTTCAATAATGGATTATCAAGAACATAATTATCATAATAGTATTTAGGAAGCATTAATACATCAGAATCAGTGGCATTGGAGCCTATATTCTCTAATTCAGAAATTAACCTTGTATAAAAATCATTTTCATGTTCAGTAGCAACTCTTCCATCCCCAAACTTATAATAATCACCACTTGCTTGAAAGCCCTGTTTAAAAGGATCCCTTTCATAAGAAATACTTGATGCTCCAAATGATTCTTTTTTCTTTGGTGATGTGGTACCTAGCTTTATTCCCTTAAATGGATCTTGTTTTGTTATCCCAAAATAAGTTCCAACAGTAGCCCCAGAAGTGACTAAAAAGGCAATTGCTGCTATTGTTAATTTTTTTACTGATACCAAATTACGCTTCCTCCCGTACTTATATTATACAACATATATTAAAAAAATCAAGACTCATTTTATTTTTTCTCTAGAAACCCTTTTAAATATTGACCAGTATAGGACTCGTTTATTTTTGCAACTTGCTCAGGAGTCCCAGTTGCAATAATTTCACCTCCATCATTTCCTCCATTAGGTCCTAAATCAATGATATGATCTGCTACTTTGATAAAATGTAAATTATGCTCAATCACAATAACAGTATTTGAATTACTGACAAGTCTATTCAAAACTTTAAGTAGTTTTGCTACATCTGCAATATGTAGTCCAGTTGTTGGTTCATCTAATATATATATAGTTTGTCCTGATGGATTTTCTTTTAAATGTAAAGATAATTTTAAGCGTTGGGCTTCTCCACCTGATAGAATTGTAGCTGAAGCTCCAAGTGATAAGTAAGATAGTCCTACATCGCGCATAATACCTAATGTATCAAGAATTATTGGATGCCCCTTAAAAAAATCAATTGCCTCAATGACTGTTAAATCTAACACATCAGCAATTGATTTTCCTCTATATTTAACTTGTAGAGTTTCCTCATTGTATCTTGCACCATTACATTCATCACATACTCTTTCTACATCAGGTAAAAAAAACATTTGAATAATGATTGTCCCTTTTCCTCAACACCTTTGGCATCTGCCTTCAGGTCTATTAAAAGAAAAGCGTGATTTAGTGTATCCTCTTAATATTGCTTCTTTTCTATTAGCAAAAATATTACGAATATGATCAAAAACCTTAGTATAAGTAGCTGGAGTACTTCTACTTGTTCTTCCAATTGGAGCTTGGGTAATATTTACAACCCGATCTACATTTTCTACACCCTCAATTTTCTTATAATAATGTACAATATTAGGAATTACTTTGATTCGATTTTTAAAATGATGTGGTAAATATTTAGAAGAAGCTAGGGATAATTTTTTTTGATTTAATTTAACTTTCATAGCTGTTTTTAAAGCACTATATAAAATATCTGACACAAGTGTAGATTTACCTGATCCAGAAACACCAGTAACACAAATTAATTTTCCAAGAGGAAAAACAGCATTCAAATTCTTTAAATTATTCTTTTTTGCCCCAATAATTTTTATTTTTTTTGAATTCCCCCCCCTTCTTGTAGAGGGAACACTGATTTTCTTTTCTCCTGTTAAATATGGACCTATAATTGAATTTTTATTTCCTATCACTTGCTCATAAGTTCCATTAGCAACAATTTTTCCTCCATAAATTCCTGCACCTGGTCCGATATCTACTATTCAGTCAGCGCTTCGAATTGTTTCCTCATCATGTTCAACCACAATAATAGTATTGTCATTATCGCGCATTTTCTTTAGGGCATTAATTAATTTAATATTATCTTTTTGATGTAACCCAATTGATGGCTCATCCAAGACATAAACAACCCCAGTTAATAATGAGCTAGTTTGAGTTGCTAACCTTATTCGCTGTGACTCACCCCCTGATAAAGTAGAAGCTCGCCGATCAAGGGTTAAATAATTTAATCCTACCTGATCAAGAAAATGTATTCTTGATTTTAATTCATTTAATGCCATATGAACAATATCATACTCTTTTTTTGTTATTTTAATATTTGTTAATCAATTGTTAATATCTTTAACTGACATTCTAATAAAATCAATTATTGATAAACCATGTACCTTAACGGCCAAGGAAGTTTCACACAATCTCTGCCCTTTACATACTGTACAGTTATACTCAGACATGTATCGGCCCCATCCTTCTCTTGATTTTGTTGATTTAGTTTCAAAATATCTTCTTTTAATTTTTGCCGCTATTCCTTCTAATAGTCCCTTTCGTTTATAAGTATTGCCAGTAGATGAAGTAATTTCATATGAAATGGGTTCAGTTGAACCAAATAGTAAGATATTAATTATTTCTTCACTAAGTTCATTTAAAGGAGTATCTAAATTAACATCATAATGTTGCAATAATTGCTCAAATAAAAGTCAATCAATATGCCCAGTATGAATAGTATTTTGAAAAGCTTTTATCCCCCCTTGATTAATGCTTTTGTTTCAATCTGGAATAAGAAAATCTAAATTCACATCCATAGACATTCCTAACCCCTTGCATTGAGGGCACATACCATAAGGTGAATTAAAGGAGAATAATTTTGGCAGAAGCTCTGGAACAAGGAAATCACATTTTGAACATTTAAGTTTTTGGGAATATGTATCACTTTTAGTTATTTCTTTTGATTTTTTATCAATTGCTTGTACTAATACATAACCATTACCATACTCAAGTGCTTGTTCAACTGCACTAAAAATACGTGATCTTAAATCATGAATGCTTGTGTCTACATGAAGTAAATCAATATATAATGAAATATTATATTTTTTTCCTTTTGATAACCGCTTAATTTCATCCAAACTATAAACTTTATCATTAACAATAATTTTGCTGAATCCCTCACTTCTTCAAGTATTAAATAATTCTTGAAAGGTACCTTTAGTATTAATAATAACCGGACTTACTATTCTCACTAACTCCCCTTCATATTTATTTAATATTTCATCAATAATTGTTTTTTTTGTTTTTGCAGTTATAGGAATATGGTGTTTTGGACAGATTGGAATCCCAATTCGGGATCAAATTAATCGTAAATAATCATAAATTTCAGTCATAGTTGCCACAATACTGCGGGGAGAATGACTAACTGATTTTTGATCAATAGATATAGCTGGTGATAGTCCTTCAATGCTTTCCACATTAGGTTTTCAAATACCCCCTAAAAATTGACGAACATATGGGGAAAGAGATTCAACATATCTTCTCTGTCCTTCTCTAAAAATAGTATCAAAAGCTAGGGATGATTTTCCAGATCCTGATATTCCAGTAATAACTATTAATTTGTTTCGAGGAATTGATAAAGAAACATTCTTAAGATTATGTTCATTTGCATTAGTTATGATTATTTCTTTTTTCATGAATGTATTTTATATGTGATTAGGTTTAAAAACCCCGTTTTATTTCTTCAATATAAGCTTGTAATGCTACTGCTTTATCAAAATCATGCTCACGTGCTGCTTTTCTCATTTGCTTTTCAAGTTCAAGAATAACTGTTTTTTTGCCTTTTTTTAAAATCTTTTTACGCACTTTTGCTTGCTCAATATGATTGTGAATAATATCTCCCGAAACTAATTGGGGGATTGGTTTTTTTATTGAGATAGGGGTAATATGATGAACTTCATTATATTTTATTTGAACCTCTCTTCTTCTATTAGTTTCCATAATTGCTTGTTTCATAGCAATTGTTTCTACATCTGCATATAAAATAACTCGTCCATTCACATTTCTTGCTGCACGTCCAATAGTTTGGATTAATGAACGTTCATTTCTAAAAAAACCTTGCTTATCAGCATCAAGAATCAAAACAAGGGAAACTTCAGGAGTATCAATCCCTTCTCTTAATAAGTTAATTCCTACAATGACATCATAAATTCCTTTTCTTAGGTCAATTAGAATTTCATTTCTTTCTAATGTTTTTAAATCGCCATGCAAATATGCAACTTTAAAACTTTCATTCATTAAAATTGTGGCAAGAACTTCAGCCATGCGTTTTGTTAAAACAGTAATAAATGCCCGTTCATTTCTCCGGATAACTTTTCTTAATTCATCCTTTAAATCCTCGATTTGGCCTTTTGTTGATTTAACAATAACTTGTGGATCAACTAATCCTGTAGGACGAATTAGCTGTTCAATTATCTTTTCCTTTGTTGTATTTAACTCATAAGCACCAGGGGTAGCAGATACACAAACAATGAAAGGGGCCTTATCTAAGAATTCTTGAAACTTTAATGGTCGATTATCAATGCATGATGGTAATCTGAATCCATAATCAACTAGGTTCCTCTTTCTGGAAATATTAGTGTTATACATTCCTCTTATTTGATCAAGCATTAAATGGGATTCATCACAAAAAACAAGAAAATCCTTTTCAAAGTAATCTAATAATGTAAATGGGGGTTCTCCTTCTGCTCTAGCTTCTAAGTGTCGTGAATAATTTTCAATTCCCTTACAAAGACCTCTATCTAATAAATCTTCTATATCTAAAAGGGTTCTTTCTTCAAGACGCTGAGCAAATAGTGTTTGTCCCATTTTGTAGAAATAATCTAGACGTTCCTTTAATTCTTCTCTTATTAAATGAACACATCTTTTTATGGTATGATGATCAGTTATATAATCCTGACCAGGCCCAATTACTACTTTTTTTTCCTTTGAGATTACCTCTCTACTTAGATCATCTACAATTCTCAAAGCAACTATTTGATCAAAATGAAAATCAATTCTCACTAACTTTCCTACTTCATAACTAAATCCTAAGGTAATAGTTTGTCCTTTAACTTGAAAACAACCAGGAATAGGAGTATGATCATTTCTCATATACCCAATGCTGATTAATTTATAAATAAGTTCCTTTTTTGTTATTCTTTGTCCTATCCTAATTTCAACATAAGTATTAAAGTAAGCATTTGGGTTGTATTGACCAAATAAAGAGGCAACTGAGGCCACAACAATAGTATCTTTTCTGGTAGCTAAGGATTGTAGAGCACTCATTCGCATAACCTGAATTTCTTTATTAATTGTTGAAGAAGATTCAATATAAATTCCTCTTTTAACATTATATGCTTCTGGCTGATATAAATCAAAATGAGAAACAAAATACTCCACTCGATTATCTGGAAAAAAATCCCGCATTTCCTGAAATAATTGACCACATAGTGTTTTATTAGGGGCCAAAATCAACGCTCTCTTTTGAGTCTTTGCTATCACATTAGCTATAGTAAATGTTTTCCCTGTTCCTGTGGCTCCTAAAAAAACATGTAATTGTGATTTTTTATTTCAGACTCTTTTACAAATTTCATCAATTGCTTTTGGCTGATCACCAGTTGGTTGAAATGATGAAACAAGCCGAAAAACTTGGCTTTTACTCTGATATTTTTTTAATCCTACTTTTTGATCTTTCACTCTAATATTTTATTTTATTAAATTTATAAATTTAATCTTGTTTTTTTTCAATTAGTGATTTATAATATATAAGAGAATGTTTTCATTTGAACTTAATGAAAACAATATTGGGATACAGGGGGGAGTTTCTTGACAAGTTTAATAAAGTGAAGTAAATACATTTTATTTATTTTATTTATGGCTGCAGTTACTGTTGTTGGATTAGGAGCAGTTCTTTCCTTTTCAGCTGTCAGCAAATCATTAAAAGATGAAAGTAATCGGGTTTTTTCAGAATCAAATGGTGCAGATTTTGTCATTAATACTAAGGATTTAAAATATAAAGATTATGATCATTCTGATTTATTCAAGAATTATATGAATGACAATGCAGTCCTTGACAATAACCCTTTATATGGTTATTTTAGTGATAATGAAATTAATAAAGTACTTCGCATAATTGATTATAAGAATTATGAGGTTTCCCTTGCATCGGATCAATCAAACAAAACTGTTTATACTTATAGTGATATTTCAACTTCACCAATTGATGGTCTTGAACAACTCATTGATAAAAGTGCATCAGAAATAAGTGTGTCTACTAATATTAAAGAAAAAGTAACTAATACTATTCATACCCCAAGTGAAAATGAAGCAAGCATTCTTGCAATATTAATTGAACAAGCAGTAATTAGAGGGCGAGAAGCAAAATTTGTTAATGAATGAAATGCTCTTAGTGAAACTTTTTCTTTTGAATATTCTTACCTGCCATCATCTTTATATGCAAGTGTAACTGGGGGGACAGGTGATGAAAGTGATTCTCTTTCTACATTTGGTTTTGTAAGATTATTTCCTGCCATCCAAAATATAAAAAAGCCTTATAATCTTCATTTACTTGAGGGGAAATATCCTGGTGAATCCATAGCTAAAAAATACATTGATCTATCAACTTATGATTTTAGTGCTAATAATACCTACAATGCTAATCAAGTTTGTAATTCCATTAATGACTATAAACTTATGGAAGAATGTCATGATTCTTTAATTAAACAAATTGTTATAAGTAAAAATTTTGCTAGAACAAATGGTTTTAAAATAGGTGATCAACTGAACATAAATTCAATTGATGTCACAATTGTTGGAATTGGTGAGGCAAGAAATGTTCTTTTTCCTATTATCACCAAGAATTATCCCCTCCCCATTGCAAAATATACTGGAGTTATTTGAGGTTATGACACAAATGAAAATGATTTAAAAATTGCTTATGAACATAAAGGATCATCAATTGTTACTTTTTTGCAATTAAATTCTGGAGAAACAGATGCTTATCTTTTTGCTAAATTCAAAGAAAATGTTTCCCCTTCATTATATAATTCAAAAATTACAGCTTTAGAAACTAGCCTTAAATCACTTTTAGAAAATGCCTCAAATAAAAAATTGATATTCAGCTATTCAGATGATAATTTTCCAAATAAACTAAATGAAGTTGCATTAAGTAATTTAGCAGATGCTATTCTTTATATTGGGTATGCTATTCTAGGACTAATTCTATTAATTATTCTCATCTTTTTTACTTGATCACTCAATGGTTTTGTCAATGATAAATCTAAATCCCTCTCTTTAGAGTTACGAACAAAAAAAAGATTTGCTATTGGTATCTTAAACCTTGTGTTATTACCATGGTGTTTCTTTATTCCGGCATTAATACTCTCCAAAATTCTAGGCTTATATTTAGCTAAATCGATTATTACTTTTGTTAATCCAATGCTTTTGAATGAACTTTCAGTTTCTTTTATTCCATTAAATTCCTTTATTATTTTCTTATCCGCTATTGGTTCAGCATTATTTTTGGGCTCTATCATTAGTCTTATCATATTAATCAAAAATTATCAATTATGAAGAAAAAAAGATAAGGTGAAATTACCTAATAACATAACAGAAAAAAATATTGAGCCTTTAGCTCCAAAATATAAGATAAAAAAAGCCTTTCCTCCTCTTCTCTCATTTGCTGGTAAAATTACTCTTATGGTTTTTATGTTTGCTATTAATATTCCCATTTTGTTCACGTTACTTCTTACTGGAAGTTCTTTTTCAAATTACACAACTAATTATTCCTCAGGAAAAAATTATGAATCAGCTATTTTTTATAATCAACCTTTATGAAATTCCCCCTTAACTAGATACAGCATTGCTTATACAAATAATGATGATAGTGTTTATAGTAGTTTAAACATAGATAATGTAAGAAGTAAAATTGATAGTGATAGTACAACTTCTAATTTAAAAGATCTATTTCGGGAAATTCTTAAAAGTACCTGGCTTAAAGATACCTATATGATTTTTTCCAAAGTACAAGAACTAGATCAACTTAATTTTCCCGAAACTGAAATTTTAGGAATAGATTATTCCTATGGTACAATTAGAGACTTAGCTTGTTCTACAGTTCTTGGTGATGAATGAGAAGAATTAGATCAAAATAATGCCACTATAAGTAGTTGTATCATGAGACTTTTAGCAAAACGATCCCCTGAGTTTATGTTAAAAAAACTTGAAAAAAACCCATCCTACCCATTTTCATTTGGTCGGATTTCTTTAAATTCAACAAAAGAAGAATTATTTACATGAGCAAATACCACACTTACAAGCTGAAGTGATACTGTTCAACGACATGAGTTTGATAAGCCCCAAGATAGTGGAATAATTGGCCTAAGTTTAAGCCAAAAAAATGTTCAGTTATTAGATATTGATAAGAAGGATCTATTCGATATGTTACTTGATTTATATTTTTCCAAACCAAACCAGACTATTATTCCTGTAATTATCAATAAAGCTCTTGCTCGAAAAACAAATCTTATTAATGGTAATTATTTTAACGCTCAAGTATATCGCAAGGAATTAACTAATCTTGAAACTAATCTCCCTGTATATGGCATTATTAAAGATGTTAATGATAATACTATTAGAACTTCAGGAGAGGCATTGGGTCAAGATACTTCTTTTCCTGATGGTAATGAATATCAATATTATTATCCTGATAAAGCCAGGGGTTTGCAAGAAATTGTTTTAGGTAAAAATAAAGGAGTAACAGGATTGGGCTGATCGATGCCTGAAGAAACGAAAAAGCTTTTTCTCACACAAAAAATTGGCATTCGCAAGTCATTTGATAATTACAGATTTAAAGTTGTTGGAATAACCGAAAACTTTGAACTTAATAAACCCTTAATTTATGCTTTACGGCCACAGATTAATAAAATGCTTAAATATGGTGATGATTGATTCTCTGGAAAATATTCAAAAAGCATCAAGGAACCCAATGATATTTTTGAAAGAAATGCTTGTGTTATTAACATGTATGGTCTTTACACTCAGGATTCTTTATCACAAAGATTTGCTAACCCACTTACCCAATGTATGACAGATGCAGAATTTATTCCCCTAGCTAAGCAAACAATCACTGTTATTGGTAATAAAGTAAGTGAAACAATCAACACATTCATAATTATTTTCTCAATTGTTTGAGGATTATTAATGATTTCTTTAGCATTAGGCCTTTCACATAGCACAAAAAAATTATTAGTAAAAATAGAGAAACTCAAATTCAAAAAACACAAACTCTTTACTTTGATGATTCCAGCTTTCTGTATCATTACTGCTGCTGTTACAACTATCATTACCCTTCTTGTTACAACAATAATTGCAAATGGAATTGCCCATGATATGCTCCATCAACTTCTTTTTGATGTTCCGCTTACAATTCAAATGTGATATTATGGGGTGACTGGAGGGTCCTTCTTTGCTCTCTTCTTCCTTTTTTATTTATTAGGCTTCATCAAAATCAGAAAAAAGAAGAAGCAAAAAAAATCTAAAAAAAATACTTAATTAAAAAAACTGTTTTATTCTTAATTTGGAGATTATAAACTAGGATTAGGATGCAATTAAATTAGCTTCAATAAATTCCTGATCAATGTCACTAAGAGAACGGTTTCAAATTGAAGTAACAGCAACAAAAGGCAACTTATATAATGGGATTGTTACTTTTTTGTGTCCCTGTGCCATTATTTTTAAATCGGAAACGGATTTTACTGAAACAGCTATTAATTCAGAATCCAGTTTTTGATATGAAAAATAACCATCAAGATTAGCAGTTTCACTAACATCTGTATAAGGCACTCATTCAAAATCATTTGATACTTGGGTAAGTTTCTGGAACTTCTTCTCTCATAAATTTAAAACTTCTACCCGTAAATCAGCTGGGTTATAGCCAATTTGAATTCTCTTGTTTGTTTGTGCATGGATAAATTTGGTTTTTTTGGTTATTAATGTGGCATCAAAGAGCCAGTCAAGAATTTTTGTTTCTAGGTTGTATAAATCATCAATAAATTCTTCAGGTTCATCTTTTGCTAATGAAGCTAATAATTCTTTATCATATCTCACATTTTCTCTTAAATTAGCAACTATGTCACTTTCTAAAATGCTTAACCCATAACCAGTTGATGCATAATTCTTTTTAGTTAATATGGTTTGTAAAAAATTAGGAGAAGTGATCATTGTTTTTAAGATTTCACCAATCATTTCTCATGCACTAAACTTCTTATCAGGATGTTCTAAAATGAAATTATTAATGTCTTCAAAAAGCTTGGATTCAGAAAAAACAAATAACTTTGCTAAATCCTTAAATACTGCATTAATTTTAGGAATGAAATTTTCTTTCAGAAGAATATGTCCATCAGTAAATAAATTAAATTCTATCTTTTCTCCAGATTTTTCTTTTTCTTTTAATTCCAAAAGAATATCAACAGCTCTTTCATCAGGAGCAACTACATCTAAGGTGGCATCCCCAAACATTGCTCGAGTAACTCCTGCAGAAACACCTGCCCCTATCACGGCGCTTACAACTCCAATTAATGCTCCTATTCCAGCAGTAATGAAGCCTTTCTTTTTACTATTTTCTCTAATTCCTTTAACTATTCCTCTTCCAACACCTAATAATGCTGGACCAGCAAAGGATACTCCAGCAGTTATCCCAGTTATGACTGGATAGAGATCTTCTGGTCCTATATGAACCCCTTTTCGAAAATCAATATCAATTCCTAAAATATTGACACTTGTATTAAGAAGATCAAACATTGCTTGAGGAAAGATATTAAAAATTAACTTACTTGCTGAACGAATAGTATTATCAGTAAACTTAGCAACTGTGTTGTTCATAAAAAGTAATAATTTATTTAAAACTTCTACTGATCTTTTTTCTTTAAAAAAAGGTAATGCAACACCAATACATGTAATTCCACATAGATCAGGGGCTTCAAAAATAAATCCTTTTTCATTATCATATTTTCCTAGATTTAAAGTGGATAATGCATCATAAGCAACAGTTGAAACGACATCAAGGAACAAAAGAACAGTATTAACAAGTCCTGCATCCAATAAATGCTCGATTCCTGATTTCACATCTGTTCTATCATGTCATAAATTTAATGCTTTAATTTTTCGATTCAAATCACTTATTTTGCCAGCAAGGCTAATTTCCTCTTCCTGAAGAACCTTGTAATCATGATTTACTTTTTTTCTTTCATCAAGAACCTTTGCTAAACGTCCAATATCAGTAATGATTTCGCTGAGATCATTGGATGCTTCAAATTTATCCTTTTTAGCTTTGAGTTCCTTTAATGTTGCTCGTTTTGTTGTTAATTTAGTTTTAAAATCTTGAATGCGTTCAGTTGCTAATTCAATTCTAGCTTCTATTGTTGCTATTTGTTGATTTACATTAACTTCATTTTCCTTCATTATCTTGTACTGTTTTAAGGATGCTTTATAAGTTTCAAGCAATGTATTTTCTGTCAAAAGTTTGCTTTCTCAAAAATCAATTTGGGCTTGTTGAAATTCAATTGATTCTTTTGTTTCTAGATAAGATTGATAATCATCAGAAGAAAGTCAGTTTGTTTCCATTCCTTGTAAGCTAGTTATCTCCTTTTGTTTTGCCTTAAGAGTTTTACTGAGCTCAGCTAGCTTTGTTCTTACTTCAGTAATTCTTGTGCTTTTTGCATCAATTGCTGCTTGGTATTCATCTAAAACTAATTCTGAAGCCTTTTTAGAATCCGGGTTATCATGGTCAACAACACTATTGAACATATAAGAAATAAAATCCTCATCGGAATAAATTATTTGTAAAAGGAGATCTTGTAATCCCTCGCCAACAGATTCTAACATTACTTTGGAAACATCACCATTTTTAATGATACTTGTGAATCCTTCTTTTTCAATTGCTTCATGATGAAGACTATTAATATTGCCCAAAACACCTAGAAGAATAGCTATTAAAGTATTAGATGATTTTATGTCAAATTTATCATTATTTTTAACTATCCCCTCTAAGATTTTTAATGGATCGGGTTCATCAACAATATAAGGAGCTAATTTATTTTCCAAAGTTGATGCAACATTCATTAATGGAGCTAATTTATCAAAGGTTAGGCTGCTAAAATATTCCTGAAAATCTTGATATATAGTTACTTTATCACCATTTTGAATATTTTTTTCATTGCTAAGTTTTTTTGCTGTTTCTAATGAGACATATTCAAGCCCATCCTCATTAACCCCTGTTTCTGTATCGCTAACAATAACTTCTTTTCCTCTGATTTCTAATAATCCTGAAAGAAATGCATCTAAATCAAATTCACCAAAGCCATATTCAGCTTCACAATTCAGAGTGGTATAGATGCCACTAATCATTTGTTTTCATCTACTTTTATCCGAATGTAATTGGTTAAGATTAAAACATCTATCAGAAGTGATTTTCTTACTGTTCTGGAATGAAAGAAAATTTTCTAATTTGTAATTAATTACATTTCTTCCACCCATTGCTTCTTTTGTATAATCAATAAAAGCTGCTAGTACATTCCGGTTATCTGCATTTTTATTAATTGTCAAAGCAAGAGTATTAGCTAACTCATAGTAACTTGATTCATGTCTTTGTCCTTTATATGTTAATGTTTTAAAAATATCATCTTCCTGTGCAAAGAGTTGATAATAATGGCTTGGCATTAACAAAACATCTTTTTCACCGACAGATTTCCCTAAATCTCTAAGCATCTCAAGCTTCTTTTTATAGTATTCAGAATTAAATTCAGTAGAAACTGTATTTTGATTATTTGGTTGATAATATTTATTTAGGCTAAACTCAGAATTTGTTTTTTCATTATTACTGCTTTTAATTGGTTGAATTTTTTTAATTGTCGTATTTTGTTTAATTGGAGAAATAGCATTAGGTCTACTTGTTTTTGTCTTAGACAAATCAAAACCAAAGAATACTCCAACACTTGCTAAAGAAACTGATATTAAAGCTGCAATAGCTATATTATACTTTTTTACTTTCATTTTCGCCTCTACACTATTATACCACAATAATATAAAAAAAGTCAAGTGATCAAAAAAATCTTTTGAGAGGTTTTTTTGCTCTTTTCATTTTGCTTATCATTAAACTATTAAGTATAAATGATAGCCTCAATTTTCTTTGTCTTTCTAATAATTTAATTGAAAATACTTTTATAAAAATTTCACAAATCATCAATTCAAAGTAGGTTTGATTATTGAATCTTCAACCCATTTAAAAGACACCCCATTCTCTTTTTCTTTTTTTATATTATGATTATGTTATTTCTAAATAAATTTATGAGGAAGATTAACGACGGCGTCTTCCATAATTTTGACCATCATATAAATCCTCAATATCCCTTTCAATATCCTCAAATTTCCGGTTGTTTCGTCGATTCATATATTCTAGTTCATCATCAACATCATAACGATGATCTCGCAGATCTTCTCTTAATTCATGAATTTCTCTTGCAATATTTCTTGAATGACCACTGTATCTTGAATTGTCATAAAAATCACTATCAGGATTCTCTCGATTATATTCATAAATTCCCCCATCATACATTCGAGACACTTCATTATTGTAGACAGAATTAGTATCTAATAAAGCTCCTGCTATAACTAGGATACCTGGTAAAGTTAATAATCCAGTAAAAATCATTAGTCCTCCTAATACATATAAGAGACCTTTTTTTTGTGTTACTCCTTCTTCAATTCTTTGTGCTCTTCGGTAGATAAGAAAAAAGAGAATTAAACCAACAATCAAGCTTATAGCAAAAACTAAAATATAAACTCAACTTAGAATTTTTCTTTCACCAAATAATTCAAATGATCTACTTGCTTCATCCAAACCAGCACCAAAGTCACCAGTTCTAAAACCCAAGTCATCATTTCAACCATAATTATCTCAGTGATCACCATAATCATATAAATTTAATCAACCACTAGCTCTTCAATTTCCTTTGATACCATTGATCTCAAAAGCATTTAGAATGTGTGGTAGAAATATCATTGATATTACAGCAGTTATCATTATGAAAACAAGAGCTAATACAGCTCCTACTTTAACTAACTTCATCTTCAACCTCTATTCATTGGCATTGTAACTTCTTTAATAATTTCATTCACCCTCCCCATTTAACTAACATACTTATTATACCATAGATTTTAAATGATTAATTAAATCTTTCTCTTTTCAGTATAAAGGAACAGCTAATCCCTGTTTTTTTAATAATAGTGCTAATTTAATTGAAAATGGATAATCAAGCTTGGTAACCTTTAATTTTTCCATTTGATTAAGTATTTCTTTAGCAGTCCCATCTATTAGTACCTTACCTTTATATAAAGCAATAACACGATCAGCATCAAGAATTTGAGACATATCATGAGTAATGGAAATAACTGTTTTTTTATGAATTGTTTTTAGTTCCATCATTTGTTTTTTCACTTGAACTTTTCCCCGGGGATCTAACATTGATGTTGCTTCATCAAAAATAATAATTTCTGCATTAAGAGCAAGTACTCCTGCAATTGCAACCCCTTGTTTTTGCCCACCTGATAATCCTTGAGGTGAACTATCTAATAAATGGGTAATTTGGCATAATTCAGCTGCATTTTTAATTATCTCCTCCATTGCTTCTGATGGAACATTATAATTTTCTAATCCAAAGGCAATATCATCTCTCACTGTGCTTCCTATAAATTGATTATCAGGATTTTGAAAAATTATTCCAATTGGTTTCCGAACTTTCCTTCTTGTTGTTCTTGTTAATAACTGTTCTTTAATTTTGATTGTTCCTGATTGAGGAAAAATGAGGGCAGCAAGTAACTTGGCTAGTGTCGATTTTCCAGAACCATTATGCCCTACAATGCAGATGTATTCCCCTTCTTTTATATTGAATGATACATCATGAATAACTCTTTCTTTATTACCTGGATAAGCAAAATTTATCTTCTCAACTTCAATAATTTTTTTATGATCATTCATTTTTGTATTATTCAAGACAATAAAATTATACCAGGGATATGAGAGCTAACTCAGCATTATCCCCTTTTCTCTTAGTAATTCTTACAATTCTTGTATAACCAGAATTTCTATTTGGATAACGATTTGCTAAATCATGATATAACTTGTAAGCAGCAGTTTTATTATCTTTAGTTTTCATTGGAAATAGTTTTGTTTCAATTCTTCTTCTTGATGATAAATCCTGTTTTTTAGCAATTGTCATGATTTTATCAAATTCACTTTTTAATCATTTAGCTCGTTCAACTTCAATTATTAACTTTTCATGAATTATTAAACTAGATAATTGATTTCTAATTAAGTGGGTACGTCAGGTTGTGCTCTTACCTCTTTTTAAACGATAACTCATTTTTCCTCACTTTTAGCTTTAATTTATTTTGCTTTTTTTGCTTCAATAATTTCCCGTAATTTTGCAATACTCTTTTCTCCAAGATGTGGTACTTTCAATAAATCAGTAGTTGATTTTGCAACTAAAGTAGCAAAATCATGAATCTCTGCATTTCTTAAAGCATTAAGAGTTCGCTTATCCAGTCCTAGCTCTTCTAAACTAACAGGCTGGATTTTTGGAACTCGCGGTAAGTCAGCTTCTTCTTTTATTTCTAAAGAAGCATCATGTTTTTTAGCAAGGATACTGAATTGATTTTCCAAAATATATGCTGCTCTTTCAAGAGCATGGCGTGGAGATAAAGATCCATCTGTTGTAATAGTTATGTCAAGCTTTTCATGAGGTCTTGAATATCCTGTAAGATTCTCAACATTGATAGCAACTTTTTTTATGGGAGAGAAGTTTGTATCAATTGAAATTACCCCAAACTCAAGGGACTGATTTCCTTGTAAGGATTTTTTATTCTGGATTGCTGTCCAATATCCCCTACCTCTTCGAATATAAATCTTGAGAGAAACAGAAATACATTCCTCATCAGGAGTAGCAGTAAAAAGATAAAGATCTGGATTTATAATCTTAATCCCAGGTGGTAGAATAAGATCCTTAGCATAAACTTCTTTTACAACATCATTGATTTCTATTGATAATAATTCATTTTTGTCTGTAAAAAGCTTCCGGTCAATGGAAAAAACTAATTCCTTAACATTCAAAATGATACTAAAGACATCTTCATAAATACCTGGCAAAACATCTAATTGATGCTTGGCTACAGTAACAATTGTGTCAAATTTATCCTTCTTTTTGCCACTAAGGGCTTTTCTTTTAAGAACTAAATGAATTGCTACAGGAGCAAATTTGGCGATGGATGAAAGTAAAGCTCTTCTTAATGAGTTCCCAACTGTAGTTCCATAGCCTTTTTCATAAGGTTGAATAGTAAAAACTGCCTTTGACTTGTCAATCTCTTTTTCAGTTATTGTTACTTTTTTCATTGCTATTTTCATCTTTTCCCTCTCTAAATAAAAAACTAACGACGTTTCTTTTTCTTTGTGCTTATGCTATGAGTTCTTTTGGTTACATCAGCGATACTTTTTACTTCAAAATTACTGCTTTGGAAAGCTTTAATTGCCGAATCTTTTCCAGGTCCAGTCTTTTTTCATCTAATATCCATGCTTTTTGTTTGAAAATTTTTTAACTCAGCAATGCATTCTTCAGCTGCTTTTTGAGCAGCATAAGGTGTAGATTTTCTTGTTCCCTTATAACCAACTGTTCCAGCTGATTTTCATAACAAAACATCCCCATTATCTCTAGTAATTGTAATAATTGTATTATTATAAGTGGAATGAATATAAGTTTTAACATGGGGAATTATTTCTTTTCTCTTTTTTCTTAGTTGACCAGGTTTTCTTTTAACTGCCATATTTAATTCCTATTTGGGTGCCTTCTTCTTATTTGCCACTGTTTTCTTTGGACCCTTTCAGGTTCTTGCATTTTGTCTAGTGGATTGCCCTCTGACAGGTAATCCCTTGCGATGACGCCCGCCCCGATAAGATTTTATTACTTGTAACCTCTTAATATCCAGTTTTGTTTTTGTTATGAGTGCCCCTTCAATTAAAAGTCCTTCAGTTTCGATTGCATCCCTAATCGCTTTATTAATTTTAGTTTTTTCAATTTCATCTAAATGTTTAATTCGTTTTGATTCGTCAACTCCTGCCTTTTTAAGAATCTCTCTGGCCTTGCTTTTGCCAATCCCTTTAATATAAGTAAGGCTAATTATAGAACGCTTATTATCAGGAATATTAACATTTTGTACTCTCATAGTTATCCTTGTCTTTGTTTAAATCGTGGATTCTTTTTGTTAATTACGTACAGACGGC
Organism: Mycoplasmatales bacterium; assembly: GCA_963692675.1. Taxonomy (GTDB): domain Bacteria; phylum Bacillota_I; class Bacilli_A; order Mycoplasmatales. Next base: position 235,369 of record OY830043.1, read on the forward strand.
CTTTTCTTTTCACAATTTGGCAATCTTTTGTGATTCTTTTTATTGATGCCCTTACTTTCATCATTACTCTCCTAGTAGTTTTACCTTAGGTAATATAATATTTAATTTATTACATAAATGTTGTAACTCAGGTGCAACTTCTTCTTTTTTAGGATTCAAACGAAACACAATGCGCCCTTTATGCAAATCATATGGGCTTAAATTCACCTTAACTAAATCTTTTTCATATACTCGAATATTATGCAACTTCATCTTGCCCGAAATATAGCCTTCAATGCTTAATCCATTTGTTAATTCAATTATGTATTTGCCGCTGATAATTTTTGTCACAACACCATACATTTCAATATAAGCACCACTAACCATACTCTACCTTATCTAGCCGTATACAATAAATATACAGCATTTCTACTCTTAATATAGTTTAACATATTTTTAAAAAATTTATCATAATTAAAACACAACTAAGTTTCTTTCAGAAAAATAATCATTATGGGTTAAGGAAACAATTTTATTATTTGTAATAAAAACAGTTTCTTCAAAATGAGCAGCCTTAGCTTTCTTATTTATTGAACGAACAGTTCACCCATTGCTGGCAATTTCTAATTCAACTTTTTGATCAAAAATCATTGGTTCTATTGCAAGGGCCATCCCATTTCTTAATTTTCAATTTGTAACAGTTAAATTTTCTAAGGAATTAGGAATTTGTGGTTCTTCATGAAGAGACTTACCAACTCCATGTCCCATATAATTTTTAATTAGATAAAAACTTGTTCCTTTAAGCATCTTATTGAATATATAAGCAAAATCATTAATTCTATTTGTGACATCTAGTGTATTTATTGCCTTTTTTAATGCAAAATAGGTTTTTTTTACTAATTGAAAATCCTTCTTTTTATAGTGAGATGCAACATCCTTTTTGGTAGATACTATTATTGTAAATGCCCCATCAACAACATAGTTTTCATATTCAACTCCAATATCAATTTTTACAATATCTCCATTTTGAAATGATTTTGTTGTTGGGATGCCATGAAGTATTTCATGATTAACTGAAACACAAATATGATTTGGATATGAATGGAAACCATAAAATGGTGAATTAGCACCATGGTTTTTTAATTCATTTTGAGCAATTTTATCTAATGATAAAGGAGTAGCTCCCACTCTTATCTCCCTTAAAATTAAATTTTGAATTTGAAGATGAATAGCAGCACTTTTTTTTAATCCTTCTAAATCTCTTTGAGAATAAATTGTAATGCCTTTATTCACTTATTACTTTAATTTAATTCCCTTCTTTGTTAATTCAGTTTCAATTCTTGTCAATTCCTCAATTCTGCTTTCAACTCCATTAATTTGAAAATCCACAAAAAACTCATGGAAAATTTCCCGATATTTATTAATTACTGGTTGAATAAGGTTTATATGTATCTGATATCGTTTTTCATACACTTCTGGTTGATCATCATTTCTTGACGTTAAGTTAAGTTTATTTTTGCAAACAAAGCATGATTTAATGGTTTTATCATCACCTTTCTTGTAAGTGGTTCCACAAACAGAACAAATTCGACGATCAGTTATTCTTTTTTTAGCGATTTTCTTATCAATATTTAAATTAATAACTAGATCGATTTGCACTAATGACTGTTTAGCTCTAATTGAGTGAATTCTATTTTCTAAATAACTCATTTGCTCCATTGTGCGGGGATAACCATCAAAAATAACAATGTAATTATTTTTGTATTTTAATAATTCCTTTCCCATCATGGCATTAGTTATTTCAGTTGGTATCAGTATTCCTTTATCAAGTCATGGTTTAACATGTTCATTATAAAATTTAGTATTTTCTTTCTGGGCCTTCCGAAACATATTTCCAGGGGCTAAATTAACTACTTGTGAATATTTTTTTACTAACTGATTTATAATTGTTCCTTTTCCTGATCCTGGAATGCCAAAAAATAGGATGTATTTATTATCAGAGTATTGAATCTTCATCTTCCTTTTCTTTTTTTTCAACAGAAACTCGGTTTTTTAAATGGTCAGTAGTAAATCATGTTGTAACTTTTTTTCATAATGGAATTTCTTTATACAGGTCAGTTTCTTTTTTATAGCGGTATGTAATAACCAAACCACTTAGTTGCTCTAGAAATTGAATTGATACCGAAACAATTATAATCATTCCTGTTCCTGACATAATTGTTGAAGCTGGTAAATTAATTAATTTAGTTAGAGCCAGGGGAAGTGTTGCAATAAATATAAGAAAAAGGGCCCCAATTAAACTTATTCTAGCAACAGTTTTCTGAATATATTTTCTTGTTTCCTCACCAGGACGAATCCCCGGAATATAGGTATTTTGCTTCAAAAATGATTCACTAAGTTGTTGGGCATTAACTGCAATTTGATTATAAAAAAATGAAAAAATTAAGATCATTGAAGCATATATTCCCATGCCTGATCAATTTCTTAAATTTAAAACATCATTGATGCGATCTCTTGTTTCTCCAGGTTCTAAAAATGATGCTATGGTAGTGGGGGTGGAAATAGCTGCGGTGGCAAAAATAAGCGGCATTATTCCCGAGGGATTCATTTTAATGGGGATGTAAGCTAACTCTTCTGGGCGAACTGCAAATGAGGCTCTTGAATGCTGCACAGGTATTCTCCTTGTCGATTCCTGGAAAAAAATAATCAAAAGTATAACAAAAAGAAAACCAACTAAATAAGCAGCATACTGTAAACCACCTGTCAAGGCTTCTTGTTTGCTACTTGTATTAACTAAAAAATCAAACATTTGGGTAAATGATGTCGGTAGTCTACTAACAACCCCAGCAAAAACAATTAGTGATATTCCATTTCCAATTCCTTTTTTAGAAATTATGTTTCCTAATCAAACAGCAACAAATGAACCTGTTATTAGTATAGTTATGATATAAAACTGACTTATAGATGATGTATCATAAGAAATATAGCTTTGGGTACTTAAACCACGCAATAAAGCAAATGATTGGGCCACAGCAACAATTAAAGTAATTGATTTAGTAATGAAATCTATTTTTGCTTTTCCTTTTTCTCCTGCTTGCATTAAACGTTTTAATGGAGGAACTAAATCAGTGCTTAATAAATTCATGATAATTGATGAAGTAATATAAGGGGAAATACCTAAAGCAAAAAAGGAAAATCTTCTTAATCCTCCTCCACCTAATAAATTAATAACTCCAAAAAAGGAAAAATCATCAAGATTTTGTAAACCCTGAATTTTAATATTTGGAATAGTCAAATTTGATCCAATAAGAAAAATGATTAAGGCCGCAAGGGTCACAAAAATTCGCTTTCGAATTTGAGGAGATCCTAGAACAATTTTGGTATTTTCTTTAAATCTAATCATAGACAACTAAACCTTTCTTATATTTAACTAGAAACTATTGCTTGCCCTTCACTAGCTTGAATTTTTCTTTGTGCTTCCTTGCTGAATTTATCTGCTTTAACAATAAGTTTTTTTTCTAGAGTACCACCCCCAAGAATTTTAATTGGTCGTTTTTTCTTTGGGATGATTCCTTTTTCAAGTAATTCAGATTTTGTTATTGTTTGATTATCTGTAAAAATATTTAATTTTCCAACATTTATCACAGAATATTCAATTCGATTGATATTTTTAAATCCTCGTTTTGATACCCTTCGGTATAATGGATTTTGACCTCCCTCAAATCCTCTTTTTTTAGAATAACCAGTTCTTGATTTTTGTCCTGAATTACCTCTCCCTGCAGTTCTTCCCTGTCCAGCAGAAATTCCTCTAGCTTTTCTTCGCTTTCTATTTCTGCCTTTAGTTTTTAAATTATGAAGCTCAATACCTACATTATGCTTTTTATTATTTAAGTTTTGCTCATTTTTATTTTGCATATCTTTATCTCCTTATTTTTTTCTTTTATTTACAATTTTAAGGTACTTCATTCTATCAGAAATTTAATTATCCTTTTTATTAACTTTATTTTTCGTTTTATTAATAACCCTAGTTACCTGAGATTTATTTGTTCACCCTTTTTTCATATCATTTTTTGGAGAACGTTTTGGAAATGCAAATGTTCATATTCATGGTACTAGGGGAGCTGGCTTTTCATCATAATCACGTCAGTTTCTTCTAGCCATAACCTCTTCTCTTAATTCCAGCTTTTCTAAGGCATTAAAGGTAGCCCGGATGGCATTTAGTTTATTTTTTGATCCATGTATTTTTGCTGAAACATTTTCAATTCCTGCTAGTTGCATAATTATTCTTACTGCTCCTCCAGCTACAATCCCTTTTCCACTTCTTGCTGGTCGAAGTTGAACCCGGGTAGCAGCTGCCTTGCCATTAACTATGTGAGGAATTGTTACTGCACCACCAACGAGCTTGACTTTAATCATATTTGTGTGTGCTGTTCTTCTTGCTTTTCTGATAGCATCCTGAATTTCTCTTGCTTTTCCTGTTCCATATCCTACACGTCCCTTCTTGTCTCCCAGAACAATGGCTGCATTAAATCTTAATCGCTTTCCCCCTTTAGTTGTTTTTGAAATTCTATTGGTGCTAACTACTTCTTCTTCAATGCCTTCAAGTAAACTGCGAGAAATTTTTGATTTTTGAAATGATCTTCGTGGAATAACATTTTTCTTTTCGCTTATGTCCTTCCCTTCAATAGATTTAGTATCTTCATTAGTTTTTTCAGTTTGCATATTTACTCCCATTAAACTTTTATTCCATTTTTTCTCAGACTTTCAGCAATTGCTGCTAATCTTCCATGATATTTATAACCAGAAGTATCAAAAACAACTTCAGTAATTCCTTTCTTTTTAGCTTCTTCAGCTATTACTTCTCCTAAAATGAGACAATTAGCAACTGTTTTCCCCAAATTAAGCGTTTTAGTTGAGGCAGCAGTTAAGGTTTTTTTATTGATATCATCTATGAGTTGAACACTAACAAAGCGATTGGACTTAAATATGCTTACTCTTGGTCGAGTAGGTGTTCCAGAAATTTTCTTTCGTATTCTTAAATGTCTTATTTGTCTTTTCTTTGTCCTACTTTCCATATGAACTACTCCTATTTCCCAACCTTCTTTCCTTCTTTTCTAATAATTTCTTCATCTGCATAGCGAATTCCTTTTCCTTTATAAGGTTCTGCTTTCCGCTTTGCTCTTATTTGGGCAGCAAACTGCGTTACTTGCAGTTTATCAATTCCAGAAATGACAATTCTTGTTGGAATAGGGATATTAACAGTTATTCCCTTAGGAATTTTCATTTCTAAAATATATGATAATCCAAGATTAAGAGAAATAGCATCTCCTTTTAAGGCAGCTCGATAACCTACTCCTGAGATCAGTAAGGTTTTTTGATATCCCTCTGTAACCCCTTTAATCATACTTGTGATTAATGAATTAGCAGTACCAGCCATTGCATAAGAAAACTTACTTTTTTTATTTTTGGCAACAGTAGTGATAATTCGATCAGTAATTTTGATAACGACTTCTTTTAACTTTGTAGATTCTAATTCTCCTTTGGGTCCTTTAATTATAATTATTTCACCTCTTAAAAAAGCATCAACATTAGCTGGTAGTTTTATTTGCCTTGTTGCTATTCTTGACATAAATTACTCTCCCTCTTATCAAATATAAGCAAGTACTTCACCACCAATTGTTTTACTTCTTGCTTCTTCATCTGTTATTATTCCCCGTGAAGTTGAAACAATTACTGTTCCAAGTCCTTTTAAAACCTGAGGCATATCAGCGGCCTTAGTATACACTCTTAATCCTGGTTTTGAAATTCTTCTTACCCCTTTTAATGCAGGTAGATTATTATAATATTTTAAATAAACAACAAAGTATTTTTTCTTTCCTTCCATTTCAACATCAAAACTATCAATATACTGATTATTCAGGATTTCCAGAATTCTGTGTTTTACCTTACTATATGGGACAGTGATAGAAACCTTTTTTCTCATGCCCCCATTTTTTATGCGGATAAGCAAGTCAGCAATTGGATCATTAGAAACTTTAAAAGATATTTGGGATTTTTTTCTTTTTCGATGATGTCTCTTTTTTGGATTGAAAGGATTCCCTGCTTCAATATTGCTGTGTTTTCATTTTAAATCCTTATGCTCTCTAGTTCCATACCCTCTTAGTTGATGGGTGTTTTCACTTTTTATTTTTTTACTTTCCATATCCCCTTCTTTTTATCATGATGCTTTTGTAAAACCTGGAATTTCCCCTTTCGTTACTTTTTCTCGAAAATGGATGCGGCAAAGTCCGTATTTTCTTAAAACAGCTTTGGGTCGGCCGCAAACACTACATCTTGTATACTCTCTGGTTGAAAATTTCTGTTTTCTTCTTTGTTTATTAATCAATGATTTTTTAGCCATTTGCATCTCCTTGTTCTTTATAATTTCTTCATGGTCATCCTAGTTCAGCTAATAAAGCAATAACTACTTCTTTGTTTTTAGCATTCTTAAAGCAAACAGTAACATTATAACCTCTAATATCACTTATTTGGTCATAAGTTATTTCAGGAAAAACTAATTGTTCTTGTAATCCAAATGTATGATTAAAGTTTTTATCAAATGCATTCATGCTAATTCCATTAAATTCTCTAACTCGGGGGAAAGAAACATGAATTAATTTTGATAAGAATCCAAACATATATTCATGTCGTAAAGTAACTTTGGCTCCAATAATAGCTCCTTCACGAATTTTAAAACCGGCGATTGACTTCTTGGCTTTAGTAGCAACTGGTTTTTGACCAGTAATTAACTCCAATTCATGCATGTGTAATTCAATTTGTTTCTTATTTCCTGCTGCTTTACCAAACCCAACATTAATCACAACTTTAGTAATTCTTGGCACTTGTTCAATAGTTTTATAATTGAATTTTCTTCTTATGTTTTCTCTTGCTTTTGTTTTATAAAATTCTCTTAACTGCTGCATGATTATACTTCCTTATTAGTTTTGGTAGCTATCCGAATTTTCTTTTTTGGATCCTTTGGGTCATGAGTAATTCTGATTCTTGTAACCATTTCTTTTTTTCCTTCTTTTATTAAAAGCATTACATTAGAAGCATCAATAAATCCTTCCTTCTCAATTACTCCTCCATCTGGGTTTTCCTGAGTTGGTTTTTTATGATAACGAACCATATTTACCTTTGCTACTTTTACTTTATTTCGCTTGCTATCAACTTCAAGCACTGCTCCTGTGACTCCTTTATGTTTTCCAGCAATTAGTTTTACTTGATCTCCTTTTAATATTCTCATTTTTCCCTCTTAAAGGACCTCAGGAGCTAATGAAGCAATTTTCAAAAAGCCCTTTTCTCTTATTTCTCTAGCAATAGGTCCAAATATTCTTGTTCCAACAGGAGTTAAATCATCTTTAATTACTACTCCAGCATTATCATCAAAACGAATTAATGAACCATCTTTTCGCCGCACAGCTTTTTTTGTTCTCACTAATACAACTTTGACAATCTGGCCCTTTGATACTGCAGCATGTGGTTGGGCTTTTCTTACAGAACAAATGATCACATCCCCCACTCCTGAAAATTCTTTATTCTTAAGATTGCGAATGACGTAAAGTTGTTTAGCACCTGAATTGTCAGCAGCAACAAGTCTACTTTGTGACTGAATCATCCTCGACTCCTTTACCTTCTTCAAGCACTTGTAACAATCTAAATGCTTTTCTTTTACTTATTAAACGGCAGGCAATTATTTCCACAATATCCCCTAATTTAGCATCATCATGTTCATCATGGACCAAAAATTTTTTAGTTTTTCGAATCCGTTTTTTATATTTAGGATGGATAACATAATTTTCTACTAAAACTACTATTGTTTTAGCCATCTTTGTTGAAACAACTTTTCCTTGCAATTTCTTCTTCTTTTTTTCCATATTTATGCTTTCCTTTTGCCTTCTAGTTCTTGTTGTCTTCTAATAGTAATTGCTTTAGCTACTAATCGGCGAGTTTGTCTTATCAGATGAGTTTTTTGTAATTGTCCTGTTGCTAATTGAAAGCGTAAGGCAAATAGTTCTTTTCTTAAATCAAGTATAATTTGGTCAAGTTCCTCAGGGCCCATTTTTCTAAAGTCCTTACTATCCACTGTTATCCTCCTTTCTAATAATCTTTGTTTTCACAGATAATTTATGAGATGCCAATCTTAAAGCTTCCTTTGCAATTTCTCATGAAACTTCCCCAATTTCAAATAAGATTTGCTTTTTCTTGACAACAGCAACCCAAATTTCAGGATTTCCTTTTCCTGATCCCATTCTTACTCCAATTCCCTTTTTAGTTTTAGAATGATTGGGAAAAATTCTTATTCATAGTTTCCCTCCCCGTTTCATGTATCGGGTCATGGCAATTCTTGCTGCTTCAATTTGCCGATTAGAAATTCATCCTCCTTCTAAGGCACACAACCCATAGTTTCCAAAATCTAAATTGGTTCCTCGCTTAGCTGGTCCTTCATAGCTTATGCGATGAGTTTTCCGATATTTGGTTTTTTTTGGCGACAACATTAGCGATTTCTCCTGTATTGTCCTCGTGATTGGATTGGTTTAACATTAGGATCAAGACAAACCCAAACTTTAACACCAATAAGGCCATATTTTGTCATTGCTTGGGAAAATCCATAATGGACCAGTTCTTTTAATGTTTGCCGGGGAACAATTCCCTCAGTATAGCCTTCAGTTCTTGCCATATCATGACCACCTAGTCTACCTGATACTCTAGTTTTGATTCCTTTAGCTCCTAATGCAAGTGCAGTACGAATTGCAAATTTTTGAGCTCTTTTATAATTTTCCCGATTTTCAATTTTTTTAGCAATTTCTTCTGAAATTAATTGAGCATCCAAAGCAGGGTGAGTAACTGGATTTATTCGAATTTGAATATTTTTATAGTGTGTGATTGTTCTTATTTGTTTCTCAATTCCAACTAGATTTTTGTTATCCTGCCCCCGAATAAGACCCACCTCTACACAATGGATAGTTATAATTATTAACTTATCGTCACGTCGCATAATGAGAATTTTAGAAATTCTTGCTTCCTTTCACTTGCTTCTTATATATTTTCTTATCTTATCTTCTTCAGCCAATCATCTTGCCTCAACACGAGGATTTTTAGCTATTCATTGTGATTTTCATTGTTTATTTATCACAATGCGAAATAAATTTGGATTAACTTTCTTTCCCATTCTTATCTCCTAATCAGAAAGTTCAATTTGAACTCGTGATGTCCTTTTCAATATACGATATGCTCGTCCATGTGCTCGGGGTCTAATTCTTTTTAGGGTTGGCCCCTCATTAACAAGAAGCTTTGATATATAAAGTTTATTTGGTTGCATCCCATGATTATTAACTGCATTGGAAATAGCAGCTTTTAATAAATTAGCAAGCATTTTTGCCCCTTTTTTTTCAACAAATTGAAGAATTACAGTTGCCTCCCTAACTTTTTTCCCCCTAATGGTATCAGCAACTAATCGTAACTTTCGAGGTGTAATTCTTAATTTTCTTACAGATGCTTTACATACCATACTTATTTACCTTTTTTATTTGAATGACCACCAAATTTTCTAGTGGGAGCAAATTCGCCTAATTTATGACCAACCATATCATTTGTTACATAAACATCAACATGAGCATGACCATTATGAACTGCAAATGTGTAGCCAATAAAATCCGGAGTAATTGTCGATCTTCGCGATCATGTTTTAATTACTGATTTTTTCTTTCTTTTTTTTAGTCGCTCAATTTTCTCTAATAAGTGATAATCAACAAACGGTCCTTTTTTTATTGATCTGGCCATACTTTATCTTCTCCTTTTTCTTCTAGATACTATTAACATATTTGATTTTGCCTTTGGTTTTCTTGTTTTAATCCCTCGTGTTTTCTTTCCTCAGGGAGATTTTGGTGTTGGCATTCCAATTGGTGCCTTTGCTGTTCCCCCTCCATGAGGATGATCAACAGGAGACATTGCCGATCCTCTCACTGTTGGTCTTATTCCTAGATGTCGTTTTCGCCCAGCTTTACCTATAGAAACGATCTTCTGGTCTTCATTTCCTAAAACTCCAATTGTTGCTCAACAATCTGGATGAAATTTCCTTACTTCACCTGAAGTTAATCTAACAAGGATGTGTTTTTGAGATTCATCTATTCCTAATACTTGGCAAGATGTTCCAGCACTTCGAGCAATTTTTGCTCCCCCACCAGGTTTTAATTCCAAATTATGAATAAAAACTCCATCTGCCATTTGTTTTAAAGGAGCAGCATTACCAACTATCATTTCTGCTTTTTCAGAAGCAATAATTTTATGTCCAACCTGAACTCCTTTAGGTCTTAATATATAACGTTTTTCTCCATCTGCATATGTAACTAGGGAAATGAAGACATTCCGGTATGGATCATATTCAATTGAAGAAATAGTGCCTCATATGTCCTTTTTTGATCTTTTAAAATCAATTTTTCGGTATAGTTTTTTAGCTCCTCCGCCACGATGTCGAACAGTAATTTTACCAGCATTATTACGACCAGCTTTTTGTTTTAGTTTAATTACTAATGATCTTTCTGGTTTTTTAGTAGTTATTAATGAATAATCAAGATAACTCATGCCTCGTTGGGCATTGGTTAAAGGCTTTACTTTCCTTATTGCCATCTTTACTTAGCCTCCTCTTTTGTTTTTACTAATGATTTTTTCTTGGTATCTTCTTGTTTAGCTTTTTTTAATATTGTTTTTTTGGCTTTGGGAGTTTTTGTTTTTAACTTAACATCCTTAGTTGTGGTTTTTGTTTTATCACTTATTTGGTTTTCTTTTTTTGATTCAGTTTCTTTTTTCTTAGTTTTAGCACTCTTGCTTTTTTCCTTACTCTTGGCATGCTTAGCCTCGGTTATTTTTTCAGCTACTTTTGTTCTTATTTGCTTCAAAACTCCTTTCTCACTTTCTGCTTCTTTATCTTCTACTGGTTTTTCAGCAAAAAAGTCAAGTGAATAATCAGGATGAAGAGTCACAAGAGCCTTCTTTTTACCTTTGACTCACCCCACAAATTTGCCTAATCTCTTCTTGCGATCCTTGATATTTATTGTTCTTACTTTTATTACTTTAACCTTAAAAAAGCGTTCAATATTTTCCTTAATTTCTTTTTTTCTTGCCTGTTTGTCCACTATAAATGCATATGTGTTATACATTTGTCCTTGTAAATATGTTTTTTCTGATAAATAAGGTTTTTTTAAAATTGTAAATGGTTTTTTAGACATTATTGCCTCACTTTTCTTCTAGTGCATTAAAAGCTAATTTATCAAGAACTATTTTTCTTGCATTAAGCATATCATAAACATTAATTTGATTAATGTTTTTATAAGTTATGTTAGGAATATTTCTCACTGAAAGATTAATCAAATTATTGAATTCTTTAGTAACTAAAAGAATCTTTTCACTTATAATTCCTTTATCATTAAAAAATTTATAAAATGCTTTAGTTTGTGGTTTCTTAATCGGAAAATGGCTATAACAAATAAAATTACCTTCATTTAATCTCTGGGTAATAACTGTTTTCATTGCCCGCTGATAGGCTTTTCGGTTTTGTTTTTTTGTGTAATTATTTTTGCCAGTGGGACCAAATGCAACTCCTCCACCTCTTCAAATTGGTGATTGCTTTGTTCCTGCCCGAGCTCTTCCTGTACCTTTTTGGCGTCATGGTTTTTTTGATGTTCCAGCAACTTCTGCTCTTGTTTTCACCTTACTTGTCCCTTGTCTTTTTGCTGCTGAATAAACACACACTGCCCGATATATTTCTTCTTGATATTTTTTTTCAACTAGTAAAGTTTCTTTCACATTTATTCAAGAATCATGTGCATGATTAATTTTCAGGACTTCCAGTTTCATTACTTCTTCTCTCCTTTCTTTTCAATTGCTGCTGCAATTAAATGCTCCATTTCTTCATTATCCATATCAACAGTAACTTTAATATTAAAACGTTTTGCTTGTTCAATTAATTCTTGCTTTTCTTTGTTTTTTCGCAAATCAAGTAGTAATGCCCCTGTGTTTTTGCCAGGGTTTTTTAAAGCTTCTCTGATCAAGATATAGCCATTTTTTGGCCCTGGTATGGCTCCAGAAATAAGAATATAATTATCCTCATCACTTACTTTGATGATTTGGAGATTTTGAATTGTACAATTTTTTGCACCTGTCCGACCTGGCATTTTTTTTCCAGGAAAAACTCGACCTGGCTGGTTAATTCCTGAAGATCCATGCCCTCGATGATAACCACTACCATGAGCCATTGGTCCCCTTGAATGACCATGACGTTTAATAGCTCCAGCAAAACCCTTGCCTTTTGAAACTCCTTTTACATCAACTAAGTCTCCCTGTTTAAAGATGGAAGGACGAATTTGTTTAATATCATTAGAAACAACAAAATCTCTAAATTCTTTAATATATTGAGGAACAAACTTAACACCTACTTTTTGACAATGGCCTTTTAGGGGTTTTGTTTGTTTGTTTTCTTTTTTAACACCATAACCTAATTGAGTTGCAATATACCCATCTTTTTCTTTTGTTTTTCTTTGCAAAACAACATTTGGTAATGCTTCAATAATAGTTACCGGAACAATCATACCAGAATTATTGTACAATTGTGTCATTGCTATTTTTTTTCCAATAATTCCCTTCATAAGTTCTCCTTTATCTTCTCTATTTAGCTACAAACTTAATCATTATTGTTGGAGGGAAAGTAAGCATTTTTAAAGTTTTTAACAAATCCTTTGTTGGATTAACTAGTTGGATTAACCGCACATGAATTCTTCGTTCAAATTGTTCTCTTGCATCTTTATGTTTATGAGGAGAAGTTAGAATAGTTATTATTTCTCTTTTAGTAGGAAGAGGGATTGGGCCCCTTACACTTGTTTTTTCATACTGTGCTGTTTCCACTAATCTTTTCACTCATATATCAAGAGCACGATAATCATAACTTGATAATTTGATGCTAAGGATATTGTCCATCATACCTCCAATTTATTCATGAAATTTTACCACCAACTCTGGTGTTTCATCTTGTTATCTTATTATATTATATAAATAAAAAAACTTGTAATAAAGTTAATTAAATTGATGAATTAAAATGTTTCGTTCATCAAACATAAGTTTTTATATTAATGTATTTAACCGCTAATAAAAAATATTTTTTCATTACACAAATACTATAATTACTTTCTTTAATTAACATTTAAAAACAATCATAATAAATTACTAAAATAACTAAAAACTAACAGTTCCCTAACTTTAATTTTTAAAAAAATATTTTAAGAAAGAATTTTGGAAAAATTACTATAAATTATGCTTACTAAATTATGCTTTTTCACCACCACGAATATAGGGAATTCCAATTGCTTTCGGTACAAATGACCTTTTCGAGATAAAAGAAAGGGCAATTAATGTCACAATTGATAAAACAAAAGGTATCATTGCTAGCATGCCTTGTGGTGGATATCAAATAAAATTCTCTGCTCCTGGAAGTGTAGTAATTCTTCTAGCAATTCCAAATGAAAATCCAAAGATAGAAGCAGCTAGTACAATTCATGCTGGTCTTCATTGTCCTAAAATCCAAATGGAAACAGCAAGGAATCCTAATCCTTGTACTTGTCCATTAAAAAAGCTGTTATAAGTAGTAAACATTGCTCCGGCCATTCCGCCAAGTAATCCTGATAGCATTACTGCATAAGTCCTTATTCGATTTACTTTGATTCCCACTGAAGCAGCAGCAGTTGGGTTGTTTCCCACAGAGCGAATTTTATATCCTAGTTTACTTTTTTTATAAAAAATAATGACAATTATAGCAATAACAATAGCAAAAAAGACTGGCATTGAAAGTATGTATTGCCATTCCGAAGTATTAGCACCAATTGCCAAAGGTCCCTCATAACCTTGTTTTGCTGCAGAACCTCCAGTAAGGTTAGTAGAGGTATTAATCAAGAAAACTGCTAGTCCCAATGCTAACATGTTGAAAGCAATACTAGAAATTACTTGATCAGCTCGAAACCGAATTGAGGCTGCCGCATGCAATGTCGAAGCAAATGCAGCAATAAACCCCGCAACAACAACAATTCAAATTTGATTATAGGGATCATCACCAGCAGTTGTTATGGCTACTCGTTGAGAAATAAAAACATAAGAAAGAGCCCCAACAATCATGTAGCCTTCAATAGCAAAATTAATGATTCCCCCTTTTTCTGCAATAAATCCTCCTAAAGAAGCAACTACTAAAATTCCTGTTATTAATAAAACATAACTAAATGTTGTAATCATTTTATGCCACCACCTTCATGAAAAAGAGACCAAATGTACTTAAATTATCATATCACTCTTTTATTACCTTTCTTTTTATTCTTTTTAATTCTGCTTTTTTATTTTCTAATGGAATTTCAAAAGAAGCAATAATATGATTAAGCTCCCTTCTCCTTTTTAACATTGGATGAAGTTTTGTTTTAATCATAACTCTTTTTTCAGTAGTTCATTCTAGAACTGGTTTTTTATCAACAGCACTTTCTTGTATGCTTAAATTAGCAAGATATTTTTTTAACAAACCAACATTTTCTTTTAACATTACTAGCCGCTCATTATAAGTCATTTGTCTCATTACTGATTTTGGTCTAGCTAATTCATTAACATCAAGTTTCAAATCAATCATCTTCTTTTCTAGTTTTTTTAATTCCATAATTGCTTGTTTTCTAATTGTACTTTTATTGCTCTTTTTTTCTAATTCATCATATTTTGCTTGTAGTTGCTGTGTCTCTTGATGTGCTGCATAAACTGCCTGCTCAATGATCCATTTCAGGGGCCGGGCTTTAATAAAAATAGAGGCTAAAGCAGAAAAGAAAATAATAATTGAAATAACCAAACTCATTGCTTCGGGAGCGATTTCAGCTCCATTTGCTGCTGGTCTTCCAGTTTCGAGTATTGAATAAAAAAAGGCAGTAAAAACAACCCCAAGAGGTTCATTAAATGCTAATAAGGCAATTGGAATTGCCGTAAATCCCTCTACTGGAAGAATATTACCACTTAAATCAACTCTTTGTCGATAAACATAGAAAAATGCCCCAGCTAACCCACAAAGAGCTCCAGAAATAGCAAAAGTGCTAATAAAAATCCGGTTTACACTAATACCATTAGCTCTTGCAGCTGAAAAGCTCTTCCCACAAGCTTTAATTTTAAAACCAAAAGTTGTAAAAGTAAGAATAAATCAAATGATAACCACAAGTGTGAAAAAAACTATTAAGGGAATTAAATATGTAATGTCTCCAACTTTAAAAGTAAAAGTTTTAGCTATTTCTAGTGATCCTCCTCCATGGACATCATCCCGATAATCTGGAAGATCTGATAAGG
Organism: Mycoplasmatales bacterium; assembly: GCA_963692675.1. GTDB lineage: Bacteria > Bacillota_I > Bacilli_A > Mycoplasmatales. Next base: position 250,738 of record OY830043.1, read on the forward strand.
CAATTTTAAAAATATAAAAAACAACCCAGTTTAATAAAAGGGTCGAAACAACTTCATTAATCCGAAACATAATTTTTAAAATTGCAGCTAAAGAGGCAACTGCTGCCCCACCTCCCGCTGAAAGAACTAGCATTAGTGGAATTGCTTCGGGTGTTGAAAAATCTCGACCCCGATCAATTCCTAAAATTAAAACTATTAAACCACCTGCCATAAATTGGCCTGTTGCCCCAATATTAAAAACTCCTGCTTTAAAAGCAAGTGCTGTTCCTAAAGCTAATAAGCCGTAAGTGGCTAGTAAATTAAACAATTTATTTTCAATTACTTGTCCTTTTTCAAAATTAGTGAACATCAATTCATAGGCAAACACTGAATCACCACCTTCAGCTTCAATAGGAATCATTCCAATGGCAAGTCCTAAACCAACAGCAATAAAAACAGCATAAATTTTTCTTGCTGGTAAAACTGTATCAATATTCAAAAGAAATGCTTTTGTCTTATACATTTGTTCTTCTTGTTTTTTATTTAATGGTAAAATTTTCTTTCTTTTTTCTATATCTGTCATTTTATCCAGCAATTAATTTGCCAATCCTTTGTCTTGTAATCATATTCTTTTCTACAATTCCTTTAATTTCTCCACTACTCATTGCGGCAACCCGATCAGCTAAAGCAAGAATTTCATCCAATTCATATGAAATTAATAAAATGCAACTACCTTGTTCTTTTTCTGCTAGTATTAAATTATGAATATGTTGGATTGCTCCCACATCTAAACCTCTTGTTGGCTGAAAAAGGACTAATACATCATGAATTTTAGATATTTCCCTTCCCACAATTGCTTTTTGTTGGTTACCCCCAGATAAAGAGCTAAATGGTGTTGCTTGTGATGAAGCAACCCCCCGAACATCATGCTTAGTTACTACATCTCTTGAGGTTTTCTTTATTGCAAAAGGATTCACAAGTCCGATCCTTGAAAATGGTGTTTTTTGAAATAAATTAAGAACAATATTTCATTTAATAGCAAGTTCAGGAATTGCTGCATCTTTGTGCCTGTTAATTGGAACATATGAAATACCAGAAAAATAACGCTCCTTAATGTTCATTTTTAAAATATCAAACTTCTTATTTTCTCTAGTGGTGAAAATTATTTTTGCATCTGCATTAGATGGTTTATGGATCCCTAACAAAGTTTCAAAAAGCTCTCTTTGTCCATTACCTTCAACCCCAGCAAAAGCTAAAACCTCACCTCGATAAACATCAAGGGAGATGTTTTTCAGTCCAACTACTTTAGGATTATCAACACGCTGACAGGTTAAATTTTTTATACTTAGCGCAATATCATTAGTTTTTCTATCTGTTAAATTTTTAGCTTCAACAATTTTTTTTCCAACCATCATTTCTGACATTTTTTCTGTTGAAACATCAGCAACCCGAAAGTTACCAACAACTTTTCCTCTTCTCAAAACAGTAGCATTATCACAAACTGCTTTTATTTCATTAAGTTTATGGGTGATTAAAATAATTGTTTTTCCTCTTTCCTTTAAAGAAAGAATTGACTTTAATAAATTATCTATTTCTTCAGGAATTAAAACTGCTGATGGTTCATCAAAAATAAGTAAATCATTATTCAAATACAACATTTTAAGAATTTCAATTTTTTGTTGTTCAGCAACTGAACATTCAAAAACTTTTTTATCTAGGTCAACTCGAAATCCATATTCCTCAAAAATAGCATTCACTTTCTTCCTAGCATCAACTAAGGAAATAAATCCTAAACTTCCTGGTTCATTTCCTAAAATTATATTTTCTAGAACACTCAAATCATCAACCAACTGAAAGTGTTGATGAACCATTCCAACTCCTAATGCATTAGCATCATTGGGGTCCTTAATTCTTTCAATATTACCATTCATCATGATGGAACCTGAGGTTGGCTTCAAAAGTCCAAATAACACTGACATTAAAGTTGACTTACCAGCTCCATTTTCACCAATAAGACCATGTACTTCACCCTGGAGAACCCTTAGTGAAACACTATCATTTGCAACCAAATCTCCAAACAACATTGTAATGTTGTTCATCGATACCCGGTAGTCTTCTATTTTATGGCTCACAACTCACCTTTAACTAAACATAAACATAGTTATTTATAGATAGTATTGCTCTTTTAAGAATTTCAGAATTTAGTTAGCTTTAACATAAGCTAATGCATCAGTTCAGGATGCATCTGCTAATTTCACAGTATCAGTAACTTTTGCATCATTTATTTCAGCAACTGTTAGAGCTCTTATCTTGTCATACAAAGAACCTCAAGTTGTTCCTGATGTTACTTCATCTGTATCATCATGTTGTTCAACATAACCTGTGAAGCCACCTACATTACCAACAACATATAATTTACTAGAAGGGTCATAATCAGAATCCCGCACAGAATCTCCTAAGGCATGTGGAAGGCCAACAGCTGCTTTATACCCTTCTACAGAAGCCTTTCTTACATTCTTTCTAACTGAAGTAATGAGTAGGGTATCTCCATTAGTATACAATTTAGATTGATCATTATCAACACCAATAGCTTTAATTTCATCTGCTCGATTTGAAGCAGCAATTGCAGCTAATGCATCAGCAGTTTGTGGTCCTGCAACAGGAAGAATTACATCAGCATCTTCACTCACAAGGTGATCAGCTTTAACTCTTCCATCTCCAGCAGCAAATCCACTATTTGTATAATCCTCATCTGCAGTAAATTTTGCAAAGGTAACTGCAGTTTTACCTGATTCCTTATGTTCATTATAATATCTGATTCCTGCTACAAAGCCAACCATAAAATCTGTAACACCAGGGAAATTACCTCCCCCTCAAGTACCAACTTTTGGAGTTGTATCACCTTTTGCTTCTAGATATAAAGCTGCTAAATAGCCAGCTTGAAAAGCAGCAGTTTTGGTATCAAATTGAATACCATATGTATTTTTCAATAAAGTAGATTCATTAGTTGCAAAATTATTATATTTTGGTTCAGCATCCAAAACAACAAATTTTGTTTTACAGTTTGGATTTGCTTCTTGATATACTCTAATTGCATCTTGATGATGAAATCCTGGAGCAATTATAACCTTTTTCATTGTTGAAGCTGTATTTCCAGGAATTCTTGTCACAGTTGTTGCCCCTAAAGTTGCAATTGCTGTACCATATTGACTAGAAACATCATCAGCACTACTAGAAGCAGGTTGAACATAGTATCTTTGTGATTCTTCACCATAAAATGCTTCAGTCAAACCATCTTTTACATCAGGACTATCTATTCGGTAAAATGCTTCATATGCTTGTTCATTAAATGATTTATCATTGACAACTCCACCATCTGTTACCAACATGACAGGTAGTTTCTCACCTGAATCTGGTAGTATTTCTAGTGCTCCCGCCTTAACTGTAGAAAACTCCGTTACAGTATCTTCTTCAAAAACAGCAGAACCTATTCCTACCCCGATACCTGTTCCAGCAGCCAATGCTACACCGCCAACTAATGCAGCCAATGTTATTTTTGTTAACTTCATAAAATTCCTCCTTAAGTTTACAATAATATTATAATATAAAATTATCTAATGCAAAATTGAACTATTAACTTTCTTTTTTTTATATGTTTAATTGATTCACCCTTTAAGATAAAACAAAAATATTATAAAGATTTAGTATATAGAATTTATACATGTTAATCAGAATGAAAATTGAAAAACTTTCAATTATATATTTAAGAGTTCTGTAATTATTAATTTATTATTAAATAACATATTTTTAAAATATCTAAAAACAGCAATTAGCTTTTATTTTTAAAAATTTTAAGTTTTTATTTTCTTAGAAAAATCTCATAAAATGATAGAATTTAATAAGTATCAAGGTCACTAGATTTAAATTCTGTTCCATTTAGATGAAGTATAATTTGAAATTAATCATTTGTTCATCTTGCTTGTTTAGTTTCTATAGTTTTATAAAAGAGATTATTAAATTTTACTGTTTAGTTAAATAATCCAATGTAATTTCTGTATTTTTTCTTTAATTAAATTTCAGTATTATTCAGTATGTTGACAAAATTCTTATTTCATCTAGCACGATTAATTTCATAACTAGGTTATTAACAAAAGGTAAAAACCTATCATTATTCTTAAAATCATTTCTAGCAATAATCTAGTTGTTAACTAATTTAATATCTTAAACATATTCTTTTCAAATCTGATTATCGACTCTTTTATTCAAGAGTCTAAATAATATCAGTAATTTATTTAATTTATTGACTTTTTATGTAAGCAAAAGCATGTTCTCAAGATTGAACAACAACTGGGAGATCATCTACTTTTTCATAAATATATTTTCAAATTGCACTATTAACATTATCTTGATCAATTACAAACTGTTTTGTATAAGAAGAGAAATTTCTGCTGTCATCCCCAGTGTAACTACCTGTAGAATCCTGATCAGGATCATAAGTGCCATCAATTTGAGTTGAATTGCTAGTGATTTCTTTATATCCTTCATATGCAGCTTTTCTTAAGTTTTTGGTAATTGAAGTAATAAATAAACCTTTATCTTCTTCATAAGTAATTGATTGATCAGTATCAACCCCAACTATTTTTACTTCATCTTTTCTTTGTGATCTTTTAATTGCATCAATCAAGTCCTTTGTTTGGGCTCCAGCAACTGGAAGAATAACATCTGCACCTTTATCAATTAAGTAATCTGCTTTTTCAGTTCCACCACCAAGTTCAAATCCTGAATTTAAATAATCTGCATCTGTATTAAATTTAACTATTTTTACATCAGGTTTTGCTGCAGCTTTTACTTGTTGATTATAATAAATAACTCCAGAAACAAAACCTCTCATAAATGAAGTAACTCCTGGGAAATCTCCTCCCCCTCAAGTACCCACCATTGGGTTTGCATCTCCAATTGCATCTAAATATAAACTTGCTAGCATTGCTGCTTTAAAGCCTGATTTACTCACATCAAATTCAATTGAATAAGTATTTTTTAAATTTGCAACTGGATTACCATATGTTGGTGGTTGATCTAATAAAAGAAAATATAAATCATCATATCCTGTTGAGTTTGCTTCTCAAAACTTAGAAATAGCTGCAGAATGACCAAAACCAGGAGCAATAATAACCTTTCTTACTGTAGCATCATCCTTATCACTAAAACTATTATATAAATCCTGATAGACTTGAATAATAGTTGTTGCGTTTGTATCTGTAGGTACTCTATATAATGTAGCATGATCACTTAGGGCATCACTTAATCCATAAATATCTAACAAGCCTTTTCCAGTTGCATCATTAAATGATTTATCATTAATAACTCCCGCTCCATCTGTTGCCAATGCAACATTTAATTCACTAGGAAGAGAAAGTAAACTAGGGTTATTCACAAGTGGTGGGTCAACCCGATTAACATTGAATAGTGGTTTAATTCTTGGATTCAACACATAGTCAGTACTTGTTGAGTCACTATCACTATTATTAATAGCATATCCAATACCTATCCCGCCTCCTAAGGCTACAACTGCAACTGCAGCTCATATTATTGACTTATATTTATTAATATCAAATTTCATACATCCTCCTAAAATGCATATGTATTATAACATAAATTTTGTAAATCTTTTCAGTAATTCTTTACATATCTTTAAGGGAGGTTCATAAAATATCTTTTTTCCCATGATCATTATATTTTCTTGCAAGAACAAAAAAATAATCAGATAATCGGTTAAGAAATGACCCAATATATTGAAACTCTCTTTCTAACTTTTTACTTCCTTTATTTTCATTTCTTAATCAATATCAGAATCAACGTTCAGTTCTTCTACATATTGATCTAGCCAAATGTAAATAGGATGTAATTTTTGAGCCCCCAGGAAGAATGAAATTTTGCAGGGGAACATTTAAAGCATCGATCTCATCAATATTCTTTTCAAGTTTTTCTGTTCTTTTAATTCAATCACCTTTAATTCTTTTTGTTGCTATTTCCTCTCCCATTTCAAAAAGATAGTTTTGGATTCAAATTAATTTTGCCTTACTACTAATAAATCCTATTATTGAATTTAATTCATCTAATGTTCCTAAGGTGTGAAAAACTAAATCTTCTTTATTTAAATTTAATGTGACAATTGTTTGGGTTTTTCCTAGGTCTCCTTTTTTTGTATAAATACTGGCTTTTTTATTTTCCTTATTTGCCGTACATTAACTCCTTTTTGATATATTCATCCCAATAATCACTTTTTTGCTCCTTCCTTGTTATATGAGCAGTTGGATAAATAATACCTTCCCGAAATACTGATACACAAATATCTTCAAGAACATCCTTTGCAATTGTGGTTGCATTAGATATATATTCTAGAATTAAATTCTTATATTGCTCCATATTAACAATGTTATCAACAGAATTCTTAAAAGGGTTAAAAACTAAACTATAAACCCGGTTAGCTTCTTTATCATATACTAAATCAGCAATTATTGAACCTTCTGGTCGACTTACTTCCTTAAAAGTAATTGCAAAGGGTTGGTTATCAGCAACTCATTTTTCATATCCTTTAAGAACATCACTAATTGTGTCGTGATAATCAAGAACCCGGTGTAATGTTTCTTCAGAAACACTATCCTCATATTGGTCATAAATTTTTACAGCATATACTTCATTAAGTAAATGTCGATTAAAATCTAAAAAAGCATAAAGATTCGCACTAATAACCCTTTTGACATTTACTGAAGTAAGCTTAGGAACAAAAGTTTTATCATCCATAATATTTAATTCAATATAAGGAAAATTAATTAAGTGTAATTCACTTCGCTCCATTGTGTCACTTTGCATTGCCTTACTTTTTAAAAAAAGCCGAATAATATAAGTTTTCATCTCTCCCCTCCATTCCTATGTTTTTATTTTACTATTAAATGATAATAATTAATGATTAATTACAATTTTCTCCTCTTAATGTATAATTCAATATTAATTATGTCAGAAATAGTTACTCGTTCTAATTGCTGTGCCTGTCCTAATGTTTGGGGGCGAAACTTATTTAAAATTTCAATTGCTGCAGCTGAAATATTTGGAATCTTAGCATAAGATAAATTTTCAGGCAAAACTAATGCATGTTTTTGTACAAGTTTTTGCATCATATTTTTTTCCCGCAAAATATAGCCATCATACTTAAGAGAAATATCAATCATTTCTATTTCTTGTCTAGAAAGCCCAATTTTTTGGAGTTCCTCAATTTGGTTAATAACATCTTGTAAAGCAATTCCCTGGTTTTTTAAAATTCTTACTAAATCTTGATGCTCACTATTAATTCTTTTATTTAATCATTGGAAAAAAGTGGGATTATTTTGCCGAGTAATTATTGAGAAACATTTAAATAATTCTTTTTTCTTTGCCAAAAAAAATTCAACTCATTCTTTTGCTTTTTTATTTAGTAAATTATATTTACATGCAATATCAAACATTCTTAAATAAGCATTATCACTACGAACATACATTCGATAAGTCATCATTGAAGTAAGAAGTCGATATGGTTGAGTAACCCCTTTAATAATCATATCGTCAATTAACATTCCAATATAAGATGAATCACGTGATAAAATCAAAGGTTTTTTCTTCAAAATACTTAAAGCGGCATTTATTCCAGCAATTATTCCCTGTCCTGCTGCTTCTTCATATCCGGATGATCCATTAATTTGTCCAGCAGCATAAATATTTGTTAATTTTTTAAGTTCTAATGTTGCTTTTAATTGGGTAGGCTGAATTACATCATATTCAATTGCATAGGCATACTTTTTTATTTTGGCATTTTCTAGTCCAGGTACAGTTTTTAAAAATAGATCCTGTGCTTTAATTGAAAGTGAAGTACTTAATCCTTGTAAATAAGAAACAGAAAAATCTTTATTATCAGGTTCTATAAAAACCTGATGCGTTTTTTTATCAGGAAAACGCATTACTTTGTCTTCAATACTTGGGCAACGAGATGGACCTTTAATATTGTAATTTGGATCATATAAAAAAGAAGTGTGCAAATATTCTTTAATTATGTCATGGGTTTTGCTGTTAGTTGAAGTTAAATAACAAGGAACATTAGTTTTTGCAATTTTCTTATCAATACCAAATGTTCAAAAAGCATTATTGCCAGGTTGTTTTTTTAATTCATTAAATTTAATTGATGAAGAAATAATTCGTGGTGGAGTTCCTGTTTTCAAACGAAGAAGTTCTATTTGATACTTTTTTAAAAAATTAGAAATGCTAGAACTTGTTTCTAAATTATTGGGACCACAACTTCATTTTTTTCTTCCTTGTAGAATTTGTGATGAAGTATAAGTGCCGGCAGTAATAATAAGTTTTTTAGTTTTAAACACACTTTTCTTAGTAAAAATTACTATATAAGGTGTGCTTTTTTTTCAAATAATTTTATTTACAAGGCCTTCTTCTAACTCTAATGAAGGCTGATTTTTTAGTTTTTTCATTATTTCGTTATGATAAGCAACTTTATCAATTTGATTCCTGATGGCTCAAACCCCAGGTCCTTTTTTTGTATTTAGGATTTTTGTTTGGAGAAATGATTTATCAGCAGCTTCTCCCATTATTCCCCCCAGGGCAGATACTTCCCGTACAACTACCCCTTTTGCTGGTCCACCAATACTTGGATTACAAGGCATCATTGCTATTGTTTTTAATTTTTGGGTTACAAGAATGGTTTTGGCACCCAATTTAGCTGCAATGTATGCTGCTTCAACTCCAGCATGTCCTCCCCCAATTACTAATACATCATATAACTTATTGCTTTTACTCACAGTATTATTTTAATTTACTTCAAATATAATTATTATACAATGCGCTGTTTTGGTGATGGAAATCCAATCTTAGAAAATTATCATGATCATGAGTGAGGAATGATAGTTGTTAATGATCAAAAATTATTTGAATGATTAATTCTTGAAGGAGCTCAGGCGGGATTAAATTTTCTTACTATTTTAAAAAAGAGAGATGCTTATAGAACCCAATTTTTTAATTTTGATATCAAAAAGGTGGCCTTTATGAGCGATGGTGAATTAGCAAAAACCTTACTTAATAAAAATATAATTAGAAATAAATTAAAAGTATTTGCCACTAGAAGAAATGCATTAGTGTGTTTAAAAATCCAAAATGAATATAATTCTTTGGCAAATTTTTTATGAAAATATGTTAACTATCAACCAATTCAATCATATTTAATAAGCTCAAAAAATGCAGTAACAACTTCTCCTCTGTCAGTTGAAATATCAAAGGAATTAAAAAGAAAAGGAATGAACTTTGTTGGCCCCACAATAATTTATTCCTACATGGAAGCCATTGGTATGATTAATAACCATTTAGTTTCTTGTAAGGAACATTCTAAATGTTTAAATCAGGATCAGACTGCTCTTCATAACTTAAAAAACAATTATTAAATAAAGATTGAATTTTGATATTATCATTTTTAAATCAATATTTTCAATAAACATAACAAACTTTCTTAAAATCAAATACCAATCAATGTTAATTGCATAATTCTAATTAACAGCTTATTCTAAATATTTAAAAAATATTTTTTGGCTTAATTACAGATTTATCTTTATTTTTAGTTTTAAATTTAGCTGGTTGTGTCTTTATAAACCACAAATTCTTTAGCAGCTGCTTTTCATTCTCTAATTCATTTATCAGTTGAAAGAACTTTATGGGTTGGAGACAAAGAATATTCCTTTAAGTTTTCATATGGGTTTTGGTAAATACTGTCATCATAATCTAGAACATCCATTTTTTTGTTTATGGAATCAATAGATGGTATTGCTGAAAACAGAGCTCGTGTATATGGATGAGTTGGATTATCAAAAATTTCTTTTGTTGTTCCTGATTCTACAATTTGTCCTTTACTCATAACAATAATATTGTCAGAAAGAAATTCCACCATTCTTAAGTCATGGGCTATAAAAAGAACTGTAAGATTATTTTTTTCTTTAAGGTCCTTGATTAGGTTAATAATTTGGGCCTGAATAGAAACATCAAGTGATGATATTGGTTCATCAGCAATTAGCAAGCTGGGATTAGACATCATGGCCCGAGCAATTGCAATTCTTTGACGTTGACCACCAGAAAAATCTTTTGGATATCGAACGATATCATCAGGATTAAGTCCCACCTGAACTAATCGATTTTGGATTTTGTTTTCTGTTGCATATTTAGTTGCAACCCTAGAGTATTCTGCAAAATACTTATTAATAATTGAAGCAATAATTTTAGCACTTCTTAAATTATAATGAACTGATTTGTGAACAGCTCCAACTACTTGTCGATACTCAATTGTATCTAATAATCCTCCTCCCAGGAAATCCTGAATTAATCTTAAATAATATCTTAATCCAGAAATACTTTTTGCTAATTTTTTATTAATGGTTATTGGATAACGGCGTTCAAATACATTTGTGGTATTTCTTTTTAATCCTTTTGCTGAATCAAAGACCTCAGATAGTTTTTCATCAAGTTCTTTATGTTTTAAAAAAATGTTTTTTAATTGCTCTTTAATAACAGCTTTATCTTCTTTTAATTGTAACTTTTCTTCAGCAACTTCCTTTTTAAATTCTGCAATTTCCTTATTTCTTTGCTGCTTTAAGTTTGCTACATATTCATTTAATTCCTGATTATGTTTGTCAATTAATTCTTGTAATTCTGCATCACTACCTTGAAAAAGTTTTTGTTCTGCTTGTTTTTTTTCAATAAAGGTTTGAATTCTGGTTCTAAAAGTGTTTTTTATTTGTCAGATTTCAGCAATAGAATTCTTCATTTTATATTCATCAATCTCATATTTTTCAATTAATTCTTTTACTACTTTTTCCCGAGCACGGTAAAGATCCATAGTAAGCTTTCTTAAATGTCTTAATGGTTTTTTTGCTATTTTTTCTGCTAACTTAACTAGTTGAATATTTACCCGGTGCTTCATTTTTGCATTTTCTTCTTTTATTTTTATCTTTCTCGGATTATTAACCCTTAGTGGTTCCTTTAAAACACTATAAACCCGAGCTCTTGGATTAATTGAAGTAAAAGGATCCTGAAAAATAAATTGCATTGTCCTTGCTAAATAACGTTGAAATTTTTTTGTTATAAATCTTGAGGATGCAGGAACAATATAATTATTTATTCTTACATTTCCAGTTGCATGGGGTAGCATTCCAATAATAGCAAATGCTGTTGATGATTTTCCACTGCCTGATTCACCAACAATACTTGTTATGGAACCTTTTTTAATTTGAAAAGATATATCTTTAACTGCTCTGAGAATTCCGTGTGATGTTCAATAATTAACACTTAAATCATCAACATCTAGCAATACTGCAGCATCTTCCTGTTTATTTATTTTGTTCAAACTGTTAGTTATTTTAGGATCCCTATCTTGTTGTTTCCTGTTAACTCTGTTTTGTCTTGTTCTTACAGGGGATTTACGGGATGCAGTTGTTTTTGCTTTTTTATGAACTTGTCTTTTTTTATTTACTACTTTTTCTTTTACCATAATCCTAACCCTCTCTTTTTACTTGTTTCTGCCTTCTTTTAGGAGTTCTCACCACTTTAGAAGCAGAAGCATGCTGGTAGTTTTTTTTGAAATAATCTCATCGCTTTAAAATTTCTAGTGGTGGTGCTACTTTAGGTGCTTTCTCACTATAAAGTCAAGAAGCTACTTTATGAGTCTTAGAAATTTTAAAAAATGGAGGTGCTTTTAAATAATCCATTGCTAAAGCATAAGGATTCCTCTCAGCAAAAAAATCTCCTTCCATCTTTGTTAAGTCTCCTGGAACAAAACCCTCTATTGCTTTAAGTCGTTTTGCCCCTATATTAAGATCTGGCATTGATAACAATAGTCCCCATGTATAAGGATGTTTTGAGTTATACATAACTTCTCAAGCAGTTCCTTCTTCAACAATTCTCCCACCATACATAACACAAATGTGGGTTGCAATTGTTGAAACCACTCCTAAATCATGGGAAATAAAAACAATTGTTACTCCAGTTTTCTTGCTTATATCATTTAAGGTATTTAAAACATGTGCTTGTACTATACTATCTAGAGCAGTTGTTGGCTCATCACATATAATTAGTTCAGCACCAGTAGCTAATGCAATAGCAATAACTACTCTTTGTCTTTGACCCCCTGATAATTCATGGGGGTATGCATGAAGAATTCGATCAAAATCTTCTGAAAACCCAGCAAGCTTTAAATTCTTAACTGCTTCTTCATAATAATCACTTCTATTAATATCTTTTTTTCGGCATACTCTAAATGCTTCATATATTTGGGGGCGAATTCGTTTAAACCGATTTAAGGTGTCCTTAGGATCCTGAAAAACCTGAGCAACTTTCTTTCCCCTAAGATTAGATCATTCTCAGTCAGCATTATTAAAATCCTCTGTTCGTTGTCCAAAAACCTCAACTGTGCCGTTAGAAATAACTGCTCCTGGCCCTAATAATCCTGAAATAACACTTGCAAGAACTGTTTTTCCAGATCCTGATTCACCAATTAATGCTAGAACACTACCTCGGTAAATATCTAGGTCAACACCAAAAATTACTTTTTTTCTTACAAACCGATTATTAGGATTAGGAAAACTTAATTCAAGATTTCTTATTTTTACAATTCTTTCCCTTTTCATTATCTTGCTCCTTCTCGATTTACTTTATTTATTGCATCTCCCATAATTTGGGTTGATAGAGTAATTAAAAAAAGTACTCCCCCTGGGAAAAGTAATAAACGAGGAAATAAAATGATGGCATCAGCATTATTGCTAATAACAGTTCCTAAAGTTGTTTGCTTAGTTGGATCTAAAGATAAACCAATAAATCCTAGTGCTGATTCAGATAGAATTGTTGAAGGGATAATAAACATCATGGTTGTGATAATTATTGGTAATGCTGCAGGGAAAACATTTCTAGCAAAAATATAAGTGGTGCTACTTCCCATAATTTGAGAAGCTTTGTTGTAATCTAAATTTCTTACACGGAAAACCTGAGCTCGCACTTGAAGTGCCATTCCAATTCAAGAAAACAAGGTAAAAGCAATAATGAGCCCTTCCAGGGTTCTGCCAACAATTGTTGCAATTAATGTCAAAATAATTAATGATGGAATGTTAGCAAGGACCTTAATTAATCTTTGAAACAATCAATCTGCTCAATAATAGTAGCCAATTAATAATCCTAAAGTAACTCCAACTAGTATTGACACAGCAACAACAGAAAATGTTATTGCCAAAGTATTTCTTGTACCATATCATATTAGGGCTCATAAATCTTGTCCAGCTGCATCTGTTCCTAAAATATGAACATCTGTTCCTTGTCCTTTTTCCCCAACATTAAGATTAGCTAAATCTAATCAGTTAACTTCCTGCCCTTCTTTGCCTGTAGGTAATTGAAACCCTCGTTTAGTAAATGGAGTTAATTCTGGAGCAATAATTGATGCTAATATAATTGCTAAAACTATTAAGGCACCAATGAAAAAACCTGGTCTCATTAAAAGGGCTTTAATGTACTTTAATAAGCCACTTTTTCGATAAATATAGCTAGGTGGGGTTGTTCCAACTTTAGAAAATTGAGAAGAAGAAACAAGCCCTTGAATCTCATCAACTCTTCTTCATAAATCGTTTTCACGTAATTTTTTAAGCTCTTTTGTCATTATTTTCATTATTGTCTCCTTCTAATTAATGAAATTTCTACTTTTGCTTGTGGATCAATTAATGGATATGATAAATCTCTTATGATATATGCCACTAAAGACATGAGAGTATAGATCATTGATAAATACATCAATAATCATGTATCTGATGTTTGGATGGCCCTAATATATACTGTTCCAGCTCCATCAATTCCATAAACAGATTCAGTAACTATTGCCCCAGTGAAAGCTAATAACACTGCAAATGGTAAATTAGTTACTAGGGGATATAATGAAGGCTTTAAAATATGTTTAAATGCTATCCCAATGCTGCTCACACCCTTACTTTTTGCTAAATTTATATAATTAGCTACTAGTTCTTCCCTAACAGTAGTTTTTAAGAAACGAGCATAACCAGCAATAATTGGAGCAGCTAAGGTAAATATTGGTAATAATCATGAAGCTACATTTTTATCATTATAAACAATATTAAAGTTTCCGGTTTTATATGATATGTATTGAAATAAAAGTCCAGTAACAAAAACTGGTAATGATAAAAGTAAAACTACATATGAGGAAACAATTTTGTCTAACAAACTACCTGGTTTTCTTGCCGCCAATAAACCAATAACTGTTCCTACTGACACACCAATTATAACTGCTAAAATACCTAATTTAAATGAAACTAAAAAAGGTTTAGAAGTTATTTCTCCTACTTCAACTCCTTTTTCTAACCGAAAGGAAAGCACTGATCCATCCCAAAATTTTTCTAGAAAAATAAAGTATCGAGCTGTAAAACTCCCAGTTAAATCATACTTACCTTCAATATTGACAAATGCTTCTTCAGATATTAATTTACTTCCTGATTCTGCTTGTTTAAATTCTGCTCTTCCAATTGTTTCATATACTTGATCCATCATAATAAACAGCACAATAGAAACAATAAAGAAAATAAATACTGCTTCTAAAAATAAAAAGGTATAGGTTTGAAATCATGGACCAACTTTCTGCCATGTTTGACTTTTTCTTCTTATTTGGCCAATAGTAAATTTTTTTCTTGTTAATAAATACATCTTATTCTCCTAATTTCCCACTACTTCATCACTTGCTGATAAATATGCAATAACTTTGCTGTCCAAACAGTTTGGAGCTACAAATTCATATTGTTTTTTGTCTCCTGCAGCTGTTACATAAGCTCTAGTTAATGTTCGCTCTGCTGGAGTTGCATCACAATTATAAGCATTATCTCGATAAGTAATTCCTCCAAAATAAACAGTATTAACTAAACGAGATGCTTGGGGTGCCCGCCCACCAGTTAACATTGGTACTGAAAATCCTTCTCTTAAACGTCAAGCTTCTAATTGAGCTATAATTTTATTTCGGGCATATCCACTCATAGAATCAAGATCTGCTACTTTATCTCCGTTAGCATCATATATTGGAGATCCAGACATGGAATCACCAAAAGTTTGTTTTGCCCCAGGTCTTATTAAAGCATCTAAATGCTCATTAACTTCTGTTTTAAATCTAGTTTTTTCAGCAGCAGTAATCACTCCATTTGCTTCATCTTGATCAATAATTGCATTGATATTATTTTTTCAATACTGCAATATTGGTCGGGTTATTTGGGAATTTCTATATCCTATTTGGTTATAACTACCACCAAATATAGACAGGAAGTTTTTTGGATCACTATAATCATATCCTCACCCTACATAATAAATTGCTGGATTACGAAGACAGTTCAATGAAGGATTGCCATTATCATCAGTTAGAGGGTATGCAACAGTAAGATCATCTGCACCACATTTTAATCCATTTCTTTTACCATAAGGGGTTGATGAATCAAAATAATTATCATAAGAAACAACATTTAGTTTTATTTTGCCATCTGTAATTGAATCTATGTTAATTGCTCAATAATCTTTTACTGATAATGTATAAAAATGAGTAGCTTGATAAGTAGGAAGAAAAAGTGATAGGCTCTTACTTGAATACTCAGGAAATTCACTCTTTATGTTTTGTCACATTTGTTTTGCTTTTGCATAAGAATATGATGGAGTATAACCTACTTTTGTCATTTCACCAGTAACTGGATCAGGAGCTTCTAGATCAGCTGAAGGGTCTTCATTTTCTCTTGTTAGAAGAGTAAAGCCTATTTTTGATGTGCTTTTTCATCTTCATGAATTGCTATCATAATTTGTTGACCCATAAAAACTAACTTCTTTTCTTTGATCACCAGTAACTGTAGTTCCAGTTGCATCAGTAAATGCATCATCATAAGAAGAATCATCAATAGCAACAGGATTCTCTTGTTGATACTTAAGGGCTACAGCAACAGTTTTTGAATATTCCTCACTTTTTGAATCATAACTAAGTCCTGGTACAGTAAGTGTTTCTGCAGCAAATGTATAGCGATCTGGCTTACCATCGCTTCCCCTAAAAGCAATTGCTTTTCCTCCATCATAGGATGTTGCCACTAATCGCCTTACAGCATTAGCATAATCCTTGAATTTAGGAGGTAATGCACATATGAAATTATCCAAGGATAAAGAAGGATAATACAAATTAGTGTCTTTAACTTCACATCTTACTCCATCAACTAATTTATATTCTTTAACTGTTGTTTTGTTAGGATAAGCAGTATCTTCTTCTGGACTTCAACTAATTTGTGAACCAATTGGTGTTCGAAAGTAATTATTAGTTAAACTTGGAGCAAACATATTAAGCACTCAGTTTCTTGTTACCTTCTCTCCAGTTTTAAGAAAGGAAATTTCATCTGCTAATTCAGGAGATTTCTTAAATTCTTTATATCAATCATTACTAATTGTTGTTGATCCTATGGTTCCCCGAATATAATTAAGAGTAACAGCATTCTTGGCTGCTTCTGCAACATAGCGTAAAGTATAAGTGTCGGGAATGACATATTCTTTAAGATGTCAGTTTTCATTTCGCCGCATTTTAAATGTTTTTCCAAATTCTACTCCAACAAAAGGTCCATTACCCATATAAGAATCAGGATCACGAGCAAAGTATTCAGTTCCAATTATATGATCAAGGGAATCACCTTTCGCTTCCCCTTGTTTACGAGCGAGTGATTCCATAAAATCTTTTCTTGAAGGCATGAAAAGAATTGTTGAACCTAATATTTCAAGAGCTCATATAACATCAAATCCTTTACTAAACTTTAGAGTTACCTTATTGTTCTTGGTTGAGAATGTTGCATAACTATCACAAAGTTCCCCCATATTTTCATAGAACTTTGCTTTACTACCATCAAAGAATTTTAAATCATACCCATTTCATTTAGTTTCAGCCGGATCATAATCTCCATTACCACAGTTCTGCATAATATTCTCAGCTTTGTATTCTACTCATGGAACTACAAATGCATTTTTTCCCACTTTAACGTCTTTCTTATCTGTAACAGAATCATCTACTACTAATGGAAATAATGTTAATGGTAAGTTAAGAATATCATGAATAATATATAACTTTCCTTCTGCATCAGTGAAAGATGATTTATATGCATCTACATAAGTGGTTAATCTGTCACTTTCACCAGCATAAGTTGCTCCAAAAGCATTCTTATCTTTTTTAAATTCTTTAAGAGCGTTAATTACTGCAGTTTTCTTTGCAGGAGTAATAGTTTTTCCTTGTAAATTAGTTAAATCTGTAACAAATTCAGTTATGACAGTATTTCGAGCAGTAACTTTTGCACTAGTATATTGGTCATCTGCTATCTCCATGTTGGTTGTAGTGTATTTATCTTGTACCAATTTCTTGACATCTGTTTCAATAGTTCCAACTTCTGTTTTAAATTCACTAATTTTTGTTTCTAAAGATGTAACAAGATTTTGAACTTCAGTTTTTTGGGTTTGAGTCATTTCACTAATTAATGAGTCATGTTTAAATAATGTTGAAAACTTATCAAGTATTGCTAAATCACTATCATATCGTTTTGCTTGGGAAATAAGTGCATTCATACTTTCTCTTAATGCAGCATATTTTGCTTTTAAATCAGCAACCTTACCATCATCATTTTCATCAAAATCTGAAAATGCTGTGTCATATGCAGTTTTTTTCTTATTAAATGCCTCAACAAGTGTATCTTCTTCTTCTGCATCCTTGCTTGCATTTGCCTGTGCTCCTTCAGCAGTTGCTGGTTCACTAACTAGGTCCCAAATTCCAAAACTCTCTAAATTAGAAATTGGTTTATCAACATATAAAGCTAACTGATTTTTATCATCAGTTCCACTTTTGATTTTTAAAGTTTTATCTGAACGTTCAAGAAGCATTTTTACTTGGTATAGAAAATCTGCCCCCTCCACAGGTCTCCCATCATTTCAGACAGCATTGTCTCTTAATTCAAATTCATAAACTCTTCCAGCAGTGTTTCGTTCACCATTGGTAAATTCATACTCATCAGGTTCATAAATAGTTAAGGATTTAGCTACGTCATAGGTAAAATTCTTTTCTATACTAGAAGGAGCATCATATTTTCCTCCATCTTTATTTTTAATCTGTAACTTGGGATAACCAAGCATCCCAAAAGTTTCTGGTAAATCACTAGGAAGATAATCTGCCTGTTGATCAACTAGCGCTTGAAGATACTGAACATCTCCTTCTCTAGAAAGATCGAAACTTCTTCCACCAACAGTAAACTGGATGTTTTCCCTATTTGGTGAATCTAATCAAGTTTTAATTTTCCGAATATTATCTAAAGCCTTGCTTCTTGGTCGTAATAGACCACTCATCAAACGAGAAGCAGGGGTAGCAGAAGCATTATTAAATTCAATCACTCAATTAAGAGTACTTGGAGCAGTACCAACAACATATTGAATTAAATCTTTTTTTCTTTCTTCTTCATTAATCTCAATAAGAACTCCTGAGATAATACCAGCAATGCTACCAACAATGACCAAACTTAAAGCTAAAGAAATATAGACCCTTCCATATCTTCCTACATTCTTAACATTATGCACTAATGCTTTTTTCTTTTTCCTTGCTACATTTTTAGTATGCTGTAAAAAAACACCTATTCCCATATCTACTCTCCATTACATCTTTTCAATCCTAATTACTTAGGATGTTATCATTCCCCAAGAAGTGCAGAAGCACTTCTCATTATTATAACATAAAAAAACAGAAAAAGTGGTAAATCTTATTATTTTGCATTTATATAATTTTGTTGTGACTTTTTCAAAATTGCTATTGCCTGCTGCTTATTAAAAAAATCCTTTACTACTACTTGTTTATTTTGGAGATTTTTGTATGTTTTTAAAAACTCTTTAATTTCCTTTAACTTATGACCACCTAAATTCCTTAAGCTTTTTATATGATCAAAGCGAGGATCATGTTCCACAACAGCAATTAATTTAGTATCTTGTTCACCATCATCATACATTTCTATCCCCCCAATGATTCTTGCTTCAACAATGCATCCAGGAATAATTGGTAAGGTAGAAATTACGAAAACATCAAGAGGATCATTATCTTCAGCTAATGTCTGTTCTAAATATCCATAATTTTCTGGATAGACAACTGCTGAAAATAAAACCCGATCTAGTTTGATTCTACCTGTTTTTTTACAAACTTCATATTTATTCATACTTCCCTTAGGAATTTCTATTATTACTTCAATAATCATTTTTGTCACTCCTTTTAATTACATAAACCCATGTATCTGGTTGCCTCTATTTTAAAGCTTATTTTATTTGTTTATTTGAAAAATTAAAATTCGCATTGAATTTACTAATAAGTAACGAAATGTTCACAAAAAATATTCCTCACTATAAACCAAGTAACATCCTAGTTAATCTGCTTTGATTATTACTTATTAAAGAAGAAATTATTAAACAAAAACCCTAATTCTTTTTTCTTAACTAATCAATAAATTGTTCAAGATAATTAGAATACTTATTATAGAGGTCCTCAAGAACCTTAGGGTCCTGAATACTTTCTGGTCTTGCATATAAAGTTTTTTGAAGAATAATTAATGATTCGTATTCTAAATTTTGTTTTTCTTTTGGTGTTAAACTTTCTAGATCACTAAAATCTCTTGTTTTTGTTAATTCTTCAGAACGGAAACGATGTTTATTCAAAGCTCCATTTCATTTTTCCGGAGTATTAACATCATTATAAAAATTAAGTATCATGGTGTAAGCATATTCCTCAATGTTAGGCAATATTGAAGCATCATTTTCTCTATTTGCTCTGATTAATAAATCCTTAAAGGAGTCTAATGATGACATTAATAAATCAGAAGTAATTTGTTTCACTTCATCATTACTTAATGCCCCTTTATCAACTGAATAGTAAACTCCTTTCTCATCAGGTTCTTGATTGGAATTAAAATGATTAATTGCTTGATCAATTCCCTTATTAATAAGCATGTTAATTGCTGGTAATCCTGATCTTGTAAAATATCATGGAATATCAGTAGCTGAAGGTTTAACAAGTGTTGGATAAATAAAGTCTGGGAAAAGAGAGTCCTCCACATAGTTTTGTCATGCATCATCAGTAAGTGTGTTAGGATCCCCAATATTTTCGGCAACTGGTTTAGCATATTTTGCAAATACATTACTTAATGCTGTAACTGTCACATGCTTCTTAATGTTGTCCATAAATACATCACCACTTAACACCTTAAGTAGATTATCAGTTTTCATTTCATTAACAACATAACGACGATAACCTTGGGCAACAAGAGCTAAAATTTCCTTGTACATTCCCCCCCGGTCAATTGCATAATAGCGACTGATTGCAGCTACTGCCATGTAATCCTGGAATGTTTTTTCTAGGTATTCTTTAAATTTTGTGTCTATTGCAGCAACATATGTTGAACGATCACTTGTAGCAATAATTACATTACCTTCTGCATCGCTTACATAATTATTAATTGATAATAATGGTGAAAGCTCCCGACCTAAAGAATCAGTCATAATGTTATAAATTCCATGTTCAAAAGTATCAATGTATAATGGCAAGATGTGTTGGGCTTTCGCAATGCTATTGGTATTAAACTCTAATCCAAGAATTGCTAGAATTTTCTTTAGTAAAAGATTATTGAATTCATTATTTAGTCTTCCTAGCGCCCTAACAATGGTGTTGAAAGCATCAATTCCTTTATCAGTAAAACTTGGATCATAATTAAGGGTATCTTCCTTAACAACTTCATATATTTCTTTCATTAATTGGTGGAATTCAGATTTAAATTCACCATTAACATAGTTGATAACATTTTCTTGGCTAAAAGGAGTAACTGTGTTATCAATTTGCCCATCCATTAAATCTTGAGTTAATGCAGCAGCTCATGAATCTTGGGTTGCTTGTCATTTAGTTAAATCAAGAATTCGATCAGAAATAATATTTCGTCCTGTGTAATACATAATGAATGATTTAAGATTTTCTTCAAATAAGTCTTCCTTACGTTCACTTAAGTCGATTCAAATATATTCAATATAGGTTTTGCTTAAATCTGACTTTTTAAAATACAGGATGTTATTCTTAGAGTTTTCATCAAGAATATTATTACGATAGTTAACTAATTCTTCCTTAGCCACTCTGTCAATAACCCGATTCATAATATCATTTTGAGCAAGAGCATCATTGCGGTAACGATTGAGAAAAGCAACATAAGTAGTATCCAAATATTGATTTTCAGTTATGGTAATTGTTCGGTTAAGTGTCTTGTCCTGAATTTGGGCAGCTTCAGAAGGAGTTCTGATTTCAATTCCTAATTTCTTTAATTTTTCAATCACAAACTCCCGAATTGCTTCTGTTACTTCACCTATCCTTGCTTTTAAATCTTCCACGTTATTAATAACTACTTTACCATTAATCATTAAATCAGGATCAGTTTCACCTTCAATATTTTTTACACTTTCACTGTAATCAACATGTTGAGAAATATAAAGAAAGGCCTTAACAAGTCGCTTTTCAGCATCAGTTAATGCATCAATATTTTCTGGCTCATAACCTTTTCCAACCTCAGTATGAAGGATATTAGTTTCATAGAAGGTTTTCATTTCATCTTCTGTTGGTACTGTTACTTGTGCTTGTGCATAAAAATCATCAACAACCTGATATTGTGCATCAGAATTAGCAATTTCCTTTGCTAAATTTATTGTGGCTGAAAAGGATGCTTCAGTAATTCCATTATTAATATTTGCTGCAACTTGTTGGCTTGATGCTTCAGTTTTTACTTTTGTTTGGTCTACTCAAGCTCTACTTCAAGAAGCTGCTTCCCCAGATTCAAAACCATCTAATGTCTCAAGTCCTTGGATACTTTCATCAGGAAAATGCAATTCAATTCTTGTTAGGTAATCTGTTCCCTCACTATTATTAACAATGCTGACATTATTTATAAGTGCATTTAAAACACTGGTTTTTTTTGCTGATTGTAAACTACTTAGAATTTGATCTGAAACAAAAAGCCGAGCTATTCTCAACCTTAATTCTTCTTTTATTTGATCTCTCATTGCTCTCAAAATGATTCCATATGCTGCTAATATTGGGGCTTTCTTTATGACATCAGTAGAAGTTAAATCAAAAGCATCTTTTTTTAAGCGCTTAATTAATTCTGGATAAACATTTCCTATGTCAATTACTTTTGCTAAGAGGTCCGGAACAAAATCTCAATGAATAAGACGAGCATTGATTGCTTTTGGATCCCTACCTTTAAGAAGTGATTTAAAGTCATTAATATCAGTAGCATAAACATAGTCCATCAAACTTCCAATTTTTTTGTTTTTATTATTAAAAGTTGAAAAAAGACTTTCTACATCATTTTGTTCAGCAAGAATTTCTGTTTCAAATGAATTTTTTCAAAATTCATGACTTTGTTCAAGAACTGCTTTTTTTAATTTATTATAGCTTTTACTTCCTTTTTCAGCTAAAAGAAAACCCTTCTTTTCGTTTCCTCTTTTGTCAACAAACATTTTTTCTAAAATATCTCATGCTACATCAAGGGTTTTTGTGAAATATTCTTTTTGGGCACTCTCTTGCTTTTCAGAAGAAATAGTAAATGCATCTTCCTGAAAGTTTTTTAATTTTCGGTAAAGCCCTTGTAATTGAACTGAAGTCAAGCTTTTTTGTTCAATATCAGTTTCAAGGGAATTATAAAATTTTGCTAAAGCAACTAGTCTTGTTGGACCAGGAGCAGCAATTTTATAGCGAGAATCATCAGATACCTTACTTACATCTCCTCATTGTTGAGCAACAAAGGAACGCTTTCCTCCCCTTGAAAATCGTTGATTTTCAGTATACTTTACGGCAAAAGTATCATCATAAGTCTTTTTTTCTCGGTAATCATAAATTGAATCAACAAACTCATTAGCATCCTGAAAAATTCCAAAATCAGAAATTCAGCTCTTGACAAATACGCGTAAATTATCAGTAGTAGAATGCAAAAAGATATATTGATCATCAGATAAGTCAACTCCTCCATCCTTTAATCGTTTAATGATTCTTTCAATTAAAACATTATCACCACCTGTATTAAGTTTATTTAATCCAGCATTTTTCATCATTTCTGCATAATAATCTGTTCTTCCCCCTAATAAATCATCATCGTTATCAGCATTTCAATTATAAGTTTGCATCAAGATTTGAGCAAGAAAGTAAAAATTACTATGTTTTTCTTTTTCAGTTGCATTATCAATAAAATCTTTTGTAATAGTATGTACATCAGCAACTGTTGTTGCTTGCAGTAGCTTTTCTTGAACAGAAGCTGGTGGTTTTAAGTCTTGAATTAGATATCTTAATCTTTCAGAAATAATAACATCCAATACTTGATCCACAACAAGGTCATCTGGAGTAGTAGTAGCCCCAAAAAGTTGAATGGTTTTTGCTACAGCATACGGAATTACATTATATGGATCATATTCAGCATTGATTCCATATTTTCTTGATGCAACAATTGCTCGCTTCTTAACAATATCAATATTAGCTGCAATTCTTCCTTTATTAGTTTGAATAAGTACTTCCATCATAGTCTTAATTTGTAAATCTGTTTGGTGATTTAAAGTATCTGTTATATCCATTATTCCTAATGATGCTGTTGAATCATAAAGAATTGAACCTATCCGCTCAACTAAATCATCCATGTTATCAGCCACCAGCCTATCTCATGGATGAATGTTTTGGGGATCATCATCAGCTAATAATGCCATATTTTTAAAGGAAGTTACTGCAACGTTTTCTCCTTCTTGAGCATTGTAATTTAAGTTAGTTTTACTTTTTATTTGTCAATATTTAAAATCAGTTAAATGTAAATCCCAATCAAAATCATATAGTAATTGAATTTGTTTTGCTTCTTCGAGAGCTTTAAGTAGTTTCTCAATTCCAACTGGTGATAATTCTTTTCTAACTCCATTACTAGAAAAAGCAATGATCTTTTCTAATCTTGTCTTAAATTCAGAGGAATTTTTTAATTTAGTATAAAGCTTTTTCTTAATTTCAATTAAGGTTCTAGCAATTTGCTCAACATTATAAGCAATAATTTCTCTGGTTTTTTTATCAATATATTTTTGACCTGAATCAGTGTAGATGTAACGGAAATTTCTAAATTTACTTGGGTTCACTTGTTCTGATTCCATGGTATTATATGGATCAGATGCATTCATTTTATAAAATGCCCCATCCATGTAATAAGTTCTTGGATCATCATCAAATTTATAATAAAATTCAGAAACTATCTTATAAAATTCATCCTTAGTAACTTCTTTTACTTTTTTAAATGATAAAGGAGTTCCTTCCTCTATTGAATAAGTATTTAAGTTATCTGGTCTTTCTTTGCCAGGATCTAGATTAGCTTGAAACATATGGCGAAGGAAATAATCATTAGCAGATCCAAAGCCCTTTTCTTCAACTGTCTTTCCTTGTTTTTTTCATGCAAAAGTAGCTCTGAGTTCAGTATCTAAAGATTCAGTAATAATAAAACCTTCTTGATTATGATCATAAAAGAAGTCTGTTACTTCCTTTAGAGTGTTGAATTCAAATGAAGAAACACTAGCTGCAGTATAATAATCATCTTCTTTTTTTGCTAACCGTTCAATAACTTTAGGATCGGCACCATCATCTACTCATGCTTTTCTTGTTTTCTCACTAACCTCATATAAACCAATACGGTCATTATAATCTTTATCAAAATCCTTATTCTTGGAAGGAGCATATTTTCCCATAAATGCATAACAATCCTTGTTTACAACCGGATATGTATATGCATCCTCTTTTCTGGTAGCATCAGTTTCATTTCAGACATCATGAACTAATGAAATTAGATTGGAAGCAATATGAGTGCTTTTTCACATTTCATCATAGTCTTCTTCAACAAGCACTGATTTTCCAATAGCAGCATTAGCTCCTAAAGTAATTGGATCCATTAAATCCATTCATGTACTTCAATCTTCAACATCAAGTTGATTATAGGAACTCTTACTATAGATATTTTTATAATCATCATAAAAATCTTTTGAAATTAAGGGGTAAGTGAATTTTCCTTCAGGAACACCATCTCCCCCTTCACAACCTAAAAATGGGTGTTCACTTATATTTTCAATGTTCTTAGCAAATTCTAATCCCCTAGTAAAACCTAAGTTAAGAGGACGAGGTAGAGCCCCAATAGCTCAAGGATGGTATTTATCTCATTCTTTATTACCAGTTGGAGTTGGTGCTCAAGGATTTAACTCTTGTTCTGCTCTTCATTGACGGGCTTCTTTATTTCATTTAACAGTCTTATCATGAGCTTTTTTTCGTTCAACTAAAAAATAGACTGTAACAGCAAACATTATAACCTCAAGAATATCTCCAACAAATGGTATTGCTTGAGCAACTTTAGCAACCCCCCGTACAGCAGAAAAAACTGCTTTGGTAACTTTTAATATAACCCGTAATGCTTTTAATGATTGGGCTCCTTTCAGAATGGCACTAAATGTTTTTCGAATTCCAGCAAATGCTTTGGATATCGCTGGGAACACAGAAGTTATATCTGCACTTACTTTCCTCGCAACAAAAAGAGATTCCCGGAAAGCCTTAGCATTTTTTCTAGCAATTCTTACTGAATCCTTCATTAAATCCATGTTTTCAATCATATCAGATGTTAATTTATTGGCTTTTTTTGCTTGTTCAAATGAACGGCGAAGCTTATCATAGGCATCATAAGTTTCTGTTAAAACAAGCTCTGCTTTATCAGAAGCTTCTAGGGCTTTACTAACAAGTTTTTTTGCATCAGAAGAAACAACTTTTTTTATTCCCTTTAACAAATTAGAACCTGATTTTTTTGCTTTTCTCAATTCTTGTATTTTTTCTTTAAAACTAAGATCAGAAAAGCGATTTTGAAAATCAGATAATTGATCTAATTGGTTTTGAACCTTAGCTATTTCTTTTGTATTATCTACAGAAGCATCAACATTTCTTAAGTCTGCTAGACGATCCTTTAGTCTTTTTTCAGTTGATTCAAAAACAGTATCAAAGGACTTTTTATATCCATCAATTGCATCTTTTGTTAAATCTTTAGCAGATCCTATTTTTTCTGATAATTCTGCTAACTTTTCTTTTTGGGCAGATAAGGTTTTTTTCAATTCAGCAACATCTTTTCCTTGTTCTCCCCCTTCTTCAATCATGGTTTCTAATTTCTTGATTGAATCTTTAGCTGACTCTATTCCTGCTTCTCATTTTGCTGCTTTTTTTTGTACTGCTAAAAGAGCATCAAAAGACTCAGTAACTTGGGCTGATGCCTCAAGTCCTTTTACTGAATCATAAACAGTGGAAATTCTTCTTGCAGCATAAGCAGAACTTACTTTACTAATTCCTTTTGCTATTCAAGGTAATCCATAATTAAATATAAGTGAGCCAACAGGATCAAGAACATTAGTTAATTTATTAGCTAAGGTGAATTTTGTTCCTCCAATTTTGACAGCCAATTTTGTTTTTTCGACTCATTCCAAATAATCAGCTATCTTTAAAGCTTTATTATTAAATTTACGAAAACCATCAATTCAATCAGCAGTTCGTGATACTTTTTTGGCAAGGTCAGCTCCTGCTTGAACACCTTTTTTAAAACTATTATCAATTTTTGGAGCAGTTAATACTTGTTTTACTAACTGACGTCTACTGAGAGGAAGGGTTTGGAGGGCTGCTTTGTCAAGATCATTAAATAATTTTTGGAAACTTTCACTCATAGCTTCCAGTGCTCCATAACGAGATTGCATTTCAGAAAATGCTTTTTTTCCAATGTTGTCAGCTTCAATAAGGTTCCCGAAATCATCTGTTCCTTCAGCAAATCACCTACTTGCAGTATAGGATTTAACATCTTCAAAAGTTCCTAAAGCTGTTGCTGATAAATCTCCTGCCATGGCTTGTAATTTTTCCAAATTACTTAAAATAGCATCTCTTCTTCTTCCATATGCAAAAATATTGTTTTGGTAATTTAATGAATTTTGAGTAATATATTGTTTTAATGATTGAATATCATCATTAAGTGTTTTTAATGTTTGATCAAATTTAGTTACTGTAGATGGAGCATCAAGTACTGGCTCTGGATTTCCAAAAATGCGTGCATATTCCTCTTTAGTTAATTTAGGTCTTAAATCTCCTGTATCTGCACTTCCAGCTGCTCCATCAAAAGTATCTTCATATCTTTTATAAGCTTCATCAATATCAGAGAATTCATAATTTTCCATAGAAGCTTGCATGTGTACAGCTTCTTCTTTAATGACATCAGCAACTTTTTTGTTATCACCTTCCAAACGTAAAAAGGCAAGGTGTCGTTCAAGAATAGATTCGTTTACTCCTTGAATAACACTAGCTAGATTTCTTAATTTATCAGGATCTGGATTTTGTTTTAATAATTCAAGATTATATTTTAAAAGTTCATGATTTCTTCTTGATTTTAAGTTTGCTAGATTTGTTTTTCCTCAATCAAAAACCTTATTTAAAGTTAAGCCAAATGTTTCTACTTGCTCATCTAAAACGTTAAGTTGGTTAAGTAGTTTTGCTCGCTTATCTCCAGTTTGGGCATTCTTTAAGTATTCAATAACATCCTTTCTTGCTCCTGATTCAAGAACTTCCCGGTATTTTTGATAATAAGATTTTGGCAATGGATTCTTCAAAAGGTCAGCTGCTGCGTTCTCTTTGTTGCTTGCAAAAAAATCTCAAATATCATTAGGGACTGTATCTGGATCAAGTTCTCCTAATTGTAACAATTTACCTTTTCCAGTTAGAATTCCTTCATCCATTCCCTCTTGAACAATTCGGTTAAATAAATCAAAATTTTGCTTGTTTTTGCCCATCACATCAAAATAATCACGAAGTGCTTGCTCTGCTCGGGCCATTTTTCGACGATATTGAGTTAACTTTGTATTATCAATATTACCCGTTGCATCAATTCATGTGTCTTCTAAGGCTTTTGCATCATTGATATTTTTAACATATTCATCCTTAATTTCTGTTAGATGGGTTGGAACACTTCCAACATAACCAGTTTGTGTAAATGCTTTATTACCAAATGCATTTTCAACACGCTTTTTAGTTGCATCTAATTTTGTTTCAGTATGTTCAACAACTTCCAAATTAAATTTACCATCTAAAGCATTTTCTCTAGCCAGGCGTTCATATTCAGTATCTCCAGGATAAACAACATTTACTTGTTTTTGAAGTAATTTAGCATGGTCTGAATCTACATCTAATTTTAAGAATTCTTTTCCCCCATCTTTTTGACCTTTTAAACGCAATCTTTCAAATCGTTGCTTAAAATTTGCATTGGCCTCAATTTGATCAGTTAATTCTTCAAGAATTTTCACCTTTTGAGTTCTTGCTCGGTTAATATCTACACTAACAGTAGGAATTACTTCTTCTAAATTAGTTGCATAATCAAAAACAGGATTAGGAACAACAGGAATAGCTTGTTCACTAAACATTGCTAAATATTTAAAATTATCAAGCAAATTCTTTTGACCTGAAACTAAGATGCCAGCCACATCTTTCATGCTTGTTCGTTCCTTTCTTAAATTTCCAATTTTTTGGAGTAATTCCTGATTAGTTGTTGTTTTTTCCATAAAACTAGTTGCTGGTTCAAACACACCATTATCAAAGGCATCATTAAAAATGTTCACTTCATCAAATGCTTCACTTACATCAGTTGAAAGTTGGGTTAAAAGGGCCTTAAAGTCTTCTCCCTCAGGAGAATTAATGACATCAATAAGATCCATTCCCGCTAACCCCTCTTTTCTTGCAAGGGCAGTTTCAGAAGCTACCATTTGTTCAAGTTTATCTAAGGTTACTTGAGCATCAAAAAGTTTTGCTGATGTAATATCATTGTAACGTCTAACAAGAGTTTTTCCAGCTTGCTCTGCTTTTTCTAGAGCAAACTTAGCATTATCTGCAGCTATATCATAAGCTTGTTTTAATTCAGACATGGTAGTAATTTTTTCAAAAGGAATTGAACCTAATTGGGTTCCCTGTTCATAAAAGGTTTCGAAAAAATGTTTAACTTGTTCATCCTTAAATACTTCTTTTAGGGTTCTCTCTTGTATTTTTGCTCTTGCTTTTCTATATAAATTAACATCACCAACTTCAAGTGCATCTAATTCAGCAACTGCTTTATCAAATCCTAAGAAGATAGTTTCAATATTTTTTGATGATATTTCTACTTCTGTTGCATATCTTGTCAAGATTTCTGCTAGATCAGGTAGATTTGAAGAGGCAGCAGTTACAAAACTATCTACCTGCTTTCTTATTTCTTTTATTTTGTTTGCATTAACAACAGTAGCATTAGTAAAATCAACAGTATTCAAATTCTTTGTTGGATTATCAATTGTTTTTTTAAGAATATTGTCAACTTTGTGCTTATAATCAAAAGGAGCTTTATCATCAACTGCTTTAAAAATAGGATCTTCAGTAGCATCTTCAGCAAATGCTATATATTTTCTTAATGCCGCTACAACTTCTGCTTCATTATTAGCACGACCAATTGCAGTTTTAAGTTGAGCATAAAGTTCAAAAATTGTATCTCTTCTTTGAGCACGAACAAATAAATCCTGCAACTGTTGTAATTTTTGGTATTTTTTTAATTGGTTTTGAAGCACACCTTGTAGTCGTGCTTTATAAATTGCTTTTTCAGCATTAATTTTATTAAGGTATTTTTTATAAGCATCTGGTTTTGCTCCTTTAAATAGATTTTCAGATTGTAATTGTAAAGAAAGCGCATCCAGTTCATTATCAGTTAATGATAATTGTTCTAAACTTGAAATAGCATTTTCAAGCAATTTATCATCAATTTTATTATCAATCATATGGCGCTTAAATACTACACTTTGATCACCCCCAAGACGACTCTTTTTTAATTCAGATAATCTTCGTCCAAATTCTTCTGTTTGGGGGATGTTTCTTAATTGTTGATTAGCTTTAACTACTGCCGCAGGATCAAATAAATCATCTTCTACTTCAGATAATGTTGTATAAATATTTAATTTCTTAATTTTTTTATTAATTTTATTTAAATAATTAAAGGAAGATTGTAAATTTTCATTGAATCCGGGTAGAGTTTGGAATCCTGAACTTAGTTTTTTAAAATCACCAATATCACCTTCTGTTTTTATCAATTCTTTTTTAAGTTTTAATATTTCTAGTTTTATTTCGTCTGCTGACATGGTTTTTCTTCTTAGCATTGGGGTTTTAAGTCTATTTCTGGCATGCTCAAGTCTTTTCTTTGCAAGTTCTTGAAAGTCCTCTGCAGACTCTTCAGTAAGTCACTCCCCACCTTCTCTAAAAATTCTATTACGAACAACGTCTTCTCTACTTTTAAATTCACTAATAGGGTCAGCAAATCCCTCAGTGGAAAATCCTATATTTTCAATAACTCCTAAAACTCGTGATTTTTTATCAGCTTTTTCTTTTGCAATTCGGTCAAGAATTTCATTCAAAACACCTATGTCACCACTTGAAATTTTATTAAAAACATCATTTTGTTTTACAAAATCATGTATAGTTGATGGTTTATAAGCTGGATCTAAAAATACTCCTACTGTTTTTTTATAACGCTTTTCTCGTAATGCTTTATCATATACTTCACTTTCATTAGCAGTGAATCATTCACCAGCATCAGGTCTTGCTGATCTCTTCCCTGACACATAGTCCCTAACTTCATTTAACAGATCATCATATATAACTGGATTTAATCGGGTATTCGGAATATCATATCCATACTTTGCAGCTGATCATTCTGATAATGTTCTCTTAACTGATGAGGTATATAAAGTTTTCATTGCTCTTTTTGCTCCTCGAGCAGTAGGTGTTTTATATCTTCTAACAATCCTTTCCGCCTCACCAAATAAAGCAACAGGGTTAAATTTGTATATAGTGAATATAGTTTTGTATGCACCAAGAGCCGCAGTTAGCAATCTTGCTGCAAACCTTCTTAGTGTATCAGAAAGAGTTAATCAACTAGGAAAGGTTACTCTATATTTATCAGCTAAAAAATCAGTTCAGCTTCTAGTATCGACATTAAATGAATCTTCATAATCAACTCTAAAAACTGCTAATAACAATGCCATATCAGATAATGTCATTCCATTATCTAAGAAATCGGTAATTAATTTACTTATGCGATCTGAAGCTTCCTTACTAATAGTAGCAGATGTATCTTTAATTAGAGGTGGTTCTACAACAGAGGAAAAAACAATTCTTGATTGAAGTGAGCTATCAAATCTAAGTGCAGATTTCATTCGATTCTGACTCACATCTTCAACTCCCCCCATGTCCCCTATTGCTTTAGTAGTTGCTTCAACAATATCATTATCCTCATTTAAAAATGATTGATCCACTTGTTTTCGATTTGGATCATTTACATCAATTTGTGGGTTTTCATTTTCACCTTGCACCACTGCTGATACTATTCCTCCAACAACTACGGAAGGAACTAGAACAGCTAAAGTTCGTAGCACTTTTCTTTTGACTGCTTTCATATTTAACCTCTCTAAATACTCTCATTAATATTATAACACAAAAAACATTATAATATATAATTTCCAAAAAGTCAAGGTTTAATTTTAACTTTTAATTATTAGATCTATTTCTTAATTTGCAACACCAATACCAAAATCATTTAAATTTACTGAACATTGTGTTTGTCTTAAATATTCTATTTTTGCTAATTTTATCCCACTAGCAAAAAAATTCATTAAGGTGGCATTGTGTGTTTCTTCACTAAATGTTAGTTTTAGTTTAATTTTTCACATGTTATTTAAATCTTCCCTACATACTTGGTTCCGTTCCTCAATGAGATCTGCTTCTCTCACGCTTGCAGCATCACTTAATGTGATTGCATAATCATCTATTCTGAGAATTTTAGAAGCAAAAAATTCATTATAAGTAAGATAAATTTTTTCTTCCTCATTATTGTTAGCATACCGAACCCCTGTTGGATCTTGGGTTACATCAGTTTCTCCATCTACTTCAGGATAAATGGGATCAATAAAATGACTTAACTTAAATAAGTTTTGTAGTGGGTACCGATAGCCCCTTCATCCTAAGAATTTTGGTTTTAACACTAAATTATAATCTTTAAAAGCATCATACTTATTAAGGGGGAAGTTATCTGGGGTTAAGTCTATTGGTAAGTTTTCTGGATTTATATCTTTATCATTTACTTTCCTAATTCTATCAGTAACATTTACTCACATATTTATTTTGTCATAAAAAAACCCTAGATCTGCACTAATAATCATATCTTCTTTTTTGATTTCATAACCTGATGGCAACCCACTAAATTTAAAATTATAGCTGTACTGGTTTTGATCAACAACATCTTGTTGAATTCATGCATCAATAGTAAATTTTTGCTTAAGATTAGTTATACCTACAGTCAATGTTTTTTTTCCTAATGTTCCATCATTTAAGAGCATATCAATATCAAAGGACTCTCTTTGGCAAACTTGTTTTGAATCTTCTGCATTGTTTTGAATGAAACATCCTTGTTGAGTAATTGCCTCATCACTAGGATAATTAGGAAACTTAATTTTGTAAAATATATTTATTTTTGCAGGATACTGATTAGCAAAATCTGTATCAGCAATAGGTTGATACTCACCATTATTCCCTGATACTTCGCTATCAACCAGAACATAATTCTGCCCTTTGATTGTTATCTCATTCTTAGTTGTTCCCTGCTTATTCTGAATTATATAAAAGACAACTAAGCCCACAACTACAGCTAGTATTACTGCTATTAAGACTAATGAAATTGCTTTTCTTTTTTTACTACTTATTTTAAAGGACATCCGCTTCACATTTACTCTCAACCATAATATATTTTATGTTAAAAGAAAAGAAGCTAATATCTGGTAACTTTTAAAATCTGTTCATCAATAATTACATCTTCCCTAGGTATTTTTCCAGTACCTACAGGAATTAAGTTTCCAAAAATAACATTTTCTTTTAATCCTTTCAGATAATCTGTTTTATTTTTAAGGGCTGCTTTTGCTAAATACTGAGTTGTTTCTTGAAAAGATACTGCTCATAAAAATGAATCAGATAATAATGAAGATTGAACTGATGATAGAATTCACAATCGACCATATGCAGGAGCAAGGTTATTTTCAAAAATTCTTGCATTTTCTGCTTCATATTCTTTTAAGTCAACAAATTGGCCAGGAATAAATTTTGTGTCACCTGAGGAGACTATTCTCATTTTACTTGTCATTTGTTTAATAACAATTTCAAAGTACTTATCAGCAATTTCTATTCCTTGAATTCGATAAACTTTGTGAAATGTTTGGAGAATTTCATCATAGACAGCAAAAATACCTGCATATTTTCAAATTTTAAATAATGAAACATGTCCCTCGGTTAATCTTTGTCCTGGTTTTAACTCATCCCCAACTTTTACAAGGATTTTTGAGGATTTTCTAACGTAATAAGTATGGGAATCATCTTTTCCTTTGACTGTTCTTTCTACTCTAATAAAAGATCCCGCATTATCATCAGGCTTATCTGTTATTGCAGTAACTACTCCTCCAGATTTTACAACAACATCTTCTTCAGCTGTCACTTCTCTTCTTCCTACCCGCTGGAACTTAACAATATTTTCAATTAATGGTAACCCCTGGGTAATATCAGTATCGCCAGCAACTCCCCCTGTATGAAAGGTATTCAGTGTCAATTGAGTTCCTGGTTCCCCAATTGCTTGGGCAGCAATAACCCCAACAGCTGTATGCAATTCAACTAATTTATTTGTTCCTAAATCTAAACCATAACATTTTTGACTAACTCCATAGCCAGTTAAAACACTATAAATTCGTACTTCCTCAATATCAGCATTAACAATATTTTCGGCAATTTCCCTAGTTATGATTTGGCCTTCCTTAACTAAAATTTTTCTATCTTTAGTAATTGTTTCCCCAGCTACTCTTCCAAAGATTCTATCTTGTAAAGGAACAATTATATTTTCTCTTTTTCCTGTTGCTGATTCTTTTTCTGTAATTGCTCGCATTGGGTAAGTATTTTGGGTTCCACAATCTTCAGTTTCAACAATCACATTTTGACAAGAATCAATAAAAATTCTAGTCATGTATCCAGCAACCCCAGTTTTCATGGCAGTATCAACATTTCCTTTTCTTGCTCCGTGGGTTGATATAAAAAATTCAGAAATGGAAAGTCCTTCCTTAAAACAAGATTTAACAGGAATTGAAATTACTTCCCCTTGGGGGTTTGTCATTATTCCCCGCATTCCCATTAATTGGGTAAAATTACTTTCAGTTCCTCTTGCTCCTGAATCTGCCATTAAATAAATTGAATTTGTTTTGTTTCTACTTAATTGTTTAACAAGAATTCGGTGTAAACTTGCTTTTGTCTGATTCCAATGACGGACAACTCTGGTTGTGTAATCCTCTTTACTAAACCAACCTTTTTGTTGGTATTCATCTAATGAACTAATAAATTTTTCTGATTTTTCAAGCAAAGCTCTTTTTTCTTTAGGGATGAAAACATCCTCTTTTCCAATTGAAATACCAGATTCTGTTGAATATTTAAATCCTAAGTCCTTAAGTTCATCTAGCATTTTTGCAATCACTGCATTTAATTTAAAAGTATCTTTATAAATTTCTTGAGCAATGCTGTATATTTCTCCCACAATATTTGTAACAAATTTCTTATTGAAAGGACTATTCAAATTTTTGCTGTTCTCAATACTTTGTTTCAAATCCCTAGCATTATCAAACAAATCACTTGTTCGCTTACGATTTATTCGCCCTTGCAAAGAATCATTAATGTATGCACATTCAACAGGTATTGTTTGATTAAAAATAATTTTACCAACAGTAGTTCTTAATATTTTTCTTTCTTCATCTTTACTAAATAAGTATTTTTTATCTAATCCTTTTACTTTAACCCCAATAACAGCGTGAAGACTTATAACATCATTTTCATAAGCACTAAGAGCATCTGAACTACTTGCAAAAACCATTCCTTCGCCTTTTATATTCGCATCTTCAAAAGCCACCCCAGTGCTTACGTAATTAGCTTTTGTTTTTTCAATTGTCAAATAATATAAACCCAAAGTCATATCTTGGGATGGAACTGTAATTGGTTTTCCATCTTTTGGGCCAAGAATATTTGAAGAGCCAAGCATTCTTATTCTAGCCTCACTAATTGCCTCAGCAGATAAAGGAAGATGGACTGCCATTTGATCCCCATCAAAGTCTGCATTAAAAGCTACGGTAGCTAAGGGATGTAATTGAATTGCCCTTCCTTCAACAAGGATTGGTTCAAATGCTTGGATTCCTAATTTATGCAAAGTTGGAGCTCGATTTAGTAATACAGGCCTTTCCTTTAGTGCTTTAAATACAGCGTTTCAAATTGATGGATCTTTTTGTTCAATTAGCTTTTCAGCATTTTTAATATCAAGATATTCTTCCTTGGTTCCATCAGGAAGAATTTTGGTATTTTCCTTAATTAAGTTGGAAATAATAAAGGGCTTGTATAATTCAAGTGCATGTTCCTTAGGAAGTCCACATTGATAAAGTTTTTGTTTTGGTCCCACTGTAATAACTGATCTTCCTGAAAAATCAACTCTTTTACCTAAAAGATTTTGGCGAAATCTTCCCGTTTTCCCTAATAAAACATCAGCCAAAGATTTTTTAATAATGCCAGTTCTTGCAGAAACTGCTGGATGATTTCGTTTTTTATTATCAATTAAGGTATCAACAGCCTCCTGCAATAATCTTAATGAGTTCATGATAAATGATTTTGGTGATTGAGCATTGCGCATCCGGATAACTTTATTATTTCTGATGAGAATGTTTCGGTATAAATCATTTATCTCCGTAGTTGAATAGCGTCCCCCATCTAAAGTGATCATTGGTCTTAAATCTGCTGGTAAAACAGGAATTTTTTCAAGTACCATTCATTCTGGCTTAACTTTATTATTAACAAATGTTTCATAAATCTCTATTTTTCTTAAGAGTTTTCATAAGGTCGTTTTTGTAGATTTTTTTCTTCGAGAAAGTTTATTTTTTAGTTGTTTTAAATTATATTCCAAATCTAATCTTGTTAATAATTCTTTAATTGCTTTTGAACCAGTAACAAAACGAGCCCCCGTAATTTCAGAAACAACTCGCAAGTTTTCAAAAAGATTAAAAGGAGTTATTCCATCTTTTAAAGTAGTCAGGGTTAGTTCTAATAATTCAATATTCTTTGTTACTACCCCATTACTTTTTATTTTTTCTCTTTCCTTAAGGCGTTCTAATAAGTAAACTAATTTACTTTCAATATTTCTTTCATCATATAAGGTGAATAATGTAAATGGTTTTAGAGCTTTTTTTGTATATGGGTGATTAGGAATATCTCCCATGTCCATCATAATAAATGATTGATAATAAATTAGGCTCTCAATCATTGAATTTTTTAAATTACATATTTTAAAATTAGTTACTTCAGTATCATTTTCAATATAAGTTGTAGGAATAAAAGCTCCATCTAAAAGGGTAGCAATTGCTTGAGCCCCGGGAACTTTAAAATATCAAATGTGGACAACTGGTTCTGCTAGATCAATATGGCCCATTCGTAACCGCCTAACTATTCGGTCAGTTAATAGGACCCCACAAACTTCACATTGCCTGATGCTTCGATCCTGAGCTTTCTTATATTTACCACAGGCACATTCATAATTTCTCATTGGACCAAATATCTTTTCACAAAACAATCCGTCTTTTTCTCCTTTTCCGGTTTTATAATTTACAGTTTCGCTTTTTAATACTTGCCCTGAAGATCATTCCTCAATTTCTTTAGGTGAGGCTATTGAAATTTCTATTTGATTAAATCGATTTTGAAAGAGTGGATAAAGCTTCTTGTATTCTTCTAAATCAAATGCTGAGGTAATTCAAGTATTATTATTTTTATTATTCTCCATCCTCTCCTCCTTTCTTTTCTTCACTATTAGCATTATCCCCATTTAGTTGTTTTGTGTTGGGATTATTGTCAGAGATAAGTCTTTCTTTACCCATTAATGTTGAAAATTGGGTGTAGTCACTATCTTTCAATTTTCAAACCCTGTCTTCTTGTCTTAATCTTGTACTTATCCCAAGTGCTCTTAGCTCATTAACTAACACACTTAATGCTTCAGGGATCCCTGATGAATCTATTTCTTTGCCATCAATAATATTTCCATAAGCTCGGCGCCTACCAAATATATCATCAGATTTTAATGTTAACATTTCCTTTAAAGTATATGCAGCTCCATATGCTTCCAGTGCCCATACTTCCATTTCTCCTAACCTTTGTCCTCCATTATTAGCCTTTCCTCCTAAAGGTTGTTGGGTAATGACTGAGTAAGGACCTATTGAACGAGCATGAATTTTATCATCAATCATATGAGCTAGTTTCATAATATACATAATTCCAACTGATACTTTTTCTTTAAATTTTTCTCCAGTAAATCCATTGTATAAATCAAATTTTCCCACTGGATCTAAATCTGCTTCCTTTAATAAGTTATCAACATCCTGAGCATTCATTCCTTCAAAAACTGGAGTAGCAATTTTTAAACCTAATTTATTTGCTGCATACCCTGCATGTAATTCAAGTATTTGTCCAATATTCATTCGTGAAGGTATTCCAAGAGGAGACAATAGAATATCTATTGGTGTCCCATCCTCTAAATATGGCATATCTTCTTCAGGAACAATGATTGAAATTACCCCTTTATTTCCATGTCGCCCCGCAACTTTATCCCCTTCTTGTATTTTTCTTTTTTGAATAAGATAAATTTTTATAACTGCAGTCACATTATCTTTTAACTCTACTCCCTCATATATATAAGAGGAGGATCACTTAGATTTAGTTTTGGTTTTGGCAATAATATTTCCTGAGCCATCATCCCTTTTTAAGTAAATTGCTTTTTGAACAATGCCTGTAACTCCATTAGGAACCCGCAGGGAAACATTTTTAATATTTCTTGGTTTTTGTTCAAATAAAGCAAAAACAAGTTCTTGTTGGGGAGTTAACTCACTTTTTGTTTGAGGGGCAGTTTTTCCAACCAAAATATCTCCTTCTTTAACTTCAATTCCGACTGTAACTATTCCGTTTTCATCTAAATTTGCAGTTTCTACATCACTTGTGAAAGGTAAATCTCTAGTAAATTCTTCTTTACCACTTTTTGTTTCATGACACTCTATTGTGTATTCAACAACATGTACTGAAGTGAAAACATCATCCTTAACAAGACGGCTAGAAATTACCACTGCATCTTCAAAATTGTAGCCATATCAAGTTGACAGAGCAACTAAGACATTTCTTCCTAATGCTAATTCTCCTTTCTCAGTAGCACTTCCATCAGCAATAATATCTCCTTTTTTTACTTTATCTCCTTTTTTTACTAAGGGATAATGTCTGGTACTTGTTCCTTGATTACTATTTTCAAAAACTGATAGTTCATGAATTACTTTATTATCACCATCAGAAATCACAATTTTTGTTGCATCTGCAAAATCCACAACTCCTGATATTTTTGCTAATATGACAACTGCAGAATCCCTGGCAATAACATATTCCATTCCTGTACCAATTATTGGTGATTCAGGAATCAGTAGGGGTACTGCTTGTCGTTGCATATTTGATGCCATCAAAACCCTAGAAGCATCATCATTTTCTATGAAGGGAATACAGGAAGCAGAAATACTTAAAACTTGTCTTGGTGAAACTCCTAAATGAGTAACATTTTCCTTTTTTGCAATAATATTTTCTCCCCTTTTTCTTGCAAATAGAGTATCATTAATAATTTCTCCATCAACATTGATTCTGGTATTTGAAGAAGCAATAATATAATCATTAGAATATTCTTCATGAGGAGATAAATAAACTATTGCATTTTTATCTGTAAGATTTGGCAATTTTCCATTTTTTACAACCCAATAAGGAGTTTTTAAAAACCCTAATTTATCTAAAATAGTAAAAGTGGGTAATGAATGAATTAGCCCAATATTAGCTCCTTCAGGAGTTTCAACTGGACAAATTCTCCCATAATGAGTAAAGTGAACATCCCGTACTTTTTCCCCAGATCAACGTCGGTCTAAACCGCTAGGACCTAAAGAGGTTATTTTTCGCTTGTTTGCTAATTCAGCTACTGGATTAATTTGATCCATATACTGTACTAATTGTGAAGTATTAAAGAATTTTTTTAGTGCCAATTCAAGTGGTTTTGGATCAAGAATGCCAAAAAAGTAAGCAAAAAAATTCTCTCTTCCCTCTCCTCTTTTGCCTTTTTTTTCATATTGTAATAATTGGTCATAGGTAATATTTATTGATAACCTTTTACTAAGAACCCGTTGAATATTAAGCATTCCTTCATTAAATTGTTCTTGAGTAAGTTCACCAATATTTCTCACCCTTCTATTCTCAAGGTGATCAATATCATCAACTAAATGATCACTTCGGACTCTTTCTAATCCAAGAAGAAATGAAATTATTGCTAATACATCAACAATATCAAATCCTAAATTTTCCCTTTTTAAACCAGGAACAGGACCAATTATTGTAAAGGATGTTTCATCCTTTTTGAATTCATTTGTATAGACCCTAAGAGTAGCAAATTTTATTTTTGTGTTAGCAAAGATACCATCTTTAATTGATAAGGTTTTTACCACATCAAGGTTTTCTTTCTCATTTATAAGTAACTGAATGTTTTTAGAATCAATTAAGGTTCCAGCTGGTAACAGAACTTTTCCAGTATTTGTTTTGATATCATCATAAATATATGTTTCCATAAGTCTCTTAAAAATATTTAATTTTTGATTTAACTGATAACGCCCAAAATCTTTTAATGAATACCTTTTACTTGAAAATAAGACATTTTTTATTGAAGTAATCAATAATAAAATTTTATCTTCAATCTTTGCTGTTTTAGTAGATATTCTACTAATTAATGAATCAAGAGAACAAAGAGCACTATATAAATTATCTGCTTCTGGTTCTTGTTCAAAAGTTTTTTGAATATATTTATCAGAATTAAAAATTTTATTTTGTACTTGCATTGGTAATCCTAATGCTCTTAAAAATTCAGTTACTGGCATTCTTTGGCGCCGGATGGCTTTTCCTTTTTTGCTTCGATCAAAATGAATATAGAGGGGATATACTGTATGGCGAAAATCATGGCGCATTGCAATATCTAATCAGTTCCCTTTAAAAGGTTGAATTCTTCCAACTCAATAAGTAAAATTCCCGATTTTGTCTTTGACAAAATATGCTCCTGGGGTTTTCAAAATTTGAGGAATAATTATTTTATTGGTTCCATTAATAATAAAGTTTCCTCTAGATGAGAAAATGGGAATATTCCCAAAATAAAACTTATTTGTA
Source organism: Mycoplasmatales bacterium (assembly GCA_963692675.1). GTDB lineage: Bacteria > Bacillota_I > Bacilli_A > Mycoplasmatales. Next base: position 291,263 of record OY830043.1, read on the forward strand.
TAGGTATATTCATCCCCGCTTTGCTTAGTTCTCTTTCTTTTTTTCGGTGGAATAGGATTTAACACAATTCTTGTTGGGGGTTTCTCTTTATCAAGACGATCTACTTTATTTCATATGACTTGTAATTCTAAAAAGAATCTTACATCAAGATTCTTATTTTGAATTAATACATCTTCATCATTATAATTATTGGATTGAAAAAAGTGTCCTTTATAATGAACTTCAAGTGAACGTTTAGAATCAATGATTGGGAAAATAGATTTACATATAGAACGGATGCCTTCAGTTAAGAATTCCTCATAACTATTATGTTGGTAGGCAACAAGATTTGGAACTTCAACTTGCCGATCTATTTTAGCATAACTTCTTCGTTTGACAAGTTTACTGTATTCAACATCATAATAATCTTTACCTTTATAAACCTTGGTTTTAGATATATCTATATATGCCTTTTTTTTCATTTTCTACCTCTAATTACTTAACCCTGATTTAAGAATTAACCTAATTCCCTTGTATGAATCCCAACAAGGGCATAATTTATTTTTTTTTGTTTGCAATTCATGCTTTTGAAAATTATCTGCATAATTTTTACTGTGTCATTTTCTAAGAATCTTTGCATCTTATCCATAATAATTTGATAAGTGTTAGCAATGGTTGATTTCTTAGTTCATTTTCCTATCTCATTACCCCCATTGTTTAAATTTTTCAATTCTGTTAGATATTTTTTATTGATACCTAAAATAAATCAATCTTTATTTATTACTTCTTCCTAATTTATCCCAAACATTCATTTTTATATATATTACATACAGTAAAATACTTTATTCTGAATAACCTTTGGTTACTTTAACTCTACAGTTGCTCCTGCAGCTTCTAATTTTCCTTTTAATTCCTCAGCATCTTCCTTGGTAGTCCCCTCCTTAACAATAATTGGTAAATTACCTTCCACCATCTTTTTAGCATCTAACAAGCCAATAAGTAAAATTGTTTTGAGGGCCTTTATAACCCCAACCCTTTTGGGTCCTATGTCAGTAATATGAACATCAAAGCTAGTTTTTTCTTCAGTTTCAGCTGCTTTTGCTGCAACAGCAACAGGTGCTGCAGCAGAAACCTCAAAGACTTTTTCGATTTCTTGAATTAATTCATGAATCTCAAGCATTGTCATTTCTTTCAATGACTCAATAATTTCTTCTTTTGTTATTTTTGCCATACTAAATTCTCCTTCTTATTTATTAGCAGCTACTTCTTTCAAAGCATACAATAAACTTCTCACCTTACCTTGTAAAGCACTAAGCAGCATTGACATTAAGCCATTCTTATCTGGAAGACCTGCTAATGTTTGTAGCTGCTCCTGTGTTCTGATTTCATAATTAAATATTCCTTGAACAATTTTAAATTCTTTATGGTGTTTACTGAATTCCTTTATTGTTCTTAAAACTTCAATTCCAATATCATTTGCAAATATAAATGCATTCTTTAACTTTAAATTCCTACCTAATTCAGGATATTTTTCACTTGCGGCTAATGAAAATAAGGAATTCTTATAAATTTTCATTTGCCCATTTGCTTCATCTAATTGAGCTCGTAATTTATTCATTGAATTAGCGTTAATTTTGTTATATTGAACCACAGTTACTGAAGGGCTTGCTTCAAGCATTTTTTTTATTTCATTAACAATTATAGTTTTTTTTGTTAAATCACCTGCTTTACTTACCATTAGTCTTTACTCCTCTATCTCCACAGCCTTTTTAACACTCTAAATAGAATGCGCTAATTTCTTTGATATTATTCATGAAATTTATTCTAAACTATATTATAACAGGTTTTTTTAATTATATTCGTTAATTAGTTTTATGGAAGGTGATTGGGTTGTAGAAAGATAGATCCCTTTAATGAAATTCCCCTTTACAGATGCCGGTTTCATTTTATGAATCATAGTTAAAAAAAAGTCATAGTTTTCTTTTACCTGTTCTTCTGGCATTGAGGTTTTACCAATTTGAACATGGAGAATTCCTCCCTTATCAGTTCGGTATTCTGCTCTTCCTTTAACAATACTTATTAATGCTTTTTCTAAATCTTGGGAAACAGTCCCTAATTTTGGATTAGGCATTAATCCTTTGGGTCCTAATAATCGACCAAATTTAGCAATGTCTTTCATGTTTTTTGGATGAGTAATCATAACATCAAAATCTGCTCATCCAGATTTAAATTTTTCTAGATACTCATTCATTCCCACATAGGTTGCCCCCATTTTTATATAACTATCTTTATCAACTTCGTCTGAGAAAACTAGAATTCTTTTAGTTTGAAAACCTCCATTAGGTAAATTGATTGCCCCTCTTAATTGCTGATCAGCATGTCTTGGATCAACATTAAGATTAACTGCTATATCAACTGATTCAATTTTTTCTTCTTCAAGAAATTGATACAATATAGAAAGGGCTTCATTAATTGAATAGGATTTATTTTCAATTTTCTGTTTTTTTTCTCTGTATTTTTTTCCTCTTTTCATAATTAATCCTTAATTTCAATTCCCATGTTTTTTGCTGTTCCTTCAATAATTTTCATTGCAGCATCAATACTTCTTGCATTTAAATCAACCATTTTGTACTCTGCTATTTCCCGAATTTTAACCCTAGATACTGTTCCGATTTTATTGATTTTTGAATTATCTGATCCTTTTTCTTTTTCTATAGCCTTTAAAAGTAAAACAGCAGCTGGGGTTGTTTTTAGAATAAAATCAAATGATTTGTCTTCATAGGCAGTAATTACAACTGGAACAATATCCCCTTCTCTTGTTTTGGTTTGCTCATTAAATGCTAAACAAAATTGTGGCATGTTGATTCCTAATCCTGCCAGTTCAGGGCCTGGCTTTGCTTTGCCTGCCATGAATTGGAGTTTTGCAATTCGCACAATTTTCTTTTTCTTTTTTATCATCAAATTACTCCTTATATTTCTTTTACATCATCAATTGATACCTTTGATTCTACTTCATGTCCTAATAAATCAATTGCAATTTTTACACTATCCTTACCTATAGCAAGTACTTTAGCCATATATCCTTCAAAGGCTCCCCCTGTTACTTCAACAAAATCACCAACTTTAAATTTCACAACAACTTCTTTCTGTAGTCGTTTTGGCTTTTGAGAAAACCTTGCAATTTGTTTTTCAACTTCTTTGTCTGCAATTACTTGAGGGTGGTTATCAGCTTTTCCTTTTATCATTCCTAAAAACCCAATAATGTTTGCTGTTTGCCGCACAATTTGATATGCTTCTTTTGTCATTTCCATTTTGATGTAAAAGTAGCCAGAAAATTGATTAACCATTTTCTTTATTTGCCTTCCACTTGTGGTTTTTAAAATTGATTGTTTAAAACAAACAAAAATATTTTCAAAATCCTTATTTTCAAAATTAATAATATGTTGTTTTAGTTCTGCCAGAATTTTCTTTTCCCTTCCCCCAATACATTGGATTGCATATCAATGATATTTTTTTATTTTTCTAAAACACTCTGCTTCATAACTTCTTAATTTTTGAACATCATCACTAGTTAATGAAACCTCAACATTTTTATCTCTTAAAACAATATCATTATTTTGATCATCATCTCTATTGTTAGAAACATCATCTTCCATTACTCACCTCAGCTTTTATTTTAATCTCCTATATTAAATTATATAGTGCTATACAATTACTATTATAACAACCAGTAATTTCATAGTTATTATAACAGGAGAAGTTTAATAAATTGAGGTTGCTCCAAATATAATAATTATGCAGTAATTAATTAAGAACAATGTTCCTGCAAGAACAATAATAACCAAAAATACTTTTCACGATAAATTTAGAAATGATTTTCCTTTAAGTCAGCGAGTTCGATTTAATTCCTTTTTTAAACCAACAAAATACCCAAACAACCAAACTAAAATTGGAAGCCGCTCTTTACGATAGAGCTTTCCTTTTTCAATAACATCTTTTATCTTTTTTTTTGCTTCCACACTTATGTTTTAACATTTTTTTTTAATAGTTTTGATTTACCTCTTTGATAAATATTATCCTTTCTTTGCCTTTCATTCTTTGTAAGCCTTAAGTTTTCCATTTTTCTAGTTGGCTTACTTTTTGTAACTCTTGATAATATTTCATATCTCTCTGTTTCATTTAGGGTTTTTGTAGTTGAAATAAGGTCCAAATAAATGCGTTCCTTATATTCATTAAGATAGACTTCTAATGGGGATTTTGTTAGTGGTTGTTTAAATTCCTCATGTTGTCAATCAACCAATAGTGCTTGATTCATTGCCCTATTACCAACTTTTAGTTGTTCCCGAATGTGTTTATAAACATCAGATCTTAACCGCACAATAAAAAATGCAATAAATGGCACCTTTAATGATGCATTATAACTATATATACTATCATATAAAGAAGTTGCCATAATTACTAAATAGTCATCTCATGATAAACCAACATTATACATTTTTTCATTAATGTTATAAACAATTTTTTTTGCTTTTCCAAAGTACTTGTCTCAAATTTCATTAACATAATCAAACTCTTTTTCAACATAAAACTGGTATTCATGTAATGAAATAAAACCATTTAATATATGAAAAAAGTTACTCTTACCTACTCTATAATTCATTATCACTTCACTTAACCATAAAATATTCCTTCATTTCTCATTTCCCTCCTTAATAAATCAGCTTTTTTGTAGTCTTTTTGCTCTAATAATTTGTATCACTTTTTAACTACAAACACAAGATACTTTTTAGGAATTCAAGTTCTTAAGTCAGTGGAATTAGTTAAAAATTCAGTTGTTTTTATGAGTTCAGCTCATTTTTCTAATAATCCTTCCCCACCTAAAATTTCATCTATTATTGAGAAATCCTTGCTTTGTTTTTTTATTTCTAAAATCCTGCTACCTCATTTTTCGAAAGGCATGATTTTCTTTTGTAATTTTGAAAATGTTGTTTCAACTCATGCTAATGCTAATGGGGTATTCAAATCATTCAGGATATATTGAATTACTTTGTTTGTAATTTTCACTTTTTTATAAATAGTTTTTCAGTTCTGATAGATGCCTGATAATTCAACTAAGAAAATTATTCTTCTTATTTGTGTAGCCCAAATTTCATATTTTCTGACATAACTATTTAAACTTGATGGTAAATATACTAATTCATTTTTATAATTTGCACTTATCATCCATAATATTATTGGTTGAAAATTATTTTTTTTTAGCAATTCTTCCATAAGGACAATGTTTCCTAAGGATTTTGCCATTTTTTCCTTACCATTATTAATATTAGCAACATGTAATCAAACGGTTGCTAGATCATTATTTTTATTTAATGCTGAATATTGTGCTAATTCATTTTGATGATGTGGAAATTTTAATTCTTGTCCACCAATATGAACATCTACTTGTCTTTCTCTTCCAAAAAAATGAATCAAGCTTACACATTCAGTGTGTCATCCAGGTCTTCCAGATCCAAATTTTGATTTAAATCCATACTTACTTTTATCCAGCTTTCAAATTGCAAAACATACATTCATGGAGTTATTTTGAGAAATGAATTGCCAATATGAATCACCTAATAAATTTGTATTAAATCTTATTTCCTTCTCTTCATATTTAAGAAAACCCTTTTCATTTAATAATGAAATATAGTTAATTATTTTATCAAGATTTTTGGTAACTGATAATAGTTGAAAGTGATCACAATGAAGTTCTTTAAGTATAGACATGTATTCAGTTGTATATTTATTAGAAATCACATTTGCTGCTTGATTATTTTCTTTTGCTTTGGCTATGATTTTGTCATCTATATCAGTGATGCATTGCAAACTAACTGGCTTCTTGGCGGTTAGATAATAAACTAATTTATGGAGCAAATTAGCTATTATTATTGGCCTAAAATTACCTATGTGGGGACTATCATAAACAGTTGGGCCACATGTATAAGAATAAAAATTGTCTTTTTTAGTGAGATCAAATTCCTTAATTTTTTTAGTTCGATTATCAAAAAGAACTAGTTTTTTCATCTGAACCTCTCAATCTAATTATATTTATATTAAAAAAATAATAAACTATATATGTAAGTATGAAAACAAATATTTGGTCACATATAGCTATATCCAATTTTTTAATGTATTGTTTTTTTCTGATTTTCTTCACAACTTATTATCTTGCTGGTCCCGTTACTGCTTCAACTGCCACCTTTATTTGTTTTACTATTTTCCTAATTATCACCTTTACTTCATATCGGGTAAATTACCGAGCTGTACCATCAAAAAGAGTATTAAGGAAATATAAAAATGACTTTGCTAAATTAACAGAAGATAGAAAAAAGGGTGGCCAGCGAGCCTTCCTGTTAGTTATTACTTATCTTCCTCTTGATCTTATTTCCTTAATAATTAGTTTAATAATTACTTATAAATAAAAAGTTAAATTTCAATTATTCTTGATTGTTGTAATGCATAACGTTTTGTAAAATCCATTTCATATTGATCAGAAAATTTCATTCAATGTTTAATTAGCACATTATTTGCAAAAACCACATGAGAATCAGAAATATAATAAGCCTCAAGTATACTTTCAGTTAGTAAATTTAAGTCAATATTTTGTGCATGATGTCACTTTAAATTTGTAAGCCCATAAGGCAAAGCAGCCTTCACAAGTTTTCTTGTATAAGGATGGATTGGATTTTCTAGTAGTTCCTGGCTGAACCCCTTCTCTATTACTTTTGTTTTGATTACATAGCAATATGAAGCAAGTCCAATTGCTGTTTCAATATTTTCAGTTATGAAAAGGACACTAAGATTAAATTGTTGTTGAATTTCTCTTATTCTGCTTAATCATTGGCCTCTTAATGTTGAATCTACATGTTTACTATCCTTAAGAATGATAATTTGGGGGTTTGTAATTAATGAAGTTAAAATGGATATTTCAAACTGTTCTCCAATGGTTAATTGATCAGGTTGCATTTCTAATCATTCTAAGGGAAGATTTAATTTAATAAATAAATTTGTAATTTTCTTTTTTCTTTTTAATAAAAGCTGATGGTAAGTATTATTTTTTAAATATGCATCCACTTTTGTACTTATTTTGGTCCTAATTTTATCAGTTAAGGATAGTAATAAGCGATATTTTTTTCATATTTTATTGTGTTCCATTAAGTCTCTTCATTGAGGTAATAAATAAAGTAAATTACTAATTCTCTTCTTAAATGTTTGGTAAACTGAATCTTCATCCAGATTTAAGACATATTTTTTGGCTGTTTTAAATTTCCTTTTTTTAACTTTTGACAAGCTGCTTTTACTTTTACAACATTTACTTAGCCTTCTTTTTAAACTTTTTGAAGTAAAAAATAGATTTATCAGGTTAATATGTTCTTCCTTAATTTCTCGCTTAATACCTTTTAAGCGCTCTTTATAAAGTTTTTTATCTTTCTGATAATCATCTTCAAATTTATTAACAGTTTTTTGAAAAGATTCATTAGAGTAAGCAATATATTGGGTAATTTTATTATTTACAGCTGCCTGATATAACCCTCTCTTTATTCTTTTTCAACTTTCTTGTAAGCCAAGAATTCGATAAAGATTTTCTAAACCTAGCAATCTAATCATTCGCCTTGTTTGCTTCAAATGAATAATATTTCGCCGAGCATATATTTGTTTAAATTTTAAGCTGGCATTTTTAATTAAGAAACTGCTTAATTCTTCATCCTTAATTTGTTCAGCAATTATTAATAGAATTTCTTTTTCTAGTTCAGCTTTTTGCATTAATTTAACTTGATTATAAAAATCTTCTTCAATAAATAACTTATGCAAACTATCTATTAACTTCATTTTGGGAGTTAACAGTGTTCGAGCATCCAAATCCAAATACTTAATACTTCGGTTAATTTTTTTTCTTAATTTTTTTGAAATACTTCTGGGAAATGCTGGAATATAAGATTCATTGACAAAAATTCTCCCACTTCTTCGCCTTATTCTGCCAGTCATTGCTAAACTAATAAGTTTTCCTTCTTTTTCACTACAAACAAGAGCAATAATGGCTTTGTTGCCAAGTTGAATATTAATATCATCAATTTTCCCTAATGACATCATGCGAACATCTAGGTTTTCAATTTTAACTAGGGGCTCTTTATTTTTATTCATGATATTTGTTCCTAAAATATTCTCATCGCTTTTTTATTTCTAAAGGAGGCTGAAATGTTCCTTTGATTTTTTCATTTAATAAAAAAGTTCTTGCAAAATGAGTATCAGACAATTGGTATAAAGGAGGCTTTTTCTCAAAATCCAAATTTGTTGCATATTTATTTCTTGGAGCATAAGGATCTCCTTTAGTTTCTGTTACATATTTAGATAAGTATCCGCGATTAGGTTGAAAAGTATTCTGGTAGAATTTGGGCATTGCCATGATTATATCCCATAAATAAGGATGTTGGGGATAATAAAAAAGTTCGGATGGGGTTCCTCATTCTAATGTTTCACTTCCATAATAAATGTAAGCAATATTTCCTAAATTAATTGCTGAAAGATTTTTTGAATGAATGACAAAAGCAATTTCGGTATTGATCTTCATGATTTTATTAATTAACAAAATTTCCTGCACAGAATTTACATTACCAAGAAAAATAAGCTCATAATCTAACAAAACACTAAGAAGTAAATAAACCTGTTTTGCATAGGTTTCTCCCATTTGGAAAAAATAAACATTACTAAGAGTAACATCTCAATTAAGTTCAATTAATGCTGCATTAAGCATTTTAATTTTTGTTTTTGCTTTTGTTCTACCAAATCGTTTTTCTAATATATATTTTGGGGTTAATTCTATCTGGTGAAACTTAGAATTTAAATTAATGAAAATAACTTTTTCTAAAAACTCTTTTTCTTCTGCTTCTGTTTTTTTATCCTTTCCTGTAGTAATAAATAATTTATGAAATTTTTCATTAGATTTATTGATTCCATTAATCTTAATTACGTATTTATGATTATTTCGGTATTGTAGTCATTCAAATAACTCAATTACCCCCCCTTCTTCTTCACTAAACAAAACAACTTTTTTCTTTCTTCCAAAACTTAATCATGCATGATGCAATATATATTTTGGATCAATTAATCTGGTTATTTTTCTTTTTTCCAAAGAAAAGTCGCTTAACTTTATCATTTGTGAAATTTATCCCAAACAGTTATTTTTTGATCAGGTTGATTTGGAGCATTGATCATACTAAAGCTTATTAACACCCCTATCACTGATAAAACTACTGTTATTGCCATTTCAGGATTATAAAGGATTTGAATCACTGATTCAAATGCTACCCACCCAACAGTATTTCTGCTTCCAATAAGTAACGCACTATCAGTATTAATTAATCCTAAATAAGAGAATTGGAATTCTCAGAAAATAAGAAAAATTGAACTTCGAATGAGACTAGTAAAAATACTTTTCAAAATAATGTTTAATTCTTGAAAAATGATATTGTGTTTTCAGCCTAGGGTTCCAGCAAACCCACTTATTTTGTAATTAACTCTTTTTAGAGTTCTTCGCTGTAAACTCATTTCATGAGCTAACGAAATGGCTCCCGGTACTGCTGAAGCTGCAATAAAAAATATGAATGAATGATCCATAAATAAAGCAGCAAGAATCATAGAGGTTGGTAAAATAATTACCCACTCATAACGTCTTGTTTTTCCAGCTGCATTTAAACCTTTAATTGTATTCTGTAAAACATAAGAAATGGGAATTGCAATAACAATAGAAAAAGCAAGCACTGATAATAAAAAAATAATTTGATTTATTCAACCAGCAGCAAATAAAGTTAAATTATCCCTTCCATAAGAATCAGTTCCAAGTAAATTATTATTCTCCTTTGCTAAAGATGATGTTGTTGATAAATTAAAGAATCCAAATGAACCATCATTTTTACTGCCATCAAACTGAAAAGGCCGGATGAGTAAAATTAATGCTAATGCAAGAATAAACATAATTAAAAGGGAGAAAGCAATTACCTTTAAGAAATTTACTCAAATAATATTTCTTAACTGTTGACTTTTTGTTTCAGGCCGAAGGGATTCCAGCCGTTGTAGAATTATGTGATTATTACCTATTATATAAATATTATTATTCACTGATTGCTTTCCTTCAAAAAGTAGATAAGAATGTTCGTCACCGATTAATAGATAAAACCAAAGTAATTAGAAAAAGTAAATAAACATACCAACATACAATCGGTTCAATAACCCATATATCATCAATTTTTAAACTATTGACAAAAAATGCTCCAATTCCAGGAAACTTAATGATATATTCCATTAGCCCTTGTATCATTATCAGGCCAAAAAGGCTTAATAAGGTTGTTGTCAAAACCTCACTTCAATGCAATTTAAAGAATACCCGAAAATAAACCCTATATCGATGTTTTCTCATTCCTTGAAAAAGGTTTTTCTCTAATGATGTTGTTCATTGAATATATAAACGTCAAATATTGTTTGAAATAAAAGTACTAGTAGGTAACGAAACAATGGAAATGGGCATTAATCAATCTATTTCATTATTTACATGAAAACTAAAAAGAGAATTCCCATTAAGTGGAATGGTCACTGCTGATACAAGAATAAGAATTACGGCTCCTGGTAAAACCATATGTAAATAGACAATTCTTATACCTATTTTTTTTGCTCGATATCCCAAAAAAGCAGCTTGCATAAATACATGAAATAATGCCAAAAGTAATGATAACAGCAATGATAATGCTAAAAAAATCACTGTGTTCAAATAGTTATCAAGTAATTGAAAAGTTACAAAAGGATAATAAAGATAAGAAGGGGCATTGCCAATAAAACTTTGTTTTATAGTTTGAATAAAGGAATCAACAGCATTTAACCTTTCTCCATTGATAAACTCATTTGCGGTAAAACCATAATCCCTTATTGAAACTAGATCAACAATGCTTGATAATGAAAAAATAATGGCAATTAGAGTTAGCAAGAGAGCAATAATTTCAAAAAAAATAATAAAGGCAACTTTAACTTTTACTATTTGTCAAAGTTTTTCATCAGAGACTATTTTCAGAGTTCTTTTTTTAATAAACTTATAAGATAGATTTATAAATCTACTAACCATGTCCTAATCTCCTATTAAGTTGGCGCAACAAAATTGCTTCTTCGCAAGAAGGAGGAGTTATTTTTGTTCATTCTTGATCTTTATTTATTTCATCTCTTATAGTGATTTGTTTATGAGAATTACAAAAATAAGCATAAGACATATCATAATGATGGTTATTAATTATTGGGGCTTCAATATTGACCTTCACTAAAACCTCACGTGGTCCAGATAAGGGGATAATGAAACCTTCTCTTAAATAAAATGCTTCAATTTGTGAAAAAAGAAACATTTTGAATATCTCAGAATATTGATCGAATTCTACAGTTTTTAAATAATCAGTAAACTTTACATATCCTTTATTAAAAGTAATTAGTTTATCGGCAAAGGCTTCGGTTTCAGCAATTAAACTTGCTCTTTCGGAAGTTAAGAAAAGCGGGCTATTTTCAATTAAATTCTTCATATTAAGCATAAAGAATTTAAAATAATGCCGTGGAATAGTATCCAGATCTAAAGAATATTGTTTTAAGGCATAATCATTAAGATCAGAAAAGAAATTTTTTAAAGAAATTACTGATGGATTAACATGAATATTTTTATATAAAGGATCAATAACTGAACTAAAAATCAACTTATTCTTAGTGATTTTATTAATATTATTGATCCAAGTTTCTAAAATGACTGTTTTGCTTTTATTGATTTTTAAATCCTCCATTTCCAAATTTATTTTTAAATCATTAATTCATTGTTGAGGAGCAGTATTCACTATACTCTCTCATAATTTCTTTTCATAGGTATAATTTTTTTCCTTGATTTGAGTATCAAGTGAAACATCATCCCGTCCTGCTCTTCCATTTTCAATTTTTAGTTTTGTCGGATAAAAACCAGTATAAGGAGAGTAGGTATCAGTAGCAGAAAGAATATTCATTATGCCATAACTATGAGCTAAAGTGCTTCTAGCGACCTTTTTTTTGATTTCCCCATATGTGCCTCCAAAACCAATAATTGTATTTTCATAAATTAAATCATCTATTGAAATTGAGGCCTTATTCTGATAAGTCACTGCTTCCTTAACATAATCCAGATAATCCTTTTCATTAGGGTCCATAAAAACTTCTACTGGAATAAAGGTTTCTTTTGAATGCCATAATGGTAAATTAAGAATCTTGATAAACTTCTCTTTGTCAAAAGTTCTTTGTAAAAAAAATCGGAAAGCACTAATAAATTCTCGATATTCTGGTATGATTCCACATAAATAATTTTCATATGTTTTCTGAGGATAAACTAAATTATTATTTTCAATCACACATTCATTAGCATCACTTATAACATAATTGTTTACAATATGTTTTTCCCCGTTAATTCCTCAATCAAATAAAGTTCCAATTTCAGTTTCAAAATAGTTTCTTGTAACATAAGGATTATAAATATCAAATAATAAATTACTTGTTCCATTTTGAAACCGCTGAAAAGTATAATTATTTTTTAAATAGGCATTTTGAAAATAATCACGACTATTATTTCAAACTTCACTATTTGTATTGAGGGTGCTTAAAGAATTCAAGGCATCAACATTATCATCTGAACCATATTTAAAAATAAACTCCTCCAAGGTAACAGAATTTGCATTTCAAAAATTCGGGTTTTTAACAAAAGTAACTCCATCATAATTGATTTTTTTTATCATGTAGGCTCCATTTGCCATATAATCTATGCTCTGATCCCCATATTTTGCTTGGGCTTCAAATCTTTCTTTCTTTGTTGGTAAATTAAAAAATTTTTCTTTGATTGGATACATTTCCGGCTTTGTTAATATTTGGAAAAACTTCTCAATATTCATTTTTTTTGCTAACCGAAAAATTAACTTATTTCGTGATTCATAAATTAGTGTGTAAGAATTACATAGTTCCTCAGTTGATGAAAATTCTTTTATTCCTTGTTTGGAATAAAACTTTAAATTATCAGCATTAATACTGGTACTTGCTTTTGTTTCATCATCAACTGCTGTACAATACTTAATAACATCATTCCCACTCACCACTTCTCAATCTTTTCTAAGTGATACTTGTCCATCACCTGAATCAATTATGGGCACAAGAGCAGTTGGCAAGTTAAAATTTTCCACAAATTTTTCTGATTTACTAAAATCATAATTCACAGGAATTCTAATTTCACTTTGGGGAAGTACATTTTTGACAACCTCTCTTTTTGTGATAACTAAATCATTTGCTAATTGGGAAAGTTCTGTATATAATTTTTCAAACTTTGTTTCCTTTGGGAAAATAAAATCAATATTACTCATACTATTTAAGCTCTGTCTAAATTGGAATTGAAAAACCGGAATATCTTGTTTTGTCAAAATAAGTTGCTTTGATCATAATTTCACAGAGGCAATTTTTTCTTCATAAAGATCAAGAGTAATTGATGCAGTGCTTAAGAAAGTATTAATTTTTTCTATCATTTCTCTAATAGTAGTTTTATATCTTCGTAAATTTATAACAGGTAGGTTATAATTATCAACAATTCCTTGATTAACAACTTCATCCAAACTATTTAATAATTTTAAAAGTCGGTTATGAAAATGATATAAGGAGTTATATTTTGCATAGTATTTATGAAGGGCCCTGACTAAAGTTGCGTATAGAATATCATTTTTATTTTTTGGATTTGCATTGTTATACTCAGTTATTTTGGTTAACAAATCATTATTTAAAGTAATTAATTCCGCTTCTCATTTATCAAGGGATTTGTTTGTTATAAATTTCAGTTGTGATTTTATTAATGTAACTAGATTTTGTTCAAAATCAGTAGCAAGATCTAAGATTTCACTTTTTTTCTTAATGTATAAGCTTGTATTATCAATTTGTTGTTTTATTCTTGCAGCAAAATCCTTCGCTGTTAAACTGGTACCATCTTCTCATTTTAAGTCATCTTTTAATGAAACAACATAAGTTCGGGCCAAAGGATTAGTAATGTTTTTATCTAAGTCATGATAAGTTCCTTTTTCAAATATCTGGATGTTGTTGGCTTGAGAAAAAGAATATTTAGCATAGGTTTTATTTTTTATGGTTATGGCACTTGTTCCTAGAAATGATTTTGTTTGGTTAGTATAATCCTGATATTCAGAAATAATTTGAGACATATAACGAGCATCTTTTTCTTCCCGCACATTATATTTTTTTTTCCCAACTGATAATTGAAGAAATCCTTGTGGAGAAAAAGTTAGAACCTTTTGGTTCAAATTTAATAAATTATCAAAAGAATCATCGCGATAAGTAAGCAACCCATTCATTGATGATGAATATAAACTATTTTGATCTGGAGATGGTTGTCCTACTCAATTAAAACTACTTGGTTTCTTGATGTATATAATTGGAAAAGTGCTTCTTTCATATGCTGAATAAAAAGGATGTAGAGCTATTGAAATAATTGCCGAACTAATTACAAAGACTATAATACCTGCAAAAATATTTCTTCTTGATAACTTTCTAAACTTTTTCTTCTGCATTTTTAATTATAAATTCTTCGAAAAACAATAGGTTGGAGGATGCGCCAAATAACATAAATCAATAATGTATTTCACAAAACCGTTATTGTTGTTGTCCCTAACCTTGTCATATAAACTGTTAAATAAGGAACCCCAGACACAGCAGAATATCCATCGAAAAAACTTATCAATGGTTGAGAAATAATAAAATCAATTACCACATTCATCACAATAATAACAAGAAGATCATTTAATTTTTCTGGTTTTGTTTTATATCAATTTTTTAAAAACAAAGTAATTGTTAAGAAAACAACAATACTTCCTACAATTAATGCAATTACTTGGGCTAATTCAAATTCCAAAAAACTAACATTAAACAACAATAGTGTGTCAGGGGCAAACTCAATAAAGGCAAATGAACTAGCAATGGCAACTAAAACTAAAAGTATAATGGTAATATAAAAAAGAATATTTCTGTTTTTTAATTTTCTTATGCTTTCCCTCAGAAATAAAGTTAAACCAGCAACAGTTCCAAATAACATCAAAGTCAATGTATAACCAGGATGATAATCAGCAGGTCTCAGAATTAGAATAAAAAGGTCAGTTAATAGTCCAGATAATCCTCCAATTATTGGTCCTAAAATTAAACCAGCAATTTTCACAAAAATACCAGCAAAAGCAACCCGGAATGATTGAATAATCATTAAGGGAACAAATGTATTAAAAATTAAAACTACTGCTACTGAGGCAGCAATAAACACTGCCATATAAGCAATTTTCTGAATTGAAAGTGAGTTTTGAAGAACCTTGCGAATACTAAAAGTATCAAGTTCGCATTCTTCTTTTTTTAAGTATTTATCTTGTAACTTCTTCATACAAATTAACAAGGAGCATCTTTAAATTCAGTAATATTCGCAATTAATTTACTCTTTTCATCATAAGAATAGTTTGTTGCTACACAGAAAGAAATTTGTTTTTTATGAGGTATTGCACTAGTTGCATATTCACTTCCTTCATATGTAATATAAAAATAAAAAGTTCCTGAATTATCAAGCACTTCCTTAATTTCTTTATGATTCTCATTACAATCCTGAAGCTTTGGTGCTCCAGTTGCTTTTTTTTCTTCTTCAGTTAAGTTCTCGGGTTTTCTAGGTTGGCAATCATAGAAGGATCTTGTTGTCTCATCAGTTCCTGTTCCTCTATTAACTTCTTTAACAACACCATTAGTCAGAGTATGATCAATTTTCAAAACACTTAATGTTACCCCAATTCCTGTTTCCTTAAGTAATGCCTCATATACTTTTTTCATGTTTTCAGTTTTCTGCATTTCATTTTTCTCAAAATTTACTCAATAATTTTGTGTTAGTTCGCGGAGAAATGCTCCCCGCAAATTTCCAGATATAAAATATGCTACGGCATTATCTTTACCAACTGAACAAGCCGCAACTATGGGCACAATCAATAATGCTAAATAGCCAAAAATTCTTTTTATTTTCATACTTATATTATAAATCCCCTTCTTTATTCTTCCCCTTCAGAATAAGAACTAAATTTTGAAAATTGCTTTAAGAAAAGAAGCGTAATTAACCCTGTTGGTCCATCTCTGTTTTTAGCAACCTCTAAATCAGTAAAGGTTCTTGTGCTCACTGTTTCCTCATCTTCACTTTCAGTTTTATCCTCACTATGCAACAAAATAACAACATCTGCATCTTGTTCAATTGCTCCTGATTCTCTTAAGTCACTAAGAATTGGTTTTCGATCTTTTCGTTGTTCAGATCTTCTTCCTAATTGACTAACAGCAACCACTGGACAATTGAATTCAAGTGCCATTTTTTTTAACATCCTTGAAACCTTTGCTACCTCATTCTCTCGGGTGCGCATTCTGGTGTTTTTATCTTCTAGTAATTGTAAATAATCAATTACAATTAACCCTATTTTCCCATTCTTTTTAAATGAATTCATACTACCATATAAAGTATTAATATCAATAGTAAAAGTGTCATCAAAATAGATATTTGCTTTTTTGTATTCATCTATTGCATTAAGAATAAGTAATTGTTTATTTGTATCCTTAGTGTGTAACCAATAACCACTTTCAATGTATTGTGTTGAATTTTCTGTTTTTGCGGCAATCATTTTCAGAACTAATTGATTTGCCCCTACTTCTCTTGACACAACAATAATGTTCTCTTTGGGGTAGTTTTGAGCAAAATTAGCAACAATGTTTAAAGCCAGTGTTGTTTTTCCCATACTAGGGCGGCCAGCAATAATAATCAATTGCCCTGGCTTAAATCCGTGTAAAATTCTACTTAACTCACGGTAACCAGTAGAATAACTATCAATATCTAATCCTCCCCTTTTTTGTCTGACATATGCTACTTCCTCTATCTGCTCCAGGGTTTGTTTAATGTGGCGAAATTCTATTTCTTTAGTCATTGATGCTAATTTCAATAGTTCATTTTGAACAAGAACATAGACATCATTAGAAGAAATAGTTCCTTTACTTAACTTTTCATTGATGTTATTAAAAACATTAATCATTTCGCTTGCTTTATACTTTTCAATCAGAATATCAACTAGTTTTTCTAGGTATTCTTCCGTAGTTGCTTCCATGACAATTTCCCCAAGATAAGTTTCTCAATCAACTCCTTCTTCATTTTGTTTATCAAGTTCCAAACATAAACTTCCTTTTGTGATTGCTTTTTTGGTGTCACTAAAATGGCGGCAAGTTTCATAAATCCGTTTATTTAGATCATTTCTAAAAGCAGCTAAAGGTAATTTGGTTTTAATTTTCGGAATAGCTTCTGGATAAGTAATTAAATTAGCTAAAATTTCACTTTCTAGTTGGTCATTGTTATTGGACATTTATTAATTAACTCCTTTTACTACTATGGTTACATTAGCATAATTACCACCAAATAGGGATAATTTTGCTACATATATTCCAGGCTTGGTAATGTATTTAAGTTGCAATTTTTTGTGATTAAGATGTTGATTTAATTTTTGATTAATTTCATCAATTACCATTTTTGATGTAATTACTCCTTTTGCTTTCCCATCATGAAATGATAATTCAAATTTAAACTCCATTTTTTCTAGGGCTTTTTTTATCTGTAAAGCATTTGCTAAAGCTTCTGCTTGCATCTTTTCTTCTTTTTTTCTTTGTATTTCTAACAATAATAAGTTTTTCTTAGAGGCAGTTATTGCTTTTTTAAGGGGAAAAAGAGAATTATATGCATATCCTTTTTTCACTTCCACAATACTGTTTTTTTTACCTACATTATCAACATCCTCTAATAATATTACCTTCATCTTATTTCTCCTTATTGCTTGTTGTATCTGCATTTAGTTGGCTTTGTTTGATTAAATCATTAAAAAACCGGATGGCTATTTTCCCACTATCATCTTTTATTCTTGTGGCTAGAACCCGAAGCAAAGTTAATTCATTTTTGTTAAGATCAAGCTTTTCTAAATCATCCTTGATGCTTATAATTAATGTTTCAAGAGCTTTTTTTGAAAATGAATCACGAACATAAGCAATTTTATGGCTTACAGCAGTATTAACCAAGTCCTTATTGAACATGTTTTTATTAATGATTGTGTAGAAAGTATCACTTTGGTTTAGTTTTTTTAATTCATAAGCACTTATAACAATATCAGAGAAAAAACCTAATCCTGCTTCTTTAAGCTTGATTTTAGTTGCTTTATGAATGTTAAAAGGGGTTTCTGAATAAATATAGTATTTCATATCCAGCTTCCTAGTTATAATAGCTAATAATACAGCTATCAAGAACTCATCCTTCTTTGATCCATCTTCTAAATAACACACAACCTGCTTCATTTCCTCCATTTCAGCAAGAAGTGAATGATGGGTAAGGGGTGATTTTCTCTTTTTTAATTTTACCTGCTTTTGCTCTTCTAAGCGGTTTTTTTCTAGTACTTTTTTTAGCCAATCAGGAACTTTTTTTGTTGGGTTTTTTTTCAACAAATTAGTCTTTTTATCATCAGTTTGTTTCTCTGGGCTTAAGCTATTTAGCACTTCTAATTGTCTTTTAGCAATTAAACTGACAGATATTGGAGTGTCCTTTTCCTTTCCTTTTTCTGTCTCATAATTTTGATAACTATATCCCTCAGGTATCACATTAGTTTGCTTGATTTTTCTTTTCCCATTACTTTCATCAATATCAATAATTGAATAAATATCCCTTTCTATATCCTGAAACAAAATAGAACTAGTTACTTTAGTGCTTTTTAATTCAATTAATCCTTTTCTTGCTGCCTCAGCATTATAAGAAGTGCTTTTGCCTCCTGTAACTAGAGAGAGACTTATGATTAGATTATTATTATGTCTAAACAAAAAATTATCTAGCTTTTTGATGAAATCAAAGTCATTATTTCTCATGGTGTTTAGGACATTTCTTCGCATATAAATCATAAAATTTAAATCACCAATGTTCACTGCTACAATACCATTAATTATTGCCCATGAATTAATTTGCTCAGTAAATTCCTTGCTGATTACATTGATATTTTCAACCTCATGGTTCACCAAACTTCTTACTTCAAGAAAACCTAAGGCCTCTTCATTTTCATATAAACGCTTTTTTAATTCAACAGTATTTGTAATATCAAAACAGAAATAAGCTTCCAGATGTTTATGAAAAATAATTTGGTATTCTCTTGAGTTTTCAGTAAAAAAGAATTTTTTACCAGGATTTTTTCAAGCTAACTTGAATTTTTCATTAATAAAAGTTGCATTGACTAAAGCATCCTTGGTTTTAATTCTCAGCTTTGCTTTTTCTGACATTCAAATAACTTTATTTTGATCATCAACAAGATATAATTCTCCATTAATTTCCGAAAATGTTTTGTCACAAACAGCATTTATTCTTCTTGTGATCAACAGCGTTTCTTTATTCTTATTCTTTTTTGCTAACACTGCTAACAAAGGAAGCAATATCATGCTAAGAACAACAAAAATGATAATGGAATAGCGTCATGCATTTAAATCGACATCTGAAACAATATTTTCAGCAACAAAAGTTTCAATTAGGATAATTACAACTACCTGCACAAAAACCAGGAGAGCAAAAATAGCTATTATGTACTTTTGTTTAGTCACACAACTTATTCCTAAAAAATCAATTTAGCATAAAGCTTTTATGCTCTTTTTCTTGAATCCTCATTAAGTGTAACAACTGTATCAATAACAAATGGGAGCAACCCAATATGCCTTGCCCTTTTTATGGCAACCCCGAGTTTTCGTTGGTGTTTTCTTTTTGTTCCGGTTCTGGAAGCAGAAAGAATTTTGCCTTGTTTATTAATAAATTTTTTTAATAACTCAGTGTCTTTGTAATCTATTCAAACGATTCGGTTATCAGAAAAATAACAACGTCGTGGTGCTTTTTTTCATCATTTTCGTTGTTTCCTTTCACTAATTTTATTCATTATTATCTCCTGTCCCAATATCTTTTTTGTTTATATTTGTGGTTGTTTCTTTATGGGTTTCATTATCACTATGGTATTTTTTAGTTCCAGTTGCAGTAACCTGGGTTGTGTCACTGCTATTAGTAATGTTTTTGAGCATGTCCTGAAAATCTAAATTAACAGTGCTTGGTGCTTCTTTAATATCTTCTCTATCTAAATCAATGGTCTCTTCATTTGGCTTTACTGACGGAGTGTATCCATTAGTTTCATTTATTATTGGCTTTCTATTGACTCGTGATTGGTGACTTTGGACTTGACTAGAAAATAAAACTGTAAAATTAGATGCGTTTACTTCAAGGCTAAATTTAGTTCGTGCTTCTGCATCAGTATATTGTGATACTCTAACTCTTCCAATTACATGAACTAATGTTCCTACCTGTAAAACTTTTTCTGCCCTTAATGCTAGGGATCCCCAAAAAGCGACCCGAAAAAAGGTTGTTTGTTGTTCATTTCTTCGCACATACTCGTTAACAGCAACATTAACATTACAAACAGTGGTTTCACCATTTCTTGTATTTACTGTTCGGATAACAGGTGATTGGGTAATTCGACCTATAATATTTAACTGGTTAAGCACTTTCTTTTCCTCCGGGCTGGCTATCATTTTTTGTTTTTACTTCAACCTGTTTTTCTTTTTTGGTTTCTTTTGGTGAAATTTTAGTTACAGTTTCTTTATTGAGATTTTGCTTTTCATTTAGAATTGGCTTTTTCTTTTCATCTTTTTTTATTGGCTCTGTTGTTGAAGTTTCTTCGGTACTTGGAGTAGCTTTAGCTGGTTCTGCTTTTTCTTGAGCATCAACTTCCTCAATTAGGGGAAGCGGGGCCTTCTTTTCTTCCCTAGGTTTTGAATCATCTATTTTTGCTTCCTTAGTGATGGTTGTATAATCAAGACCTTCACTCTTTTTTTTCATCTCTTTTTGTTCTTTAGCTTTTTTCTCTTCCTCTTTTTTCTTTCTTAATTTAAATTTATTAATTTCCAGTTGTTTAAAATAAGTTTTTTCCTTAGATAAATTAATTAATAAATAACGCAGGATTGCTTTTTCATAACGATATGTTCATTCTACTTTTTCAACATTATCTGGGGCAATTTCAAATTGCAAAAAGTAATAATAACCAGAACTTTTTCTTTTAATTAAATAAGCAAATTTTCTGATTCCCCAAGCATCAATTCCAATTATTTTTCCTTTGTTATTTGTTATTGTTTTCTTAATTTTCTCAACAATTACCTCTGCATCTTTTTTCTCTAACGATGAATCAATAATTAAGGTTAATTCATACATATTCATAATTTTTCCTTTTAGCTTTCTGCTTTTCTCTTTTTTCTGTTAGCAATTATTAATAAAGCAATTGTAGTAAAGAGAAAGGTAAATACAATTGCAACAACAATGAGAATTGTGACATTGCGGTCACTAACTAAGGCAGCATTTCTTTCATCATTTTTATTATTTACTGCTGCTTTTAATTTATTATTTTCCACTAATAAATCATAATTGTTATAAGCTATCTTTACTGATGCCTGTAAGGCAGTTGTATAAGCACTAATGGAATTAAAATCCTCAGGGCCTTTATAACTTTTCGCAAAAGAATAAGCTAGATTTTCATCATTTATATCATTATAGTCATAATCACGGTTGTAATTTTCATTCAGTTTTTTTAATTCAGACTCAGCAGTTGGCTTAAGTAATTCAAATTCAAGAGTTGTTGGTAAAATGTCTGGAATCTCTTCCCTTTTAATATCACTATGGAGAATAGCATTTATTGGTTTCTTTACCATTCCTGCTGATGAGGCAGCTGAATAAAAATTAGCAATTCTTGATAAATCCCAGAAAAGTGGAATCCGCACCTTCAGAATACGGGGGTCATTCATTAATGCTCAATCTAAATTAGAATAATCCAGAATGATTGCTTCTAGGTGCTCTGTTCAATTTAAGAAAGTAAATCCTTCTCGTGGTTTAATTAGGGAACTCATAGCTGGCATTCCATAAGAACTAATAGTTTTAATTGGATTATTATAAAAACTGACCCTTCTTCAATATGGAGCAATTTTAGCTTCTGCAATTTGATTTTCACTTAGAGAAACTAATTGTAAGGAAGTAATACTAAGAATATTTTCTGGAACCTCAGTTAGACTAAGCTTATTGAATGAAACCTGATAAAGAGGAAGGCTACTGATATCCAAGCTATTCACATCAACTTTGGTATAGTTAAGATTTAGAACATTTAGTTCCTCTAAATTTACTAAACTATCAGCATTTAACTCTAAATTTTCATTTTCAGCAACAAGGAGGGTTCTTAATTTTCTTAAGTTATTTAGATTAGGTAAGGAAGTAAGTTGATTTTTATTTAAATCTAAATAAACTAAATCATCATAATTATCAAAGAAAGATGTTGGTAAGGATGACAAACTATTGTCACTTAAGATTAGTGTTTGTAGTTTGGTTAAATTATTCAAAATAGTTCCAATTGAACTTATATTTGTATTTTTTAAGGATAAAGATAATAATGTATCTCCTAACTGGCCGAGATCTCCTACTTGAGTGATTGTGTTTCCTTGCAATTCTAGTATTTGTAAGGCACTTAAATTTTGAATATAAGGCAAAATTGGATTAGTAACAAAGTCATTAAAACCTAAGTCTAATAATTCTAAATGTGGTGCAATTTGACTAAAATCAGTTGGCAATGTTGTTAGATCATTTTTTTCTTCAACATCAGCATTTGAACTTGAGAGTCTTAGGTGTTTTAAGCTAGTTAAGGTAGGTAGAAATCCCACAGGGACATTTTGTAAAGAGTTATCTTGCAGATTCAAATCGATAACATTTGAAAACACCATTGGTCAGGCAGCACTAGCTAAGGCTCCTAAATTTGTTCTTTTTAAATTAACTGATTCAATTCTTTCTGTAGTAAAAGCTCGGGTTGGGTAATGAACAATTGGATTCCCCTCAAAATTAAAAATTGCTTGACTACTTGTTGGAGAAGCAGATGGAAATCGGGAAAGAGAAAAATCTCTAATTGCTGCACCTTTAGCTCCCATTAAGAAAGCTAATTGGAATGGAGCTGCAGTAATTTCTTCTTTTTCAAATCCAAATCTTTCATTATGAGC
The DNA here is from genome assembly GCA_963692675.1 of Mycoplasmatales bacterium. Classification (GTDB taxonomy): domain Bacteria; phylum Bacillota_I; class Bacilli_A; order Mycoplasmatales. The sequence continues at coordinate 314,444 of OY830043.1, forward strand.
TAAGTAGTTGAGAACCAGATAATTATCATCAGCATCAGTTTCATTAGTATCTTCCTTAAAGAATTCGGGATTTATTACCCAATGAGTATTATTATTATTTGCAGTAATAAATAAATCCTCTCCATCTTCCCCCTCAATTCTGTTGTTTACTTCTTCCATATAAAGTAGACTAGTCAAAAAGGCACAGTTATTAGTAGATCGATAGGCATTTTTAATTGTTGTTTCACAATTTGTTTTCTTAAAATTAAGCCTTCCTGAATTAAAAAATTGGTTCTTAAATTGATCAAAAGTTTCGTAATTATTTGCGATTAATTCAGCAATGGAATAAGTAGTTACAGCATTTCCATTAACATTAATTTGAACTGTATTAACCCAATCTGGTACTTGTGTTTGATAATTAATTACTTCTTCATCAGTTAAACTTTCATTTACCAAAGCATAAGCTGATTTTTCTTTTACTTTGGTATTAACTAAATTATTAGCAGTAACAATGCCCCCAGTAATTATTCCAATTGCCAACGTAGCAGAAACAAAAAGCTTCATTAACTTTGTTTTCATTAAAAATCTCCCTTTTGTCTTTTTTTATTTCCCTTAAAAAAGTAAAAACCAACAAATACAGCTGCAATAATTATTCCAAGAGCTGATAAAGTGATAATTAAAATTAGGGTTGTTCGGTCAAGCTCTGAGTTTGTATCGCTATCAATATTATTTTTGATTCTGATGTAATTAGTGTAATTAGTGTAACTTTGAACAACTTCTTGATTTATTCCATTGGTAGCTAAACTTACCATGACATTAAATTCAGTAAGTGAAGATGGGGCGTTCAATTCTTCTTTTACTGAGGAAACATCCAGTGCTAAATCACCAAGAGCACTGCTTCTTAAGTCATCAAGAGTTGCTGTGATAGCAGCAGGATTTTCAAGAATAACTCCGGATGTATATAGATCAACTGCTACTGGTAATAGAACTTGATCAATGTATGTTTCTTGTAGAGTAGATAGTTTTAAAGAAGAATCATCACTTCGTCCTTTTGCTAAAAATCATCCAATATACTCTGGCTTTATTGAAATAACCCGGTCCCCAGCAAAGATATCTCCTTTTCAGATTTCTTTCTTTAAGTCATCTTTATTAATTAAGACAGTATCTAATTTTGCTGTTTCATCTAAAGAAGAAAATTTGGAAAAATCATTTTCTTTCAAAATTAAGGTGTGAGTAATTTCAGCAGCTTTATTTGGTAAAGTTGTTATTTTATTTTTTGTTAAATTAACTTCACCAAGCAGTTGAAATTCATCTGGTAAATTAGAATCAAATCTGATTTTTTCAAATATCTTGTTTGCATCAACAATTTTGTTATTAGATAAATCAATGTTAACTCTTGTATTATGAAGAAATAAGTTATGATTACCATAATCACCTTCAACAATGTCATTGGAAACTAAATTGATTTCTGTGAAGTTATTTGGTTGGGCATTTGTTCGATATAAGCCACTAATGTCAGTAATATCATTATGAGAAAGATTAAGAGTTTCTAAATGAACAATGGAGCCAATTCCAAAATCTGTTGTATTACTATGCATTGTTGTAAGTTTATTTCATGATAAGTCTAAATGTTGTAGATTCATGAAACGATCTAACTTAATTTCATCAATATTAGATAACTGTGAATTTCAATAAACAAGTTCTGTAACGGTTCTTGATAAGTTTTCAAAAACACTTGCATTTAAGATGACTTTATTGTTATAAATTTTAAATGCCTTAAGATCCTGTTGCATATTAAACAAGTGAGTTCCTGCATAATTACGAATACTTATGGTTTCTAAATTTGTAAATAAATTAATGGTATTTTGTAATCACTCAGTTGTTGATTCTCAATCAACATTTGAATAACGTGCATCAAAATCGAGTTCTCTAACATTTTCTGGAATAAAAGTAAGATCAGCATTAAGGTTTCCTGTATTAGATAAAGAAATTGCCAACAAGCAGGCATCAACATCCTCTTCAGGATTAACTAGAACATCTTGACAATGAGTTTCAATTTTTCGGAATACAGGTGGTTTTGGTTCTTTATTTTTTTTATCATCTTTCTCTTCCTCAATTACAATTTCTCGATCATAAGTAAAAAGAGAACTTATTGAGGATTCTGTTTTATACCCCTCTTTAAAATAGCTACTTAAATCACTTTGTAAACTGGAACTTGTCAATACATATTTGTTGGTAATCTGGGATCACTGTTGGGGGCTTTGCAAATTTAATGCACCCAACATTACCAAGAAGCCAACGGCCACAATTGTGGCAACACCAAACTTCTTCATCATGTATATTTTACATAATTTATTAAAAAAAATAATTCCTTTTTCAATACTTAGTAAATTCAATTATAATTAGTAATCTTCTTTATTCTTAAACAGTCTAAATAATTAAATAAATAACTTAAAAGGAGGCGGGAGTAAAGCATATTACTTCACCCCCTGAAAGAAGCTATTGCTTCTTTACACTTTTATTATATTAGATTTTTTATATTCTGTAATTTATATAAAAAACAAAATTACTTAGCCATAAATCATGTTTTTTATGAGAAAATTTACAAAATTAGGCCTTTTATTAACTATTAATGATTAAAATAGTTTAAATTAACAAAATTAATCCTAAATTAAATGAAATTAAGTAATTCAAAAAATGGTAATTTTAATTAAATTATTTCAAATAACAGTTGCCCTTTGGCAACTGTTTCTCCTGCCTTTACATGGAGCTTCACTGTTCCTTGTTTATATGTTGGATCATTAACTAAGATCATTGGAGTAATCATGGATTTAGCAATTTTTTTGGTGACAGTTAGATCAACTTCCACAAGCTTAGTTTCTGGAGTCACTCGTGTTTTAGATTCTGTAATTACCTTAAATCCCTTCCCCTTCAGATTAACTGTATCTATCCCAACATGAATTAAAATAGCATGATTTGTTTTAGTTTTAATGGTAAATGCATGACCTGTAGGAAACGAAGAAATAACTGTTCCGACAACTGGGGAAAACACTCCTCCTTCTTCTGGATCAACTGCTATCCCATCCCCTAGCATTTTTTGTGAGAATACTTCATCAGGAACATCAGTTAATGAAATTACTTTCCCTTTGAAAGGTGAGTAAACCTTATTCTTTTCATAGTTTATTGATGAGGAAGTCTTTCTTCCTTTTTTCCTTAAATTATGCCCCATTTTCTGAAATATACATCTCATGCACTCCTCCTTAATTTATAGTTTAATATAAATTTAATTTTCTTTTCTATTTATTTAAAAACTAAATCATTTAAATGGTATGATTCATTATATCAAATAAATCTTCAAAAGCATGAACAAAATTATTTACTTCTTTTCATTTTGTATCTTCAAGCAGATAATCCAAAACATGGTATCCATGTTCATGATTATAAGAATAAATTAGAAAACAAACTTGTTTTGTTGTTTTTTTATGTTGCTTTTTCAAAGCAATCATATACTCTTGATAAGCTTTTTTTAAATTATCAATTTCTTCCTGATGAGAAGTAGGATCAGTGTCAATTACTATGACCATGATAATTCTGTTTCTGTATTCAATTATAAAATCAATATAGGAATTTTTTATTTTATTATTGTGACTTAGTTTGTATTGAAAATATATTCCTCCTCTTTTGGGGAGCTTGGCAAAAAAATCTAGCTTGATCTTTTGATCTTTTAGTATTTCTCATTTAAATGTATCAAGAAATAATTTCTCTGGTCAAGAATCTAAGTATTGAATATTGGTATCCCTTCCTGCTAATTTGTACCCATAATTGATTATTTCTTGGACATTTGAGAGGATCTTATGTCTTTTGCTAACAAGTGATATATTGTAAGAAGTTGGTATTTCTTTAGAATCCATTATTTGATAAGTATCCTTTATTTCAATACTTTGTCTTGCTTCATGCATATATTTGCTAAAGACATCTTTAAAAGAAGCAAAACAGAATTTTACTAGTTCAAAACTTATCTTGATCTTAACTTTTTTTAATTCCTCAAAAAATTCAGTCATAAGAAGTTCCTTGGCATCAGGTGATTGGAAATTTAGCTGATTAAATATTTTTAATTCAACAGCATTATTGGGATAATTAATCATTCTTTTATTAGTTATAATATTTTTAATTTGGGAAGCAATGTTACCGTTATCAAGGTTACTGATCATGTTTCTAAACTCATCTGAATGAATAAAAGCAAAAACTCTTTTTTTGTATTTATCAATTATTGCTTTTTCACTTTTAGGATCAAGAATAATTTTTCCAAGTTGGAAGCTTTTCCCCTTAAAATTATCTTCTAATACATAATTTATTAAATCCGGTTTGTCTTTTTGATCCTCTTTTATTAAAGTAGTATGAAAATATGCGAAGTATTTATCAGTTACTTCATTATATTCTAAATTTGGATAAGGATTACGCCTAATTTTGCTTAAATCAAGGGCTGTTATGTAAGAAGGACCAATGCTTCTTAACTGAACTAAAGTATTAGCACGAGGAATATTATAGCCAATTAGTAATTGGCTCTTATAGATAATAGCATCTATTCATGAATTATTCTTTGCTGCATATTCAAGAGTAGCTGGAAGGTCAGGAAAAATTGAATTTCTTACCTGTATGAAATTTCTAAAATAAACTAAATAAGTTAGGTTGTGTTCTTGCAGCTTTTTTTCTAATGATTGAAGATGATTTTGAAACTGTTTTTTTTCATGGTTACTTCTTCTCGCCTCATTACCAATAGGTATCAACAAGGCTGGCCGAATTGGATTTGACAAAGCTAGACTTGCATATTCTTTTTGGGATTTTTTAAATTTCTGAATTACAAAATCTAATAATTCTGCATCACTTACAATTCCTTTTCCTGCTTCCTTAACAAAGTCATGATAATTTAAAACCATATTGCTTTTTAATAATCTTTTAGCACCATCTTCAAGATCCATATCAGTAATCTTAATCAGGTTAGTTGCTGTTCTTGGAGGGGTAGTAGTCACAGTTAAAATGAATTCGGCAGCAGCATCTAGTTTTTGATCAATTGTCCTAACTAGTTCCTTATTTACTGCTTTTGTTCGGCTAACACTTACATAGCTTTCATCAAGAATAAAAATTAAGTTATAATCTAAGGCTTTTAGTTGATTGAGAAAAGTCTCAAGAGTTTTGTTTTCATAAAATAAGGTATTTTTAGCAAATGATGCTGCTCCAAAAACAAATATCTTGTTGTTTTCAATTTTAAATTCCCTTAAATCATTGATTCTTGTTTTACTTCTGGATGGAGCATCAATAAACTCAATTTTATAATTATTAAATTGATGAAACTTTTGATAAGTTTTTAGTTTAGTTGCTAATTGCTTCGGCAATGCTGCTGTTGATACAGTCATAAAAACAATGATTGTTTTTCGTTTACTATTTGCTCATTTTTTTAGGACCTGGGAAATAAACTCTGAGATCATGAGGATTTTTCCTGATCCAATTGGTGTTTTAAATCAAGCTTTTTTCTTTTTGTTACGATTCTCATATGCAGTTAATAATTCCTTCACTGCATTTTGTTGAACTTTTATTAATTCCATTTGTTATTTACCTTCCCTATTAAGTAAAGGATTGAGAGTAGCTAAATCATAAAAAAGCTCTAGGTCTTTTTATCATAGTTACAATTTAGAAGTAACAGCCCTTTTTTTACTTCACTAATGATCATATCAATTTCTTTGGTATTTACTTGAATGGAAATAGTATCATCAATGTTGATAGTGCGCACTTTTTCATTTAGATAAAGGTTATTCTCTGCTAACCATTCAAAATCAGTTTTGCCAGTAGTAGTTTTGCCTTTTATTACTCGATATAAATATTCATAAATTGAAGCACAATGATTTTTATCTTCATTATTTAGACAAATAATGAAGTTTCTTTTTCCTTCATCCTCTTGATTCAACTTCATTACTGCTAATGCTATTGCTGGAGATTCACTAGCCAAATCTAAGATAAGGGCATCTTTCTGATCTACTCACTGTAAAGTTGTTGTGATCAATTTAATTGATTTATAGTATTGATAATTAGTTTCATCAGGATTAATTTGCTTCATTGTTCTTCTAGCGAAAAAATTAGCATAAGTAAAGGAAAATAAATCAGATGAGCGGATACTTCTTCTTCGTTCATAAGGAACTAAAGTATCAGTTTTGGGATCAAAATTATAATTAAGGTATTTTTTATAATACAGATTCCCTTCCTTGCCAACTAGTAGTTGCAAGGATTTTGCTTTCTCCATTCTTTCTTTACTTCAACTTCAGCCAATTTCTTTACCATCTTTTGCTCTTGGCTTATAAATCTCTCCATCTAACTCTACTTCATAATTAAATTCTTCCCGATACTTTCTGAAGAATCCCCTTACAGTTAAAGGCATCAAGTAGTATTTACCCCTTTCATCTTCATCCTTAGCTCCCCTTCTAATTAGGGGACCTTTAAACTGCTCTCTTCTACTATATACTAAAAGATATTCATGATGAATCATTATGTGCTTGCTTAAGCTAATTCCCATTGATGAATGTCTTGGTAAGGAAGCAAAAAACTTTCCTTCCCCAAATAAATCATTCATCAGAATAACTAGATAGGCTTCGTTTTCTTGATCAATTGAAACAAAAATAGTTCCTTCATTAGATAATAAATCTTTGATCATCTTTAGTTTCTTGTTCATTAAAGGCAACCATGTTTTTTGTTTGTCTGTTTCTTTTTTAAAATGCCTAGAAGCTCCTTTTTCTTCTGCTTTTTTGATCATATTAGTTGCATCTAGATAAATAACATCAATTTTTCCTTTATGAGTAAGTAATAATGATTTTAAAGCACTATAATCATCACCAATTAATAATTTGTTTTCATCAGTAGCTATTTCTTCCTCAACATTAATTCTTTTCTTTTTATCCTCAACTAACTTGATAATAAGATCTTTTGCTTCTATTGGATCATTATCAAATACGAAAGCTATTTTTTGTTTACTGAAAATAAAACGAGCAACAGCTTCCAGTTCTGTAGCAGGAACATGCTCTAAAATCTTAATTGCTATTTCCTTTTCATTATCACTTAAAAGGTTGCCTTTTAAGGTGGTTACTTGTTTAATAAAATTCTTTCTTATTTGATCATCCATTTTATTATTGTAAACTTAACAAATTCTTAAACGCTTCAGTAAAGGTATAAGCATTTTGTCATTTTCCATCTTCCAACATGTAATCAAAAACATGATATCCATGTTCATGATTATATGAATAAACAACAAAATAAAGTTGTTTTCCTGTTTTCTTATTTTGTTTTTTTTGTTCAAGCATGTATTTCTGATAAGCCTTTTTTAACAACTTAGTTTTTTCAGAATTATAATCTTGATCATTAGATTTCACTTCGACCATAATAATGTGGTTTTTGTATTCAATTGCAAAATCAATATAAGATCTTTTAATTTCATGATCTTCTTCATTTGATCAGTATTCAAAGTAAATATCCTTTGCTTTCGGCATCTTCGCAAAAAAATCTAGCTTGATGTTTAAATTATGAAGAATTTCTCGCTTAAAAGTGTCCAGAAATATTTTTTCTGGTCATGAATCAAGGTATTGAATATTATCATCACTACCAACTAACCGATATCCATAATTAACTATATTATCAACATTAGATAAGATGCCTCTTTCTTTATCACCCATTGGTTTGGGCATATCATAAGCTAAAACCAGCTCTTTGGAAGCTGATATTTGATAAATATCCTGACCAGGTTTTCTAGCTTTAACACTCTTCATAAAATCTTTTAGTATGTTTTTGCATGCATAAAATTGGTATTTAACTACTTCAAAACTGCGATCTGTTTTAAGTTTTTTTAAATCACTAAAGAAATCTTCCATTAATAAATTTTTTGCTTCAGTAGTACCAAAATTTAAAGTGTTTGCTATTTTGACATAGATTTCATTTTCAATCGAAAACCTGACTCTTATTTGGTAATTACATCAGTCTTCATAAAAGATTACTTGGTCTTTGGGGTACTTCTCTACTCTATCTTTAATGAAGAGATCTGATTTAATAAAACTACGAACAGTATTTTTATATGCTTCAATAATCTCCTTCTTTGTTTTTTCATCCTGAGTAATTCGCCCTACTTTAAGTTTTTTCTTTTCAAAACTACTTTCTAATGCATAACTGACAATATCTCTTGTGATCTCACTTTCATCAGGTCAACTACTAAAATAGACAAAATACTTATCGGTTATTTCATTGTATTTTAGTTCTGGATAGGGGTTTCTTTTAATTCTACCTAGAGTTTGGACAGTTAAATATGGTGATTGAACTCCTCTTAATTGAAGAAGGGTGTTAGCACGAGGAATGTCTCACCCCACTGTTGGTCCTACCTTCAAAATCACAGCATCAATTCAGGAATCATCCTTAGATGCATACTCAAGGGTTGGAGGAAGATCAGGACGAATGGGGTTTTTTACTTCTTTTTTGTCTCCAAAATAAACTAGATAAGTTAAATTATATTTTTTTAGTTTTTCTTCAATTGATGCCAGACAGTCATGAAATCTTCTTTTTATTTCTTCATTTATTAAACTGTCATTATTAACCTGAATTAATAAAGCTGGCCGAATTGGATTAGGTAAATCCAGGCTTTCGTATTCTTTTTGGGATTGCTTAAATTTTCTTATTGCAAATTCTATTAATTCATCCTCTTCTACTACTTCACTTCCTATTTCCTTAGCTAGTCTAAGACCCTTTAAGGCCATATTGCCCTTTAACAAATATTCATCATCATTTTTGAGATCATCATTTGTAATCACAATCATGTTTTCTGCATTCTTTGGTGGGGTAGCAGTCATTGTTAGAATGAATTCTGCTGCATCAAATAATTTTTGATTAACTTCATTAAGGAGTTTTTTATTTAGTCCTTTTACAGATTTAAGTCCAATATGAGCTTCATCACGAAGAAATATTAAGTTATAATTTAATGCTTTTAGTTGATGTAAAAAAGTATCAAGAGTTTTGTTTTCATGAAATAAAGTGTTTTTACCAAATGATGATACTCCTAAAACAAATATCTTATTATTCTTAATTTGAAATTCTTTTAAATCCTCAATTTTCTTTTGGCTTTTGGATGGTGAATCAATAAACTCAATGTTGTAGTTTTTAAAATTATGATACTTTCGATAATCCTTTAGTTTAGTTGCTAATTGCTTAGGTAATTCTGCTGTTGAAATGGTCATAAAAACTACAATTGTTTTCCTACCACTACCAGCTCATCCTCCAAGCACCCTAGAAATAAATTCTGATGCCATAAAGGTTTTTCCTGATCCTGTAGGTGCTTTAAATCAAGCCCGCTTGACTTTAGCCCGCTTACTATAAGCATCTAGCATCTTATTTACTGCTTCTCTTTGTGATCTTGTTAATTTCATTGTTACCTCCTCAAGTAGATTATTTAATTTATTTTGAATTCAGAACTCTGAATTCATTTTTTTTCTTTTAAATAAAGAAACTGTTTTGTTTTCTTAACTGAATCATAACTAAATAAGACAAACTGTAAGTTTAGCTTTTTATTCTCATGAAAAATATTAATGTTTAAATAATTTTCTAGTCATTTTTGAAGATTCTTACCTTCATTACTCTTTATTAATGTTAGTTGATAATACAGTAAACATTATTACTTTGTTTTTCTTTTTAATAATTGCATTGATGTCAATCTTGTTTATTGTATTTGTTTCTTGTTAAGATATTCAAAATAAATTGGATTTTCAATAAGGGTTTTTACTTTTTTTTCAATAAAAAGGGCCCCTATGTTTGCCTTGTCTTTTATAACCTGGTTAACTAAATAATTAAAAAGAAGTTGTTTTTCTTCAGATAGTTTTATAAAAAGCTTGTTTGTGACTAAAGAAGAAGTAATTCTTTGATAAGCATACTGTTCAAAACTAGGAACATTACTGTTATTCTGTTTGATAATACCAAGATAGTTTGACTTGCATGCATGTTGTTTTGCATCATCCTTTTTTTCTTCTTTTCTTGTTGTATCAATAAGAAACTGTTTTCTTATTGCTGTAAGTTTTTGTCTTTGTTCAATAAAGACATACTTAATAACTTCTTTACTCATGTTAATTAATTTTGCAAGTTTATATAAATCCTTAATAAATTTCGACACTAAATACTTCTTTTCAAGATAGGAAAAAACAATTGCATTACTAATTTTTAAATAAATTCCATTTTCAATAAGCTCAATTGTTTTCTTTGCTTCTTCATTAAAGAAGAAGCTAGAAATAGGAATCCTGCTAGCATTTAATTTTTTGATTTTGTTTTTAAATTCATCAGAATATATAAAAGCTTTAATTGCATTTATATATTCTTTCTTATTTAGTTTCATTTGGGTGGATTTTCTTTTTTTGACACCCTTTGCTCGCTCTTGATATTTATCTTTTAAATTGTATTTTCTTAGTAACTGGTTCTTTGAATAACTGTTTGTATAAATATAGTATTTATTAGTTGTTTTATTAAAAACTAAACCTGGATAAGGATTTCTTAAGATTCTGCCAATGGTTTGAATTGTTAATATCATTGAACTAACACTTCTTAACTGAAGCAACATGTTAGCACGCGGAATGTCTCAACCAATAGAAGGACCAATTTTAATAATTATGACATCAATCATTGATTCTGGTTTTGATGCATATTCTAAGGTTGCTGGACATTTAATGTTTCTTACAACCTTTCTGTTTTCTAAATATTCTAAATAACTAAGATTATGTTCATCTAATTTTTTGCGAATTAAATTAAGTCCTTTCTCATATAATCTTTTTCTTTCAGGATTTATCTCACTATCATTATCAATTTGAATTAGCAGTGCTGGTCTGATTACTGGTTTTAATTTTGCATATTCAGCCTGTGATTTTTTGAATTGATCTAGAACATGTTTAATTAAATCAGCTTCTGTAGAATTATTACCTAGAATTTTACTTAAATTACCAGAAGCCTCTTCTCCTTTAAGAAGTTTAATATCATCATTCATGATTTCTTCATGTGTTAGTATGATGATCTTAGCAGCTTCTCTAGGGGTTGCTGACATTTCTAATGAAAAATAAGCAGCTTTATATAATTTACCTACAACTGATTCTAAATCTACTCCAGTTGCTTTTTTCCCAATATGTGCTTCATCCCGAATAAAGATTAATTTATAGTTCAAGAAGTTTTATTTGTTTTAAGAAAGTATTAAGTGTATCATTTTGATAAAACAAAGTGTTTTTTCCAAAGGATGATATTCCTAAAACAAAAATCTTGTTGTTTTTTAAATCAAACTCTTTTAAATCCTCAATTCTTTTATCACTATTTGAAGGTGATTGAATAAATTCAATTTCATAATTAGTAAATCCATGATGAAATTTCTGGTATTGTTTTAGTTTATTTGTTAACTGCCTTGGTAACTCAGCACTAGATATTGTTAAAAAAACAATTACTGTTTTTTGTGGTTGGGAAGCCTCAATTCCAAAAACCCTTGAAATGAATTCAGAAGCCATGAAGGTCTTTCCAGATCCAGTAGGAGCTTTAAAACAAATAATCTTATCTTTATCATGATCTAGATAAGCTTGAGTAAGCTTATCTACTGCATGTTTTTGAGCAGGAGTTAATACCATTTATTACTTATTATTATCTTCTTTTAAGGGATTAAGAGCAGCTAAATCATAATAAAGATCAAGACCTTTTTTAGTATATTCACTTCTTAATAATTTAAGACCTGTTTCCGCTTTTTTAATAATTCCATCAATACCCTTAGTATTTGTTCCAATATTAGTGGTTGTAATATCTATTACCCGTAGTTTAGTATTAGTAAAAGGTTTGTTTTTTTCTAATCATTTAAAATCTGTTTCTCCTTTAGTGCCTTCCCCTTTAATTATTCGATATAAACGCTCATAGGTTACATTATGAGCAATATTATTCTCATTATTTGTACAAAGAATGAATTTTCTTTTACCACCATCTTTTCTATTCAATTGCAATGTAGCTTGTCCTGTTGTTCCTGAACCTGCAAAGAAATCTAGAACTGTTATATCTTTTTTAAAATAGCAAGAAAGAAAATATTCAATTAGTTTTACTGGCTTTGGATAATCAAAAACTTTTTCTACCATTATATCTGTTAAATCTTTAGATCCAATAGCAGCACTAACTTTTCCACCTTTTTCTTCTCCTATTATGGACCTAATATTCTTATATTGAATTCATGGATTGTTAATGTATTGTTTTCTGTAAGGTGTTAATTTACCTTTGTATTTTTTTATTTTTATTCCATCACCTTCTTCTAATGTATTCCGGGACCTTGATCAACGCCTGATTTTACCTCCTTTTTTAGGAGGTCTTATTGGTACATATCCATCATTAAGAAGTTGAGGATCTGGTTCTTTATAAATTTCTTTATATTCATTAGAAATTTTTGCTTTATTTTTATCATAATCATCTTTAAAAACAAAACTATTATCACTCTCTCTTCAATAAATTGTAGTCCCCATAGTTGGACCATCATTTAAAACTGCAGGACTAGCTACCAAGGAAGAAGTAACAACATACTTGCCCCTTTCATCTTGATAGATCTTTTTTTCATCTCTTTGTATTATTCGCTGGAAAATCAGTTTTTTTGAATTTTTTGAGTACACATGCACATATTCATGATTTCTTTGCATATTATTTGCATCAGATTGAGCAACTCCATTTAACCAAATGATTGTTCCTACAAAATTCTCTTCTCCAAAAATATCATCCATTGCTACTTTTAAATAAGCTTGTTCATAATCATTAATTGAAACAAAAATGACACCATCATCTGCAAGAAGTTCTTTTGCTTGATAAAGTCTATCTACCATCATTGTTAGTCAACCATTTCTTCCAAATTTATCTTTATAAATTAAACTGTTCTTCCCTATTTTTTCTTTAGAAGATTGATTTCCCTCAAATACAGATCTTATTGTGTTATAAGGTGGATCAATATAAATAACATCTATTTTCCCTTTATAAGTACAAAGTAATGATTTAAGAGCATTGTAATTATCACCAATGATTAATTTATTCTCATCTGCTGTCACTTCATCACCTACATTAATTCTTCGTTTCTTATCTTCTTCAAGAAGTACTATTCTTCCTTTGGCAATTTCAGGTGAATAATCAAATCCGAATCCAACAGTTCTTTTCATAAAAAGAAACCTAGCATATGCATCAATTTCTTTTTCTGGAACTAGTTCTAACAATGTTTTAATGATCCTTTTTTGATCATCATTAAAATACTTGTTATTAAAGCTATCTAGCTCCTTTATGTATTGTTCCCTTTTCTTTCCTTCTTTCATTTTCTACCTCCATATTATATTATATAGGAAAAATTTAGTAAATCCTATCAGCTTTGTAAATTTAACCATGAAAAATATGTTTCTTTAGTAAATTAATATTTTCTTAGATTTCAATATAACCTATTTATCTAATAAATGGATTCTTAAAATTGAATTATATTGGTTAGTTTAATTTACATATTACTTCCAACTTTGAATTGCTTAATTAGATTTCCCTTCAACTTATTATTATCTTCAATATTGAAAAAATATTTGAGTTAATCCACTCAAAAGCAAGAACATTTTCTTTCTTCTAAATCTAACTATATTATCTCCATTATTAGTTTGCTGAGAAACCATAAGAAATCTTTTATATAAGCCTTATAGTTTTAAAAACCTGGGCTTGTGATATTTATGTTTGGGTTTTTACATATCTACCTTGTTCAGACAGACCTAAAAGGCAGTTATTTATCAATGTTTTGAAAGAAGAAGTGCAATTTTCTCCATATTAGTTTTTGTTAATTTACTTTAAAAAGAGGTCTTTCATTCTTATTTAAATGATGCTTTTTTATCCTTAACATCCTGTTCTTCTAAATCTAATAAATCTTTGAATGCCTTTTGAAAACTATATTCTTTTCTTTGTTTACCATTGGCATCCCAATAAGTAAATTCGTGGGGCTTATCATGCTTTTGATTGTATCAATAAAGCACTAATTTAAGCTCTTTTTTTGTTTCATTTATTCTTGTATTTACTGACATGTACTGCTTATATGCCTCTAAAAGAGCATTGGTTTTTTCTTCATGAAGATCATGTTCCCCTGATTTAACTTCAACCATAATAATTTTATTCCTATATTCAATTGCAAAATCTATATAAGATCGTCTTTTTTCTTCATTATTCTTTGTTAGATATTCAAAAGAAATTTCTGCAGCTGGGGGCATTTTAGCAAAAAAATCAATATTAACACCTAATTTTAAAAGAATTATTTTTTCAAAACGCTTCATGAATTTTTTCTCAGGTTTTGAATCAAGATATTGATATTTCTCTTTAGCCTCAGTGCAAGGGATATATCCATATTTATCAATGTCAGAAATATCAAAGTCTATTTGTTTATCTTTTTTATTTTTGAATGGAAAAATATATGAATCTTTAATTTTTTCAGATTTCATAATTCTATATTTAAAACCATTACTATTTGTCATTAATGCTTCATTTAAGAAAGAATACAATTTATGCCTTGATTGATAAAGTCAATATTTCTTAATTTCCAAACTTTTATCTGTTTGGATATTTTTTAATGCTTGCTCAAAATATTTTAAATATAGTTTTTTTCCATGTTTTAATTCTGTCTTGTAATTTTCAGCTTTTAAACTAATTGCATTCTCTATGGCTTTCCCTTTTACTTTAACATCATTGTTATATTCATATGTGATTCCTATATGGCCATCTAGATCTTTTATAAAGTCTGAACTTTTAATATGCTTTATTACTTTATTCTTATATTGTTTTATTGCTTCTTCTTTTTTGTTCTCATCAATTTCTAGCTCAATTTTTCCTATTAATAGATTTTTGCCTTTTTCTTTAAACTCATCTGCTAATTTATACAACATAAAATCTTCTGATGGTAAATGATTCAAGTAATATACATAATACTTACTTGTAGTTTCTTCAAATTCAAGACCAGGATAAGGATTTCTTTTAATTCTTCCTAAGGTTTGTAGAGATAAAGTTTCTGAGTGAACATTTCTTAGTTGAAGCAATGTATTAGCTCGAGGTATATCTCATCCTGCTGCTGGTCCAGTTTTAAAAATAATTACATCTATTTCTGAATCATTATTTGAAGCATATTTTAATGTAGCAGGTAAGCCAGAACTATCTTTTACTTTCCCAATTCTTTTATCCTTGCTAAGATAAATTAAATATTTCAGGTTGTTTTCATTTAATTTTCTTTCTATTAATTCAAGGTATTCCTTAAAGCTTTCTTGTTCTTCCTTTGCTTCATTCTTGACCTGAATTAATAATGCAGGGCGTATTCCTAATTCTAGTTTTTCATATTCCTTTTGAGTCTGTTTGAATTTTCAAAGAGCAAAATCTATCAACTCTTCTTCACTAATCATATCACTTTCTTTATTAATTATGCTTTTAACGGAGTTAGTTTCTGCTTTATTAACTTTTTCTTTCCATTTATCTATTTCATCTGAAAGATCCTTAATGGCTTTGATTGTTTTTAATAAGCACTTGGGTCTATCATTCTTCTTTAATTCTTCATGAGTAATTTCAATAATCTTCTTGGCTCTTTTAGGTGTAGCAGACATTTCAATAGAAAAACAAGCAGCATCATGTAGTTTTTCTGTAACAGATTTTTCATCAACATTTTCTGGCTTATCTCCCACATGTGCTTCATCCCGAATAAAGATTAACTTATAGTTTGATAGTTTTATTTGCTTTAGGAAAGTGTTAAGTGTGTTATTTTGATAAAACAAAGTGTTTTTCCCAAATGATGAAATTCCAAGAACAAATACCATATTTTTTCTTACATCAAACTCTTTTAAATCTTCTATTTTTTTATTGTTTTTTGAGGGTGAATCTATAAATTTAATTTCATAATCTTTGAATAAATGATAATCTTTATACTGCTCTAATTTAGTTGCTAATTGCTTAGGCAATTCTGCAGTTGATATAGTCATAAAAACAACAATTACTTTTTCTTCGCTACAAGATAAAACATATGAAATAAATTCAGAAGCCATAAAAGTCTTCCCTGATCCAGTAGGTGCCTTAAAACAAACAATTTTATCTTCATTAGAAGATTTGTGATAAGCTTTTATTAACTTAGCAACTGCCTTTTCTTGAGTAGATGTTAATATCATTTTATTTGTCCTCTTTTTTTTCTAAAGGATTAAGAGCAGCTAAATCATAATAAAGATCAAGCTTTTTCTTAGTATATTCACTACTTAATAATTTAAGACCTGTTTCAGCTTTTTTAATCACTCCATCTATATCCTTAGTTTTTATTTCAATATTAGTGGTTGTAATATTTAATACCCGAAGTTCTGTGCCAGAAAAAGGTTGGTTTTTTTCTAATCATTTAAAATCCGTTTCTTCCTTAGTGCCTTTTCCTTTAATTATTCTGTGTAAACGTTCATAAGTTGTATTATGAGCAATATTATTCTCATTATTTGCGCAAAGAATGAATTTTCTTTTACCACCATCTTCTCTGTTTAATTCTAGTACAGCATGGCCTGTTGTTCCTGAACCACCAAAGAAATCTAAAACAGCAGCATTCTTATTAGGGTGGCATTGTAATAATAGTTTAATAAGTATCACAGGTTTTGGAAAACTAAATACTCTTCTGGTAAATAATTCCTCAATATCTTTACTTCCAGTTGCTGAACTAACGGCAATTTCCTTATAATTACCATTACTTCTTATTTTTATCTTATGAATAACTGATGCTAGGAATTTGTAGTTTTTAGCTTCTACTATTTTTTGATTTTTAGCATCATACTGCACTTTTTTATAAATCTTTTTAGCAATTCTGATTTTATCTTCTCCATTTCTTATAACTTCAAGAAAATCCAAATCTATTGCTTTTTGTCAGGCTTTTTTACTTCAAGTTCACCGGATGTCAGATGCATTAGCATTACTTTGTCGTCTGTTTCAATCTGCCTTCTTTTCATTAAGTGTTCAGGTATTGCTTCCAGCATAAACAATTTTAAAATCACCTCCATCTGGTTTTTCAAGCAAGATTTTATTGTCATCTGTTACATAAACTGGAAAATCTAAACCCTTATATCATGTTCTTTTAGTATGAAAAATATCTTGATAAATAAATTTTCCTCTTTCTTTTTCATATTTATCAGTATTTTTATATTTAGATGAATTTTTTTCAGGGCCATGAAACTCCTTGCAATAAGCATAACACAAAATATATTCATGACAATTAGAAATTTGTTTTGCATCTCCAGCTCCTCCAGATTTCTTTCAGATAATATTAGAAACAAAGTTAGTTTCCCCAAAAATATCATCCATAAGTTGTTTTAAATATGCCTGTTCAGTATCATCCATAGATACAAAAATAATTCCATCTTCCGAAAGTAACTCTTTTGCTTTATCAAGTAAATCTTTCATCATTTTGAGTCATCCAGTTCTACCAAATTTATCCTTATATTGTCATTTGTTTTTAGTTTTACTATCATTAGATGAGAAATTTCCTACTTCAATGGCTTTTTCAGTGTTGTAAGGATCTATATAAATAACATCAATTTTCTTTTTATGAGTACAAAGTAATGATTGCAATGCATTATAATTATTACCAATAATTAGTTTGTTTTCATCTGTTGTTACCTCATCATGAACATTAATTCTTCTTTTTTTATCTTCATCTAGAAGAACTATTCTTCCCTTAGCAATCTCAGGTGAATAATCAAATCCAAACCCAACAGATCTTTTCATAAAAAGAAACCTAGCATATGCATCAATTTCTTTTTCTGGAACCAGCTCTAGTATTGTTTTAATGATTGTTTTTTGGTCATCATTAAAATACTTATTATTAAAGCTATCTAGCTCCTTTATGTATTGTTCCCTTTTCTTTTCTTCTTTCATTTGTTACCTCCTAATTACAATCATATTATAAGGGAAAATTTAGTAAATTCTAAAAATTCTAAAAATTCTCCCATAAAAATATGTTTATTTCTGTAAGTTAGAATTAGATTGTGATAATTTTCTTCTTTTAAAGTCATAAAGTTACATCTTCACCAAAACTAATTACATTTCTTTCTTTATATTAATATTACATTTAAGTATTAATTTAATAACTAAATTTTTAGTGATAAATATGTTATTAAAAAGTATTTTAAATTGAATCAATATATATAATGGGTACTGGTAACTTCCTTCCATCAAACCAATTGTATATGATGGCTTTTGATAATTAAAGTGTCAAGCAACCCCATACTTATCAATTACATGAGCATATCTTGCATTTCAAAAAACATCTTTAGGTGGTAGAACTATATGCCCTTCTTCACCTAGTTTATTAGTATATTCATCAACTAGTTCAGCAGTTTCTGGTTGAACTAGTATTTCCACATTAGCTGGATTTAAATCAGATGACATTTTTTCTGCATGTCAATCAGATAACATAAATGTTGCCCCATTAAATACTAATTCACTATGCATAATTCAATCTGGTTTCGTTCCTTTTAGTGCTTCTTCTGGAGCATTAAACTTCTTTGCATCAGCATAAGTTGCTTTTCAAACAACTTTCGCACCTAAAACCTTTTTATAATACTCAACTGCTTCACTAGCTTTACCATTATAAAATACAATTGTTGGATTAATCTTCATCTTTTCCTCCTATCATTTTCAAATGCAATATAAACCAAGAATAAATAAAAACATAAATTATCATTAACTAATACTACATTTTATATATTCATATTATATCTTTGGATGTAATAAAACGATACTTATTAATTAACTTAGCAATAGATATCATTAGTGTTTTTAATAAGTAAAAAGGTATTATTATAAATTTTGATAACCAAGAAACATCATAAAGATTAAACCTTTTTACTAAACTAATTACAAAATATTTTCTTGAACATATTCATAATGTAGTTTAATAAATTTGATTCGGTCTGAATTTAATCAGTCATCAGGCAGTTGGTGTAAATTATGTTTTCTAGCTTTTTTATAAATTTGCCCAAATTCTTCCCCTGTTATTTTTAATGGAATTAGGCTGCCTTTCATATTATAAATAATCTGATTTTATCATACATTTATGAATACTATTTTCAAAGGAAGAAAATTAAACTTATTACTAATATAATTAATATATTCTTTTGTTCTAACATTTGTGTTTTCCCAAGCTTCTTTCAGAATTTCATTTTTTATTTCACTAACCCCAAATATATGCGCTTTTTCTCAATCCTCTCTTCTATCATAATGAAAACTATTCAAGATTCTTATTATAGGGCGGTAGTATTCATCAATAGTTTTAGAATAATTAGCTCTTTCTCTTGCTACATTTTCATAATAAATTGGAAGAGTTTGCTTGCGATAATTATCTAGTTTCTTTTTCATTTCTTTTCTAAATATTTTGTAATCATTAAAATTAGTTTTTACTTTTGTTAAAAAGGTGAAATATTTATTAAGTTCCTCACTACTGTTAATAAATTGTTTAAAGGTTTTTACTTGATATCTTTGTCCTAAAACATCATTTAGTCACAATTTATTGAAAGGTTTATATTTATGACCAACATAAAGTGCCTTAATAAGCAAACTAAATGGAACTGTTGTTCCATTAAAAACGGCCTTTAAAGGAGCTCTTGAAGGTGTAGATCCTTCTCCTGCAGGATTGCAACCAGAAATAAGTCTAATAAAATTCTTAATTGTTGTACATTTTTCGACATTATTTATAAATTCATTTAAGATCATTATTTGTTTATTATTTAATTTGATAATTCTATTACTACTTGTTGAGGGTCTTTTTTCATGTTTATTACTTAGACCTAAATTTTTAAATAATTCCTCTCTTAATATGCGACTTTTTTTCTGCTGGGATTTTTCTCCAAATCATGATGGGGTAGTAAAAAGATCAATATTGCACTCAATAACATTAAATCTATAATCAATAATATGTTTTGTTGTTTTATCAGCAAGCATTATTAATTTACCTTTACATGATGCAGCCCTTTTGCTTTTTCTTTCAAAATCGATTTTCACATATTCTACTTCATCCTTAAAATTGAATATTGTATCCATTACTTTCCTCCCATCATGTCATCAACTTGTTTTATTTTTTTAAAAATAGCAATTAAAACTTCCATTACAATGGCATTCCCTGCAATATAAAGTAGTTTTTCAAAGCTTAAATAGTTTTTAGTTTCCTTTCAAACTACATTAAATTGATTTTCAGTTAGTCCCATTAACTTAAAAGCAGTAAGGGGACAAATTCTAATAATTTTCTTTGTCTCAGGAAAAAAGCATTTGATTCTACTATTTGCTCCACTTGCAGTTAAAGTTGGTGATTTTCCATTTACTGAATAAACAGTAGCTTCCGAATTAAAGTTTGTGTAACCTTTTAATTTAGTTTTAATTATTCCATTTCTGGTTTTTTTAAATCCAGTATTATTTTTGTTTTTCTTATAATCAAAAAATGTTTTATCAAATCAAGGATGATCTTTTTCATATACACTAACAACATCTTTTAAAACTAGGGGCTTTGGTTTGTTGTATTGTGCTAGATCTAATACATTACCCCCCCCCCCCCCCCCCCCCCAATTTTTTTCACCTTTACTGAAATCATGAATAATCTTTTTCTAGCTTGTACTGAACCAAAATTAACTGCATTCAATACTAAATCATAATTCTTATATCCTAAAGATTCAAGATATGCTTTTCATTTTTTAAATTGATCAATATGCTTTTTGTACATTAACTGAACCACATTCTCTAACAATAAGTATTTTGGTAATGTCCCTTTTCTTTTGTAATGATTCAATATGTTTTCTACTTTTCAAACTAAACTGCTTCTAGTTTCATCTTGTTTAGCAATGCCTTTTCCTTTCCCTTGTAAAGAGATATCTTGACAAGGAAATGAATAAGTAAGTAAATCACAATCATTAATCTTATTTACATCAATGCTATTAATATCTAGGTGATTATGATATTCAGTAATTGAAATCTTTACATGTTTAAATCAGAAATTAATAAAATCATCACTTTTTTTATTTCAGTAAGTTG
The DNA here is from genome assembly GCA_963692675.1 of Mycoplasmatales bacterium. Classification (GTDB taxonomy): domain Bacteria; phylum Bacillota_I; class Bacilli_A; order Mycoplasmatales. Next base: position 335,519 of record OY830043.1, read on the forward strand.
GTTTTAACAAATCCTTGGAATTCATGGAAAGATTTTGTTTTTTTAAGAATTCCCTTTTTTCACTAATAGTAATGTTGCTGTATTTTCTTCTTAAATATGTTCTATTATGTAAACAATTAAAAGCGGCGATAGCAGGTAGAAAGTAATCACATGTACCACTAATTTGGGTATTTTTAATTACTTTCTTTAAGGCAAGAGATTGGGTACCAATCCCTGAAAATAATTCAAATATTCTCATTTGCCTAATTTTAGCGCGAATTATTGAATTAAATTCGATAATACTTAAATTTGTTTCTCAAGCTATTTAATTACTTTTGAATCTATTATTGGTGATGTTTAAATGATCTAAAGGGCTTATTATTATTCTTGTTTTAATTAAAGAAGTTATAAATTCAGTTTTTCATTTTAAAACAATAATTGGGATCCACCTTAACTAGAAATATCACATCTCATTAGTTAAATGGATAATATGACATATTTATGGTTTCTCATCAAGAAATGTATTCTTAACCAGCTTTTATTTCTAAATTATCTATTTAATGAAAGCTTTTTTAAGTTTATTTACAAATGAACTTAATTATTCAGAAAAAGGAAAATCTTATCTTCCTTCCATATAAAATATAATTGCTTGGGCATCTGGGTTATCAAGAGTTATAGTGTTACTTACTTTAGCTGTTCTCATGAAAGATACTGGTACAGATCTTACTTTTTTATATAAATCCCCCCATGTTACTTCTGTATCCCCAACTTTAGTTGAAGCAGAGTATTGCTCAACATAGTTAACAAAGCCCTTTTCCTGGCCAAGCATAAATAGCTTGGTAGTTGGTGAATGAGTAAGAATTTCTGTTTCCTCAGCTTCTCCTAGATTATTGGAAAGGCCAGTAAGAGCTTTATATCCCTCAATTGTTGCTTTTCTGACATTCTTTTTCACAGAAGTAAGCAACATTTCTTTATCATCTTGGTATGCTTTAGATAAATTATTACTCATACCAATTACTTTAATTTCATTTGCTCGATCAGATTTTTTTATTTCATCTATGGCATCTTCTATTTGTTTGCCTGCTATTGGGAAAATTATATCAGCTCCCCCATCAATCATGTGGTTTGTGTTGCTTCTCCCAACTTCTCCCCTTTCAAAACCAGCATCAGTATATTTGCTTGCATCAGAAAATCTAACAAAAGTAACCTCAGGTTTATCAGCAGCTTTATTTTCATTATAATATCTGACTCCGGCAATGAAACCTAAAAAAATATCTATTGTTTCATTAGGTCGGTATTGGGCAGCTCAAGCTCCCAGTGTTGGGGTTGTATCACCAATTGCTTCTAAATATAATGCTGATAAATATCCTGCTTGAAAGGCAACTGTGCCCATATAGAATTTAATTCAATAAGTATTTCTAAAACCAGTCAGTGGTTGGTCATCGGGGAAATGGCCAAAATTATCAACACCATCATCTAAAAAAAGAAATTTGGTATCATCATCAGGATTTTCTTGTTTAAAAGTAAAAATAGCATCCTTGTGTTTATTTCCCGTTACAACAAGGACCTTTTTATTTGTAGAACTAGTATTTCCAGAAACATTTGTCACTGTGTCTCTTCCTAAGGTTGTGATCGCAGTTCTATAAGCATTTATCAGATCAGCTGGCTCATCTGAAGATGGTTGAATATAAAACCTTTCAGAATCTACACCATATAATGCTTCATTTATTGCATCTTCTGAATTAGAATTATCTATTCTTGAGAATGCCAAATATGCCTGTTCATTAAAGGTTTTATCATCCACAGTTCCACCATCAGTTACCATCATGACTGGTAATTTTTCCCCTTCAGGTGGAAGTTGTTCAAGTTTCACTAATTTAATAGTAGCTGTCTGCTCTGTTTTGCTAAAAATAGCTGAACTAATTCCTATTCCTATTCCAGTACCAACCATTAATGCTACTGCCCCAACTGTAGTTCACAAAGTTATCTTTGGTAATTTAGTTACTCTTTCTTTTAATTTAGTTATTCCACTTGTCTGCAAAGATGCATCTTTTTTTTCTTCCACCATAAACAACTCCAAAAGGCCTGACTACATATTAATTATAATGTGAATGCTAAAGTATTTTATTTTCAAAAAGAAAAATAATCTTACCTTAGTTTTATTTTTTTTTAAAATATACTACTTAAATATTCGTCATTAATAGCTATTAATAACACAACAATATTTCTTGGTTATTTACAAAGGAAGTACGTTAACTTTACGATAGCATTATGATCAAGAAAAAAGCATAATTAAAAAATTGCTGCCCCAATTCCTATCCCTAAACCTAACCCAATAATTACAGCTGCTGCTGCAATAATCATTGCTATAGTCATTTTTGTTAATTTCATAAAACACTCTTTCTATTTAGATTATAAAATAAAAATAAAAAAAATATCAGATTTCTTCTTTATGAAAAAACAATTCTTTTAAATATTCTTGGCCTTAACAGGCGGAAAAAGAATGATATCTTTAATTGATTTTAAATTTAAAAATAATAAAAATAAGCGATCCAAACCTATTCCTAACCCCCCTGTTGGTGGTAAACCATGCTTTAACATGGTTAAATACTCATGATCAAAATCACCAACTTCAATATTTCCTGCTTTTTTAAGTTCTGCTTGTTCTAGGAAAGCTTCTTCCTGAAACAGAGCATCATTTTGTTCATCATAACCATTACCTATTTCAATTCCATTAATAATCAACTCAAATCTATTTGCTACTCTTGGGTCTGCTTCATTTCTTTTTGCTAATGGGGATACCTCAGCTGGAGGATTAAAAACAAAAACTGGTCCCTTGAGGGTTTTTTCAATTAATGCTTCATATATTTGGTACATAATTCCAGCATTAGTAACTTTTTTTAATAAAGTTAAGTCCATATACTTTTTGGCAAATTGCTTTGCTTCTGCTAAAGAAACACCAAGAAGATCAATTCCATATTTTTCTTTTACCAGCTCATTCATGGTTATTTTTTGAAAAGTTTGATCAAAATTGTATTCCTTATTTTCTATTTTGCCAATAAGGCCTCCCCAAAAAGTAACTGCAACTACTTTAATTAATTCCTCAACAACCATTGCCACATCAAGGGCACAAGCATTAGGTAGATAAGCTTCAACTAAATCAAATTCTGGGTTGTGCTTATATGAAATACCTTCATTCCGATAACAATGAGCTATTTCAAATATTTTTCCCATATTTCCGGCAATTAACCTTTTTAAAAAAAGTTCAGGAGCGATTCTTAAATACATGTTAATTCCTAAAGCATTATGATGTGTCTGAAAAGGTTTGGCAATTGCCCCTGTAGATAAAGTATGTAAGTGCGGTGTTTCCACTTCAAGATAGCCTCTTTTTTTAAAAAAGCTTCGGATTGTTTCCATCCCTTTTGCTCGCATGATAAACACTTTTTGCTTTTCTTCGTTCATGAGTAAATCGAGATACCTTTTTCGAACAAGTTCCTCTTCATCCTTTAGTTTGGTTAATTTATTTGGTAAGGGTAGTAATGCTTTAGTGACAATTCAAAACTTCTCAGTGCGAATTGAGACTTCTTTTGTTTTTGTTAACATATAGGTTCCAGTTACCGCAATAAAATCACCTAAATCAAGTTGCTTAATGTTCTCAACTGAATCAGCATCAATTTTTTTTAAATTCACATAAAGTTGAATTGATTCTTGTTTGTTCATTAAGTCAATAAACAAACTCTTACCCATATCCCTTCTTGCCATTACCCGGCCAAAGATTGTTCCTTTCCCTTTTGTTTGCTTGAATTCCTTAATGCTAATTGCATTTGAAACATGTTTGTTATAAGTATGAGGAAATTTCTTTATTAAGTATAACCGCTTCTTCTCTCTTTCTTGTTCTTGATCAGACTTTCTTACTTTATTCATTTTTCACTTACTTCATTCCCATTAAACAAAATATCTGTATCATTAATGAAATCTGTTTCTTGTCCCCTATTTGTACTTAATGTTGCTAAATCCTCCAAACTAACTTCAACCTTATTTGAATTTAGTTTAATATCCTTATTAAGCCCTGATGCATTCATTTCCAGATTAGTTTTAATGCTACTTTCAATAATTTTTCCATTTTCTATTTCAATTATTCTTTCTGCTTGTCTAGCAATGTTAGGATGATGAGTAACAATAACAATTGTCATGTGGTATTTTTCTTGAATTCTTTTTAGTAGATCAATTATTTCCTGCCCAGTTTTTTTATCTAGGGAAGAAGTTAATTCATCACAAAAAAGAATGTCTGGGTATTTTAATAATGCTCTGGCAATGGCAACTCGTTGCTGCTGTCCTCCAGATAAGTTTGGGGGCTTTTTCTTTTCCATTCCTTTTAAGCCCAGTAATTCAAACATTTCGTATATTTGTTTTCGTTTTATTTTTTTTGATGAATATCGAGAACCAACCATTACATTTCCTAATGCCGAAATATTATCTAATAAATTATTTGCTTGGAAAACAAACGCAATATGTTTTTGTCGAAACCTCATTTTTTGAGCATCATTCATATAAGTAAGATTAGCTCCGGTAAACAACATATCACCTGAAGTTGCATAATCAATCCCGCTTAATATATTTAATAAAGTTGTTTTTCCGCTTCCTGATTTTCCAATGATGGCTACCATCTCCCCTTTTCTTATATTTAAATTTATATTATTGAGAATTGGCATAACTTTGTTTTTAACTAGCATTTTTTTATAAACATTTCTTGCAATAATAACATTATCAGTTGTAACTTCTTTTATATTTGATGTATAGAAAACTGCTCCTCGATAGATCTTTGTTGAAATGCAACTAGTGATATTCTCCCTTAGTTTTTCATCAAGTTTAAAGATTTTGCGTTCAAGAGCAGTGGCGTCAGTTAAAATTGCTTTTTTTGTTTTCTCAATTTTTTTGTCCTTTCATTTATTCAGTTTTTTAATGCGCTTCATATTTTTCTTCACAAGCTTATTTCATTTAGTATTTTTAGCAACATTCCTGTTTGTTATTTCATTTACTTCTTCGGCTTCCCCTAATGAAGATTCTGCTTCTCTTTTTATCTTTTTAACTTTCATTGGAAATTCTTTTTTAAAGATTTCCTTTTCTATTTCTAATTGTTTATTGATTTCACTTCTTGTATTCATAGAAGCAATATACAAAGCAGCAACAATGTTGTATCTTCTTTGGAGCCCAAAATTTACATAAAATGGTAATTTTTTTTCATTAGTTACATTTTTGCTGTAAATAATATTATGCAGTATTTCGCTTGTTTCAGAATCATATTTACTAAAACTTGCAGTATCAATTTTTTCTTTAACTACAAATTGGGCTTGTTTTATTCTTCGTTTTTGTTTAGTTTTTTTACTCATTGATCAAAATACTTAATATCGTTTTACTCTTCTGGGTCTGTCTTTTCACTTTTTTGTTGTTTTTTATATTCAGTAGCAACAATTTCAAATCGCTTTCTTAAGTCTTCATCAATATCAGTTTCTTTTGTTTCAATTTCCACAGGTAATCGGTTTTCATTTTTTATATAATCAATATCAGATTTGACAATTGTTTCTACTTTCAGCAATGCTCTTGTTAAATTTTTTAATAATTCACTATTTTTCTTAATCTCTTCAACAGCTATTTGGTAAGCCTCATTAATGATTTGCTTAATTGCATCATCAATGTGTTTTGATGTTTGATCACTATAATTTCGATTCATCTCGGAACCAAGAAATTGGTAACCTACCCTTTCTCCATATTGAATTGTTCCCAAAGGACTCATTCCTAACTGAGTTACCATTTGTCTTGCAATTGAGGTTGCTCTTTCAATGTCATTTTGTGCTCCAGAGGTAACTTTTTCATCACCATAGATAATCTCAACTGCCGCCCTTCCCCCTAATAAACCAGCTATTGTTTCTACTAATTCACTTTTTGTTTGAATAATCCTTTCATTTACAGGACTAGTTAAGGTATATCCTCCAGCTATTCCTCTTGGAACTAAAGTTATTTTTTCAATTTTTGAAGCACTAGATAAAACAACTCCGACTACAGCATGCCCAGATTCATGAATTGCAATAATTTCCTTTTCTACTCGATCATATATCTTAGATTTTCTAGATGGCCCAGCTATGACCCGATCTATTGCTTCTTCAACATCTTCGGCTTCAATAAACTGTTTTTTACCTCTAACTGCAAGTAAAGAGGCTTCATTAAGGACATTTTCAATGTCTGCACCAGTGAAACCTGGCATTCTGCGTGCAAGATCTTCTAAATCAATTTTCTGCCCCATTTTTTTTGTTGATGCATGAAGTTTTAAAATCTTGTGACGGGTAATAAGATCAGGAGCGGGAACAATTATTTTTCGATCGAATCTTCCTGATCTAAGTAAAGCAGGATCTAATGATTCAGGTTTATTAGTGGAAGCAATAACCACAATGTTATCAGCAGTTTGAAATCCATCTAATTCTGCTAAAAATTGATTAATAGTTTGATCTCTGACTCCCCCACCCCCAAAGGTTCCTCCCCTTTTAGCGCCAAGAGCATCAATTTCATCTATGTAAATAATAGCAGGAGCAGCTTTTTTTGCTTGTTTAAATAAATCCCTCACTCTGGTTGCTCCCAATCCAACAAAGACTTCATCAAATTCTGATCCAGTTACAAAGAAAAAAGAAACTTCCGCTTCGCCAGAGACAGCTTTAGCCAAAAGGGTTTTTCCTGTTCCTGGTGGTCCAGAAAGTAATACTCCTCGGGGTGGTCTAGCCCCCATGTCTAAGTATTTCTTTGGATTTCTTAAAAAATCAACTATTTCTTTTAATTCTTGTTTTTCTTCAACATATCCAGCAACATCCTTGAATTTAATATGAGAAGTGGTTTGTCTTGCTTTAGATTTACCCATTCCCATATCTCCACCACGTTTGCTTAACATGTAAATGAAACTAATTGATATTCCAATAATTACAACTGCAGTAATTATGCTTGGTAAAAAGGTAAGAAAAGTATCACCACTAGATTCTATTTCTACATCAGCTGAAGTATTAACTAATAAACCACTTAAATTGGCATTATTAATATTTGCATCACCAAACAAAGTATTCATGATTTCATTAGTTTTTGGTAACACTGTGTCAAAGGCAACTCATGTGCCATCACTATTAGTATATCTACCTACTATTTCTAAAGTATCAGAACTAACAGTAACATTGGCACTTTGTAATTTAGTCCCATTAGAAGCATCAAGGACTGCTAAAAATTGCTTATAATTGATAGTATTTGATGAGGTTAAAAGCAGTAATACTAAGAGAACGATGATTACTATTAAAATCAAAATGTAAGGAATAGATGCTAGTAAAATCTTCTTTCATAAAGGTCTTCTTCTTTTTGGCATTTTAGTTGCTAAACCTCAAGGTACCCAATAAAGTCTAAATTTCGGTAATTATTTTTATAATCAAGACCATATCCAATTACAAATTTATTTTCTATTTCAAAGCCAATTCATTTTGGATGAATTTTCATTTCTTCACTTTTCCTTTTCTTTAACAAAGTTACTATCTCAATACTTTCTGGTTGTTTAATACTTAACAATTCAGTTAATTTTTTTAATGATGCTCCAGTGTCAATAATGTCTTCCACCACCAGAACTTTTTTATTACGGATGTCTGTATTCACATCAAGAACAACTTTGACGTTAGCAGAATTTTTGATAACTCCATAATAAGAAGACAGGGCCATAAAATCAATAATGATTTTTTTTGAAAGATACATTACCAGGTCAGTTAGAAAAAACATTGATCCTTTTAAAATTGTCACAACAATGTATTCAGTATCCCCATAGTAATTATTAATTTCCTTACCTAATTCAGCAACTCTTTTTTTTATTTCTTCCCTACTCTTAGCTACTCTTAGTTTTTTTAGAATATCCACATTTATCTCTCATATTAATTATAAATATAAATAATAATCTTTTCAAGTACCTTACTTAAAATTACTAGGTTTAATTAAGTATTGATAAATCAAATTTACTGAGTCTTTTGTAATTTCAGCAATTTTTTTTGCTTTTTGTTTTGGCTTATAAAGATCATTATTTAACAAATCAATGATTTTTCTTGCAGTTTTAGATAAACCAAGTTTTTGTTGTTTATTAATTTGTTTTTTAACTAACAAAACAAACTCCCCTCTTCTTTCCTCCTGAGGAATACTTTTTATAATCTCCTTCCCAGCGCCATAATAGATATTCTGATTAATTTTAGAAATCTCCTTTATAACTACAAAGTTGTTTTCAGAAAAAAATTCACTTAGAATTTTATCAAGCTTATCAAGATCATGTTTTGTTATAAAAAAAACAGTGGTCATTTTTAATGCTTTTTTTAGTTGATTAATTGCTTGGTTTTTAATATGTAATTTTAAATAACCCCCAAACATAAATGATGCTGGTTCAAGATTTGATAAAATTATTGCTGCTAGAATTGCAGATGTTGCCCCAACGACCGCAACTTCAATGTTTTCTTGATAGCATAATTTAATTAATTTATAACCAGGATCACAAATAACTGGGTGTCCGGCATCACTGATTATTCCAATGTTGTTTCCTTTTTTTAGTAATTCAATTATTTGCAAAGAATTAGTACCTTCATTTACATCATTTAATACCCTTAACTTGTTTTTTGTCTTGATATTAAAGGAAGTAATAATTTTGCGAGTTACTCTGGTATCTTCAGCATAAATATAATCAAGTTGTTCTAATTCACGAAGAACACTATAAGATAAATCCTTCATGCTGCCAATAGGTGAAATCAATATTTTTAGTTTTCCCATCATTATCTTATGAATTAGCAAAATTATTAAAAAAATTAACTAGTATTGCAGATTTAGAAAAAAAATTAATTGCATTTAGATTAAGTGTTTGATCACATAATCAAAGTTGTTTTGCTAACATACTTGTTAAGTTTACTTTTGCATCAGCAATTTTTTTTAACATATATTGCTGTCATAGGAAAACTATTTTTAGAGTTTCCATATCCTTTTTTTTCTTCTCATGAATATTTAGTCTAGCAATAACTGAAATCAATTTGTTAGTTTCAAAGCTTTTGTAATATTGATCAATATCAGCTAAGGTTATTTCAAGTAAATAATTACTTGCCTCATTAATTAAGGTTTGCTTGTAATCATCAAGATTCTTCTGATGCAGAATAATGATTCTTGATAATATTGTTGGAACAATTTGATTGATGTTAGTTGAAACTAATAAATATTGTATTTCCCCAAATTGTTCAAGACTTTTTAAGATTGCATTTTGTACATACAAATTAGCTAATTCAAGACGGATAATAACACAAACTTTTGGAGTATCAAAACTTAGTGATCCAAATTCTCTCAATTTATTAACAAAATCCTCTTTTTTTGTTTGCACCCCTTCACAATTTATAAATAAAAAACTATGAGGTAATTTATGTAAATAATTTTCCTCAAATTCATGAATGGAAATTTGATGATCAAGTTCTAATTGATAAATGTTAATAATTTTCAAAAGAGCTCTTTTTCAACAATTATTTCTATTTACATCATAAAACAATAATGGTGTTTTTATCATTTATCTTTTATTTGTTTTTCAATCTCTTTCACTGCTTTTTCTGCTAAAATTTCTAAATCAAGTGTGCTATTAAGTTTAAGAACCCTATTTTTCTTAGCAAATAATTTCATTTCATCTTTATATGCTTTTTCTATTTGCTTATAAAATTTCATACTTTCTTTATCATATCTATTATTATTCTTATTTTTTGAATTAGGTTTTAAAGAAGCTAGTCCATTAAAGTAAAGAAATTTCTTTTTATTTGTATTTTTATTATTATTGCGCCTTTTAAATGCTTCTTCAGCTTTGGCATCCATATAAATTGTTAAATCAGGGGTTGTTTTATTAACTGCATATTTAACAATTTCTCTTAGCTCACTTAAAACTTCTTTTTGTTTAATGATGCCTTGATAAATAATGGTTGAAAGAGTATAGCGATCACACAGAACAATTTTCCCTTTTTCTAAATTAGGACGAATTACCTTTTCGACATTATTTGCTCTTGATGCTAAAAATAAAAGTGTTTCTGTTCTAGCTGATAATTGATCTCCCTCAGCAGAGAAAATTAACTTTCTTATTTTTTCTGCTATTTTTTCTCCTCCTGGTTCCCTTGTAATAATTACCTGATGCTTTTTTTCATTTAGTTTTTTTTCAATTTTCTTAGTTAAAAATGTTTTTCCAGTTCCATCCATTCCCTCGATAACAACAAAAAATCCTTTTTTACTCACTAGTTCTTTCCTTTCTGTTTAAAAAAGCATGCTTAAAAGTATTAGAATCAACAAAATTAAGATTTGAGCCATAAGCAATGCCATACCCTAATCTTGTTATCTTAACTTTTTTAGCAAATTTCTCAGTTAAAAAAACTGCTGTCATTTCTCCATTAAATGTTGGGGAAGTTGCAATAATTAATTCTTCTGCCTGCATATTGTTAATTAATAATTCTAATTTTTCCACCCCAATATTATTGGATTTTTTAAGATCTAATTCATTATCTAGCACAAAGTAGATACCATTATAAAAACCCCCTGCTTCAATTTGATTCAAAACTTGTTGGGAAGAAACAATGCAAATTATTTTACAATTTCTTTGATTACTTTCAAATGGACATTCTTCATCTTTTTTTATAAAGGCATTACATTTACTGCATCTTACAATACTTTGATTTCATTCAGAAAGAATCTTTAGTAATTCCTTTTGTTCACTATCTTTTAACAATGTTAAATTTACTAGGATTCTTCTTGCCTGTGCTCTAGTAATTTCAAGTTTTTTAGCTACTTCCTTACTTTTTTGTTCAAGCTCCTGAACAAAAAAATCATTCTTGTTTGTATTTTTCATTATGTTGAAAAATTAACTTAAAAACCACCACCTTTTGCTGCACTCTGAGCCGCCCTATATACTACTGCCTTCTTTTCTTCTACTTTTTTTAGGGCTCCATTCATCACAACTATTAAAATATCCTGCAACATCTCTTTATCAGCAAGAAGGGAGTCATTAATTTCCACACTTTGTATTTCTAATGATCCAAGAATGGTTACCTTAACACCATTACTTTCATAAGTAAATGCTTCTTTTTCAATTTTACTTATTTTATTCTCCATTTCTCGCTGCATTTTTTGAGCTTGTTCCATTAGTTTCTTTATATTCATCTCAGTTCTCCTTTACTTCTTTATTTCTATTTTATAATCCTTTAAAAGCGGATCTCGTTCTAGTTTTCTTATCAATTCTTCATATGCCTTCTTTGCTGGTCGATATTGTTTTTTAATAATGCTAGGATGATTGGGCATTGAAAAAGTAGATAATGAAGTACCATTCGCTTTTTGAATTTCAAAATAATCAGTTCTCAAATTAACTCATTCTGCTTTTGGCATTGAAATCACCCAATATTCTTTTCCAAAAACTTTTTTCATAAAATTAAGAAATTCTTCTGTCCTACAAATGCGATTTAGTAAAAGAGCTCTAATTGGAGTTGAATAGGTAAGAAAAATAGTATCATTTGTCATGGCAACTAAACTACCATCATAAAGAAAAGCTGAAAAAGGCAATCCCTCATCATTCTCAATCATTTCTTCTAACTTGTGCCATGTATTTTCTACATTGACAAAATCCTTACTATCATTTGGGATTGCAATATAAAGTAAGGCAATCAAATTTTCAGCAGTTATGTTCCAGGAGACAGGAAATAATAATTCTGGTTTATTTGCATTCATTTCAACAACCTCCCAAACAAAATGTGTGACTTTACTTATCTTATCACTAAGTAAAGTTTTTTCCTCACTTGCTTTTTTTTCTTCCTTAATATGCATCAGGTTTGTGTCATATAACTCATCACTAAAATTTAAATCAATACTATCATCAGTAATGTCAATTGTTTGCTCAATTTCATCACTTGTTTCAATAATATCTTCATTAATTACACTTTCTTCACTCTGAGTTGTTTCTTGTTTTCTAGCTATTCTTTGCTCAATCTCTTCCTCTATTTTCATGGCTTTTTTGGTGCTAATATGAAAATCCTTATTTTGAATATCTGTATCTTCATTTGTGTTATTTATTTCATCATTATTGACGGATGGTAACTTTTGGTCTGAAAATAATTGTTCTTTTCCTTTATTTTCAGTTAAATATTTCATAATTAATATTCTTAAGGAAATATGGGGATTATAAAAGGATTTTTGATCACGTAGAAAATTATAAAACACATTTAGTAAACTTACATACTTATCAATCTTGCCTGTTGAAATGTTTTTATTTAATAATTCTGATAAACAAAAAACGGCAAGTTCTGCCACAGCAACTGGATTAACATCTGCTTTCAGAAATTCTGACATCATCCTGTATCCTTCATTTATTTGCTTATGTAAAAGAAGCTCAATTCATTTCATTATTTTCTCAACTGGAGGAGCCCCAGTTATTATAGCTGCTAGTTCCTCAGTTAACTTTTCATTTTTTGTTAAAAGGATTTTTTTATCTAGTAATGTAAGTGCATCACGAAAACTGCCATTAGCAGCATTAATAATTATTTCTAATGCTTTTTTGTGATAAGGGATTTTTTCTTTTTTAACAATTTGTTCTAACCAATTGGTCATGCTATTCTTACCTAATTTATTAAATTTTAATTCTATACAACGACTATTAATGGTTTTTGGAATTTTATTTACATTTGTTGTAGCAAAAATAAAAATAACTCGCAGAGCTGGATCCTCAAGAATCTTTAACATTCCGTCTCAGGCTGCTGATGATAGCATGTGAGCTTCATCAATAATATAAACTTTCTTGTTTAATTCTAATGGGGCAATTTGGGTTTCTTCTCGAAGGGCTCTAATGGAATCAATGCCACTATTGGAAGCAGCATCAATTTCAATTATGTCAGGGTGCCCTTTAGTAATTGCAGTACAAGCAGCACAATGATCAATAACATCAAGATTATTTTTAAAATTATGACAATTTATTGCTCCAGCAAAAATTCTTGCTAATGATGTTTTCCCTGTACCATACTGGCCACAAAAAATATAACCATTTTGAATTTTATTCATTAAAATTGAATTTTTTAAAATTTGAATATTTTGTTCTTGTCCATAAATTTCCTTAAACGTCACCGGACGATATTTTTGATACAAAGCAAACTTTCTTTTCATAATTTTATTTTACTTATTTAAATCATAAACTGCTTCATTTTTGGTTATTACTTTCAATTCATGATTTCATTTATCTCCCCTAGAATTCTTTCCATTGTAATCTCAAAATAATATTGTTTTAGATTGATGGTTTTTTCTTTGTTAAATTTAAGTAGGTAACTGAATAATAGAAGGTTATCCTTCTTCCCTAATCCATATTTATGATCATTTATAATTGGGGTTTCATTTTCACTTAATAAAATTCTAATTTGGTGCTTTCTTCCTGTAAGACATTGAATTTGTAAAAGACAAAACTTATTTTGTAATGCTTTTATTTTCCGAATTTTAATTTTTGCATATTTAGCATCACTAGTAGGAACAGAATTAAGTTTTACAAAATAACCTTTGTTATAAAGAATATATCCTTCTAAGTTAGTTCATTTAGTAAAAGCGTATTTATTGGTGTTGGCAATTACTGCATAGTATCCCTTAATTACCCTTCTCTCTTGGAATTGTTTATATAAATATTGTTGGGCCTTTCTTGTTTTAGCATAAATCACTAACCCTTTTGTTTCACGATCAATTCGATGCACATGGTGTACACTAAATGCATAATCCTTAATTGATATTCCCTTATTTTGCAAATATTGATTTACCATATTATTTAATGAATTATGATGAGAGTGCATTATTATGCCATAATCTTTGTAAACAAGAAGCAAATCATCATCTTCATAAAACACTTGCTGTTGGGATAATGAAATGGAAGTCTTTTCATGTTTGGGTTTTATTCTTGTTCCAAAAAAATAATAAGTGATTATATCATCTAACTGCAAGCGATAATTGTTATCAATGACTCTTTTTCCATTAATTCTCACTTTTCTTTTTCTGATAAAAGATCAAATTTGGGAATGTGAAAGATTAGGGAATAGTTTAAATAAAAAAATATCCAGTCTTATTCCGGCATTATTTTCATTAATAATAATTTTATTCTTTGTCATTAACTCTTATTTGATTAAAAAACCTTTTCATAAGCTTTTCTATTTCCATATTTAAAATACCTTTTTTAATAATTAATTGATGATTATATTTTGCATGCTTAATAATTTTTCTTGTTTCATTTCTTGTGTTAGAAATTCCATATACTAGTTTACTAATCCTTGCCTCATAAATTGCTCCAAAACACATTAAGCATGGTTCCATTGTTGTATACATTATTACATCACATAAGCGCCAATTCCCTAATTTCTTTGCTGCTTTAAGAATACAAAATAACTCAGCATGCATAAGGGGATTCTTAGTTGTCTCTTTCAAATTATGAGTTTGGGCGATAATTTTTTTATTTTTAACAACTACACAACCAATTGGCACTTCTCCTTTTGTCAGTGCTTTTTTTGCTTCATTTACTGCTATCTTCATAAAATAAACATCATTTTTTTCTTCTTTCATTATGATATTATTTTATGCTATCAAATTAATTAACTTTTCCTTAAAATATATTTGCTACCGCAATATTAACCTTTGAACCAGGTCAGGGTAGAAATACAGCATCCTTAAAAAGAAGTGGTATGTGCGGTAGCAAAAAATAAACCTTGACTTTTTTATTTTTTGTGATATAATAGAATTAGTTGAATAAGAATGGAGGAATAACATGATTAAAAAGAAAAGAAAATTATCAAGTTATAAGAAAAATCTATTAATAGTATTTGGTTCATTAGGAGCAATTATCTTATTAGGAAGTAGTATAGGTGTTTTTGGAGAAATGCTTAGTTCTGTGGAATCAAAACCAAAAGTTGATTCTTCTCAGAAACTAGCAAATTTACCTAGGGTATCTTCACTTGAATCATATTGAAATAGTTTGAAAACAACTGATTTATTAAGTGGAAAAACATCTCTTAAGAATTTTGTAAATCAAAATGGAGCGATTTTCCAAAACTTAATTGCTTCTGAAAAATATGAAGCAACTGCTGCTTTGAATCAGATTGTTTCTACACCTAAATTAATTGAACTTACTAAGAATAATCAAAATAGACAAATGCTTAAGGAATATTTTAAAACACAAGTTAGAAGCGATGCAGATACATATTATGATTACTTAACTGAACCTATTGAAGATGCAGATGAATTCATTGCCCGAATGAATTTAGTGAAAAGCTCATATCCTGAATTCTATGACAAGTTTGTTCGAGCTCGTGGCCAGAATTATGGTATTTGGGTTCGTGATGGATATAAATCTCCTGAATCATTTGCTGAAAAATTACCAGATGTAGGAGAAAACGATGAAAGATATGTTGATCCACTTTATTTAATGGATAACTATCGTGATTATATTATTGAGAAAAATAAAGGTGCTTATGCAAGCACTCTTTATAACCTTCTTGTTGTTGCTTCTGGTCAACAAATGGGTAGTGTTGTTAAAAACACAAGTCCTGTTACAGGAGGTGATGAAACTGCACTAGCAAAATCTATAAAAGAAAATAGAGCTTATATTAATGTGAAGTACCTTGCCGCAACAATTCTATATGGAAACCGAAAAAAAGATGCTCAAAAAATAGCACGGGATTTATTTAATCTTGCTCTTCGGCAAAATGCAAACCACAATGATTATAAACGTCATTATCTAGAAATGGTAGCTTGCTCAATACCTTTTGGATGACTTTTTTGTGGTATACCAGCTATTTTAGCTACTCCTTCTCATCACCCTGTTCAACTCGCAAGAAGAACCTATGGAAGATGAATTGATACAGACAAATATAATTTGGATCAAGTTGTAAAATATGGAACATATCCAACTGCTAATCAACGAACAGAAAATGGACTTGAAAAAGTAAAAGGTAGAGTTATTTATCTACCTAAAATAGAAGAAGAAGATATAACTGCTGGGTACAGATCCTCAGGAGCAGCAGGAAATTGAATTAATGAACTAAGAGATCAAGCTACTAATGGATATTCTGATTCCTGATCCTGAACAGCTCGAAATGTTTGAACTCGTGCCCAAGATAGTATTACTTCAGTTGATACAAAGTTAAATCGTCACCAAGGATTATCACAAGCAGAAGCTGATTTAGCTTATTTATCAAGTGTTTATTTTAAAAAAATAAGCAAGGAATGAAAAGAAGAAATTGATGCAATAAAAAATGGCAATGAAAAAATTTATTTTAATAATATTATTTCTGTGGGAGAAAATTCTGTAGTTGACTTATTAAAGAATGAAATGATGCAATCATTATTTACCAGATCAATGAAGGGATACTGATTAGAATTAATACAAGATTTACAAGAAGCAGTTGCTAAGGCAAAAAAATATGATTTTCATGTTCAAAAAACTGGCACACACCGGTTACAATACACCACTCGTAGACAAACATCAGCATGATTAACCTCTGAATACAGATCATGAGGGGGGTCAGATCCAACTAATGAACTTAATGATCTTGAGGACTATGTAGGTTATACCTATGATAAGGTTAAAAATATTCTTTCAGAAGAGAATCGAAAAAGAATCTTTAAAAAACATATGGATATAGTCTGAAATAGAAATAAAAGAACTTATGAACAACTAATAAGAGATAAATTAAATGAAGGAAAAAAAGATGCTGATGTGGAACATGCAAAAGCTATTGTTGTTTTTGATGAATATTTAAAAGATGCTTATTCGGATGAAAATTTTGTTATTGCTAATCCTACTGTTGATGATTTAAATCAAGAATCTATTCCAACAAACATTGGATCAGAAAAAACTAATTTTTCTATAATTCCAGCAGGTAATCTCACAACTAGTCCTGATGGTTTTGATTTACGAGCAGAAGAAGTTTTAGATAGATATTTAACAAGAAATCTTACTCTTACCAAATTATTAGAAAAAGACAGCGGCATTGGAACTTTATTAGCTGATAAATCAATTCTTGTCCAACAAGAATATGTTAATTCATTATTTGCTGTTTTAAGAAGGGATCTTTTCCCTTATGTAAGAAATGTATTTGATAGATTTTCAAATCAAAATCATGCTTTATGAGATTCCTATGTAGCAAATTTAAGAACTGCTTCTAACAAGAATCTAACTCCTGCTGAAGTAGCAGAATTTGCTCAAGAAGTATTATATTCTAGCAGTGTTCTTCATGCCAACCTTTTAGAAATTTCTGTTGAATCAGTTACTCTTGCTGAAGGTTTCTTATTGGATATTTTAGAAATTAAACGCTTTAATGATCAATCTGGAACTTATAAAACCTTATTTGAAATGATTGATGATTCAGATGAACTATCTTCATTCATTCTTAATTCTGGTTTGAATCTTTTAAATCCTTAAATTATAATTAATATTTTCTAAACAAAATAAACTTTACTAAAAAATTATTGTTAAATGGTATTGGAACCATAATATGGAACCAAAATGTCAGGAATCATAATTATGTTCTTTTGTTGATCATAAAATGATTCGACAATGCATGCCATTAATCTATCAACTGCTACACCAGTTCCATTTAGTGTATAACAAAAAGATGTCTTTTCTGATATTTTTTCTCTGTGACGAATTCTTGCTCTTCGAGATTGAAAATCGCCAATAAGAGAAACAGAGGAGATCTCTTTATATGTGTTTTCTCCTGGCATTCAAATATTAAAATCAATAGTTTTTTGGGCACCAAATGCTATTTCTTTATGAGGTAATCTGACAATTTCATAAGTTATTTTCAAAGCATTCAAAACACTTTCAGTACTTGTTAACATTTTTTGAAATTCTTTTTCACCATCTTTTTTGGAGCAGAAAGAAAAGAGCTCAGTTTTAGTAAATTGTTTCATTCGATGACAACCCCTTACATCTATACCAGCACTCCCCACTTCTGATCTAAAGTTTAAGGTTGTTGCAGAAAATCTCAAGGGTAAATCAGAAGTCTTAAGAATTTTATTTTTATAAAAATTACAAATTGAGGTTTCTGCAGTTGGAGTTAAATATAATTTATCCTTCTCTATATAAAAAACATCTTTTTGAAATTTGGGAAGATGTGCTGAGTTATAAAGAGATTCACTAGTTGCTAATACAGGAGGAAAGATTTCAATATAGCCATTTTTTTTAGCAAGATCTATTTGAAAATCCATAATTGCTCTTCTTAATTTAGCTCCTTCATTTACATAAGCAACTAATCTGCTTCCCCCAACATTTACTCCTCATTCAAAATTAACTAGTTTTTTTATTTTGTAAATATCTCAATGAGGAAGAGTTTTTGGGGTATGAACAGATAAATTCTTTACTTTTTTGATAATGAAAGGTTTTGAAAAATAACTAACATTTTCTATATCTGATAATTGTAAATTAGGTAAGTTATTCATCAATTCATTGAATTCACTTAAAGATCTTTTTAATTCATTATTTATTTTTTTATTGATTCTTTTTAACTCAATTACTTTACCCTTTTTTTGTTCATTAGTTCAATTTGCTTTCTTGCTTATTAAATTGATTTGATGAAGGTTATTCTCAAGCATCATTTTTTCTTTCTTAATGACTTTATTTAATAGGATAACTTTATCTATTAAAGTGTCATCTATTTCCCTCAACCTAGTTGCCTTTTTGGCAAGATCTACATTATCATTAAGCCATTGAATGTTATTCATTATCATTCTCTTTGTTATCTATTGTTTCAATAAATGTTTCATGTGAAACATTATTAATATCATCTAATATTGGTTCACTTTTTTTAATTGCAATTGCCCCCACAATGCTATCATTTTCCGAAACGGTTAGGGCTTTACTTCCAATAGCATTTCTTGAAAGAATTCTAATATCACCAGAATCCATAATAATTACCATTCCTTTTGTAGTTGTAATTAAAATGTTATCATCAACTGTAACCTTAAAGATTCTAATAATTTTAATGTCTTCACTCTTTCTGGTTGCCTTAACTCCCCGGGAGTTTCTTTTAGCAAGGCGAATCTTCCCTGCTTTAAGTTTCTTGATTTTGGCATTATTAAAAACTAAAACAAGATCTTCTTCACTATTAATGGTTTCAGAAGCAACTACATGATTATTATCAATTAGTTTTACCGCTCTCATTCCTCTTGAAAGCCGTCCAGTAAGAGTAACCTCAGCTAATTTAAATCTAACTAATTTATTATTAGAAGTTGCTACAACAACCTGATCCTCTTCTTTTACTAAATGAAAATCAATTACTTCATCATTTTCCTCAAGGGTAATTGCTTTTTTCCCTGACCTACTTATTTTTCTAAATAAATCAAAACTTACTTTTTTGATGTAACCTTTTTTTGTAATAAATACAATGTATTTAATTTTGGAGTCCTGACCATAAGCGTTAATTGAGGTAATCTTTTCTTTTGTTTCTTTTAATTTATCAATTAAAAATGAAACAGGAATTCCCTTTGATTGTTTGGCTGTTTTATGAATCATGTAAGCCTTTAATGAATATACTTTTCCTTTTGATGTTAAAAAAAGCAACTTACTTTTATTTGAGGTTGGAATAATTCATTTAGCACAATCATCATCATAGAATTTTCCTCCCCGAATTCCTTTGCCTCCTCTTTTTTGAATTTTAAATTCATCATAACCTAGTCTTCTTAAATACCCATTAGTTGACATTCCAATAAAGACAGGATTATCTTTTATCAATTCTTCATCTGATATATCTCTAATTAATCCTTCTCTGATAACAGTTCTTCTAGGGACCCCAAAATTTTTAATATTTTCTTCTTGTTTCTTAATAATAATTGCTGACACTCGTTGTGGATTTTCTAAAATATCAATATAATCAGCAATTTTAATTTTGATTGCGTTTTTTTCATTCTTGATTTTATTTACCTCTAAACTAGTTAATCTTTGTAATTGCATTTCTAAAATTGCCTTGCTTTGAATTTCTGTTAAAGAAAATTGCATGCATAATCTTCCCTTTGCTTCTTTTGAATTGGGAGATTCTTTGATTATCCTTACAACTTCATCAATGTTTTCTAAAGCAATTACCAGACCTTCTAGTATGTGTAAACGAGCCTTAGCTTTTTTCAATTCATATTCTGTTTTTCTAATGATAATTTCTTTTTGATAATTAATAAAAACTAATAAAGCTTCTTTTAAAGTTAGTACTTTTGGTTTATTATCAACCAGTGCTAATAAATTGATGTCTTCTTTTTTCTGAAGAGGAGTTTTTTTAAGTATCTTGTTCATGAATCTTTCAGGATCAACATTATTTTTAAGAACTATACGCAACCTTATTTTTCCTTTATTGGATTCATCCTTCACATCTCTTATTTCAGTAATTATGCCATTTCTACTTAGTTCTCCTAACTTAATCACAATATCACTTTTATTCACATTAAAAGGTATTTCATTGATAATTATTGCTAAGTAGTTTTTCTTGTTTTCAATAGTTCATTTACTATTAAGTGTATATTTTCCTGTTCCTTTTAAGTAAGCTCATTTTATTCCTGAATCTCCATCGATTTCACCTCCAGTTGGAAAATCAGGTCCTTTAATAATATCTAACAATTCAGTATCCTCAGTATTCTCATTATTGACAAGAGTAATAATTGCTTGAGATATTTCAATTAGGTTGTGGGGAGGTATTTTAGTACTCATTCCCACAGCAATGCCAAAAGATCCATTAACCAAGAGATTTGGAAATGATGTGGGTAAGACTACAGGTTCCTTTTCAGATCCATCATAATTTTCTCTGAAATTAACTGTGTTCTTATCAATATCATTTAATAAAAGTGAAGAGATTTTAGTTAATTTAACTTCTGTATATCGTTGGGCTGCTGGCTCATCTCCATCAATTGAGCCAAAATTTCCATGCCCATTAACTAGAGTATGATTCATTTTAAAATCCTGAGCAATGTGAACTAAGCTCCCATAAATAGATTGTTCTCCATGTGGATGATATTTACCAATCACCTCTCCAACAACGCGTGATGATTTTTTAAATGCCTTCTCATGAGTTAAACCTAATACAGCCATAGCATAAATAATTCTTCTAGTTACTGGTTTTAATCCATCTCGAGCATCAGGTATTGCTCGAGAAGTAATAACACTCATTGCATAGCGCAAAAAGGATTTTTCTAAATCTTCTTTAATATTTATGTTTTCAAATTCATTAATATTCATTTTCACTCCTTATGTTTCACATGAAACATTTAAATATCAATTTCATCAAGTGAAATCTTATCTGCATTACTAACAATAAATTCTTTTCTGCCATTTGTATTAGAACCCATTAATCTAATAACTACTTCATCAACATCTTCATCAGATTCAACTTCAACTTTGAGTAATGTTCTAGTTGCTGGATTCATTGTGGTTTCTCAAAGCTGATCAGCATTCATTTCTCCTAAACCTTTATAACGTTGAACATTATATTTTTGATCTAATGTGCTAGTTATTTTTTGTAATTCATTATCATCATAAGCATATATTTGCTTTTTTCCAATCATAATTTTGTAAAGGGGAGGTTTAGCTATATAGATATTATCATTATCAATTAGAGCATTAAAGTAGCGATAAATGAAAGTTAAAAGTAGAACCCTAATATGGGCTCCATCAACATCAGCATCTGTCATAATAATTATTTTGCCATATTTCAATTTAGAAATATCAGCTTCTTCACCCATTCCTATCCCAAAAGCAGTAATTAAGGATAAAATTTCTTTATTATCCATAATTTTATTTTTGCTTTTTTCCGAATTTATAATCTTACCTCGTAATGGTAAGATTGCTTGGGTTTCTCGATTACGAGCTTGTTTAGCCGTACCTCCTGCTGAATTTCCTTCAACAATAAATAATTCTGCTAATTCAGTTTCTTTAGTGGAACAATCTGCTAATTTACCAACTAATACTTGTGATGATCATGAAGAACTAGTTGGAATAGTTTTAATTTTATTTATGCTTTCTTTTCTAATTTTCATTGCCCGATTTGCATTTTCAAGCATTTTATTTGCTATTTCTTTATTTTCGTAAAGAAATCTGGTAAAAAAATTTGTTGTTAACTTATTAGCACATCTTTTAGCAATTGGTTCTCTTAGGGCATTTTTTGTTTGACTATCAAATATTGGGTTTGGATGATAAACAACAAGAATACAAAGAATAGAGGAGGTCACATCCTCTACATTAAAAACAGTATCGATTCTTTTGTGATATTTTATTTTTTTTGCATAGGCATTTAAAGCATTTTTAAGTCCTAATTTAAATCCTTCAACATGAGAAGAAGAGGTATTATTACGAATTGAATTTGTAAAAGGTATTATTTTTTTCTCTGAGTAATTTTTTGTATAATGCATAATAAATTCAAAATGCATTTTTCTTTCTTTTTTATTGATGAGATAGTTTTCGCCACCTTTAAAATAAATTGGTTTTTCAAACATAGCTTCTTTATTATTTAATTCTTTTTCAATATAATCAAATAAACCATTTTTTGATTGAAACTCATATTCTTTTTGTGCTTTTTTATCTTCCACAACAATATGTAATCCTTTATTAAGGAAAGTAATTTCTTCAATTCGTTGGTTGATCATTTCAATATCTAAAGCCTTAATTGGTTTATCATCTTCACTAAATTCCTCATAATCTGGAAGGAAAGTAATAGTTGTTCCTTTTTTTTGTCCAGTATAATCAACAATTTTTGGCTTCTTAATAATTTTTCAGCCATCTTGAAAAAACTGGGAATAATATTTACCATCTCGTCAAATTTCAATTTTTAACCATTTAGTGAAAGCTGTAGTTACTGCCGCACCCATTCCGTGTAAACCACCTGAGAATTTATAACCTTGATCCTCAAATTTTCCCCCACTTCTTGTTGAAGTAAAAACAACTTCTGGATTATGTTTGTTTTTAATAATTGTGTTTTTCCCAATTGGAATTCCTCTTCCATTATCAATAACCTTAACTGAACCATCAACATCTAGTACAATTTTTATTATGTCACAATAACCATTTAATGCCTCATCAATTGAATTATCAACTATTTCTCATAATAAATGATGTAATCCCGCTTTATCTTTTAAACCTATATACAACCCTGGTCTTTTCCTAATATGTTCTTGTTCCTCTAAGTGAACAATTGCAGAATCATCATATGTCATAATATCTCCTTTTTCTTTCAAATAAATATTAGTAATTATACATAAATATTATAACATACCTTAAATTTAATTAATTAAATAGGTGTGGAAGAATAAAAATAAAAATGATGTATATTAACATATAAAAATTAAAATTATTAAAACCAGTGGTTATTTTTTACTAATATTATCAATTTTAACTAAATATACTTAAATTTTATCTATTATTTCAGGATTTTTAATAAGTCATCATTTTTTACTAATATCCAGTTTAATTATACAGGTTTTTTGGGACAATAGATTTTATCAATACTTTAATTTGTTCATAATCTGATTTTTGTAATTGTTAAAACAAACTAGTTATATTTTTGATTGTATTATTCAATTAGTAATTATGTTAGATTATAATTATGTAAACATATAATTAGATTACAATGAAAATAAAAAATATTAATTATAATTCATTAGGTTTTCGATATGAATAAAGGTAGTTTTCTTGAATTAAAAAATGTAACCAAATCCTATGATGGAAATGTTGTTATTGAAAACGTTAGTATCAATATAAAAGAAGGACATTTTTTAACTTTTTTAGGACCATCAGGAAGTGGAAAAACAACCTTATTAAGAATGATTGCTGGTTTTGAAAACCCTGATTCAGGAGATATTCTTTTAAATAATAAAAGCATTCTTAACCTACTACCTAATAAAAGAGCAATGAGTACTGTTTTTCAAAACTATGCATTATTTCCTCATTTTAATGTTTTTGATAACATATCATATTCATTAAAAGTTAAAAAAAGAAGAATGAAAAAATTTCCATTCTTAAAAAAAGCTGTTTTTTCAAAAAATGAAATAAGAGAGCGGGTGACAAATATTATTCAAGTAACTGGCTTACACGGAAAGGAAAGAATGAATGTAACTAAATTATCAGGTGGGGAACAACAGCGAGTTGCTATTGCAAGATCGTTAATTGCCAAACCTAAAATTCTCTTACTAGATGAACCTTTAGGAGCATTAGATCTTACTTTAAGAAGGGAAATGCAGTTTGAATTAAAAAATCTCCATAATAATTTTGGAATAACTTTTATTTATGTTACTCATGACCAAGAAGAAGCTTTATTTTTGTCAGATTATATTGTTGTCATTAAAAAAGGAAGAGTTATTCAAAAGGGTTTACCAATAGATATTTATAATGAACCAAAAAATAAATGAGTTGCCCAATTCATTGGTTCTTCAAATATTATTAAAACAGCAATATATCGAAAAAGAGGTTTTGTCGAATGAGATAACATTCTTTTTCCTTGTGTTGATTATCATTTTAATTATGGGGAAGAGGTAGATGTTGTTTTAAGACCAGAGGATATTGATCTAGTTGATCCTGACAAAGGTTATCTGAATGGAGTTGTCAAAACTATTCGATTTAAAGGAATACATTGAGAAATAAAAGTTCAAAGTAAAAAATATCTATATTTAATTCACTCTACTGATAAAGTAGAAGTAAATAAAAAAGTTGGATTAAAATGGGAGGCTGATGATGTTCATGTTATGAAAAAAACTTAATCCTTCTCAGTATTCATCAAAAATAAGAACTTTGCTAATGCTACTTCCTTACTTATTCTTAATCTTAATATTAATAGTTGCACCATTATTTGTTGCAATTTCATTTTCACTAAAAACTGATGGTTCTTTTAGTTTTAATAACTTTTCCCGTTTTTTTGAGGATAAGGTAAATCTTCAAATATTCTTTTCATCAACTGGTATCTCTTTTTTTTCATCCTTAATTTGTATAATTGTTGCAATTCCTAGTGCCAAATTTATTACAAAACTCCCTAGTGCGGGGCGAATTTTATTTCTTGGTTTAATTACAATCCCTATGTGAATTAATATTATTTTAAAATTAAAATCTTTTAACAGTGTTTTTATAAATAATGGTTTTTTAGAAGAAGTTTTTAACTTATTTAAGAATAAGGATTATAGTTTTCGAACTTCTTGGCCAATTTTAGTTGCTGGTCAAGTTTTTATTTACTTACCTTTTATGATTATCCCTGTTTATAACAGTATGATAAAAATAAATAATAACTTAATTAATGCATCTTATGATCTTGGAGCAACAAAAAACCAAACATTTTGAAAAATAATAATTCCTATGTTATATCCAGGAATAAAACTTGGATTTGCCTTAGTATTTTTAAGTGCATCAACTTCAATTTCGTTTTCTAGTATTCTTAATGATAATAATTATATCATGTTAGGGGCCAGAATTTCGCGCCTTTATGAATCACAAAAGGAATACGCTGCAGCTATTTCCATTTTAAGTGTTGTTATTTTGCTGATTATTTATTCTCTCATTTGTTTCATAACTAAAAGAACAACTCATTCAAAGAAAGGTATTTGATGAAAAAAAACATAAGGTTATCCCAAAAATTTAAATTCTCTAATTTTTTTCTTTTCATTAAATCATTTTTTAAAAAATACTTATTTCTTATTGGTTTATTAGTATTTTTATATGTTCCAATTTTATTGATTGTTGTTTTTTCATTTAGTGATGGAAAAGGAGTATCTGTGTTTGGCTCATTTACTTTTGATAATTATGTTGAAATGTTCTCCCACAAACCTTTTGCTCAAGCGGTTTCAACTACTTTATATGTCTCAATTATCTCAACTTTTTTATCAGTGCTAGTTGGGGGTTTTGGAGCGGCAGCAATAATTAAAATTAAAAAATATATTAGGAATCCCATTATTTTAGCATCAAATTCGCAATTAGTTATGCCTGATTTATTAATTGGTCTTTCATTATTTTTGTTTTTTACCATTCTTAATATCCAGCTTGGATCCTTTAGTTTAATCCTTGCTCATATTTCATTTTGTTCTCCGTATGTGTTAGTTGTAATGTATCCCCAAATTAAACGAATTGATATTAACCAAATTTATGCATCTTATGATCTTGGGGCGGGGAGAATTAAAACATTTTTCTTAATAACTTTACCCCAAATTTCTGGAGCCTTAATTTCAGCAACAATAATATCATTTATTATGAGTTTTGATGATTTCATAATTTCTTTTTTTACTTCTGGCACCCAAAATAATATTTCTACTTTTCTTTTTTCTCTTAAGCGTCCTTCATTTATTGTAAATTCTTTCTCAAGCATCCTTCTGCTTACTTTTAGCACTGTTATTTTTATTTCATCCTATTTCAAGTATAAATATGAAAAAAAGAAGAAAAGATAGTATTTTCCTAAAAAACCATTTGCATGATGGTTATATTGTTCATAATTTTGTTTATGTAATAACTGGATTGGTTTTAACCTCCATTCTTATATTAGGTTTTTCATTATTGGGCATTGCAATTAATTTAGAAAACAACGCACTCATTCTAGGTATTTGAAGTGAATATATTGATTCTGATCTAATTACTGAATTTGAAGATAAAAATAATATTGATATTGTTGTTGTTAATTATGATTCAAATGAGAATTTATTTCAAAAATTAAAACAAACCCAAATTGATATTTTTGTTCCATCAGATTATTTTTTAACTTTCTTACTTAATAAGAATTGGGTTGAAAAAATAAATTATAACAAACTTGCTTTAACAAGGGATGATTTTTTATCTGAGATTTCTTTTCAAATAATTCAAAGTAAGGATAATGCTGAAACAATTAATTATGGTGTTCCATATTTTTGGGGATATAATTCCCTGGTTTTTAAAAATCAGGAAGTTTTAAGTGATGTAATAGATATAGTAAATTTAGAATCAATAAAATCAATGGATTTTATGTTTGATGCTAGGATTACTGATAAATATAAAATTGGAATCACTGATGATCGTAGTTTCCTTATCCCAATGGGTTTGAGAAAATTAGGAAGAAACTATATCAAAAGTAAGTCACTTAAGGATGTTGATGAAGCCTTAGATGCTTTAACACCTTATTTAAAAAACTGAGTTATTACTGATGATGTTGATAATTATGATAAATTTATAACAAACCAAATAGATATTGCTTTTAACTATTCTGGATGAACTAATCTAATGCTTGTTGATGAAGGACTTGATGTAAAACAAGTTTTTTTAAATAAATCTTATTTATGAATAGATTTTATGGTCATAAATAACTATTCAAAAAAGAAGAATTTAGCATATAAGTTTTTGGATTTTGTGTTTCAAAAAAATAACCAACTAGATAATATGAGGGAAGTGGGAGATTTAAGTGTAATTAAAAACGCTTATAACGAAGCATTATCAAAGAATATTATTGATGGACAAATTGATATTATTAAAAAAATCCGTAATAAAGAATTAGATTACCCATTGGTATCTTCAAAATCTTTTGAAATTATAAAACGAAAATATGATGAATTTAGAGCTAAATAATATTTAATTATATTATTTAAGTATTATATTATTTTTATTATTATATAGTTATCTATATTGATAATTATGTTAGTTCAAAAAAGCTAGGGAATACATTTCTTTCTTAGATAAACACTAATAAATAAAAAACTAAAAAAAACAAAACCAATATGTTTGTCTAATATAGTTATGAACAACACCATATTGATTATTACCAAAAAATAGGAAATTAAAGAAAAAATAAAGTTATGAATATGGAGTAAAAAACTTACCCATATTGATTTGTACTAATGATAGGAAGAATAACAAATTGTAGAGGTACAAATTTAGAAGAGAGGAGAATAGGTTTATCAGGAAAAGCAATTGTAATGGTAATATTCTCACTATATTTTGTTAGTGAATTTTTTAGTAATGAACTAGTAAAATTCATCATTCCCTGATCACCTTCAAAATTTTGAATTTCAAGTTCTTCAGTACCTGAAGTATCAAAACGACTATCTAAGGAATTTAATTCTAACTTATCAGGACCATAGTTAATGGTAAGTAAATCTGTTGCACTTCTAACAAAGGCATTTAATCTATTAATGGATAAACGTAATTCTTTTGGATTAACTTCAAAAACAGTGTTTTTTTTAACTTGAAAGTGTTTTGATAAATCATGAAAAACAAGTGATGATACCAAAATACTAGCTTTACTGGATTCACTTTCAAATATAATTTTGTTACCTTTTTTATAGATATGTAACACATCATCATCAGTGAATTTTTTTAAATCAGATAAGAAATCAACATATTTACGAACTAATTTACCTACCATAGAAATATTAGTAACAACCTGGGATTCATCAATTTCAACATAGTCATCATCATTATCTGCAGTTAGTTCTAAAAGCGGAATTGAGTTTTTAGCAACCCGATAGCCATCAGTTGCATATACTAATAATTCTGTGTCGTTAAAAATGAAGTTAATTAAACTAACTAAAGTATTAGGTTTATTATCAACACAAACGTTTTTAACTCCATTAATTAGCTTGATAAATTTATCAACTCTAACAATACCAAGAATTTCTTTTTGTTCTGGAATGTTAAAAAGATTATTAAATTCTTCAATTTCCTGATTGGTAGCGGTTTTGTATTTCCCTTTTGATGATTTTAATTCAACATTAACCCCCTTATCTTCATAAGTTATAATCTCTTCGGAAGGAATTTCTCGTAAGAGTTTTGTAATTCGTGAAGTATCAATAATGCTGGTGGTTTTTTCATTTTTTTTCAAATTAGTTACATTTACTTCATCAAGTATAACTTCAGTATTTATTTCCCGAGTTAAATGCCTAAAATGAAGTTTATTTTCCTCGATATTAATCATTGTTAAGTTGTGTAGTGGTTGATTAAACCCATCCTCCTGCAGCTTCGATAAAGCTTCAAAAACATTTCTCATATATTTATTTTCAATTTTCATACATTACTCCCACTAAATTATTTGCAAATTCCTTCCAACAATTCCTTACTAGCTTTTTTTAAGAATTCTATTTTTTCAAAATCCTTATCTTTATTTTTTATTTTATTTTCAATTTTCTTACAAGCAGTCATTACCGTGGAAGAATTTCTTCCTCCTAATACTCGTCCTATTTGAAGAAATGAGGTTTTACAAACAGATCTTAGTAAATACATTGCAATATGACGAGCTTTAACTGCAGTACTTTTTCTACTAGTTGAAACAATAATACTTTGAGGTATATTAAAGTTATCACAAACTAGCTGAATAATGTTTTGGATAGCAACACTACCACTTTTATCAAATATGATATCTTTTAAAGCGTGTTTAACTGCTTCTAAGGAAACGCTTTCTCCAATTTTATGATTTGAAAAACTAATGAAGAAAAAATCAATTCTTTTTAGAGCACCTTCGATTGCTCGCACATCATGAGAAAAATTATCAGCGATGTAATAAACAATTTGTTTTGATAATTTTAATGAGGGGCAATAAACATCCTTTTTTTTCTTGACAATATTTATTGCTGTTTCAATATCAATTTGTTTAACTTTAACAACAAGCCCTGAGAGGAGCCGGCTGCGAATTCTTTCTTTAAAGAAGAGAAGATCATTAGGGCGTTTATCAGCTACCAAAAGAACCCGCTTTTTATTTCTGATGAAATAATCAACCACATCAAAGAAAATTGAAATAATACCTTTTTTACCTTCAAAATTTTGAATATCATCAATTAAAAGCACATCATATCGATTGATTTCTTCCTGAATTAAGGTATTTTTCTTTTTAGTAGTGATTTGCTTATTTTGTAATTCTAGTAACTTATAAACAGTTAAATAAATGACATTATTACCTTGGGCATCAAGCTCATTACCACTTGCATGAAGTAAATGAGTTTTTCCTAAACCGTTTTTACCATAAATAAATAAAGGTGAATAACGTTCATAACCATGTTTAATATAATTTTTTAAAGCTAAAAAAGGTTCTCTGTATGAAGTACCAGTAATAAAATTACTGAACAAAAAATGAGGAGAAAGTCCTAAGGAACTTGTTTTTTTGATATTTTTTTCTACATCACTACTTTCATCAGTAAGTTCCTTAATTGTAGATTGAATTTGTACATTAATTTCTTTCATAGCAATAGTTCTTAGTATTTCCACAATTTCCACAATATAATGTTTGACTAAATTTATAGTTGGTTTTGTTGAATTTATTGTTAAAATATTTTTCTTATCATTAAAAGAAACTTTTAAATTTTCTAGTTTTTTAATTATACTTTTATCTGAAATTGTCTTACTTAATGAAAGTACACAACTCTTTCAGATATCATCAACTTTCTTCATAAGTACAATAATATTATAAGGTTTAATTAAATTCATGTTTTTAGAAAAAATATTGTATAATATACTTGTCTGGGGCTGATGTTTGATAACCCACACCTCCCCAAGTGTAGTTATCGTGATAAAGTGTCTTCTTTAGGCCCCAGGTGGGAATAAAAAAAAGGATAGGGAAGCATGAAACGAACATATCAACCTTGTAACAGAAGAAAATATAAAAAACATGGTTTCCTAGCAAGAAGCAAAACACCCGGGGGAAGAGCAATACTTGCTCGGCGAAGAAAAAAAGGAAGAAAAAGGATAACTGTTTAGTCAATCAAAAAAAAATATTCTCTAAAAAATAAAAAAGCCATAGATGAAATTTTCAAACAAAGGAAAAATAAAAAAGTAGGAAAGTACTTTGTCTTTTTATGATTAAAAAATAAAACTAATCATATGAAGATAGGAATAGTTATCTCCAGTAAAAAGTTTAAATCAGTTGAACGAAACAGAATGAAAAGAATTGTAAGAAGACTAGTAGCAGAAAAGATTAATTTGAATCCAACCTATAATTGTATTATTATTATTAGAAGAAAAATTGATAACTTACAAAAAAAAGAAGCATCATTAGAGTTTGTTAGAATCATTAAAGAACTTAATTGGGATGTTAGTGTTTGTTAAGTTTGTAAAATATAAATGTAAACAATGGGTATAAGTGAATGAAAATAACAAATCAAATTCCTTTTCGAAAGAAAGCAACTAAAACTTTTTGGGAAGAATGACGAGAAACAAATACTTCAACCCTAGGAAGACTTGATCCTCAAAAAGTTCCTGAAAAACCTCTATGAAAAAAAATATTTAAATGAGTGAAGTTTATCATTTATTTTTTAATGGTGTTTTTTGCAATATGAGGGTGCGTTCAACAATTTGCTGAAGAACAAGTTGTGACCGCTAGGGTTGTTGGAGTTGGTTTTGAGATGGGGCAAAAAGGGGATATCCTAATTGGGAGTCATTCAATTTCAGAAACATCAGTTAATTTAAATGCAATCACTGGTAGTGAAGTTAATTATTTTCGTTTAACTTCTTTTGATAATGCATGATATTATGGTCCCTTTTATGCAATGTTTGTTTACCCATTAGGCCAATTAACAATTATCATGACAAAAGCATTTAGTGATCTACCTAAAGATTCAGGAGTATTATTAGCAATCTTTTTTCTTGTCACATTAATTAGGGGGACTTCTTTAGTTTTGAATCTTCGTTCTTATCAAGGACAAGAAGCTATGAGAGACATTCAAGGAAAAATAGGTGATATAAATGCTAAATATCAAGGAAGAGAAGATAAAGTATCTAAACAAAAAAAACAAATGGAAATTATGCAACTTTATCGGGGAATCGGAACATCACCTTTTGCTGCTTTTTCCACATTTATGCTTACTTCACCATTTTTCTATTCTATGTATCGAGTTATTTCTTCAGCAAGAATAGTTAAGGAAACTGAATTAGGGCCTTTTTCATTTACAACAACCCCATTACAAGCAATGCAAGAGGGACATTGAGAATACCTTCTGATGATTTTTATGGTAATTCCAATTCAAGCATTATCCTTTTTGTTACCAAGAATTCTTTCTATGAGCAAAGAACAACAGCGGCAAAAAAGATTAAAAAAAATTAGGGATGAGACGATGCCTAAAAAAAAGGGTGGAATGGGAAAATTTGCTGAAAAAATGCCCTTTATAATGATTGGTGTTTTTAGCTTATTTTCAATTGGGCTTCCAGTGGGAGTTGCGTTCTATTGGACTTTTTCTGCTTTTTTCTCTTGTCTTCAAAACTCTTTTTTTCATTTCTTAAGGTATATGAAGAAAAAAAGGAAACAATTTGGAAAAAAACCTGACCCTTCAATTACTGAAAAAATAGGGATGTTGTTTAAAAATAAAAAAACTCAGTTTGTAAGAATACGTTAGAAATAGTGAAGACAATAATTGCTTTAACTACTAATACTAAAGATGCAGCAATTGCCTTAATTAGAATTTCAGGAGAGAATAGTTTTTCCTTAACAGAAAAATTAACAAAGTTAAGTTTAACAGGGGTGATGCGTACAGTAAGAAAAATATATATCAACCACAATTTTATTGATGAAGTAGTAATCAATTGCTATCAAAATCCCCATTCTTTTACAGGGGAAGATGTAATCGAAATATCTACTCACGCTAACAAAATTATTATTAATGAAGTTATTTCATTTTATATTAATCATGGCTGCGCATATGCTAAAGCTGGGGAATTTCTTGAGCGAGCATTTATTAATAACAAAATTACATTTAATCAGGCACAATTAATTAACGAAATAATTAAATCCAAATCAATTCCGGTTCTAAATTTATACAGAAAAGGCTTTAAAGGGAAAAATTTTCGATATAGCATAAAAAGAATTCGTGACCAAATTGCGGAAATTATTATGAAAAGTGATGTTGATGTTGAATATCCTGAATATGAAAAAGCAGATAGTAAAAAAATTATTAGTAACAACTTAGAAAAAATAATTACCCAAGTTACTGAACATTTGAAACAAATAGAATTAATTGAAATTATGAATAAAGGGATTAAGGTAGCAATTATAGGTAGCCCTAATTCTGGTAAATCTACTTTATTTAATAAATTATTGAATAAAGAAAGAGTAATTGTTACGAATATTCCTGGGACAACAACTGATTATATTGAAGAACAAATGCAACTAGATAAGGGGATTGAGATTACACTTGTAGATACTGCCGGAATTAGAAAAACTACAGGTCTCATTGAAAAAAAAGGAATTGAGTTAAGTAAAAAACTACTTAAAACAACAAACATCATTCTTTGATTAGAGGAAGAGGAAAAAAACTTTCAGAATCCCACATTAAAAGATCTTAAGGCTTTCAAAATCCTTTCAAAATGTGATTTAGCAAAAACAGTATCAAAAAAACAACTAGCAATTTCAGCTAAAAATAATATTAATCTCGATAAATTAGTTTTATTAATAAAAAAAGAGGTTATGAAAATAATCAAAAAAATTGACCAAGGAGAAATTATTTTTATTTCAAATAAAAATAGTTTAAAGCAAGTTTTGCATCAATTAAAACATATTAATGATGTTTTAAAAACTTCATCATTAACTATTGATATTTTTAGATCACATTTAAATGAATGTTTGGATATTACTAATATGTTACTAGGTGAATCTAAAACATATAATTATATTGAGGAAATTTTTAGGACATTTTGTATAGGAAAATAATGAAACACTTAGTTGATACCCATGCTCATTTATTAAAAGATTTTTATAAAGATTTTGATTTAATAGAAGTTGTTAATCATGCAATTGAAAATAATGTTAAAAGAATTATTAATGTTTCAACTAATTTAGAGAATATTAATGAAGTTATTAGTTCAACAAAAGCAGTTAGTGAGGTTTTTGCCGCAATAGGAATTCACCCTCAAAATGCTTATGGCTTAACAATTAACATTGAGGAAGCATTAAAAAAATATTTAGGAATAAAAAAAGTAGTAGCAATAGGAGAAATAGGTTTTGATTTTTATAGAGAAAAAGGCAGTGAGGTAGAAAGCAGACAACAAATAGTATTTCATGATCAGATGAAATTAGCTATTGAATATGCACTTCCAGTGATTATTCATTCTCGCAATGCAACTCATGTAACAATGAAAGAACTTGCTAAATATCCAGATGTAAAGAAAGTTGTTCACTGTTTTTCAGAAAACCAGGAAATAATGAATAATTATTTAAAAATCCCTAATACCTATATTTCTTTTACAGGGATAGTTACTTTTAAAAATGCAAAAGATGTTCAGACAGCTTTTTTAAATTGTCCTTTAAACCGAGTCATGTTAGAAACAGATTGTCCGTTTCTAGCTCCTACTCCTTATCGAGGGAAAATAAATAAACCAGGATATACATACAATATTGCTGATTTTTGTGCAAAACTTAGAAATATAGAATTTAATGAATTGCAAGAAATTGTAACAAAAAATACATATCAGTTTTTTGATAAATTATATTAGGATGAAGATTGAATTAAAACGAATAAAAAACACTAAAATAAGTCAGGTTTTTTTATGAGATCCAAACATAAAAAAAAAGATAGGTGAGGCATTAAAAAATAATACTTTTGTTCAAAAAAGCAAAAACATAATTGAGGTGGGAGTTGGAAGAGGAGAAATGACAAAAATTTTAATTAATTATTTTCCAACCAAAACCTATATTGGAATAGAAATAGATAAGAATCTTTCTGAGATTGTTAAAACCAATTTCCAAATAGAATTAATAAATGATAATTATTTGAAAACCAATTTAGAAACATTTGGTGATAGTTTTTTATTTTCTTCAATTCCTTATCATTTAACAACAAAATTTCTAGAACATTTTATTTTGAAAATAAAAAAATGTAATCTTATTGTCATTGCTTTTATTATGCAAAAGGAAACATTTAGACGATTACTTGTTGATAACAAAAGAATATTTTATGCGTTTAGAGAATTTTTTTCTTTGCAAAAAAAAATGAATGTTAAACGGCAATGCTTTAAACCAATACCACATATAGATTCAGTTTTTTCTATTTGGTATTTAAAAAAATCTCGTTACAGCAACTATATTCCCGAATATCTGGAATGCATTAGAATCTTTAATAAACACAGAAGTAAGAATATTACTAATAACATAAAAGATATGGGTGAAAATAATTTGTTGAACCGAATTGACTCAGAAATTGCAATCAAAAAGTTTTTAAAATTAACTTCAGATGAACAAAAGAAGTTGTTAGAATGGGGAATTAGATATTTAGTGGAAAAAAAGAACAATGCCTAAAATAGTTGCCAGTGGAAAATCAATAACCAAAATAAATTTAGGATTAAACGTTATTGGTATTGAACAAGACTATTGTTTAATTGATACCATCATTATTCCCATTGATAAATTGTATGATGAAATAACCATATATGAAACTGATGGAAATGAAGATGTAATAGAGGAGACATATGAGAACCAAATATTTCCCCGAAGATTATTAAAGCAAAGTAAAACCTATACTGCTTTAAGAAAAATAAAAGAAGCAACGCAAAATAAAAAAACCTACCACATAAAAATCAGGAAAAATATACCTTTAGGTTCAGGATTAGGTGGGGTTAGTAGCAATGTTGCTTTTATTATTAAGAGCCTAAATAATTTATCTAAAAATAAATTGGATTTTGAAAAACTAAAAAAACTTGCTGCTTCAATATCTGTAGATGCAAGTGCTTTCATTACTAATCAGGATGTGCGAGCAATTGGAAGAGGTGGGGTTCATGCATTATTATTTTTTAATGTTTTAGACTATTTAAATATTGAAATAATACAATTACCCCATGCCATTTCAACAAAGCTTGTTTATAATCACTATCGTGATCACTTTTCTTCAAAACAAAGTTCCATTGATAATGTGATTACATCAATTCTTCAAAGTGATTTTAAGGCACTAAAAAAATACTTAAGAAATGACTTACATGAATCAATTATTGCAATTAATTCTGAACTTGAAAAGGAATTTGAAAAATATAAAAGTGATGATAGAATTGTTATTTTTACTGGAGCTGGTAGCAATCTTTTAAGAATAAAAACCAAAACTTATAAAAGAAAAAGATAATGGATATAAAATTTAATTAAATGAGAAACATAATAAGTAAATTAAATTCCCATGTTGCTTTAAGAAAGAAAGCAGAACGGATAGCAAAGATTGTAAAGGGAAAACAAGCAAAGATTTATGAAAAAATGAAAGATGAAGAATTATTTAACCAAACCTATCATTTCAAAAAACTTCTTGCTAGTGGAAAGACCCTTGATGATATCCTTGTTGATGCCTATGCAGTTGCTTGTGAAGTAAGTAAAAGAATTGCGAAATTAAATCCATTTCATGTTCAGGTTATGGGAGCATACATTATGCATGGAGGGGATATTATTGAAATGAAAACTGGTGAAGGAAAAACAATTACTTCAGTTATGCCTGCTTATCTCAATGCTTTGTTAGGAAATGGGGTTCACATAACAACAGTTAATGAGTACCTAGTTCAACGGGACGCTGAAGAAATGGGAGCAATTCATCAAAAATTACATTTAACAATAGGTGTCAATTTGCAAAGAAAAAACCGAGCAGCAAAAAAATTAGCTTATCAACAAGATATCACCTATTCAGTACATTCAGAGTTAGGTTTTGATTATCTAAGAGATAATATGGTAGAAAATTTTAATCAAAAAACCCAACGGGGACACTGATTTGTAATTGTAGATGAAGTTGATTCAATACTTATTGATGAAGCAAGAACCCCCCTAATTATTTCTTCCCAAGCAGTTGAAACAAAAGAAACTTATGAAAGAGCTGATCAATATGCAAAAACATTAACAAAGGATGATTATGTGATTGATGAGGAATCAAGAGGGATATCATTAACTCCCCAAGGAGTGGCTAAAACCGAAAAATATTTTAACATTCAAAATCTCTATGATGTTAGAAATACTGAATTAACCCACCGAATCAATAATGCTTTAAAAGCTAATTATGTTTTTGCAAGAGATGTTGAATACATGGTTGCTGATGACAAAATATTTCTCATTGATCAATTTACAGGAAGAATTATGGAAGGAAGAAGCTACTCCTATGGATTGCAACAAGCTATTCAAGCAAAAGAAGGAGTAGAAATAGAGCAGGAAACAATGACTTCAGCAACAATTACTTATCAAAACTATTTTCGCTTATATAATAAGATTTCTGGAATGACAGGAACTGCCAAAACAGAAGAAGAAGAGTTTACGGAAGTTTATAATATGCGGGTTGTTGAAATTCCCACAAATAAACCCCTTATCAGACTTGATGACAAAGATTTAGTTTTTGGAACAAAAAAAGCCAAATTAAAAGCCATAGTGCAAAGAGTAAAGGAACTTTACAAAGTTGGAAGGCCTGTTTTACTCGGAACAACCAAAGTAACTGATTCATTAATTATTTCTAAACTTATTGAAAAAGAAAAAATCCCCCATAATGTTTTAAACGCTAAAAACCATGCTATTGAAGGAAAAATAATTGCTCAAGCAGGGCAACTAAAGCAAGTAACAATTGCTACTAATATGGCTGGAAGAGGAACTGATATCAAGTTAGGAAAAGGAGTTGTTGAATTAGGTGGCCTAGTTGTCTTAGGAACAGAAAAACATGAAGCAAGACGAATTGATAATCAACTTCGAGGACGGTCCGGAAGACAAGGTGATCCTGGGTATTCACAATTTTATGTTTCGATTGAGGATGATTTAATGTCTCGCTTTGGGGGACCATTAATCAAAAGAATTTTTTCATCATTAGAAGATGATGCAATTAATTCACGAACCTTAACAAGAGCCCTTTTATCAACCCAAAAACGAATTGAGGGAATGAATTTTGAAGCAAGAAAAGATGTTTTAAATTATGATAATGTTTTGACAAATCAAAGAAAGATTATGTATAAGCAGCGGGATAAAATTTTGCTTGTCAAGGATATGAAGGAAATTGTATCACAACAAATAAAACAAATCGTCCGGGATTTTTTAGACATTTTTAAAAAGAAGGAAGATTTAGAAGAAGTCATTGATTATAAAAAGATTATGAAAATTTTAAACAACAAGTTAATTAAACCAGGATCAATTACTGTTGAGAATTTAAAAAACCATACAATTGAAGAAATTAAAGAAATGATTCATAGGGAAATCTTAAAAATGTATTTAGAAAAAAGACAAAAATATGATCCTAAAGTTATTAATGAACTAGAAAGAATGTTGATTTTACGAATTCTTGATCAAATTTGAATGCATCATATTAATTCCATGGATAAGTTAAGACGAGGGATTCATTTACAATCTATTAGTCAAAAAAATCCAGTTCAATTGTATATTAAAAAAGCCCATTCACTTTTTGATGATACAAAAAAACAAATAGCTCACCGGTGTATTCTTGCTATTTTTGCTTCCAAAATAAAAGTTGAACAAGAATTAGCTAGAAAAAATAGAGAAGAAGCAGAAGCTAATCAACTAAGAGATCTAAATTTACCAATTAGTTCAGGTCCTATATCTGTGAAAACAACTCCCCATAATTCATGGGGTCCTGTTCCTCAGGAAAATAAATGGGAAACAATTCCTCAGCAAAAACAGCTTGAACCACAAGAAGAGGAAAAACCAAATCAGAATGAGCTAAAAAATACTGATCCTACAAAAGGATGAACATAATAGTAAGGAAATTAAATGAAGTATTTAATTGGGAGTTCATTAGATTTTCATAACACCAAATTTATTAAAGGTTATGTATCCAAATAGGGCTAGTTAGCATCAAAACAAATTACAAAATAATTGCGGAATCAGATGGGGATATTGTTATTCATGCACTAGGTGATGCAATTTTAGGAGCATTAGGCAAAAAAGATATTGGTGAATACTTTACGAAAAAAGATATGATTTCCAATAAGTCATCCCTAAAAATTTTAGATTTTTGTTTATTATTGATGAAAAAAGAAAAATTACAAATAAGTAATGTTGACATTACAATCATTAGTGATCATATTATGATAAATAAGTTCAGAAGCCAGATCAAAGAAAAGTTAGTAGAAAAACTAAATTGTAGTAAAGTGAATATCAAGGCCACTAGGTGGGAAAACATAAATAATTTCAAGGTTGGCTGTCTTTGCAGTTTATTATTGCATGATTAAGATGTATGAATTTCTGAACAAGTCAATTTCCCCAGATTATTTAAAGATATTAAAAAACTCAAAAATAGTCATTGGAGTTTCAGGAGGACCGGATAGTGTGTATCTGCTTTCTTATCTTAATCATTTACTAAATAAACAAGTTATAGTTTGTACTGTTAATTATGCATTAAGAGAAGAAGCTTCTGAGGAATATCAATATGTAAAACAATTATCAAAAAAAATGAATTATCAGTTTTATGGCAAAACCTGTGCGAAAATAACTGGTGGTAATGTGCAAGCAATTGCTCGAAGGGAACGGTTTTTATTTTTTAAAAATGTTTTAAAAAAAGAAAATTATGAGTATTTATTACTTGGTACTACCCTTAATGATTTGATTGAATCGTTTTATATGAATTTAATAACCAATAAAAATACACCAGTTTTTAAAATAATGACAAAAATGGAAATTGCTCAAGATAAATTTATTGTCTTTCGTCCGTTATGTCAAATTATGACAAAAGCGATGATTATTAAAGAACTAGATTCAAAAAAAGTAAAATACTTTATTGATCATACCAATGAGGAGGATAAATATTTAAGAAATAAGGTTAGGAAACGAATTAAACATAAGGAACTGTTTTCCTTAATTCTTAGATTAATCCAAAGTGAAAAAAAACTAACCAACTGAATTAAGTTACAAGCAAAAAAGATCTATTTACAGGAGCAGAAAGGAACAATAAATATAGCAAATTTAGTTTGTCATGACCAAATAATTCAATTAGCTTTTTTAAGATATTATTTTAAAAAAGAATTAAAAGAACTAATTCCATTAAGAAATTTAGGAAAGAAAATTGAAAACTTATTTCAATTTATCAATAATAAAAAAAGTAAGGGAAAGTTTAGAATTGGAAAGAATGTTTATTTTTATAAAAACAAAAATTATTTAAAAATTTATCATTCAACAGATAAAAGTTAAATATGGATTTAATTGAAATTACTTCAAAAAAACCTAAAAAAAACTATACTTTTTATGAAGCCATAAATTTATTCCTAACTAAATATGATTATAAAATGACCAAAGAAAACTTAAATATTTTTTATTCTTTCTTTGAAATTTATCTTGATAATACTTATGATATGTTTAAGGCTGAAAAAGATTATGCCCCCTTAACAAATCGGTTTATAAATAAAGATGTTGCCATAAATAAAGTAAGAAAAGTTATTCATGAAGTATCATGAACCCTCATGAAAAAGTTTCTCCTTAACCGAGAAACCAATATCCTTTTTCAGTGTATCCAATCCCTTCCTCATGAAAAGAAAAAAATAACTTTCTTTTGGGAATTATTAAACATATATTCTCATCTCAATAATAAACAAAATGTTATTTACTCAGCATTAAAAATGCTGTGATTAGATTTTTGTTTAAATATTGCTTCCCGAACCAGAAATGATATGTGAGAAGAAAGTGAGATTAAAAAATGAGAAACAACATTATTAGATCCAAAACTAAAAAAGCAATTTAATTCAAAAATTAAAAATGAATTATTTACTTTTCATATTTCTCATAAGAAAACTTGAGGAACATTAGTTGATATAGCTTATAAAAATAAAACTATTTTAAAAAAAATAAGTAACTTAAGAAAAAATAGTCATCCAGTATTATTTGATGAAAAAATATTTAGAGAAGTTTTACAAATTATTGATGAAAAATTAGGAATTATCATTGATGATAATCAGAAAGAAGTTATTAGGAGCTGTTTACAAGGAGTTACTTTTGTTAATGGTAAAGCAGGAACAGGAAAAACATTAATTATTAGCTGTGTAGCATTATATTATTTTTTATTAAAGCAACAAGATTTAAGATGCATTGTTTTATCATTCACGGGAAAAGCAGTGTCTGTTCTTAATGAAAAGTTACTTGATTTAGGAATTAAGAAACAGCTGATTGAAGCTAGAACTTTTCATCGAGAATTAGCAAAAATTTTTGAGTCACCAAAAAAAATGCCAACTTTTTACTTGATTGATGAATCAACCATGGTTTCTACAACTCTAATTTATGAGTTATTAGAAAATGCTGAAATAAGAAACATTGCTTTATTTGGTGATAAAAACCAATTACCCCCAATTCAACCAGGAACACCATATATTTCTCTTTTAAATGTAAAAAATTATGCACCCCATTGTCAACTTTTAAGACAAAGCTTTCGTGAGGATAAAAAAGAAAAGCACTTAATTAGTTTTAAGAACTTTATTTTAGCAAATGAATTAACAAAAATACAAGTTGTTAAAAATCATGGTACTAAAACCGGAATTATGAATTTAGTAATAAGAAAAGTACAAAATGATTGCAAGGATTTAGCTGAATTACATTTTCAGAATCACTACAAAGAATTGAAAGAAACTATAGCAATTGATAAAGAAAATTGAGAAACAAAACTACTTTCTTTAAAAAACCAAAGAATTTGTTTAGCTCCAACAAATAAAACGGTTAATCAGCTTAATTTTGATATTCATAAAAAATTATTAGCTAAACAAATTAATACAGTTTTATTGCCAATCACTCAATATAACAAAGAATATAAAGATGAATGGGGAGGAGGATTACCAGTTTGCATTGGTACCAAAATGATCTTTAATGGCAAAAATAAATATGTAAATAAGCAATTATATTTAGCAAATGGAGAAACTTGTATTATTAGTGAAGTTAAAAAAGTAAAAACATCTGCTTATGTTAAATGCAAAATTAAAGTAATCTTTAGTAAGAAGAAGCAACAAACCTATATCTGACATTATACTGAAAGCAAGCAAGCAGTGAAATTTTATAAGAAAAAGGATGATATAAATTTCTTATCTAATTTTCGCTTAGCATATGCTTTAACAATCCATAAATCACAAGGGAGTGAGTATAACCAGGTTGTGAGCATATTTACTAATGCTAATGCATGACAATTAAATAACTCAGAGAATAAAAAAGGAGCTAGCTTTTATTCTAAAAATATGCTTTATACAGCTATTTCTCGTGCAAAAGTTTCCAGTTATCTGATTGTTCCCAATAATGATTTTCTCATCCAGTGTATGAAAATAGATGCCACGGAAACAAATAGTTATATGGCATATTTAGTTCATAGAGAAAATAATAATGAAGAAAACACTTAAAATCAGAAAGGCAATTTAAAATAAAGGTAGGATAAGTATGAATGATAAGATAAACCTCATTACAACCCCTGTGTTTTATGCTAATGGTCAACCCCACTTAGGTAATATTTATACCATAGTCTTAGCTGATATTTTTAAAAAATATCTTCATTTAAATAATATTAATTCATTTTTAGTTACTGGATTAGATGAGCATGGACAAAAAATAGAAAAAGGAAATCTGGAAGCATTAAAAAATATTGAACAATATTTAAGAGATTTACGACTTCAATATAAACAAATTCTGAAGTGACTAGCTATTGATTATGATTATTTTGTTTACACATCATCTGATCAACATAAACAGTATGTAACAAAACAAATAGATCTTTTATATCACAGGGAATTTATTTATCATGATGAATATGAAGGATATTATTCAATCCAGGATGAAACTTTTTTAACTCCAAGAGAAGTTATATTTAAAAATAATCAGTATTTTAGCATTAAGGATAAATACAGGGTTGAAAGAATAAAGGAGAGTGCTTATTTTCTTAAAACTAAACAGTTTTTTCCTTATATAAAAAGAACTCTTAAAATTCCGAGCACTTTGCAACCAAAACAAAAAGTTAAGGAAATGTTAAATATTATTGCTGATAAAGAATTTAGTAATTTGTGTATCTCCCGAAGTAGTCTTGATGTCAGGGGAATTGAACTTCCATTTGATAAGAAAAATAAACTTTATGTTTGGGTAGATGCACTATACAGTTATTATAGTGCTCTAGATTATTGTTTTGATAAGAAAATAAAATTTAAACAAGTAAATAGTTTCCATATTATTGGAAAAGAAATAACCAAATTTCATTCTATTTATTTACCAATCATTATGAAAATGTCAGATATTAAGGTAGCTAGTTTTAGTTTGTACTCGCATCAGTGAATATTGATTAAAGGTGAAAAAATGAGCAAATCTAAGGGCAATATTATTAGTGCCCTAAAGTTAAGAAAGATGTTAAAAACTGATGAATTAAGATATTATTTATTTAAAAATGGTCCGGTGCAAAATGATGCTCTTTTATCAATTACGGATGCTCATGAATTAATAAGAACTGATTTAGTTAATAAATACGGAAATTTATGTTATCGCACAACTAGGATGATCAAAAACTATAACATTGATGTTTGGGGAAACTTTGAGATCAAGAAGCTTTTAGTTAATCACGCTAAGTTTGTTAAAATAATAAATTCCATTTTAAGCCAAGTATTTCATGCTCGTAATAAGAAAAAGCTGATTCATTTATTTAATAATCTTCATGCAATAAGAAAAAAAGTGATTGAGCTAATAGATATGGGTAATAGCCTCCTTAGCATTGCTGAACCCTGGAACCTATTTAAAAAAAACAGGGAAGAACAAGGAGAACAAATTCTTTTTTTAGGTCTGCTTTTTATTATTATCTTCTCATTTTTAATAAGACCAGTGATTACCGATACTACTAAAAAGGTATTTAAATCACTTAATCTTAACTTTACACAAATTAAATATATCTGAAATAAAAGTAAAAATGAAGAGGAGTTTATAAAGAAAGTTGGCAGCTTAATTAAGGGAATGTGTGGGGCAAAAAAAATAACACCTATTAAAATATTTAACAAAGGGGAATAATGAAATTTTGACAGAAGGTACTAGCTTGATTTTTATTCATTTCAATGTTGCTTTCTTCAATAATTGCACCAATTGCAATATATCTTTAGTAAAGTTAAAAAACTACAAAGAAAAATGAAAAAACATATCTTAAAAAATACCACATTTTTAGAAATAAGTATTATTTTTACTTTATCGATCCAGTTAATTGGGATTTTTTTGTATTCCTTTTTTGCTTTAGCTGCGATTAATATCGGCAATAGTGTTGTTGAAACTAATGAGGAAAATTTAGGAGGATATAAGTTTCAAAACCTTTTAGAAATAATTAGGACAATGAAAACAGTTATTTTTTTTCTTTTTGGATTATCATTAACTGGGTTTATTTTGACCATGGCAATTATTTATTATATTCATAATACAGCAGCAAGACAACAAAAACTAAATCCTTTATTTTGTTATATTTTTATTATTTTTAGTACTATTACCACAATTATTGGGGGAATATTTTTTGTTTTATGGTATAGAAAATATTAACCTAACTGAAAGAGTGTTTCTTCAGAATCATAGACACCATCATCATCCTCATCAATTCAGATTTTGTCAATATTACCAAAATTTTTTCTAATGCTAGCTATGGAGTTATAAGGAGAAGCACTATCTTGAGAATTGTGCTGACCTAAATGAACAATTAAAGAATTTACATCATTTTGAAAAAGGTTTACTCTTGTTAATGATGAAGAATCAATTGAAGGCTCAGAATCACTAGTTTCAAAATAACTTATATGATTGTAGTTATAATTACCAAATTCTCTTACCCAGCCATTTTGGTATCTAATTTTAAGTTTTTTGGATCTAAGGTTAACATTAGTTTTTAATAAGGCATAGATTGAATATTCATTTTTTTGAATTAAAGTACTGGAAGTAAGATAATTTTGACTGAGAAAGAAATTTTGAGGACCCAAATTATAACCTTCCATGCTGTCAAAATTCTTTATA
The DNA here is from genome assembly GCA_963692675.1 of Mycoplasmatales bacterium. GTDB lineage: Bacteria > Bacillota_I > Bacilli_A > Mycoplasmatales. The sequence continues at coordinate 380,386 of OY830043.1, forward strand.
ATTTCTGTTTTTTCTTTTTGTTGATTAGCTAATTCAGAACCATTTCCACTAAGAAATGCCATAAGTTCTTTATTATTGCCACTGATAAGGGGGTCGATGCCTAAAACCTTAAACATTGCATAATCAGAAAATTGTTCAATACTTTTGGTTTGCCCTGGCTAAATGAATAAACTAATTGATTATTGTCGACTTTCCTTTCATAAGTTCTGGTAAGACCAGGAATTTGAGTTCTTTTATCCAGATATTGGTAACCTAGAATAGCAAATAATCTTGCCGTTAATTCCCTTCATGAATAATAATAATGCAAACGATTTAACATTTCACGATCAACATTTAATGATAAATATTCATAATCATCACTAAAATTATTTTCGGGTGATGGTCTTCATAATAGTTTAGATATTTCTGCTTCATAATTGGTTCCACCTAATGTGGCAAAGTTAATCCCCTGGTTCTGAATAGCATTTTCTTTAACAACAATTCTTTTTGAAAAAGGATCACCTTTTGTTTCATCAATGAGAAGGTATTTTTGATTTTTAAAAACATCTGGAATATGGGCCGGGGTAGAATTATCAAGATCAAAGTTTTTAGACACTAATCAGAAATTTGAGACACGGAGGGGATTATCACCATCTGTAAAATCAAAAAAATCATCCTTATCTCATTTATAAACATTGTAACCTTCAGTTTCAATATGATTTAAAAAATCTTGATATTTTACCTTATTAATTTTTATTGCTTGAGTTGAATCTCCAAGGGCTGCAGCAGCAGCTTGTACTAAATCTAAAGGAAAAGCTTCTAATTTTTTATTTTCAAATCCTAATAATCCAAACTTAATATTATTATAAGTACGAGATTGTCATGCTTCTTGAGGATTATAGTTAGTAAATTGACTTCTTAATTTAACAACATTAGCAGAATAATATTTTCGATAAAGTTTGATCATCTCTATATCATAGTCTCTAATTTTTTCACCTTGTGTTTTTGCATTTAGTTCAGGTGGAAAATTTTGATCGCTATTTTCATTCAGTGAATTGAAATATTTATATAATTTAACAAAATCCTGAAATTTTTCATTTTGACCTTGATTAGAATAAAGTTCAGTTAATTTATCTAGGAAGGACTGACCAGTAATTTCTGCATTATACAAAGTCATATGGTGTCCATATTCATGAGCTAAGGTATGAAGGATATCATATATATCAAAAGTTACCCCATCATAATTAGGGTCATTTTTATGAAAAATATTATAATCTCATTTGCTTGAACTTTTTTGGTATTAGGATTATAAATATAATCTGGATGGCCTCCCATTAATATTCATTTTGTACCGGCTATTTAAAATAGAGAATAAAGGTGGTATAACTATTTGAATTTGTCGTAAATTATTGCTAAGAACATTTTCATGGGAAACTAAATCCTCTCTCCTTTCTTGAGTATCTGTTGATGTTGATCAAGGACGAGTATATGCCCCTTTAAATTGCTTTTCATCTTGGGCAGTAAATTTTTTTTCAGTAAATTGTACTAAATCTAACAGTGAATATTCAACACTATGGGGAATTGAGAAAAATGAATCTTTAATAATTTGTAAAGCTTTTTCCCTTGCTTTTGTTTCTTGCAATAAAAGACTTTTCTTTTTGACCACAGCAACTTTTGGAGGACCAAAATATTTACCTTCATTACTTGGTCATTGAATTAAGTCTTTAGTTATGTCACCTTCATTTGTACTCACATCTAATAAATAATCTGTGGCAGTTAATGGGCTTAACCGATTATTTAAGTGATTAAATTCAAATATGGGAAACCGATTATTTATTTTGTAGGAAATTTCCCCATTTTCAGGATTGATGACTTTTTCATTAATTAAGCAAACAAAAACATCATCAACATGATCATCATTATCAGCGTTAATAACAACCTCGTCTTTATAACTATATGAGCATTTTATGTATTGTTTAGCATCAAGTTGTTTTAAAAAACCAGTTGTACTAATTAACTTTTGTTCATCAGTTTTAGAGTTTAAATCAGGATCACTTTGATAAGAGATTCCTTTTTCTGAATCAGAACTGATAATTATTGCCGCAGCTGCCCCAGCACCTGCCAGAGTTAAACCAACAAATACTAGTCCTATTACTTTTATGTATAATTTTTTTTTAATTTTAATTTTAATACCCCTCCCCGTCTTCATTTTTATTATAATTCATTTTCAATAAATATCAATGGAATAAAAAAAACCCAAAGCTAGCAGAGGGCACATAAATATTAATAAAAGGAAGATTAAATTAGTTATGAGGAGAAGAATCAAGAGTAATTTATTATTACTATATAAAATAAGAATATGGATGAATATTTAGAATATGTAAAGAAAATTGAAAAAACCACAGGTTACAATTTATCTAATCAAGAATTATTAAATAATTTAAGTCAATTTTCAAGTCATATCATTTATTGGAATGGATACACTAACCTCACCACTTATGTGCATGAGGAAGATATTTTCTTATTTCATTTCATTGATTCTTATACTTGTTTGTATTTATGACAAAATGAATGAGAAGTTATTTATGATGTGGGAACAGGAGCTGGCTTACCTGGTATGCCACTGGCAATGTTGTTTCGTCATAAAAAATTTGTTTTAATAGAAAGCAACAAAAGGAAATGTGAATTACTAGCTAATCTTATTAGTATTCTTCAATTAGATAATGTTGTTGTTTTAAACAAAAGAGCTGAGGATGTACGAACTGTTGATGGGGATTGTGTTTTATCAAGAGCCGTATCAAGATTAGATATTGTTTTGGAAATTACATGTAGAATTCTGAAGAAAGGGGGCCATAATTTATTGATGAGGGGAAATAATTATTTAAGAGAAATAAAGTTAGCCCAGGAAAGAGCCAGAAGTATGAATTATAAACATGTAAAAACACATAAGGTAACTGATATTCCAAATAAACTAACAGCATTAGTTAAATATAGATTAGTTGATCTTCCCCCAGAAATATATCCCCGGAGATTTGCAAAAATAAAAAGAGGTACCTAATGATGAAAATAATTTTACCCATAAATAAAGCAACCACTTTGCCTGCTTTATTGGTTGAATATAATTTAAAAAATGTTGAGTTGCTTTATTATCTGAATGATTTACAATTTGAGGGAATGATTGCGGCAGAAGGAGTAAATATCATAAAGAATCCAAATGATTATCTTTTTATTGTTGAGAAAACAGGAGTTATTTCTTTTAATTTTCTGGTAAGTAATTTCAAAGTAGTGTGCGCAATTATTGAAAATGAAGTTGTGGCTAGATTAGCAAAACAACATAATAATGCTAAGGTATTAATTTTTAGTAGCTTAGTTATTACTGATAATTTAATTGCAAAATGCATCAATGAATTTATTGAACAGGAGTTTCAGGAAGGAAGGCATTTAAAGAGATTGGAAATGCTAATAAAGGATGAATAAAATGATAGTTATAATTGGTAGTGATCATGCAGCACTAGATTTAAAGAAGGAGATTGTCCAGTATTTAACATTAGTAGGTGTTCAACTTATTGATGTGGGAACAAATTCATATGATTCATGTGATTATCCCAAAATAGCAGCAGAAATAATCAAAGCTTATCGAGAAACCCGGGCTTCTCATGTAATTGCTTTATGTGGAACAGGTGTTGGAATGGCAAATGCAATCACAAGGTATCGGGAAATAAAAAGTATTAGCTTATCCCATCCTAGTGTAATTAAAAAAGAAAGACTCAAAGGTAGCATCAATACCTTAGTGTTAGGGGGAAGGACAATAACTTTTCTAATAGCTAAACAGTGTGTGGATGCTTTTTTAGGGCCTGTTGCCAATTAGCTTTTGTTTGATCTTTTGTTTTTTTAAATATTTCCGCAGTAGTCTGGTTTCTAATAGTATTATCTAGATTCTTAGTATGAAATTGATTTATGTAAGAGGCAGATGGGAGTTCCTCTCCATCAGCTATAATTTCACAAGCAGTAGGTGTAGAAACACCAATATTGTAAACTAAAGTTACCTTGACATGCTTATAGTTGCCTAATTGAGCAAGGGACTTTGCAAAAGCCCGAAGATAGAGCAGAGCAGAATTATCAACTTTTGAAGCATCTTTCCCTCAAACAGCACCCCCTCCCCAAACATAACCAAAAGGAAAATCACAAAAAATTTTACGACCTGTTAAGCCAGAATCAGAAAGAATGGATCCTTGGTGGTAATAATTGATATCTGGTTCAAAATCCTTTCAAACTGTTTTAAGGTAATTTTCTATTTTTTGGCTTTCTTTATCGGGACTATATTTTTCATGAAGATAATGAGGAAAATGAAAATTAACAATGATTGTTTTCTTTTTACAATCGATTAAGAACTTTCAATCTTTTCCGATCGAAGGCCAATTATCTAATTTCTCTTTTACTTTAGTTACTTTTTCAAAAAGATTTTCAATTGATTCTTTATAGTGGTGAGCAATGATTCCTTGATCACCAGCACCAGCTTCACTTTTAGTTTTTATTTCCCCAGATTGTTTAGCTAATGCAATTTCAATTTTGATATTTAAGTAATCATAATAAGCCTTGGTGAGATTTTCAATTAATTTTTTGATCACAAATGCCTTTATTTTTGCTTCTAAATCAATAATAGTTTGGTTTATATTATATTCACCAAATATAATTACTCTTGAATAAGGGGGAGTTTGCTCAACCTTAAAAGCACAAACCTCAATAGCAGTTCTTGCTTCCTCATCTATATTTATTAAGTAGTTCTTGACTGTTTCAGCAATAAAATCACATATTTTATCTGGGTGTCCTTTACCTACTTTTTCTTGTACTAGAATTTCACTTGCCATTTGTACATATTATAAAATTAAAATTGTAATGAGATGAAATTAAAAACAATATTAATTTGTGGATATGCATTAGCGGGTAAAACAACCATAATAAAAATATTAGAAAGCCTTGGAGAAAAAATTCTTATTTGTGATGAATATATTGCCGAAATTTATCAAAAAGGGAAAATTGGGTATCAATTAGTTTTAAAGGAATTTGGATCCCAATATGTGACAAAGACTAATGTGGAAACAAATCTCTTAGCAGATTTAGTTTTCAATAATCAACAGCAATTAGAAAAACTAATTGCTTTTAGTCAACCATTGATTAGAGATAAAATTAAAGCTGAGCAAAAACAAGAGCAAAAGCGACTTTTTGTTGAAGCCAAAGTAGCTATTGATTATCCAAAATATTATCAGAATTTATTTGATGCTGTCTGATTAGTTGAAACTAGTCATGCAGTTTTAGCGGAACGAATAAAAAAGACAAACAAACTGTCAATTAGAAAATATTATAAAAAAATAAATTACCGTAATTATGTAGAAAAAGTAAAAGAAAGATATGAACAAGTTACCATTATTGAAAATAATGGTAGCATGAGTGATTTAATAAAAAAAGTTACTGATCATTGGTCTCAATTAAACTAGTTTTAATAAGAATTCTAAAATAAGAGCAGCTGTTTCTTTTGGCTTTTCATAATGGGGACTATGTCCACATTGATCAACAACACTAATATCATGGTTTTTAATTAACTTCGATAATCAGTCAACTGAGTTTTCTGTGGGAATAATTTTATCATGGGAACCAAAAATTATTTTTGTTGGCTGGGTAATTGATAAATAATTATAAGTAATAGTAAATTGCTTGCTTTTTATATCTAAGGTTAGGGCCTCATTAAATGGACGGTATTTAGCAATGCGCTGAACTGATGCTTTTAGGTTTTGGGGCGAAAAAAGGTTTGGGTTTATATTGTTCGCATCATATATGAGTTTATTTCATGAGTCTTTCAATGCTTCAACAGTTTTGGGGAGCAAAATATTTTTTAAAAGAATTTCACTTTTAGCAATTGCAGGATTAATCGGGGCTAAGAGAACAAAAGCCTTAATGTTTTGTTCATTATATAAATAAGAAACTGTACCTCCACCAAGAGAATGACCAATTAAAACCACATTTTTTAAAGATAAGTTATTGATAAATTGCCTAATTGAATCAGCTAAAAAAGCAATTTTCATATGCCTTATCTTAGCATTTGATTGTCCATGTCCAGGTAAATCTAACATATAAGTGTTAAAATGGCGGCTTAATTTCTTATAAATTAGGGCATATGTTAGATGAGATGAGTCAAAACCATGGCACATGACTAAATTAAGAGGAGAATTTTGTAAAATTTCTTCTTGATAATACATGATTAAATCCTGTTTTTTATCATCAACAATAACTGTTTGTTTCATGATTATATTTTAATAAAATTAAAATTTTAACAAAAAAAAGGGAAATTAATAATATATAATAATATTATGAGGAAGGGAGGTATCTATGAAGGTTATAGTTGTCGGAATTAATCATGCTGGAACTTCATTTATTAGAACTTTAGCTGCTTTTAATAAAGATATTGAAATAGTTGCATATGATCGAAATGATAATATTTCATTCTTAGGGTGTGGAATAGCACTTTGAGTGAGTGGAGTTGTCAAGGACCCAAAAGGGTTATTCTATGCAGATAAGAAATTATTAGAAAGCAAAGGGGCAAAAGTACACATGAAGCATGATGTTCTTAGCGTAAATACTGATGAGAAAAAAATAAGAGTTAAGAATCTAGAAACAAATGAAGAGTTTGAAGATACTTATGATAAGTTAGTTTATGCTGGGGGATCATGACCATTGTCTTTTAATTGAGAAGGTATTGATCTGGGAGGAATTCACATTTGCAAAATATATCAAGATGCTGAGAAAATTATTGAAGAAGCAAAAAGTGATCAAATAAAAGAAGTTACTGTAGTTGGGGTTGGTTATATCGGAATTGAATTAGTAGAAGCTTTTCATGAATTAGGAAAAAAAGTACACATGATTGATGTCATTGATCAACCTGTTGGTAACTATTATGGACGTGAATTTACAGAACCTTTATTAGAATCAATTAAAAAAGCAGGAGTAAATGTTCATTTAAATGAAAGGGTGTTGGCTTTTAAAGGTGAAAATGGGCGAGTAGAAAAAGTAGTCACAGATAAAGGGGAATATGACTCCCAACTAGTTATTACTGCTTGTGGGTTTACCCCTAATGGGCAAAAAATTCTTCCCCAAGCAGAAAAAATTAGAAATGGGGCAATCAAAGTAGATGTCCATTCCCAGGCTTTAGGACTTACTGATGTCTATGTATTGGGAGATTCAGCTGCTATTTATAATGTTGCTATTAAAACCCACACCCACACTGCTTTAGCAACTAATGCAGTTAAAACTGGAGTGGCAGCGGCAGCACATATTGCAGGGATCAAGCCAGTTAAGCTAAATTCAATCACTGGAACTAATGGATTATGTGTCTTTGGTCATAAACTAGCTTCTACTGGAGTGACTGTTTCCATGGCTAAAAGATTTGGATTTGATGTAGAAAGTACATACTTTTCTGATGCTGACCGGGCTGAATTTATGAATGAATATGGGAAAGTTGCTTTAAAACTGGTATATGACAAAAAGACCTTTAGATTAATGGGGGCACAAGTAGTTTCTTATGGGGATGATAATCATAGTGAAGTAATGTATTATTTATCATTAGCTATCCAACAAGAATTAAGCTTGTTTGATCTACTTTTATCTGATGTTTATTTTTTACCTCATTACAACAAACCTTTTAATTTCATTCTTTCAACAATTTTGAAAGCATTGAATGTTAATTTATAAATTTAAAACAACCATACAAATTACAGTGCTTCAGACTGCACATAACGTAGTTATGTGCAGTAGAACCAATAGGAGGTAATAATTAAATGAAATACCGAATTTTAGGAAAACAAGATCTATTAGATAAAAAAAGTTTTTACCAAATGATGGATGAGAATGGAAAAGTTATTTCGGATAATCCACCTAAACTTTCATTAAAAAACTTAATTTATGCTTATAAATGAATTATTAGAAGCAGAATTCAGGATGAAGTGATGTTAAAACTGCAACGACAAGGAAGAATGCTCACATTTGCTCCAAGTATGGGGGAAGAAGCACTGCAGGTAGCAACAGCAATGGCTATGAATAAAAAAAAGGATGTTTTTTGTCCAGGTTATAGGGTAAATGCAGCATTGTTAGAAATGGGGATTCCTCAAGAGCAAATCATGCTTTATTGGGCTGGAAACGAAATGGGTTCCAAAATACCTAAAAATGTGCGAACATTACCTTTGAATATTACAATAGGTTGTCAATATTCTCATGCTGCAGGGGTTGGTTATGCCTTGAAATTTAAAAAAACAGGGGGAGTTGCAGTGGCCTTTATTGGCAATGGAGGAACTTCTGAAGGTGAATTTTATGAAGCAATGAACATTGCTGCTGTTCATGACTGACCAGTTGTTTTTTGTGTCAACAATAATCAATGAGCAATTTCTACTCCTGAAGTTGAATCAACGGCTGCTGCAACGATTGCTGCAAAAGCAATAGCTGTCGGGATTCCTGGCATGAGGCTAGATGGTAATGATGTGTTAGCTTCATATGAGGGAATTGAAGAAGCATTGCATCATGCCCGAACCAAAGGGCCAGTTTTAGTAGAATTTCTTACTTATCGAAAGGGACCCCACACAACATCCGATAACCCAAAAATTTATCGAACAGCAGAAATGGAAGCTAAAGGAGAAAAATTAGATCCAATTATCAGAATTAAAAAATATTTGTTGAATGACAAAAGGGCAAATTGAAGTGCGGAAAAAGATGAAGCTGTTTATGAAGAAGCAAGAAAAATGGTTCAGGAATCATATAAAAAAATGGAGAAGCAATTAGAAGTTAAAGTGGATGATGTATTTGATTATACATACAAGGAACTTCCGGATGAACTAGCTGAACAAAAAGAGCTTTGTAAAAAAGAAAATGAGGAGGATGTCTAGTGGCAAATTCTTTAAATAATTTAGAGGCAATAAACCAAGGGTTAGCCCAATCAATGAGAACAGATAAAAACATAGTTATTTACGGGGAGGATTGTGGATTTGAAGGGGGGGTTTTTCGAACCACAGCCAATTTACAAAAAGAATTTGGAAAAGAACGAGTATGAGATGCTCCAATTTCTGAGGCAGCTATTGTCGGAACTGCCGTTGGAGCTTCAATGGCAGGATTAAAACCAGTGGTTGAACTGCAATTTCAGGGTTTTTCATTTCCGGCTTTTCAACAAATAATTGTTAATGCTGCTAGAATGAGAAATAGATCCCGGGGTCGCTATTCATGTCCATTAGTTATAAGAATGCCCATGGGGGGAGGAGTTAGAGCTCTTGAACACCACTCCGAGGCAATTGAGTCCCTTTTTGCTCATATTCCAGGTTTAAAGGTCGTGATGCCATCAAATCCTTATGATTCAAAAGGGTTATTAGTTGCAGCCATCAAAGATCCAGATCCAGTTATTTTTCTTGAACCAAAGAAAATCTATCGTTCCTTTCGTCAGGAAATTCCGGAAAAATTATACGAAGTAACAATTGGTGAGGCAAATGTATTGCTTACTGGAAAAACTGTAACCCTAGTTACTTATGGAGCTCAGGTTCATGATTGTTTAGCTGCCATTAATGAACTTAAAGCAAAAGAAAAAGATATTTCTGTGGAGTTAATTGATTTAAGAACAATTAAGCCAATAGATACCTTAACAATTGTCGAATCAGTTAAGAAAACAGGTAGATTAGTAATTGTTCATGAAGCAGTTAAAACACTTGGAGTGGCTGCTGAAATCATTGCAAGGGTAAATGAAAAAGCATTTTTGTATTTACAATCACCTCCAATCAGGGTGACTGGTTGAGACATTACAATACCTTTATCAAAAGGTGAGCATTATCACATGGTTACTCCTAAAAAAATCATGAGGGCGATAAAAAAGGCAGCCTATTTTGTGGCATAGGAGGAAGCATGTATAAATTTAAGTTTGCAGATGTTGGAGAAGGGCTGCATGAAGGAATTGTGGCAGCCCTTCACGTAAAGGTTGGTGATAAAGTAAAAGATGGTGATGATTTATTTACTGTTGAAACAGAAAAAGTTACTACTGAAATTGCATCCCCTGTCAATGGAGTAATAAAAAAAATACTAATTTCTGAAGGTCAAACAATTCATGTTGGTGATGTTATATTTGAAATTGACGATGGTTCAAAAGAAAAAGCAACCAAGGCTGATAAGCCTGCTAAAAAAGAACCTGAGGCTCAAGCAAATGAATCAGCCTCAGTGGTTGGAGAAGTCAAGGTTTCTAATGAATCATTACCTGATATATTTTCTCCAAATGCTAGAAAAAGACCAGCAAGGGAACCTTCTTTAACTACAACTTCTAGTAGTTTGGAAAAACCAGGAGCAATAGTCCAGGGAGTACGTATTTTAACTACACCTCTGGCTAGATTGATTGCAAAAAAACTAGGAGTTAATATTAATGATGTTAAGGGTACTGGACCCCAAGGAAGAGTGCTTAAAGCAGATGTTGAAAACTATGCAACTAAAGTGCAACCAACTGGACAAGCAACCCAAGCTAAAACCTATTCTTCTATCCCAACTTCAACTAGAGCCTCAATAGAGAGAAGGGAGGAAAGAGTTAAGGTCACCACTTTAAGAAGTTCCATTGCTTCAATACTTAAAAACTCCTGGAATAATGTTGCCTACACAAACCTGGTGACTGAGATTAATGTAACAAAATTAGTTACATTCAGAAAAACAATTAGGGATTATAGCAAAGAAAAATATGGCATCAATGTTACTTTTCTTCCTTTTATTATTAAAGCAATCATTAAAAGTCTAAAAGAATACCCAATATTTAATGCCATCTATGATAAGAAAACTAATGAATTAGTTTTAAAAAAATATTATAATATTGGGATTGCTGTTGACACTCCTTCGGGATTACTAGTTCCAGTAATTCAAAATGCGGATCAACTAAGTATTTTGGAGCTTTCTAGTGAAATAATTCAATTAGCTAAAAAAGCAAGGGAAAGCAAGTTAACACCAAAAGACATACAGAATGGAACATTTACCATAACCAATTTCGGTTCCTTACGAGCAGCATTTGGGATCCCAGTAATTAAATATCCTGAATTAGCAATCGTGGGAGTAGGAACCTTTTTTGATCGAGCTGTTGTTGTTAATGAAAAATTAGTTAACCAAAAATTAATGTACTTAACTACTGCTGCTGATCACCGCTGAATTGATGGGGGAGATATTGGAAGATTTAATTTAAAAGTTAAGTTTTTTCTTGAATCTCCAGAATTACTCAGCATAGAATAAATAAAGAAGGAAAAATGAAAAAATATGATTTAATTATTATTGGAGCTGGACCTGGAGGCTATTCAGCTGGAGAAACAGCAGCTTTATATGGCCTTAAAACAGCTATTGTTGAAAAAGAATATTTTGGTGGTGTTTGTTTAAATGAAGGCTGTATTCCAACCAAGGCCTTATTAAAAAGTGCGAAGGTATTAAATTACATTAATCATGCCAAAGAATTTGGGATTAACTTAATAGAAAAACCCAAATTAAGTTGAAGATTGATGCAAAAAAGAAAGCAAGTAGTAGTAGATAAATTAGCAAAAGGAGTTGAATACTTACTTGATAGCAAAAAAGTTGATATTATTCGGGGAGAAGCAGAACTTTTTGATCAGAATACAGTAAAAGTTGGAAAAGATCTCTACAAAACAGAAAAAATCATTATTGCAACTGGCTCTTCCGCAATTATGTTACCACTTGATGGCTTTAAGGAAGCTTTTGAAAAAGGAGTTTTATTAACAAGTAGTGAGGCTTTGAAACTTAACCGAATTCCTAAGTCAATAATTGTCATTGGTGGGGGAGTTATTGGAGTTGAATTTGCCGGTTTGTTTGCTGAATTAGGAAGTAAAGTAACAATTCTTCAGGGAATGCCAACAATATTAGAAATGCTAGATAGTAGCATTTCCAAAGAAATGACCCGAATTCTTCAAGGAAAAGGAATCAAGATCATTTTAAACGCTCTAGTGAAAGGGATGAATGGAAAAGATGTTATTTATGAAGTAAATGGAGAAACAAAGAAAATTAGAGCAGATAAAACATTAATTTCTGTGGGAAGAAAACCAAGGTTAATTAAAACCAGAAATTTAAATTTTAATTTAACCCAACGTAAACAATATGAGATAAATGAATATATGCAAACTTCAATTCCAAACATTTATGCAATAGGGGATTGTTCTTCACCATTAATGTTAGCTCATGTTGCCTATCGCCAGGCTGATATTGCCATTGCTCATATGAAGGGAATTAATCGGGGTAAATTTGATTTAGCCAAATTACCATGATGTTTATATTTATATCCAGAAGGAGCTGGAGTTGGGAAAACTGAAGATGAGCTAAAGAAAAGTGGAGTAGATTATCTAAAAGCTACTTACTCCATGAAACATTTAGGAAAGGCCATGGCTGATGGTGATGATACATATGGATTTTTAAAAATGATGATTGGAAAGAAGTATGGAGAAATTCTTGGTTGTCACATCGTCGGTGCTAATGCTTCAGATATGATTGCTGAAATTGTTGCAGTTATGGAATTAGAAACAACAATTTATGATTTAGCTTCAATTTCTCATCCGCATCCATCAATGTCTGAGATTATTTATGAACTAGCAAAAAAATTAGCATATGAATTAGATAAAACCAAAGGATTGGTTACTTAATGAACGATGATTTTTATTTATAATGAAGAAATAGATGCTGAATATAATCTTGCTTTTGAGGAGTGTTTATTAAAACATTTTCATACAAAAAAAAACATTGTTTGTATTTGACAAAATAAAAAAGCAGTAATTATTGGGCGAAACCAAAATTATCATCATGAAGTCAATAGTGTTTATCTTGATAATCATGACATCCAATGTGTACGTCGAAATTCCGGAGGGGGAGCTGTTTTTCATGATTTAGGAAATGTTAATTTTACTTTTATTAGCAATCTTTCTGATGATGCAACATACAAGAAAATGACAGCCCCAATTATTGATTGTCTTAATAAGTTAGGAGTCCCAGCAAAATTTACTGGACGAAATGATATTACTGTTCATGGAAAAAAAATTAGTGGCAATGCCCAGTATGTTTATCAAGACCGGATTATGCATCACGGAACAATTCTTTTTGATGTTAATTTTTCCATGCTAAGTGCTTGTCTCAATCCTGATAAAAGAAAATTAATAACAAAAGGAATTCCTTCAGTAAGAGCCAGAGTCACAAATATTAAACCTTTATTATTAAAAAAAATGAATGTACAGGAGTTTATTTCTTTAATCAAACAGCATTTTTTAAAACAAGGATACGAATCAATTGAAGTAGATGACACTTTTAAAGGACTAGTACAGGAACTTGTTAATAAAAAATATGCCCTTGATAGTTGGAATATAAATACTGGTCCTGAGTGAAAATTCTCTGATTTTACATTTCACCACACTGAGCATTTTGAGGGAGGATTATTAAGTATTTCAGCCCAAATCTTAGGAGGAAGAATTCAATCAATAAATTTTCATGGAGACTTTTTATCAAGAAAAGATCCGACTGAATTAAACGAAATCTTTGTTGGAGCAAAACAAACTGATTTAGAAGAGATTCTTGCTAGTTTTAAGATCCAGGATTACTTTGGAAACTTAACTTCACAACAAGTTATGCTAGTTTTTCAGAAAATATTTAAAAAAGCAGAGCGGAATTCATAACTAGAATGGAAAAAAAAGGCATTAAGAAGTTAGCAAAAATTCATTATAACCAACACAATAAAGCCCTTTTTCAAATTATTATCAGATCAATAGTTACCTCAAAAGCCTATTGAGCAATTATTATTATAATCACAATTATTTTTATTCTAACTAAGTCTTTGAATTTAATTAATTCCATTCATGACAGTGTTGAACCAGTTATGTTAAAAAGATTAAGCATGCATCAACAAGTTGAGAATTGGCTGTATGCAAATCCTGGCCAAGCTAATATACGGAACATTTTGGTTCAATTACAACAATTTGATTCTGCAGATTTTTTTGGCAACCAGTTCACTTTAACATTTCGTCAGCAATATTTAATTCAATTAAATAATATGGAAATTTTTTATAATTTCATAATCATTGTTGTTACCATTTTTACTGCTAACATCTCGCTTTTTAAAAAAATTAAAAATGGAAGTATTCTAGTTTATTTAACAGCCCCAATAAGTAAAATTAGAATTATGCTGCTTTCTTTTGCAGTTTGTTTTCTCATGGTTACTGGCTTTATGTTTGTGCTGCATACATTAGATACAATTATAACAAGTATTATCTATGAGAATTATTCAACAGATACTATCAAAACTATAATAACAGATCGGGAGTATCTGCCTAAAGCTTGAATAAGAAATCCAAGTGAAGATGCATACTTCACTAATTATTCACCCGATGCTGATGTAGCAACAAAAGCGATGAGTGATGCCTTAGCGGCTAGAACTTTTACTAATAACTTCGTGTTTTTTTGAGTTAATTTTCTGGGTTCCGCAATTTATATTTTCATAATTCTTAGTCTTGTTTTCATTGTGCTTTTATTTGTAAATATAATTAAGACAACCATTATTTTTGCAACATTAGGAATTGCCTTAATAATTGTCTGCACCATTGTTGTGCGGGTTCTTGATGATCCAGAATATCTCATTTTGGTTGCCAGAATATTATATTTCCCTGGCTTAATAAATGAAGCTATTATTTCCTTATTAATAGATTCTGGAGGATTTCATTTGAGCATAGCAAAAGTAAATGAAGGAATTGTTAATGATACTCCATTTCATTTCAATTTAGGTGTAGAGCAACAAAATATAGCTTCAATTACTAACACAATTAAAGATTTAAATACCGGGGAATTATGACATAAACCAATATTTATTTATACCCTAGTGCCAGCTGCAGGAGCAATAATATTTGGAGTTTTACCCACATTACATAGGAGAATTGATTGAAAATAAAAATTAGTAACTATGAACAACAATTAACAGCAATCAAGAAGAAAGTAATGAACTTAAATAATAAGTTTAAGGAAGCTGATAAATTAGACAATAAGAATCTAATAAAAACCATAACTGAAGAAAACTGGTTAGAAAAGAAAAGAGTTGTTGTTGAAACAAAAGATCTTTGAAAAAAGTATGGGTTAAAAAAGAAATATGCTTTGAAGAATGTCAACTTAAAAATATATGAAGGTGATATTCATGGACTTATTGGAAAAAATGGAGCCGGAAAAACTACTTTAATAAGAACTCTGGTAGGGGCACTAAATATTACCCGGGGAGAAGCATTTATTTTTTCGGAAAACATCAATAATGTTGAAGTAAAAAAACATTTTGGTTATGTGCCAGAAGTTCTGGCTTTTAACAAAAATAAAGCTGAAACTGTTTGAAGATACTTAAGTAATTTAGCACAATTAAATGGAATAAAAAAAGAGAAAATTAGGCAAAGAGTTAATGAAGTGCTTTTGATGATGCAAATTCAGGAATTAAAAAATTTATGTCCATTTGATTTTTCATCTGGTCAAAAAAAGAAAGTTTTAATTGCCCAAGCTTTGTTAACAAAACCAAGATTGTTAATATTAGATGAACCAACTGCGAATCTAGATCCATCTGCTAGGGAAAATATCTTAAAGCAATTACAACAATTACAAAAAAAAGAGGGGATAACAATTATGATTTCTTCACATGTTTTATTAGAGCTACAACAGTATGTCACTGGTTGGACAATTATTGATGAAGGAAAAATCATTGAAAATAATAGCTATGGAAAACTAAAGAACAAGGATATAATTTATAAATTAGCAACTGAGGATAATAAAAGAGCCATGGATTTTTTACGATCATTTGAGATAACTGAAGATAAAAATATGAAACAATTATTTATAACTTTAGATTCATCGATGAAAGAAGACAAATTGCAGGAGCAAGTTTTTAGATTGCCATTAAGAATTTTTTGCTTTAAAAAAGAAAAATTAAATTTAGAAAAATTATTTGGGAGTTTAATCGATTATCATGAATAAAACAGTTATGTGGGCAACTCATTATCATTTAAAATATTTTCTTAATAGTTCCCGAGTTCTGTATCGGGGATTATTTAGATCTTATTATATTTTCATAGCAATGGTTATTTTTTTAGCCATAGCATATGTGGTTCCTGCCTTAACAATTAACCGCATTGTTGACACTTCTGTGTCTGACTCCAGGGCATTCTATCTTAACGAAAGTGGTGAATATCGATTTCCAATAGAAAATCGGGTTTGGGCTATTGACCGCCTGATTTTTTTAATTTTAGGATTCTCGGGCACCCTCACATCTCTTGGTTGTGTTATTCCTATTTTGTTAATAGTTAACCGACTTTTCTTAAATCCATTAAAAAATGGACAATTCCTACTTTATATATCTACTCCGGTTAAAAAAAGTACAAATCTGACTGCTGTGATAGTGAATTCTATACTAGTTGTTTTTGTTTATATTATCATTAGCGAAGTTGGAAAAACCTTAATCTCAATCAATTTGATTAAAGATATAATGAAGGAAAAAGCCCTAGTTCCAGAAAGTGAAATCATAGTATCACATATGGAGTCAGCATTACCTTACTCTGTTTTATATACATTAATTTTTTCAATCATCATCATCTTATTTAGCATTATTGTTGGGATAAATTTTTCCAGAATAACAGCTAGCATCATCACTTACACCTTTTTTGTTGTAACCACAACCTTGTATATTGGAATTCAAATTGGTTTAGTAAATATTTCTGATATTGGGGAAAAAGCTGCCTGGGTTAATAAGATAGTTGCCATCTTATTTGTGGGGGCATACCCCTCATTTATTAATTTGCATTCATACATTAATGGGGGTTACCTAGAGTTGAGTAATGAGTTTGCAACTAATGATCGGGTGTTTTATAGTTACAGCTATATCCGACCCTATATGCAAAATGTCTTAAAAAATGAAGGTGATATTGAAAGTTTACTTTTTATCCAAGAGAATGAATTATTAATTGTCATGGGGGTTTTAATTGTAATTTTATTAGGAACAATTATTTTTTTATGAAGGAAAAAACAAATCTTGTAACATGAAACAAATAGCAATTGAAACAAAAAACTTAACAATGCATTATCACCGGAAGAAAAAACCAGCACTTATCAATGCATCAATGATTGTCAAGGAAGGTGATATTCATGGATTTATTGGTCCAAATGGAGCAGGAAAAACTACTTTAATTAAATTACTAATTGGAGGAATAAAAACAAAAACCGGCCAAATTAAAATTTTTGGAAAGCATAATGAATCCCTGATCACCAAACAAATTATGGGATATGTACCAGAAAGAGCAGACTTTATGCGCACAAGAACCGAAACCACAAAAAAATACCTTTTAGATTTAGCATTTATGAAGGGCTTAAAAAAGAAACATGCATTAATTAAAATTGAGGAATTAGCTAAGCAGTTACAAATTTCAAAAGCAATGTTAAAGGCACCACCATTTAAATTTTCCTCAGGACAAAAAAAACGGGTCCTAGTAGCCCAAGCTTTACTTAATGACCCCCGCTTATTAATTCTGGATGAACCAACAGCAAATTTAGATCCTGAGGGAAGAGCCTTTATGTTAGAATTTTTACGAAAATTAAATAAGAAGCGGGGAGTTACCATTTTTATTTCATCACATGTTTTGGCTGAATTACAAAAATATGTTACTGGTTGAACAATCATCAATGAAGGAAAAATTGTTTTGAATGATTCCTTTGGCTTGATGAATGTCAAAAATATTACTTATGAAATTATCTCAAGCAATAATTATAAATTATTAAAATTATTAACTGAACAATCATTAAATGCTAGCATTAATGAAGACCGGGTAATTGTTAAAGTTGCAAATATTGCTGAAGCATTTAAGTTACAAAAATACCTTTTGGAAAGTGAAATAAAAATTTCTTCTTTTATAAATCAAATCTTTGATCTTCAAAATTTATATAATCGTTACACAAGTGTTACTTAAGAAAAATTTAATTTTGATGATTATATAATAATAGATAAAATATAAGTATGGATGCTGTTCAAAGCAAGAAAGGATTTTTTGAAAAAATTTCCCAAAAGTGAACCAGTTTTAATTTAACTATTCGCGCCATCGTTCCCCTTACTTTTGTTGTTGGATTATCCCTTTTCATTGGAGGATTCAGTACGATTTCTGAACCACCAACATTTAAGGCTTCACTTAATAAAGCTGCCCCATCACTTTCCCAAATGGAAAAAAACTATATCCTAGAACACTCAGCAACAATCGTTTCCACATTCATTAATTTAGAATCTCCAATTAGTGAAAGTTTTATCACTGACTATTTGGAAGCAATTGTAATTCCAAAAGTAGTGTTTTCAAATTTAGCCACAAACAATGTTCAATTCAGTAAACAAATAGCATCAATATTTGAGATACCCTTATTTCCCTCAGCTAATTTTTTTTCACTTCTAGAAAAGTATGCTGAAATTGTTAAAAGTAAAGATGATTCTTTTAAGGAAAAAGTAGGTGATGTTAGTACAGATAAGGATGAAAATGTTGAGTTTCTTTTTTATTGAGATGATGTTCGCAATGATGGATATTTATTAAGAAAGAACCAAGTAAGTATTAATACTAGCTGAACAGTGTCAGAAATTCTTGATGAGTTAGGAGAACAAGAGCCAATTAAGGAAGAGAATTATCCAACCCTTCATGATTTATCAGCTTATAGCATTCGTAAAACAACAATTCAAAAACATTATCCAAGAGAATTTTTACGAAATTTTGATGATAATGTAGGAAGAAGGGTTTTGGATGCAGGCATATATAATATTTATAAAAAAACATTAATTAAAAAAGAAGATCTTTATGATGATTTTGTCATATCCCTGACATTAGGAATTGTGGGTTTGGTAATAGCGGGGACAGTTAGTTGATATTTATTTTATGCTTATCGAAAAATTACAAAAAAGGAGAAGTAGATGATCAAACTTTCTAAGGTAATAACTAATTTAAAACAAAAATTAGCAAATCAAAATAACTGCTGAATTGTTATCCCAGAAGGGTGAAATGAAAAAATGCTAAGAGCAGTTGAATATATATTAAAAGAGAATCTTTGCAATTTTGTTTTACTTGTTCGAAGTCAATCGGAAATAAAAACTGATTTAAAAAATAACAAGCAAGTTCAGTATGTTATTGTTAATGAGGAAGTCACATCTCCTGAAAAAACAGCATTAACAGAATTGTTATGCAAACTAAGAGCACATAAGGGAATGACAATGAAAAAGGCTAATGAACTATTAAGTATGACTAATTATTATGGAACAATGTTAGTTAAAACCAAAAAAGTTGATGGATATGTTGGTGGAATTGAATATTCAACCCGGGATACAATCAGGCCAGCATTACAAATTGTAAAAACCAGTAAGGATGCTAAAATAGTTGGAGATTATTTTCTTCTGGAACGAGGAGAAGAAAAATATATTTTTACAAATTGTGCTGTGAATATTAACCCCACTGCTGAACAATTAGTTGATTTAGCATATGCTTCATTTCAATTTGCAAAAAAAATGGGGCTTATCACTCCAAAAATTGCTTTTCTTAGTTACTCAACAGCAGGCAGTGGAATTGGGGAAGAAGCAGATAAAGTTCGGGAGGCAGTAAAACTGGCTAGTAGTGATCCACGTTTTAAAAAACTAGAGATAGCAAGTGAATTACAATTTGATGCTGCTTTTAATGAACCAATAAGAAGAAAAAAGGCCCCTGATATAACTTGGGGAGGTGCTGCTGATATTTATGTTTTTCCAACATTAAATGCCGGAAATATAGGATATAAAATTGCTCAGCAACTTGGTAACTTTTCTGCTACAGGGCCTATCCTTTGTGGGCTAGCAAGTCCAATGAATGATCTTTCTCGGGGAGCAACTCTTACTGATATAATTTCCACAATCATTGTGACTGCCATTAGCACAGAAAGGAATTCAAATGAAGTTTAATTGTCTAGTTATCAATGCTGGTTCATCATCTTTAAAATTCCGATTATATAAATTAGCTTCATCATTACAACCAACTAATAAAGAAGAAAACCAAGAACTACATGAAGTGACCTCTGGGATATGTGAACTTGGTCCAAATGGTTGTTTTATTATTGCTAATAATGGTAACAAAATAAAAACAACCATGCCTTTTTCTGATCATAAAGTTGCTGTTCATCATTTACTTGATGAATTAATTAAATATCAATTCATTAGTTCTGTCCATGACATTTCTGTAATTGCTAACCGAATTGTGCATGGTGGAGAAATATATAAAGAATCAAGCATCTTAGAAGAAAAGGATGTTCAGATAATTCAGGAGTTAAGTAAATTAGCCCCATTACATAATCCCCCTGCTGTTTCAGCAATTAAATCATTTATGAAATTATGTAGTGCTAAACACATCGGGGTTTTTGATACTGCCTTTCACCAATCAATTCCCCGAATTAATTATGAATATGCAATTCCCCTGGAGTGAAGAAAGAAACACCAAATTCGCCGTTATGGTATGCATGGAACATCTTACAAGTATGTTACAAGGGAAATGGAAATTATCCTTAAGAAAAAAAAGGTTAATCTTATTATTTGTCACCTAGGAAATGGAGCTTCAATTTGTGCGGTAAAAAATAGTAAATCTTTAAATACCTCCATGGGTTTAACTCCTTTAGCGGGATTGGTAATGGGAACAAGAAGTGGGGATATTGACCCATCTATCTTTAGTTATATTGAACGTCTTGAAGGGAAAACAGCTAAAGAAATAGAAGATGTCTTAAATAGAGAATCAGGGATCAAAGCATTTGCTGGTTGCTCAGATATGAGAGAAGCCAGGTTAGCTGCCAAATCAAATTCAGAAGCAAAATTTGCTTTTGAAATTTGAAGCAAAAGAATTGCACACTATATTGCAATGTATATGTTGGATTTAAAAGGAGCAATAGATGCCCTTGTTTTTACTGCTGGAATTGGAGAGAATTCCCCTTATTGTCGTTCAATAATTCTTGATCATCTTTCTTCTCTAGGGTTTTTATATAATGAACAACTAAATCGTAAACAACATGAAGGAACCTTTCATTTTGAAGCAAAAGATTCCAAATACCGAATTATGGTTGTTCCTACAAATGAAGAATTAATGATGGCATTAGATGCTAAAGCCCTATTGTTTGATAAAAAACTTTAAAATAAGAGTAGGGATAGGAGTGGTTAGTAATTTAAGGAGAAATACTTGGTAGTAAAACAAAAAGTGGTGAATTCGAATCCAGAAAAACCAAAGAAGGAAGAGAAAAAAGCACCTACTAATAAAAAATCAAAAAAAACCATGTTATGGGTTCTTATTTCTTTTCTTTGCTTTATTTCTTTATGCTCAATTCTTTTAGGTGTTGGGTGAAATCAGATAATAGATTCTGATTCCAATGCGACTGAAGTGTGAGATAAATTAAAAATAAAAACAGGGGCAAATAAAAAAAGTCAAGAAATAAATCAAACTCCTACTGATGCCCCTAGTGTTCTTTATGACTTTTTTTATATCAAGGATGAACCTGAATTAAATCAAAATGGGGAATTTAGGTTAGCTAATTTTGAAGGGGATATACTAGAAGGAACCGTCATAACTGGTCCTTCAAATTATACTTATCTTGATATTTATGAAAAACTATTTTTTGTTGATGTGATCATTGGGGCAGAAAATTTTTGGGCCTTGATGTCAAGTGATTCTAAGATTAGTGTAACTAACAATAAATACTTTTCTGAAACAGGAGATCCCGTTGATCCTCCTGATTATGCAATTGATAATACCCTTCCAAACCGAAATATCGATGCTCAACAGGAGGCATTTCAAATGTCATTAAACGTTGATAAAGGAGTAAATACTCTTATTCAAGGAAGTACATTAGAAATTCCTGGAGAAGATACTGATTTTGGTATTTTTTCTCATGCTTTAGATCAATTTGATGTAACTGTTTCTATTAGAGGGGGATTGGTTAACCAAAAGATAAATGAGGATGTCAAAATTCAGGCCCAAGACATTGTGAGCCAAAATGATAATGCTTTTGTCATCGATGTTCCATTTAAGGGTGGGACAAGACCTTTAAAATATGGTTCTGACTTAACCAATGATTTTTCTTTTAAAGCAAGAATAAGGGTAGGAAAAGAACTTGATGAACAAGGGAATGCCGTTTATGAAGTCACTCAATTAGCAATACCAGAAAGTGCTACTTTAGCTAATAATGTATTTGCTTGGAATTTACCAATTACAATTGATAAATTAAGTATCTTAACAAAATATGACCGAGTGGGCTTGGTAGTTCAATTAGAAAATATTCTTGAAAGCCCTGATGAAATAGAATTAACATATGATAGCACTAATGAGCAATTTAATTTGCCACGGTACTATTCTGCAAGTTCTCCAGAAGCAATCTATCCTTTTAGTTATGGCAGTATTGATAAGGAGACTGGAATTACTTTGTGAACACATTCAGCTGTTTATAAAAATGCAAGATCTCCATATATTTGAAGTGAAATGGAGAAGACCAATAAAATTATCAGAGTCAAAATTCTCTTGTCAATTAGGGGTACCTTTGTCGAATTTGAAGAAAATCAAATAGATAAGTTTAAACAATATTTTACATCTGGTCTTAGTGTTCAAGTTGGACCATGGATTTTCTATATTCGATTTGACAATGCCGGAACCAGCAATGAAGAAATGCATATTCTTTTTATTTCTAATCACCATATTGCTGACACAAGGTTAATTAGTATTAAATTTGTATTAGATGATACAATATAGAAAATGAGTTGTAAAGTTATTTCTGTCACAAACCAAAAAGGGGGAGTTGGTAAAACAACGACGGTAGCTAATTTAGCAGTTGCCTTAGGGATTTTCAAAAAAAGGGTGCTGGTGGTCGATTTTGATCCCCAAGGTAACCTTACTTTTGGTTTTGGAAGAAAGGATAGTGCGGCAGCTGCTGATATTTATAAAGCGATTTTAGATCAACAAAGCATCAAGTCATGTATCTTGAAAAATGTAGCTAATAACGTAGATTTAATTCCTTCCACAATTAATTTAGCTGCATTTGATATTGATCAAGCAAAAATGAAGCGGGAATTTGAAAACCCTTTACAAAGTAAGATCAAGAAGATTGCTGATGCTTATGATTATATTTTAATTGACTGCCCTCCATCACTAGGTTTGTTAAATCGCAATGCATTAGCTTCATCTCATTCAGTAATTATTCCCATCCAAGCTGAGTTTTTTGCACTGGAGGGATTAACACAATTATTCAGCACAATTCGTCTTGTGCAAAAGTACATGAAGAATCCCGGATTAATAATTAAAGGAATTCTGATCACAATGTATGATGCCAGATTGAACATTTCAAAAGAAGTTTTATGACATATCCAACAGCATTTTCGTGAAAAATTATTTAAGACCATAATTCCACGTAATGTTGCTTTGTCAGAAGCACCTTCTCATGGGCTAAGTGGGGTTGATTATCGAAGAAAATCAAAAGGAGCTCTTGCTTATAAAGAATTAGCAACGGAATTAATGAATTTAGAGAAGACCAAAAATGAGTAATCCAAAAAAGCGGGTAGGGAGAGGGATAGCAAGTATCTTTTCTGCTGATACCAAAAGGATGTATGACGAGATAAATAACCCCAATTTAAAACTTTCAGGCAATTCAATCCAAATTGAATTATCAAAAATCAAATCTAATCCTCACCAACCACGACAGTTTTTTGATGAAGGTAAATTAAATGAACTTGTTGAATCAATAAAGAATGATGGGCTCATTCAACCCATTGTTGTAAATAAAAAAAACATTATTATTGCTGGGGAAAGAAGATTTCGGGCAGCCAGAAAATTGGGTTGAAAAAGAATTCAAGCACTTATTTGTGATGCTGATGAAAAAAAGATGGCAACAATTGCTTTGGCAGAAAATGTCATCAGGGAAGATATTAACCCGATTGAGGAAGCCGAAGCATACCAAAGATTGGTTAAGGAATTTGGTTATCGACAAGAAGATGTAGCTAAACAATTTGGTAAATCAAGAGCAGCAATTACTAATTCAATCAGGTTATTAAAATTACCAAGTTATGTGCGTCATTTACTTATTAACAAAAAAATATCTGCAGGGCATGGGCGAATGTTACTACAATACAAAAATGATCAAGAAATCATTCGCCAAGCAAAAAGAATTATTGAAGAAAAAATTCCTGTTAATTTAGTGAAGACAAAGCAAAAACCAAAATTACCTAGCCCTAAAAAAGAAAAAAAGAAAGTCATTCAATTAGAGAAATATCAGGGAACAGGAATTATTGAAGAAAAAAAGATAATCTTAAGGTTTAAAAATTCTAGTAATAAAAATCGCTTTATAAACAATGTTTTGTATAGTATAATTAAAAAGTAAGGAGGATATATGGCAAATAGTATAAATCCAAGAGCAGCAGAAAGACAAAGGGCAGGATTTAACCCTACTGTCGATAATACTGAAAGGAAAGCAGAAGCATCTGGAGGAGCAAAAGCAGTTCTTTTTGCTTCTTTTATTTTATTATTCCCAATTATTTGATATGTTGTTAAGCGAAATGCGCTTAATAAGTTACAACAATCAATTAATGAGAGTGCTGCTGGAATTGATGTGCAGCTACAAAAAAGAAGGGATACTTTAGTGAAGATGTATGATGCCGCAAAAGGTTATTTAAAACATGAAAAGGACATTCATACCATGGTGGCAAAAGTAAGAAGCACTAACGTTCATGCTGGGAATCGAAGTGAAGTTAATGGACAATTAAATTCAGCATTTAGTCGACTATTAGCAACTTTTGAAGCTTACCCAGATTTAAAAGGAAACCAAGTAGTTAACAAACTAATGGATGAATCTGCTTATATTGAACGAGAAATCGGAGCATCAAGACGACTCTATAATTCATATGTAACAAAATTTAACCAAACTTTGGTTCAATTTCCTTCAAGTGTTGTTGCAACAGGAATGAACTTGGTTTCCTTTCCACTTTTTCAAGCTACTGTTGAAGCAACTAGAGATGTTAAATTTGATTTTAACTCTTAGGTTATTCTAGATACATTAAATAGAAAATCATGAGAGTTACAGATTTAAAGCCCTACAGTGTAGTTAGGGGGAATTTTGAAGAAAAAATAAAAGCAGAAATTGCTAATGTAGTTAAACCCAAAATGGAGAGTATGCCTAACTACCAACGACGCATTCTTTCTAAAGGATATCGTAATGCAATGTTTGTTTTATTCTTAACCATCATTATTGGGGGATTGATGTATCTAATCAGAGCATCAGTGATTTCATCATTCACCAAGGAGTTAAGAAGAAAAATTGGTGATTTTGAAATTTATAAAGAAGCCATCACTGCAACTGATTTAGCAACCCCAGATCGCCCAGCTGAAATATCAAGAAGGTTGCATTATCGCTTACGCCCAAATGCTGTTCCTTCTTATGCAAGAATTATTAGAACCACTGAAGGATTACGAGGGATCACTAATAAGAACACTGATTTTATTTCTAATGCTGTGACTTTTAGATGAGAGGAAGGGCATGGAAAAGAACGCCAAGTATATTATTATACTCAGGGAATGCTCATTGTGGGAACAGATTTTTTAAATAACTTTGAATTTAATATTCAGCGGCAATCATTTCTCTCAAAAGTATTTAGGAGAGAAAAATTACAACTAGAAAATGCTGAATTTGAAAAGTTATTTAGCATCATCCAAAATGATGAACTGGTTTTACGACAATGTTTTACTCCTTTAATTCAAGAAAATTATGTTCTTTTTACTCGTGACGTTTCACTCATTGATTTAAGAATTATCAAAGTTAGGGATGAAATCTATGTTGTCTGAAAAACAAGAGAAGATTATCTTGTTTTAAAAAATACCGGTACTCTTGATGCTTCACCTGAAGGGATTGTGAAAGGTATTTTTAAAAACCTTTCCCGAGATTTAAGTGAATTTTACACTGCTCTTGCTTATGTCATTTCGCTTCCTTTATTTAAAAATGAAAGAACCAAAACCAAAGGTATTGGAAGTGACCAAGCTCAT
Organism: Mycoplasmatales bacterium; assembly: GCA_963692675.1. Taxonomy (GTDB): domain Bacteria; phylum Bacillota_I; class Bacilli_A; order Mycoplasmatales. The sequence continues at coordinate 406,464 of OY830043.1, forward strand.
GAAAGAGTAAGAAGAAGCAAAATAATGCGGGTTATACAAGGAGCAGCTTTAGCTGCTGCTAATGATTCAAGCAACAAAAAAAAGTAAAGCCTTTTTTCTTAGAATAAAAAAACATTAATTAAGAAAAGATAAGAAAATGAACTATTAATTTTTTTTAAAAATTAGAATTAATAAGAAAACCTTTTGTAATTTATGGTTTTTATTTTAGATGCTTTTTTTAAACATAACTTACAATGGAGACTTTATTTTAAAAGTACTTCTTTTTATGAATGTTTATTAGAAATTAGATATTTTTTAAAATATTTTTTATTTTAAAAATAATAAATGATATTAAAAATCATATAATATAAATACAGAAAAAGAAGAGAAGTAATTATGTTAATAATTACTATTTAATGGAGGATAAAATGAAAAAGGAAACAGGTAAGAAAACACAAAAATCAGCAGCAAGAAAAAGACCTAAAATTATTGCACAAACAAATAAAAAAACATCAAAAATTCAGAAAAAACCAGTAAACAAAGCAAAAAAATCTAAAAAGGGAAAGATTAATTGAAAAATTATTGCTGGAAGTTCTATTGGGGTTGCTGTATTAGCAACCTCATTAGGTTTAGGACTCTATTATGGTTTAAAAAAAGATGATACTTCTTCTATTGAGCCAATATTTGCAGCAGATGGCCCATATCCAGTTAAGGTTGTTTGAGCAACAGATAATAAAGAAGCAAGACTGCTTTTAAAAGATATCTATGAAGGTGATGAGGTACTATATAAAACATATATTAAATATGATAGTACCTGAGGGAATACCTTTGCTGAAGAGCTAATAGATGCTGAAATAGTTATTTTAGTTGGGGTGCAGTTTGGTAGTAATTATAATACAGCAAAAAATACCTATGGCTATCATTTTGATATTAGAATATTCAATAATAATAGAAAAGATCTTTACGATGTTGTTAAAGAATGAAATCAAAATAGAGTTAAATAAAACCTAACTTTTAGTAAAGAATAATTTAAAATACATAAAAATTTCCTAAGAATATAATATAATTAGAATGAAAATTTATGTGTTTTAAAATTGAACTTGATAATGCTAAAAACTTTTCCCTTGTTAATTGAGAAAAAGTAAAAGTGAAACAAATGAATATCTGCAAAAATTATGTTCTAAAAAATATGAATTATTAGCTAATAGCATTGTCCCAAAAGAACTTATTAAGCCATTTAACATAAATAACAACAATTTTAGGATAATAAAAAAGGTGAGCAATGAATCTTTAGATTATTTTCCTATTGATAACCATTATGTGACAGGGGAATTAATCACATTAATCAATAACCAAATATCCAGAATTCTGAATTTTTTTTATTTAGAAGTATTACATGAACTAATAAACAAAGCAAATAAGGAAAATATAATAAATCAGATTGAACCAACTGAAATCAATTCTTTAACAGATCAAAAAGGAAAAGACATGATTAAGAAATTTTTACATTCTCTTATAAAACAAAAATCACTTAAACAAGCTAGTAATTTTGAGAACCTAAATAAAGAGTGAATAATTCTTGTTAATCCAAATGTGATATGAAATTTAACAAAATATGGTAAGCATCTAATAAAAGTTGAAAAACAAAGTAATAAATTTCACAAAACTAATTATATCTATCATGATATTAGATTTATTGAGGAGCCTCGTTTAGGTATTAAGAATTCATTAATAAAGAATGGATATGATTTCAGTAAAATAGCCTGTATCTTTTTTTCAAAGAAAGCATTTCTTATTAAGTATCAGCCAATTCATGTATTATTTAATTTTATAAATAGTTATATTGATGTTACTTTAAAAGCAAAATTCTTCATAAAAATAATTTCTGATAGTACTTATCTTTTAGTTAATTAAATAAATTCTTAGTTAAATTAGCTACTATTTTGTGTAAGAAATTATAATAAATTATATTCATAATTTTAAAAGGGAAAAATTAAAGAATTTTCTTGTTATTTAATTACAATATATTAAGGAGGCTATTATGAAGTATTATTTAGGACTAGATATTGGAATAGCATCAGTTGGGTGAGCAATTTCTTCTGATGATAGTATTATTGATTTTGGAGTTCAAGCATGAGCAATGCCAAAAGCTGATCGAAAAGAAACCTTTGCTAACAAGAGAAGACAATATCGTTCTGCAACTAGGTTAAAAAATCGAAAAAGAGCACAGAAAAAGGAATTGAAAAAGATTTTATGTGAAAAGGTTTTTTATAGAAGTTTACCAGATAATAAATCATTAGGAGAATGAGTTAAAAATTTAAACGATAAACAAAATATTTATGATTTAAAATATGATTTCCTTTATAAAAACAAAACAAATCTAACAGAAAAAGAGTTAGCATGGATATTGCTTAGCTATATTAATCGCCGAGGGCAGAAACCCTTTGCATTAAAGCAATCAATAGATGAAGCTACAGGAAGTAATGAAGATAAAAAAAAGTATGAGCAACAAGTAGAACATGCAAGGAGAATTGAAGAAAAAAAAGTTGATCCAGTTAAGGATATTGTTAATAATTTTAAAAATGAGTTTTATCTTCATATAAACCAAAAGTACAATGTTAAGAATCTTCTTTACACCAGGGAAAGTTTTAGAAATGAGTGCAGTAAAATTTTAGAAAAGTATAGAATAAAGAATGAAATTAGAGAGAAAATTCTAGAAATTATTTTTTCCCAATTTTCATTTGAAGAGGGTCCAGATCCTCTTCATGGAAAAGATGCAGAAGATAGAAAAGAAAATCGAATAGAGCTTTATAAAAAATTAACAAAACGGCAAGATGAGTTAATGAGAAAAAATAATAAAACAAAAGAAGACTTTAACAAAATCAAAATCTTTCGGGAACTGAGAATCGCTTTACATCATTATTTACCTCCTCGTGAACAGCGGGGAAAATGTACTTACTATAAAGAAGAAGATCGAGCTGCTGAAGCTAGTATTATTGGGGATTGTTATAAATTTTGCCAAGAGGCAAATAGCAAAAAGAAGATCGGTAAAGAGTCAGAGAAAAAAGAATTCAGAAACATAATTAATCATTTCTTTAATAATCCAAAAAAGATTCACAGGGCCTATGCAACACCATGCAAGTTTTGAGCCTATTTAAGAGGTGAAGAGAAGGGAAATAAGGTAGGAAACAGGATGAGATTTTTCAAAACTCTTCCTTCAACTGAAGGCATTGATGAGTTAAGTAATGAAGAATTGATAAAAAAACTAGAAGAGTTTGCATATTTTGACAAGAAAGTCGGTTCTATTTTTAGTGATTATGCATCCTTGGATAAACAATATGAAAAAATAAAACCTTATCTTAATCTTGATGAGATAAAAAATGAACATGACTATGAGGAAAAACTTTATAAAAGCTTTTCTACTTCTGATCTTTCATTAAAAATTATGTTAGAAGCAATAAAAAGTTTTATAACTGATGGGAAACTTGTTGGTCAGTTTTTATATGAAAAGGAAGAAAATCTGTACCTAATTGAGGAAAAGGAATTACCAAAAACACTTAATGAAACATTTAAGATTAATAAATTATTAAACTCAACTAATAAAAATAGCACTGTTTTTCGAGCCTTAACAAATGTAAGAAAACTTTTAATTGATATTCATAAATATTATCGAATGGAACTAGCCATTCCGGATAATCAGCACTTATTTGAAACTATCAATGTGGAAATTAGTGGTTCTTTTAAACATACAAAAAGAGAAAGAGACAGTATTGAAAGTGCCCAAAAAGCTAGAAGAAAAGAAAATCAAAATATCGATGAAATACTTGAAAAATCGGGAATGATTAGAAATGCAAATAACCGCATGTTACTCAGATTATATTTTGAACAGGGAGGAGAAATAAAAAATGGTGTTGAAACTAAAAAAGCCACATGTTTTTTAACTCCAGGTAAAGGAAATATTAGTTTTGAAGATGATATTATTCATGAAAAAGTTGAGAATGGGCACATTATTCCTAGAAGTTTTGGAATTAATAAAATTGAAAACAGATTCATTGTTTTAAAGAAAGCAAATAAGGAACAAGGAAACAGACTTCCCCTTGAGTATATTAAAGAGCTTAATAACAAAAAGCTTCTTAGAGAATACATGAATAAAATAAAAAAAGCAAAAGGAAAAAAGAGTGCCTTATTTGCTCTTTCTAATAGACTTTCTGACAAATTCAATAAATTAGTTAAAGAATTACAAGAAGTTACAATTAATGACACAAGATATATAGCTAAAATTATTATTAATTGATTAGCAACAGAATTAATAAAGCGAGACTATATCATCAATAAAGGTGAATTAATTGATAGGAAAAAAAATAAGTATAAAAACACTGATGATGCCTATCGAAAATGATGAAAAGAAAAAATGAAGGAAATGCGTTACTTTAGAATTAATCAGGTTACTGGATTAATAACTTCGATGATTAGAAAAACCTTTTTATTTCCATTACCAAACAGTTACAGCGAACATAAAGGAACAGCAGAAGGAGCGTGGGGGTTTCCTAATAAAGAAAAAATTAAGGAATTAACTGAATGAGATCATGCAGTTGATGGGATTGCTTTAAGTTTAATTCACAGCAAGCCAGCTTTATTTTTTTATCAAGGTTACAGTAATGCACTTAGAGTTTATTTTGATCAAATGCATAAAATTACAAAAGAAAAAAATCTAGAAAATAGATTAGCAATGAAAAAACATTTAGAAAAAGAAATAAATGAAGAAATAAAAAAAGGAATTTTCATTGCTTTAGAAAACTATCATATTTATAAATCAAATTATCCTTTGTGATTTTCCATAATTAATGAAAATTTTAACAATATTCTTACAGAAATAAGAAAATTCGATTTCTCTAAACCAAATAATCTTCTAATTCATAAGCCAAAAATTATAATGCCTATTGATGAGAAGAGAATTAGCAAAATTATTGACATGATTCCTGTGAAATTGAAGTGATTTAAAATTAACGAAGTTAGTTACAATATTCTTGAACAATTAATTGAAACTACTGATGTAAAAGCTAAAGAATATATTCAAGAGTTAAAAGAAATGTTCCAAATCTTGGAAAACTATGTTGAAAAAAAACTACAAAATGATCAATTCTGATCAAAAGTTAAAGAAAAAAAGAGTACAATTGAAAAAAGAACCTACATTTTCTTTAGACCACTTTTTCATATATTAAATAGAGATAATGCAGTAAATAAGAAACAAAGCATTGAAATAGTTAAGTCATTTTTAAAAGCAGTAATTAAATATGTCTATGATGAGAATAAGAAAGAAATAAGAAGAATGGACAGTGTGGCTGAGTTTTTTCTGAACTACAAGAATACTTCTGTAATTAATAAAGAAGAAAAGAAAATTATAGAAGATTTTATTTACACAAAAAAACTATCAAATATCTATTTAAGTTTTACAAAAGATATTTATGTGGATGATATAAATCTTAATCCACCAAAAGTAATTAAATATCTATATGATGGCAAAATAAGAAGCATGAGGAAGCTAGTAAGTAGTGAAAATCCATTAAGGCTTTGTTATAAAAAAATAAAAACAGGAATATCTGATGCCGAAAAGAAAAAAATAAGCAAATATAATAAAAACTCTTTGGAACACTTAATTACTAAAACCAAAAACAAGAATGCCAAAGAAGAATTTTTATTAATTAAAAAAAGAATTTTAAAATTAAGAAAAAACTACAATGCTAAGGAGCATGAGGAATTAAACTCTCTATTATCTAAGTATCAATGCATGATTGATCAGAATGGTTCTCTTTGACCATTAAATGAATATATTGGGTTTGTGTTTGCAAAAGATGGAACTAGAAGGGCAGTTACATCATTTCATTTTAATGAAATGATTAAACAAGAAAGAAAAGTAGCAGATACCAGTAAGGGAGAAGAACTAGTTTTATTTGGTAGAGAGGTATATTTAAAAAATAATGAAAAATTGAGGAATTATCCCATAATTATGAAATCTATGCAGGATGTTGTAAAAAAGAAAGTGACAATTAAATTAAATGGTATTATGGGTAAATCATTAAAAGGTGAAAGATGAGAGAACTATATTGGATTGAGAACTTATTCAAATGGGGAAAAATTTTTAAAAATAGAGAAATTGGAAAAACGATATAGTCAAACAAGATTTAATGGCGATATAAAAACCCATTAGCTTAAAATTTAGATTTAAAAATTTAACTTTGTTTAGTTTTCAAAATATGTTATAATACGTTTAGACTCATTGAAATATTCATATGCTAAGGTAAAGTATAATATTAGGGAGATAAGCTCCTTAGATAAGTTATGTCATTTAAAGTTTATTTGAGGCTTTAGATGAATAGAATATGTGAGTCAGGTTTGACTATTAAATTATACGCTCTGAATGGTAAATGGCTTTAGATGAATAGAATATGTGAGTCAGGTTTGACCTAATGCATCGAACTCATTATGTAGCCCGTGCTTTAGATGAATAGAATATGTGAGTCAGGTTTGACAGGTAAATTTTCTTCTGAATAAGTTAACGTGCTTTAGATGAATAGAATATGTGAGTCAGGTTTGACCCAGTTGTGCTTTGTAAAGGACACTTAGGAGCTTTAGATGAATAGAATATGTGAGTCAGGTTTGACTCACTAGTTTCATCACCTTCACTAATGTCGCTTTAGATGAATAGAATATGTGAGTCAGGTTTGACTAAAACTTGAAGTTTGTCGTCATTAAATGTGCTTTAGATGAATAGAATATGTGAGTCAGGTTTGACATTAAATAAAAGTTTATTAATGTTCTCTCTGCTTTAGATGAATAGAATATGTGAGTCAGGTTTGACTACGCAAGCAGCGATAATTTTATTTATAATGCTTTAGATGAATAGAATATGTGAGTCAGGTTTGACATCCACAAAAACTAATGCCACCGTCAATGCGCTTTAGATGAATAGAATATGTGAGTCAGGTTTGACATTATATCCTAATGGCATTATTATTACATTGCTTTAGATGAATAGAATATGTGAGTCAGGTTTGACAAACAAAAAGGAATGATCATAACAAAAAGTGCTTTAGATGAATAGAATATGTGAGTCAGGTTTGACGCAAGAAGTAGTACCAGGGGATACCCAAAGGCTTTAGATGAATAGAATATGTGAGTCAGGTTTGACTGTGTATCTAATTGGCTTCCTGTAATATCTGCTTTAGATGAATAGAATATGTGAGTCAGGTTTGACGAATTCCTTTGAAGTAACATAACCAACTGCGCTTTAGATGAATAGAATATGTGAGTCAGGTTTGACAAATTTAATAAATGGTGTTCTGAATTTAAAGCTTTAGATGAATAGAATATGTGAGTCAGGTTTGACGACTACCAAGAGGGCAGGTATTTATACATAGCTTTAGATGAATAGAATATGTGAGTCAGGTTTGACCATTATGAATTAGGTCACTTACCTCTCACCGCTTTAGATGAATAGAATATGTGAGTCAGGTTTGACTGAGCAATAGAAAGTAATAGAGAATTAGATGCTTTAGATGAATAGAATATGTGAGTCAGGTTTGACTCTTATTCCTTCCTCGTTATCTTGTCATTCGCTTTAGATGAATAGAATATGTGAGTCAGGTTTGACGGCCCTGATTATGGTAAAGTTAGAGGAATAGCTTTAGATGAATAGAATATGTGAGTCAGGTTTGACATAAATTACATTATGAGATATGACTAAATCGCTTTAGATGAATAGAATATGTGAGTCAGGTTTGACATAAGAATTCTCTTTATTACCACTTCAAGTGCTTTAGATGAATAGAATATGTGAGTCAGGTTTGACTTACACATATGAGATACTCACTGTTGAACTGCTTTAGATGAATAGAATATGTGAGTCAGGTTTGACTTTTTTTATTAGCAAAGCATGGGTTAGAGTGCTTTAGATGAATAGAATATGTGAGTCAGGTTTGACTCCAGTTATTACTACTCCTGATATGTTAGGGCTTTAGATGAATAGAATATGTGAGTCAGGTTTGACCAATTAAAAGTGTACCCGGAGTACAAAGAAGCTTTAGATGAATAGAATATGTGAGTCAGGTTTGACAGCTAATTCATCTTTTAACATTTTATTTAAGCTTTAGATGAATAGAATATGTGAGTCAGGTTTGACATTAGAAAGAATCTGAAAAAAAGGATATGTGCTTTAGATGAATAGAATATGTGAGTCAGGTTTGACTCCAATAATGGTGATAGTAACTAATATAAAGCTTTAGATGAATAGAATATGTGAGTCAGGTTTGACTTTGGTTTTTGCTGAGGCTAAAAAGAAGTAGCTTTAGATGAATAGAATATGTGAGTCAGGTTTGACAATAATGTAATTACATACAACGGAACTAATGCTTTAGATGAATAGAATATGTGAGTCAGGTTTGACTTTTATCGCGGTATTTCATTACATACTCGCGCTTTAGATGAATAGAATATGTGAGTCAGGTTTGACTCCATAACAGAAATCGTTACGCTATCTTCGGCTTTAGATGAATAGAATATGTGAGTCAGGTTTGACATCTGATTAAGAAACTCTTCTATTTTGTTAGCTTTAGATGAATAGAATATGTGAGTCAGGTTTGACTTAAAAATAAACAAAGACGACGTTGGGTTTGCTTTAGATGAATAGAATATGTGAGTCAGGTTTGACATAGATATCAATTTCTCTTATAGTAATATTGCTTTAGATGAATAGAATATGTGAGTCAGGTTTGACACATGGTGTCATAATGAGCATTTACAGTCAGCTTTAGATGAATAGAATATGTGAGTCAGGTTTGACAGGCTCAGCATTCTTAGGCTTATTAGCAGGGCTTTAGATGAATAGAATATGTGAGTCAGGTTTGACTCCACTTACTTCGGTAAATGGGGATCCGGAGCTTTAGATAGATGAATAGAATATGTGAGTCAGGTTTGACGCTTCCGGCTAGCACTAACTCTTCTTTATCGCTTTAGATGAATAGAATATGTGAGTCAGGTTTGACTAAACATTAGTTGCTTCAGACATAAAATAAGCTTTAGATGAATAGAATATGTGAGTCAGGTTTGACTCACCCAAGGTCCAGCTGCTACAAGTCTATGCTTTAGATGAATAGAATATGTGAGTCAGGTTTGACTTGTCCTACTGTGTTAATGGTTCCTGTTCTGCTTTAGATGAATAGAATATGTGAGTCAGGTTTGACTATTATTTTATAATATAGTGTTGATAATAGGCTTTAGATGAATAGAATATGTGAGTCAGGTTTGACTTAAAAACATTGTTAATGGAATTTATATAGGCTTTAGATGAATAGAATATGTGAGTCAGGTTTGACGCCTTCTTTATCTTTAGCAATGGCTACTAAGCTTTAGATGAATAGAATATGTGAGTCAGGTTTGACTGCATACTTACTTGATTCTTTTGTAGTTCCGCTTTAGATGAATAGAATATGTGAGTCAGGTTTGACCAGAAATTCTTTTTGATAGAAAAGGGAATGGCTTTAGATGAATAGAATATGTGAGTCAGGTTTGACATAACTAGAGAAACTATAGCTAACATTTTTGCTTTAGATGAATAGAATATGTGAGTCAGGTTTGACAGTGTGTATGACTTTGATACCCCAAAAGGTGCTTTAGATGAATAGAATATGTGAGTCAGGTTTGACATTAATTAATTTAGTTGAATTTGCCGTTACGCTTTAGATGAATAGAATATGTGAGTCAGGTTTGACTAACGTAATTGGAATTCCAATTATAGTTAAGCTTTAGATGAATAGAATATGTGAGTCAGGTTTGACATATGTACCAGTACTTAAAACTGAAACAACACTTTAGATGAATAGAATATGTGAGTCAGGTTTGACCTAAAATGAAAAAGACAGATTGAGGATTAAGCTTTAGATGAATAGAATATGTGAGTCAGGTTTGACAAGAAAATAAGCTTATCAGAGAGAGTTATTGCTTTAGATGAATAGAATATGTGAGTCAGGTTTGACTTTTCTTTAATTCATGCTTTCATGTCAAAGGCTTTAGATGAATAGAATATGTGAGTCAGGTTTGACAAATTAGAAAAAGAGGCAAATAGGTTATATGCTTTAGATGAATAGAATATGTGAGTCAGGTTTGACAAAAAATTGTATGAAGATTTTAAAAACTATGCTTTAGATGAATAGAATATGTGAGTCAGGTTTGACAATCTCCTCATCAACTCATTTTATATTCTTGCTTTAGATGAATAGAATATGTGAGTCAGGTTTGACTGTACATGTATTTATAATCATAATGTCTGCGCTTTAGATGAATAGAATATGTGAGTCAGGTTTGACCCAGTTTCTAATCCCTTTAATCAAAATAAAGCTTTAGATGAATAGAATATGTGAGTCAGGTTTGACTACAATTTCCAAGTCAGATCCATACTTTGCGCTTTAGATGAATAGAATATGTGAGTCAGGTTTGACCTTTTGATTTAGATAAATAAGCAATATAATGCTTTAGATGAATAGAATATGTGAGTCAGGTTTGACATAGTTTATCATAATATTTTGGTGTTGTTGGCTTTAGATGAATAGAATATGTGAGTCAGGTTTGACGACAAACTGGATTTTTATTTTCCACAATTAGCTTTAGATGAATAGAATATGTGAGTCAGGTTTGACCCAAGCATTTGCTGCATTTCTGCTTTTAGCACTTTAGATGAATAGAATATGTGAGTCAGGTTTGACAAAATCAATTGGGGGACATGTAGCTAAGGCGCTTTAGATGAATAGAATATGTGAGTCAGGTTTGACGTAAATTTGGTTTAGCAAATCTTCTATCTTGCTTTAGATGAATAGAATATGTGAGTCAGGTTTGACACTCTCCTTTCTCTAACATACTGTGTATTAGCTTTAGATGAATAGAATATGTGAGTCAGGTTTGACTAAAAAAAATAAAGAAAAACAGATACATGAGCTTTAGATGAATAGAATATGTGAGTCAGGTTTGACTTCATCTGCACTTGGTCCTGTGGCAATTTGGCTTTAGATGAATAGAATATGTGAGTCAGGTTTGACTAAAATTAATAAATGAAAATAGCAGAGTTAGCTTTAGATGAATAGAATATGTGAGTCAGGTTTGACAATGTGAACCCATGAATTCAGTAGAATGAGGCTTTAGATGAATAGAATATGTGAGTCAGGTTTGACATTTTTACCTAACATATCTTACTTGTCTTAGCTTTAGATGAATAGAATATGTGAGTCAGGTTTGACAGCTGTAACAAGTAGCCAACTGCCACAATTGCTTTAGATGAATAGAATATGTGAGTCAGGTTTGACACCAAACACAGACCAGCTTTTAGGGAAGTGGCTTTAGATGAATAGAATATGTGAGTCAGGTTTGACTTTGTTATTGTTGTTATCTTCCATTTATTAGCTTTAGATGAATAGAATATGTGAGTCAGGTTTGACTTTTTAATTGTACTCCTACTGGCAGTCCTAGCTTTAGATGAATAGAATATGTGAGTCAGGTTTGACAATAAAATAGAACAATTGCTAAGAGAACAGGCTTTAGATGAATAGAATATGTGAGTCAGGTTTGACTAAAGACTGAGTTATTACTAATGGACATAAGCTTTAGATGAATAGAATATGTGAGTCAGGTTTGACGCCTGCTCTTGGGCTGATAATGGATTAATAGCTTTAGATGAATAGAATATGTGGGTCAGGTTTGACCCAAACTTTTTACATTCACCAAGAACCCCTGCTTTAGATGAATAGAATATGTGAGTCAGGTTTGACCATAATTCAATGTTGGCTCGTCGAACATGAGCTTTAGATGAATAGAATATGTGAGTCAGGTTTGACTGCATTTCCTTTTTCTTCTATTACTGGGTCGCTTTAGATGAATAGAATATGTGAGTCAGGTTTGACAGCATTAATAATGGCAATGAGAATGCTAAGGCTTTAGATAAATAGAATATGTGAGTCAGGTTTGACACACATAAATATTATGAAAGTGCAACAAAGGCTTTAGATGAATAGAATATGTGAGTCAGGTTTGACAAATGCTATCGAATTAACCGACGGAACATTGCTTTAGATGAATAGAATATGTGAGTCAGGTTTGACTTAAAGTTCTTACACATAATACACCTAATAGCTTTAGATGAATAGAATATGTGAGTCAGGTTTGACTTGCCTTCATTATTTGTTTGGCTAAATGCTGCTTTAGATGAATAGAATATGTGAGTCAGGTTTGACTTGTGTGAGATAGAAGCTAATAGAGATATGGCTTTAGATGAATAGAATATGTGAGTCAGGTTTGACATGTTGAAATAGACTTTTATAAAAATGTGTGCTTTAGATGAATAGAATATGTGAGTCAGGTTTGACATACAGGCGCCATTGTATCATTCCAAATGCGCTTTAGATGAATAGAATATGTGAGTCAGGTTTGACAACCTCCTTTTTTTCTCTCCACTAAACTATGCTTTAGATGAATAGAATATGTGAGTCAGGTTTGACGTGTTCAAATAGACTTTTGTAAAAATGTGTGCTTTAGATGAATAGAATATGTGAGTCAGGTTTGACTAATTAAATTAAAATCAAAAGGCTTTTCTAGCTTTAGATGAATAGAATATGTGAGTCAGGTTTGACATTTTTGGATCTCAGGAAGCATGAGCAGAGGCTTTAGATGAATAGAATATGTGAGTCAGGTTTGACTTCATCTTTGGTGGCTCCAAAATTTTGTTGGCTTTAGATGAATAGAATATGTGAGTCAGGTTTGACCTGGGTTTTCACTTAGTATAATATTCATGGGCTTTAGATGAATAGAATATGTGAGTCAGGTTTGACCACAAGTAAATTTTACTTTTTTGAAGACATGCTTTAGATGAATAGAATATGTGAGTCAGGTTTGACCAACAATTTTGTTTGTTTGTTCAACTACCTGCTTTAGATGAATAGAATATGTGAGTCAGGTTTGACCTTTTTCTTGTTGATCTTCTTTAATAAAATGCTTTAGATGAATAGAATATGTGAGTCAGGTTGACAGGTTAATCCTGATCCCATTTGTCCGTTGAGCTTTAAATGAATAGAATATGTGAGTCAGGTTTGACAATATAAATGATATATATATGATAGTAAGTGCTTTAGATGAATAGAATATGTGAGTCAGGTTTGACTATAACTATGTCTTACTCTATATCCTAAGTGCTTTAGATGAATAGAATATGTGAGTCAGGTTTAATTTTTGGTTAAAATTTTTCCTTGCTGATGTAGCTTTAGGTGAATAGGGTTTCAATCAATGTAATAATTTTATTTATATTTTAATTATGATTTATCTTCTTTGCATCTGTTTCAAAAACCATTCTAAGCTATATTTTTACATGGTTACTTAATAAAATCATATATACTTATAATAGTATTAATGAAATCAATAATTATTACTTCTTCATGTCATATAAATGTAACAAGTAAGAACTTAATAGAAATAAAAGCTAAGGATGAGGAAAAAAGAACCTTTGATGCTAATTCTTTAGATTTTCTCATAGTTGAAAATAATCGCTCTACAATTACTATTAGTGCCATTAATTTATTATCTAAAAATCTGGTTTCTGTCATCATGTGTGATACTAATCATCTGCCAACATCCCAATTAACTAGTATCTCTGGTTGTTATCCAAGAAAACACAATATTTATGTGCAAATAGGATTATCCCAAGAATTTAAAGATAAATTATGAGCCAAAATAATTCAAGAAAAGATTCAAAACCAAATTAATGTGTTAGAAATTCTTGATTATGATATTAAATTAATTGAAAAATGTCGTTATTGAAAAGCACTAGTTGATCCTGGTGATGCCAGTAATCGGGAAGGAACCATTGCCAGAATTTTCTTTCGGGCTCTCTATGGTTCCTGATTTCTAAGAGAAAGTGATATTCCAATTAATAATGCCCTTAATTATGGTTATGCTATATTAAGTTCAACAATTGCTACTTATATTTGTTCCCATGGACTAGTGCCAATGCTTGGTATTCATCATTGTAACAAGATCAATACCTGAAATTTAGTATATGATCTAGTGGAAGTAATTAGACCGATCATTGATTATTGGGTAGTAACTCATTTAGAAGAACTGAGACTTGAATTAACTACTGAAAATAAAGTAAGTCTAGTTGATGTTTTAAAAGTAGTGGTTAGTTTTAATGATCAAAAACGGAAGTTAAGAAGCGCCATCAAGGATTATATTGCTTCTTTTATTCAAGTTATTGATAACCAAGATCCTAATTTACTAAAGGTACCTTATATAATTAATCAAGGATGATAAATTTACCAATGCGAGTGATGGTTATGTTTGATTTACCAACTTTAACAGCAGAAAACCGAAGTGATTATCGAGAATTCCGGAACTTTTTATTACAACAAGGATTTTATATGTTACAATTTTCAATTTATGTGAAAATTGTTGATAATCATGAAAGTGCAAAATTAACAGTATTAAGGGTGAGAAATTTCCTTCCACCAGCAGGAGAAATTAGGGGGTTGGTGATTACTGATTATCAATACCAAAAGATGCTGATCTTATTAGGTAAAAAACTGGCTTGAGAGGAAGACTTTGATGAACCAGATAAAACAATTGTAATTTAAGATGGAATGATGAAACGATGTTAAGATAACAAAACTAGTTATTTGTGGAATTAAGCCTTTTAATGGGGAATACATGTTTAGTTTTGCAGCTAATAAGTGTTTGTTAACTGGAAGAAACGGGAGTGGTAAGACTGTTTTACTTAAGGCAATTGAGTTTTTCTTTAATGAAAACAAGTATTTTAAGACCTTTTCTCCAAATGATTTTAATTTGGAGAAACCTTTTATTATGATTGAGTTTCAAGTAGGTGAAAGTTCAGTTCAAGTAAAGAAAATTCTCAAATTATCAAAGACAGCAATAACAGTTAGTAAAACCGAGTATTCAACAAGTAATTTTGATATTAAAATTACTAACTTTATTGATACTGTTTTTGTTTATTATTTTTCTTCTAATCGCTTACTTACAGAAAAAGATAATGAATTTGATTTTGTGAAGAACTCAATTCTTAATTATCTTAATTACCAAACAAGTGAAAAACAAGATCTTCTTGATAAAGATATAAGAGAAGCCATCGATGTTTATAAAAAAATGTACTTATGTGAATTTGATCAAGAACTTGATTTTGATTACACATTAAATTTAAGAACTGGAATTAAATTTAAACTAGTATGAAAGGATTCTCCCTTCGATACTTTAGGCAATGGGGAAAGAAAACAAATGGCATTAAGAGTATTATATAGTTATATTAATAGTAGAAAAAAAGGCCCTTCTGTTTTATTAATTGATAGCATTGAAAATCACTTTGATTTACAAATGCTATTAAGTACTTTGCAGACAATAAGATCTTTACCAACTACATTGCAAGTAATTAGTACATTTAGTAAAAAAGTACTAGAAATATTAGATGAATATGCATTTTCAATTGTGAATAAAAACATGACTAGTAATTATTATGAAGAAATATGGGGATTTCTTCATAAGAATGGGATTATTTTTTAGTTCTTTCAATAACTCATTTATAAATAGAAGTAAATGAAAAATCCTTATTAAATAAGAAATAATCCTATTTAAAGAAACTATGAGCTATTTCTAAGTCTTTTAAATTGTAGCTATCTAATATGTGGTGGTAATTTTAAAACTAGTATTTTAACATACAAAACTAAGTTATGTAAACCAACAAGAGGAATTAGATTTTGTTTCTGATAACTCTCTTTTTATTATTAATTATTGTATAACTTTTAACAAGCTTGATAAATTAAATGGAAAGTTATGGTTTTTTTAATAATTAATGGATTATTTACAAGCAAATTAACATAAATATTATCTAAATTGTGTAAATTTTAGTATAAATAAAAGATTTTAAACAGAAAAATAAGAAATCCCTACTTATTAACAGTTATAAAATAGCTTGTTGAATTATGAGGTTAATGGATTAAGTACTGTATCTTTAAAAATACAAGTCTAGTTTTTGAAAATGCCTCTATCAAATATTAATTATTATATAAAATAATCTTATGAATGAAAAATGAGTAGCTTTTGGTGACAGTAAATCATTTCTTGGTGATGCTGAAAAAGTTATGGAAACATTATATGAACAACATCTGATTGTTGACACAATTATTACTGATCCACCTTATAACATCTCTCGAAAAAACAATTTTAATACTATTGGGAGAGAAGGGTTTAATTGAGATTGAGATAAAGAGTTTGATTTGGTAAGGTGATTATCAAGTGCAATTTCCCTTTTAAAACTACAAGGAAACATAATTATTTTTAATGATTGGAAAAATTTAGGATTAATTACAAAAGAATTGAATAGACTTGGTTGTATTGAAAAAGACATAATTGTCTGAAAAAAAACTAATCCAATGCCAAGAAATCTAAAAAGAAGATATTTACCCCAACTTGAATTTATTCTATGAGCAGTTAAAGTTAAGGAAGTAAAAAACAAGACAAATAATACTAGAATAAAAAATAAAAAATCATGAACATTTAATCTCACTAATGAAGGCAAAAATTCACCAATTATTACTTATCAAAATAACACCCAAAAAAGAATACACCCTACCCAAAAACCTGTTGGTTTATTAGAAAAAATAATAAGTATCCATACTAACAAAAAAGACATTATTTTGGATCCTTTTTCTGGATCTGGAAGCTTAGGTATTGCTGCAATTAATAAGGAAAGAAGATTTATACTTATAGAAAACAATGAAAAATATTATAACAAAGCAATAAAAGTCTTAAAAGAATCATTTTATAAAAAAGTTTATCGATCACCTGTTTATCATATTGGAGATAAGTATAGAATTCTTCCTCAAATATTAGTAAAAATGCCTAAACAAATAAAAACTTTTTATGATATTTTTGGGGGTGGAGGAACAGTTATGGGCAATATCATTGCAAATAATATTGTTTATAATGACAAAGATAAATATTTAACCAAATTAATTGAAGAAATATATAAAGATGCTAAAAAAAAGAACCATTCATTCCTAGCAGAAACTAAAGAAGTAATTTTAAACTACAATTTATCAGCATCTTTTGAAAATAAAAAAAAGCTAGAAAAAAAAGAGCTTCTAAAAAATGCAAAAAATTTCCCTATCTTAAGAGATGATTATAATAAGCTTTTAAATAAACTTACCAGAAAAGCATCAATTATCCTTTTTGTTCTTTTAATTTATTCATTTAATAGTCAAATAAGATTTAACTCAAGAGGAAAATTTAATACACCAATAGGTAAAGCAAACTTAAATTTTAATAGAATAAATGCTTTTCTTAATTTTCAAAAACTTTTAAAAGAAAAGGAGATAACATTTTGAAATTTAGATTTTAAAAAAGCCCTTGATAAAGTGATTGCTGATAAAAAAGAGGACTGCTTTGTTTACCTAGATCCTCCTTATCTTGTGACTCATGCCCAATACAACTATTCTTGATCTGAACAAGAAGAAACAGAATTATTGAAATATCTTGATAAATTAATAAAGAATAAAATACAATGAGGATTAAGTAGCGCCTTATCATCTAAAAACAAGAAAAATGACCTTCTAATTAGGTGATTGGATATTAATAAAAAAATAATTACTATCATCAAAATAAATTCATCTCATAAAAATTCTAATTATCAGAGACAGGGAAGGGATGTTGATGAAGTTTATATTTACTATACAAGGAGGAAAAATGAAGGAAACTAAAATAAACCAAATACCAAGAATGGGAGAAACCGGAGCCAGAACAAAAAACCAAATTGGGTTTTATTATGGTGTACTTGAAAAATATCTTTTTGCTTGGGAGAATAAAAAAGAATTAAATCAGTATGTTTATAAATCAATAAATGCAGAAGCTAAAATAAATTATAAATCTGAAGATAAGTTTAATAGAATTCAAATTCTTGAAAAAGTATTAAAAGAATTTAAATTAATTTTCATGAATAATGAAGGAACTTATGAGCTATGCAAAACTGCCATTGACTTTTTGAAAGATAGGGGGTTATTTGAAAAGAACACAACTTTGCAAAATGAAATGGTAATTCTATTCTGGCAGTGGGCTATATTGAATTGGAGTAGGAATAGTGACATAAATTATCCATTTAGAGAACTCATTTTAAAAATTTATGATTCTAAAAAAACTGATGCGAATGCCTTATATAATATTTTTGTAAATTGACATTTAAGTTTTAAAAAACCAAGAGAAATAAAAGAAAATAAATTTACTGTAGAAAGTATAAGGAATTTTATTAATGCCCGAAAACCTAGTAAAGATGAAGTCCACTTTGCTTTAATGCAAATATGTAATATTCTTTTATCTGGAGATATTGATGATAAAAAAATAAATGAAATTTTTTCTTGAAACAGAAAATTGCAAAATTCATATGCAAAAGATTTTCTTAAGCATTTACTTAAAAAAGAAAAGAAAATAGAAATTAAGAACGAAATAACTTTCCATAAAACATTTAATTACAAACAGTTGTGAGAAGCAATTGATCTTTCATGAACACATAGTTTATTAAATGATTATTTAGATCTAAATACCAGATGGTTAACAGAAACACTTTTTTTTGAAATAATAAAGATAAACAAGCAGTTATATATTAATAAAAATAAAAAATTTCAAGAATGTCTTATAAAATGCTTAAACAAAGAAACTAAATTTATCACTTTCGAGAAATATATAGGTTATTTTAAAGATGTAAAAAGAATTGAATCAGTTATAAATGAATATCCTTGCACTTTTGATGAAGCAAAAAAATGTTTAGAAGAATTTATCATTGACAATAAGGAAAATAGACATACTATAGATGAAATTTTTGGCAATGGTGTAGAGGACTCTACTGTAATTGAATACTTAGTTAATTTAATTTTTGCTAATATACTTAATGTTAAACCAGAAAAGTTTAAGGAATACTGCAAAACAAAATTAGGTTCTCGGTTAATTCCCATCATACATGCTCCTGGTGGAGCAAGTGATGGGGTGTTTGTTCTGACAAATAATGAGCAAAAGCTTAAAGTGTTAGTTGAAACAACTTTGTCTGCTGGGGAAACTGCAATTTTAAAACAGGAACTAGAACCATGTAAAAGACATTATTCTAGTTTAGAAGGTAAAAAAAAGTTACTTTTTCTAGTAGTAAAAGAATTAAAAGAGAATATAATTCATTCATTTTTAAATAATGAAAGTTGTGTTCAATATGATAGTGATAAAAACAGAATTGAATGCAAGATTTTTGTTTTAACTTTTTCTGAGCTAATTGAGATGACAAGAAAAAGACAATATATAGATGATAATACTCAATATTATGAGCTTTTCCTAAAAAGGCTTGAAGATATTTATGAAGCAATTCCTTTCTTTTTTAATGATATAGTTAAGATGAAAAAAAAGAGAGAAGAGTTAATTAGACCTTTATTAACTTAAAGTATAGTTTTTTTAGATACTAAACAAATAGATACACATAGTTAAGATTAGAAACTTTCACTATATTATTTTTGTTTGATTATCTTAAATAAATTGGTTTAAAAAGGGGAGAACAACATATTAATCAATGAGATTATCTCTAAAATAGTCTCTTGTATTTTCATCTTCACAATAAATAGTTACTCTTTCTTTACCTCTAGTTAATAATACTTTTAACTGGTTTTTAACAATTTCCAGTTTTGTGTTTAAGGAAGAAGGGTTACTTTTATAAGCCAAGCCATCCAAGTCAACCCTTTTACCTTTTTTGGATTTTCTTCGATTTTCATCCCATTCTTTGTTGAAATCAAAGGATTTTGTTTCTTTATTGTATATCATTTCTTTTCCAACATATACATAAATACTATCAAATTCAAATCCCTGAACTGTATTGTAAGAAGCAACACACTGATAACCAATATCTGAATTAAAAACATAGTTTAATTGTTCCTCTTTTATTTTTATGTTCTTTTTATATTCATTTTCTATTATATCCCTATATTTTTTAGCTGTAACTGTATCAAGCTGTTTTCCATTTATATAGACCTTGTAATCAGCAAATTTGGTAAAGGGATATCATGGATATTGTATATTAGGGGCAATAACAACATCATTTATGAGAATTTTACTCAAGTTTTTACAATCTTGTTTTAAAGAATTTAAATCAGCACTTTTTAAATGGATTTCTTTGGTTCAATTATGATAAAAAGTAGAAAGCAATCTGACATTATTACCATTATTTACCTCATTTTTAAATCTCCTGATGAAAATATTTGGATCATCAATAATTAAAACCCTCCCTTTGGTAGAGATTTTGAAGTTTGAAGTTTGTTTTGTTTTTATTTTGCTTTGTATGTTAGATTGAACAACATTGTTTAATCATTGGGCATAGTTTTTGGCAAAACTATACCTAAATTGATCAGTTAAAACTAAATCTTCATTAATATAAACTTTATACTTACTTTCTAGATTATCTAATTTTGAAACTTTCCAAGCTTTTGCTGAACACCATTGATTATAATCTAGAAAAAGAATAATATTTTTGTTTTCTTGTTTCATAAAATCTTCAATAATATCATACCTTATGCGTTCAGTGTTGCCTAATCGATGAGCTTCATCAATTATTATGCCTTCTCGATTCTTCCAATATTGTTTAATATCATCTTTAAAAATAAGATTACGAATGATGTGCACATTTCTTGTAAGAAGATTTTTTCTTTTCAGCATGGTATTAATGCCATCATGAAAATCCTTTCCTGGTAATTGGAGACTAAAAAGTTTTGATTTTTTTTGCATTTCTAAAGCTAGGTATAAAGCAACTATTGATTTTCCGGTTCCAGCATCCCCACGGATTATAAAAATATTATTTTTGCTAGTTTTTTCATTATCCAGAGTTTGGAGAATAAATTTTGACACTTTTTTTTGAGAAGAACTTAAGAAGGTATTAGTTTTAAAAAGCTTCTTTATTATATTTTGGAGACTAATTGCTTCTTGAATCTTAGCTATACTTGGTTTGTATGTTATTCCATTAAATCATTCATTTAATTCAGTTGTTTTTTTATGAACATTCTGTTTTATATACTTAACTAATTTTTGAGCATCATCTTTATAAAAAATTGGTGACATTTGCAAACATTCACTAAATTTTTCATCTTCTAGTTTGTTCTTACCATTATCCTGTTTTAATTCATGCATTAGCACACATGAATTAATATCTAAGGTTCAGTCATTTCTATTTTTATATCAATCAACAATTTCTTCTCGATATGAGCTTGCACTAAATGAAGGGTGAATTCTCTCAATATTATAATCATTCTCCTCTGTATTAAGAGTTAAACGATAGTCCATATCATCTACTTTTTCTCAACCTTTCATTTCTATAATGCATGATCCGTATCTCTCATTTGTTTTTTTGCCTGAAACGATGAAATCAATTCGGCTATTATTTCTTGATACTATGTATTCAATCATTATTGATGTTTCTTTGTCTAATTCATCTAAAAAGGCTTTCTGATTACTATAAAACCAACGGCACCATCTAAATCATGATTCAAATTCCTTTTTTGAAGGTGAATGATTTACTTTGTTTTTAAAATTAAAGATTAACTTATCATTAAAACTGTATCCATGCTCTAATTCCTCAAAAAATCTAATTAATGTAGATTCTCAAATATTATTATTCTTTAGTAAAAACATAATCACCTCCAAAAGTATTCTAGTAGATAATTTTCTGATGTGTTAATTAGAGAAAACTAAATGTAACGTGGATGTTCCTTAAACTTGAGAAGTTCCAGTTGGTTTTCTTAAGAAGACTAAAGTGAATTTTATATTCATAATATTATTAGTTTCAAGTTTTGATAGATTACTATTTTAGCATTCTTAATAAATAATTACTAAATTTAAAGTATAGTCTTAAATTAAAATTAATGTTAAGATTTATAATAATTTAGTAGATGACAATTTGATTAATTGGAAATGGTTTTGATTTAGCATTAGGGTATAAAACCAGTTTTTTAGATTTTATTAAATGATGCAAAATAAAATTGAAAACAAATGATGCAAAAACAATTGGGATTGCGACAAAAGATAAAAGAGAGAAGCTTATTCATTTCATTTCTTATTATGAAGCTTGATGCAAAATAAAAGAAGAAGATTTTGAACATAAGTATAATTCCATCCCTAGTCAATGAAATAAAATAGAAAGTTCTTTAGAACCTATGTTTCAATATGTTGAAAAAGAATTTAAAAATAAGGAATTAATTAAATATGCCAATGAATTTCAAAGACTGATCAATGCAGATTGTTGTAAAAGTGTTGGGAAAATAAAAGTACCTCTTGATAAAATTAAAATGGGGTTTTTATATTTATTACAAATGTTACAAGCATATTATTTAGGTAATGCATATAAAACTCAAGTTAATAAAAACTCTGATTTATTAAAGAAATTTATGAAAAAATTGAATTCAAATGATATCATTTGTAACTTTAATTTTACAAATACTTTAAAAAACATAGAAAAAAAAGTTGAAGGTAAGATTCTATACATTCATTACATCACTGAAGTGTTAAGTTTTATAGAAGGTATTTCAAAAAGAAAAAGAAAGAAAAATAATGAAATGATAAATATAGTCCAAAATGAATTCATGATATTTAATGATAAAAACAACCGGAGAAGTATTACTACCGAGAAAAAACTAATAAGTAAAGTGAAGCAAAACACACCTGTATATGATAAATCATTTTATCCGCAGCAAGAACCAGATGAAATTCCTAATTCCAAAGAAAATACAAGAGGAAAAGAACAATTCTATGAAGTACCAGCTGTGTCACCATTTTCTCAGCAGTTGTCAATGAATATAAAAGTAAATGAATGGTTATATTCGCAACAGTTATTTCCATATTACTTAGATATTCT
The DNA here is from genome assembly GCA_963692675.1 of Mycoplasmatales bacterium. Classification (GTDB taxonomy): domain Bacteria; phylum Bacillota_I; class Bacilli_A; order Mycoplasmatales. The sequence goes on from OY830043.1 coordinate 429,403, forward strand.
TAAGAATACAGATGAGGAAAGAGGGTTTTACCAGGAAACTGAGCCAGAAACAATAAAAGTAAAGATTATTAAAGAAAATAAACAGTTCATTCCACAGTTACCTAAAAAATGAATTCAGGTTGTATTATTGGGTAATTCATTTATAAATAGTAACAAGAATAACACAAAAGATATAGAAATACTAAATAAATATGATAATGCATATATTGCTTATAAAAATACATGAAAAAAAGCAAGGGATGCTTTATTTCTCTGGCTTCACCAAAATAATTTGAAAAGGAAAGATGAAGATAAATCAAAGGAATTACTTTTTGAAGTATTTGGATTTTCTTTTGGTGAGTCAGATGATGTCTTTATCAAGGAAATTATGCTAGAATTAATAAATACTCATCTGGAATATGCAGAAATCCTAAATCAAAAACCCAATATCAAAATAAGATTTAATCTATATGAGCAGAATGAGAAATTAGAAGAGGAGATTAGTAACATAAAAGAAAGATTAGAACAGAAAATTAAAGAAAGATTTCTAAAATTAGAAGTGAAATTTGAATATTCATTTTGAAAAAAAGGAATAGTATTTTTTGATTTATAGAATTTAGATTTAATTATTACTAAATTCCCCCTTTTCCAATTAGGATTAGATTAAAAATTTAATATAAATTTTATATTAGTGTTTGTTCATCAATCATAGAGTTAAGTTACATTTATAATATAGCAGTAGGAAGAAATAATTTGGAAAGTGGTAATTTAATTATTAAATCATATTAGTTCTAAAGAAAAATATGCTTTTATATTCATTAAGCATAAAAAGGAGGTTAAAATGAATAAGGAAATAAAGAATAAGAATGGTGAAAACCAAAGTCACGAAAAAAGAATTGATGACATTATTATTAAGGTACAAGATAACAAGGAACCTTTTACTCGTGAAGAGAAAAACTATTTACTTAACCATTTAGAAAAACAAAAAAGACTAGGTCTATCATTGCATTTTTCAAACATCCCTGAATTATTAAGATTTAAAGATACAAAAGGTAAAATAGTAAATGAGAATTTTAAAAATATTCTAGATAAGTATTTAGCATTTTTTAAAGAAAAAGAAGTACTTCAAAGTTCAGAATTTAGCATTCCAGAAGAAAAAAAGCAAAATCATTTATTAATTGAAGGAGAGAATTACATTGCCCTCAAGGCATTATTAGCAGCTAATTTAAAAATTGATGTTATTTATATTGATCCACCATACAACACAGGAAATACTTTTGTATATAATGATAAATTTGTCAGTAATGAAGATAGATTTAAACATAGTAAATGATTAAGCTTCATGGAAAAAAGATTGGAAATAGCAAAAAAATTGCTAAGTGAAGATGGAATAATTTTTGTTAGCATTGATGATAATGAACATGCATATTTAAAAACAAAAATGGATGAAATATTTGGAGAGAGTACTTTTGTTACAACTATTGTTTGAAAATCAAGTGGTGGTGGGAAAAATGATGATAAAAGAATCCCCCAAAACAAAGAATATGTTTTATGTTACTCTAAAAGACAAAGCTTTGCTAAATCTCCTAATTTTGAAAAAAAGGGACCTCATATCTATGATGCAAAGGATGATAATTGTAGAAAATATGGAAAGTATGAATTAGGTCAATTATGTAGGGCATCTTTAACTTATTACAAAAAACTTGATTATGCAGTATATGTTGATAAAAATGGAAAAATTGAATTTGATAAACCTGAGAATGCAGAGAATTATATGGTAATTTATCCAGGTTCCCTTAAACTAACAAACAATGAAAGGCGAAAATTCTGAGAAAAAAGAGCTAATGGAGAGTATGATAAAAATGACTGGCGTTGATTTTGAAGCAAGGATACAATGAAAGAGGCATTAAAAAAAGGATTCTTGAAAATAACAGATTTCTCTAAAGATACAATGACAATAAAACAAAAAAAGCATGAACATGCTTTTTTTTCAGGTAAGACATGTGAAATAATAAAGGGTGAAAACATTTATGCATATGAACTAATGCGGGACTTATTGGATTTTAGACAGTGAATTAATACTGATGGGAAAACAAAGAAAAAAGTGAATACAAAGTTAGGTGGTGAACAACTAAAAGAAATTTTTGGACGTAAAGTATTTGATTATCCAAAACCTGTTGAATTAATTCAAAAATTATTAATGTGCCACAGCAATAAAAATGCATTAGTTTTAGATTTTTTTGCTGGTACAGGAACAACAGGTCACGCAGTGATGAAACTAAATGAGGAAGATAGGGGCAACAGAAGATGCATTTTAATTACAAATAATGAAATGTTTCATAATAAAAAAAAGAAAGAGAAAAAGGATGATTTTTATTTAAACAATAGCAAACCTTACATTGTAAACACACTAATGTATCCAAATGAAGGAATAGCTAGAGCAATTACATGAGAAAGAATTCATGTTTTATTAAAAGGAAGATTACAAAAAGAAAATTCAAGAAGGATTGAACCATATAAAAATGTGTCATGAAAGTATTTAACTTTAGAGTATTTTCTTAATGATATTGATTCAAAAAATGAATATGAGGATATTTTAGATGATTTAAAAAAGTTATATAGTGAAGAGTTTGGTTTTAATAAAGATAATGTGAAAGTTCGAATCTTAAAAAAGGAATGGCCATAATGGAAAAGGAGCTTACAAAGCATCAAAACAAACTAGTAAAACAAGCTTTTAATGTAGTTATAAATTGGAATACAGAGAAGAATCTTATTTTATATCTTCATGCTCCAACTGGCGGAGGGAAGACATTCATGGTTAGCCACATTATTCAGGAGTTATGTTTTAATTGTGATTTTACATATATTTTTATAGCACCTTCAACTGGTAGTTTATCAAAACAAGCATACAATGCTTTTAGATCATATAGTAAAAATAGAGAAATTGAAATACCAAGTGAAAATATTCATTATATTGATGGCATTGATAGTTTAGATAGTTTTTTTGAGAAAAATCACATTTACTTTATTAAGTGAGGTTCAATTAACAACAAAAAGAATATTTTAACAAGGGAAGGTGGTGATAGAGGTTCATTATTCTCTGTTATTAGAAACACAGCAAAAAAGAATATTCAGCCAATTATCATCATTGATGAAGAACATCTTAATGTTGGTAGAAAAAGTTTAATGAATAATTCAAAGAAAATTCTTGATAGTATAGATGAACATTTTAAGACATTTAATACTAGACATAGACAATTATTAATAAGAATGTCTGCAACTCCAACTTTTTTTCAGATTAAAGTCAGGTCTTTTAAAAATACTGACTATAGATACCTTAGAATGTCTTATCGAGATGCTGTTGATGACAAATTAGTCAAAATCAAGGTTAAAGTTTTAGGTTTAGATACAGGAAGTAATGAAAATAAATATTCACAAATTGATATTGATGAAAAAAATGTTTTTAAAGAGTTTTTAGATATAGCAATAAAACAGTATAGACATTTAAAGAATGAAGTGCATAAAGTATATAATAAACATCTAAAAGCTGATTTAGAAGCTGGAGTTGAAGATCCAATTGGTTTTGTGGATGTTGAAAAAAGAGAGAAATTTCGAGAGTTTAACCCTCTAGTAATAATTCAACTACCAGACAATACTAAAAAGCAAAAAGAAAAAGCATATTTTGAAAGAATCTATGATCATTTAATAGATAGGGGCTTTGCACCTGATCAAATAGCTTGTTGATTGTCTGATATCAAATGAATAGGAAAGATAAACTATAAAAGAAATATTGATTTTATGAAGAAGCAGTTAGTAGCTGATAATGGAAAAGTATCATTTTTGATATTTAAACAAGCTATTGCTACAGGATGAGACATTCCTAGAGCAACAATTTATGTTAAGTTAAGAAACATTACATCTAAACCTTTTAAAATTCAAACTTTAGGGAGGGTTTTAAGAAATCCTTTCTTTGCTTATTTTAAAGAAAGCCATAGTCATAGATCAAAAAGTGATTTAGATTATGCTTATGTTAGTGCACCTGGTAGAATAGATCCTATTGATGTTGACAGTACTTCTATTTTAATGTTAGAGGGAGCACAAAAAAGGCCTAAATCACTGTTTTATAAAGTTCCAAAGACCATTCTAAATAGAGAACTTATTGACATAGAATGAAAGGCTGAAAAATTCAATGCATTAATTCTGAATGCCTTTAAAAAAATAAGATTTGTTAGTGTAGAGAAAAGTATTTTTACTCATCTCTGTAGCCATACAGAGGAAAATCTAAAAATATCTATTCCAGCACTTATGGATGAATTATTAAAAAAAGAAATACCTGTGCAAGGGGGAGTTCATTTAGTTAGTAATATATATGAAAAAAATACTATCGCCGAAAGATGAGAAGTTAGGATAATAAAAGCAAAAAGGGATATTGGATTCGATGATTTAGAATATTTGGTTGAAAAAAGAATAAGATCCTTGCTAGGAGGTAGTTTTACTAAACTAATAGTTAATTTCTTCATGAGTAGACTTTTTGAGGAAGTAAAGAAAGTAACTCCTAAAATAACCTTAAAATGATGATATCTGCTTTTAATATCTAGTTTTTTTAAAGAAGAAAATGATTTTTATGCAAATGATTATTTTTTTATACCCGAACCCTATAATGATAAAAATTCATATAAAACCTCAATATTTAAAATCATTCAAAATATTCTTCTTAAAAAAATCATAGATTTTCATAATTCTTATGATAATGAATTAGCTTTTTTTGATACAAAAAATATGAAAAAAAATGAATTTAGTCCTCCTACAAAAATTTATTTAAATGATATAGATAATGTGAAAAACAGTGAAAATATTGCAAATGAAGAAAGAAAAAACAAAGTCCATTATTATGTACCTTCCCTTTGGAATGCCAAGAGATGGCATTTTTTAGATGCAGAGAGGCGCTGAGAAGAAATAGATAAAACATTAATACAAGGTAAAGAAGAAATAGAATCAATTTTATGAGATAGTTCTTTTGAGAAGTTTTTTTATTCTCATTTAATTCTATGAAAAAATGAATATGGGATAAATACTGTTTTACGAAATCAAAGGGATTGCTTTTTAGATGGAGAGGCATTTGGAATAGGTTATTTAAAATGTGCATATCCTTTTATAGATTGATTTGAGCCAGATTTTATTATTATTGGAAAGAAAAATGGAATTACTTATCAATTAATTTGTGATACAAAAGGGAACTTAAAAAGTTATCAAAATGAAACAACTTATGATGATAAAGCAATCACTAAACTAGTTTATTCAAATAAAGTTTATCATAAAATTCTTGCATCTTATAACAAAAATGTATCTGATGATTATCTTGAAGTTAGAACATCAATTACATTAATTTATCAAGATTATTTTAAAGATCAGTTTTATGTTGTTTATTATAATGAGAATGAAAGAAAAACAAAATATTTAAAATTGAATAAATATATTGACTTGTTGGTTGATTTAAAAGGAGTAAATAAAAAAACACCATATATACCTTATGAAATCATTAAAGTAAAAAAGCCAATAAAAAAGATGAGTTCAAAGAAAAAAATGAAAAATATGAGTTTGTAAATTAGTATAATTTTGTAATTTAGATTAAAATGCATTAGATTTTTTAGATTTATTATTTATAAAATAAATTTTAGGTGTTAGGATTTCATGTTTTAGATACCTGCTCACAAAGAAAATATCAAGTGGTTCAAGCAAACTCTACTAATAATAATAAAACTGTGAGAATGGTAAAACTAGTTTTGATTAGAGCCAAAACAAATATTCTGAAAATATAGACATAAAAAAAGGATATATTAATAAAAATTATTATAATTAAACAAATTTCCTGTTTTTTATTTTACAAAATTATTATATAGTTTACAAAGTCTAATTCATAATTAATTATTATATTATTTTAAAAATAATATTAATATTTATTAAATTTATAAAAGTAACATTAATAAATTTCAAAAAAAGATTTAATTTTAAATTAGTATTTAAAAAATACCATATTTCAAATTTAAAAATTAATGAACAGGGATTTAATTTAATAACCATAAAATATAAACATATGAGTTTATCAGTAGGAATTATCGGTTTACCTAATATTGGTAAATCAACGCTTTTTAATGCATTGACTAATCAGAATGCTTATGCAGCTAATTATCCCTTTGCCACCATTGATCCTAATATTAGTTATGTTAAATTAGCTGATCATCGGCTTGATTTATTAATGAACACATATCAATCAAAGAAGAAAACTAATGCTACTATTAAGGTAGTAGATATTGCTGGCTTAGTTAAGGGAGCTTCCCAAGGGGAAGGATTAGGAAATAAATTTTTAGCTAATATTCGGGAAGTAGATGCTTTAATTCAAATCACTAGGTGTTTTATTCAAAAAGAAGTTCCCCATGTCAATGGGGAACTTGATCCAATTAGAGACCTAGATATTCTCATGTCTGAATTAATACTTGCTGATATAGAAGTTCTAGAAAAACACTTAGGCAAACTACAAAAAAGTCTTAAGAGTTTCAAAAAGAAACTAGTTGAAGAAAAAAGTATAGTTTGTCAAAAAATAATAAAGAAGTTATGAGAACAACAACCAGCATCCATGATTAATTTAAGTAAACAAGAACAAGAACTAATCAAGGATTTACATTTATTAACAATGAAGCCAATAATTTTTTTATTAAATGTTAATGACTTTGATGTGGTTAATGGTAATGCTTATAGCATCAAAGCAACTAAACATATCCAAAAGTATTATGGTAAGAAACCAATTATATTTTCTGCTACTTTAGAAAAAGAAATTGCTGATTTAGCAACCCCTGAACAAAGACATGATTTACTAGAAGTAGTTGGTCTTAAGGAATCAGCAATTAATAGGGTTATTAAAAAATCCTTTCAGATGTTAAATCTTAAGTGTTTTTTTACAGCTGGATTAAATGAAACCAAAGCCTGAACTTTTCCTTTGGGGATGACAGCAAAGCAAGGGGCTTACTTAATTCATACTGATATTGGCGATCGCTTTATCAAGTGTGAAGTTATTGCCATCAATGACTTTATTAAATTCCCTAGTGAAGATGAATTAAGGAAAAAAGGGAAGATAAGGATTGAAGGAAAAGATTATAAAATACAAGACGGTGATATTTGTCACTTTCATTTTAATAAATAAGGAGGAGACAAGTGAAACAGAAAAATGATGAAATATTAACAGAACTATATAAATACTTAGCAAATTTATTAGTTGTCCGGTATGCAATGTATGGTGTTCATTGACATGTCAAAGGTGTAGGATATCTAGATATCCATCATTTTACTAAAAAAGCAATTCCTAAATTTACCAAAAGATATGATGAAATAGCAGATCGTATTATTCAGTTAAAAGGTTTACTTAGTAATGATCCTCAAAAACAATTAACCAAAGCAACCCTTACTTTAATTGAACATAGTTCAATTAATGCTAGGGATGGATGACAAACAATTAAATATTATTTGAGACAAATTCACAAAGAAATTAATCATTTATATGAAAAAGTCCTTGTTTCTAAAGATTGAGGTACTCTAGTTATCTTGAATAAGAACTTAGAAATGATTAATAGATTACTTGTTGAAGCCAAAAATTCTTGTCCCTGTAATGAATTACCATCAACTTTAGAAGCTAAAATTAATCTTCTTTATCAAGCAAAAAGAAAATAGTTTTTTGCATCATTCTTTTTTTAATGTTGTAAATAAAATTTATTTATTTAATTAATCCTAGCAAAATAGGATTAATTTTAATTAAATATAATAATTTTTGAAAATCTGATATAATAATAAATTAGGAGGTATGTATGTCTGATACTACAGTAAGTACTAAAGAATTAAGGGTTTTGTTGGCAAATGTATTGGTTGCAAAACACGTTATGTATGGCGTTCATTGACATGTAAGAGGCCCTGGTTTTTTAGAAATTCACCGATTTTCCCAAGAAATTTATGAATATTTAGTTGAGCAATATGATGAAATTGCCGAAAGAATTATCCAGTTAGGAGAAGCAGTTCCAACTGCTTATTCTGATCATCATGAACATGCAACATTAAAAAAAGTTGATCATGAATTTATTGATGTAAAAACTGGATGGCAATTGATGAAGGATGCCTTAACTCATTTATCTAAATCTACTCATAAACATCATTCTGAACTTGATAAAGCAGGTGATACAACATCTGTTGTTATTGTTGAAGATGTTTTGGAAGATATCGATAAATTTCTTTGGTTGACTAGTTCTTCACTCTAACAGATTTAATAATTTCTAAATTCTAGTTTAATAACAATTTCTTGTTTTTTGAATCCTTGAGATACAGTTTAACTGTATCTAAGGATGGTAGTTTCATGAATATTAAACTGTTAAAAGTAAAAGAAAAGAGCTTTATTATTAACAAAAGTATTATCTAGTAACATTTAAGAAAATTTGGTGACTAGTTACGTTTAAAAAGGGTTTTTCTCTTAATAAAATGGTTATTTTCTTAAATTAATCATATTTTTTGGTATTATTCATCTTAAATTAATTGTTTTCAATACCAAAATTGAAGTTTAATGCTAATATTTAACAAAATAGTTTAATTGATCAATAAATTATGAAAAGTACTAGTTTGTAATTTAAAACAATTGAGAATTATGATACTAATATTAAAATAATTTGGCTTCTAGAAGCAAATAGAAAATAAAAACAGCTAAAGTTACTAGCTAAAAGCAGAATTTAAGATTTAAATGTTACTAAACAAAATAAAGTAAATTAAAATAAATAATTGAGGAGGGCTTATGCAACGTAGCTCAATTATTTTTGGTTTAGAAAAGGGATATCGCTTAGCAAAAGAGATTGCAAGTATCCTTAATGTTAAATTGGGAACAGCAAACAAAGTTAGGTTTGCTGACTCTGAAGTTTTACTTTATAGTAATACCACTGTCAGAGGGAGAAACACTTTTGTTTGTCAATCAACTTGTGCTCCGGTCAATGATACTTTGATGGAACTTTTGATTTTTATTGATTCATTAAAAAGAGCTTCAGCAAAACAAATTAATGTTGTCATCCCATATTTTGGTTATGCAAGACAAGATCGTAAATCTGCTGGAAGATATCCAATAACAGCTAGCCTAGTTGCTAAACTAATTCAAAAAGCAGGTGCATCAAGAGTAATTCTGCTTGATTCTCATTCAGAACAAATCCAGGGTTTTTTTGATATCCCGGTGGATAATTTATGGGGCGGGGCGGTACTTATCAAAACAATAAATGAATTTTTATTAAATCAAAAAGATGAAATTGTGGTTGTTTCTCCAGATTATGGGGGAGTAGTAAGAGCTCGGGCGTTTGCTAATAAATTGCACACGCACATTGCAATTATTGATAAACAAAGAATATTACCAAATAAATCTAGATCATTACATATACTTGGTGATGTTAAAAATAAAATAGCTCTTGTTGTTGATGATATTATTGATACTGGAGACACAATTTTAAAAGCAATTAACCTTTTAATTAAGAAGGGAGCAAAAGAGGTATGAGTGGCGGCCACTCATCCAGTTTTTTCAAATGATGCAATGAATAAATTAGAAGCATCTGAAGCCCAATGCGTTTTTGTAGCAAATACCATTGATATTGCAAATTACAAGAAATATAAAAAATTAAATATTTCCACTGTTGCTCCTTTTCTAGCTGATGTTATTAAAGCAATTGAAGATGGAGCTTCAATTACTAAAGTTTATGAAAGCTACACCAAGGTTTAGAACCAGATATGCACCCTCTCCCACAGGGGAGTTGCATATTGGAAATGCCAGAACGGCAGTGTTTTGCTATTTATTAGCAAAACATTATCAGGGTGATTTCATTATCAGAATTGAGGATACTGATTTAGAAAGAAATAAAAAAGAAGCAGTTAAAAGTCAGTTAGATAATTTACAATGATTAGGTGTTGAATATGATGAGGGACCAAATAAAGAAACAGCAGAAATTAACTCTTATTATCAATCTGAAAGAATAACTTATTATTGAAATTATCTTACTTTTTTATTAGATAAAAATCTTGTTTATCAATGCTACTGCACAAAAGAAGAATTAGATCAAAAAAGAGAACAGCAAAAAAGGGAAGGTAAGAAAGCCTTTATGTATGATCAAACATGTTTGCATCTTTCAAAAGAAAAAAAAGAGCTTTATCAGAGAGAAGGAAGAAAACCCGTTTATCGATTTCATGTGAAAAATAGAAACTTAAAAATTGTTTGAAATGATTTAATAAGAGGAAACATATCTTTTGATAGCAAAGATATTGGTGACTTTATTGTTTTTAAAGCTAATGGTTTTCCAGTTTATAATTTTGCTAATGTTATTGATGATAAATTAATGAAGATTACTCATGTCATCCGGGGTGAGGAACATATTTCAAACACACCAAAACAATTATTGCTTTATCAGGCTTTTGGATGAACACCTCCCCAATTTGCTCATTTATCAATAATTGTTAATAACAAGAACAAAAAACTTTCAAAAAGGGATGCTGAAATAATGCAGTTTATTAGCCAATATAAAAATGAAGGGATCTTGTCTCAAGCAATTTTGAATTATCTGGTATTCCTTGGTTGAACATCTGGTGAAGAACGAGAAATTTACACCAAACAAGAATTAATTAAATTATTTAACTTTAATAGAATTTCTAAGGCGCCAGCAAAATATAATATTAAAAAATTATTATGATTTAATAAAAAATACATAAAATTATTATCTCCTGAACAATTATGGATAATTAAAAGAAAGATGTTTGGTACTTCCAATATTAATTGTATTTTTCAACACCAAAAATATGCATTCAGACATTTGATATCTGATATATTAGGAATTAATGAATGAACATTTAAGGAGCATAAAAAAATAGTAAGGGAAAATATTGAACAAATTAAAAGAAGCTCAATCTGAAAATGAATGACTGTAAAAACAAATAATTTATCTAAAGAACAAAACATCATTATAGATGTAATTAAATCTTTAGCAAAATTAAAGTTAGTTCAAACTCAAAAAAAAGGAAGTAAAAAATATATAGTTCTTAAAGAAAAAATTAAAATTGCCGAAAAAGAAATAAAAAATTCTCTCAATAACATACAACAAAAGAGTCAATTGCCAAAAAAACCATTTTACCAAATGATAAGAAACGCACTAACTCGCCAATCTAAAGGTCCTGATTTATGAAAATTACTTTTAATTTTTTTATTGATATATTATTTAAAAAAATTAACAAATTTAAGAGAAAAATACAAAGATCCACTATATAACTGAATCTATTTAAATGTTGATGATTTAAATGTTTTTTCAGATAAGAAAAAACTGGTAATAAATGATATGCTTCAGAAAATTGTTCAAACTTATTCCTTTAAGCGGTTAATGAATATTAAACAATTAGGAGTTACATACAGGATTTTTCCAGGAGCTGTTCATACTCGCTTTTTACATTCATTAGGAGTATTTCATTTAGCAAAAATAGCATTGAAAAATAGAAATCTTGAATGAACAGAAGAAGAGGCAACTATTTTTCTTTTTGCTGCATTATTACATGATATTGGGCATGGTCCACTATCTCATAGTTTTGAATTATTTTTATCTGATAAAGGCTCAAATGGATGAAGTCATGAATTCAATACAAGAAGAATAATTAAAGAAGATAAGGAAATAAATAGCATGCTTAAAAAAATTAACAATGATCTTCCTGACATGTTAATAAGTGTTTTTAGAAAAAAAATTAAAAGTACTAAAAAAGCAAAACCTAATTTAGCCAAAATAAGAAAAATGATTGCAAGTGAATTTGATGTTGATCGATTAGATTATTTACATCGGGATTCCTTTTTTTCTGGAACAAATTATATTTTTGGGGAAGGGGAACTATTATTAAATGAAATGAAATATGATAATGACCAAGAATGTATTTATTTTGATGAACGTTATAAAAATACTTGTAAATATTATTTACAAACAAGAAATCAAATGTATGATGCTGTATATTTACATCATGAATCAATTCTATATGATAATTTGCTTAAATTTTTAGGTAAGTACATAAAAAAAGCAGATCTTGAATATAATCAGTTGTGCAAAATGTTGGGATCCCCAAAAGAGTATGATTTTGTGAAACAGAATAAGCTGAATATTCATGATGATAACTGATTTATAAACCAACTAGCAGAAATTGCAGATAAATTGAAAAAAATAGAAGATAAAAACAAATTATATAAAAAAATTACTTTTCTCATCAAAGCTTTTATAGATTTTAATCTTAAAAAAATTGAATGAAAAGTTGTTCCAAAATCAAAAAGTAAAAAAAGTAGTTGAAGACAAATAAAGATAGGAGAATTTAAAAAAATTGAGAAGAATCCAATTAAAATTCAATTAGAAAATGGAAAAATTATTAATTTAAATTCTGAAAAAAAGAATAATGATGTTGAAGATAAAGTAATTTTGTTCAAAATAAAGATATAAATGAACAAAATCAAGTTAAAATACACCAGAAAAGCATTAAATTATGGAAAAAAAACCGTAACTTCTTATTTTACTAAAGGGGTTATCAATTACCAAAATTCCTTCATCATTCTAAGTTTTTATGATGTGGAATTAAAAAAGAATGTCCAAATTATTTATAATGGAACCAATGAGGTATTAGTAAGATCAACTAGTTTGTTGAAATTTACTTTAAGTAAAGAAAATATGTGTCATTACAAAACAACTTATGGAAATATTGTTGTTAAAACAACAACAACTAAAATTAGTTGGATGAATGATTGTTTTTCCATTTCATATAGTCTGCATTCTTCAGAGCAATTAATTGGTAGATTCGAGATTGAAATTCAAATATTAGAAGATTTATTTGATAAAAAAGATCAAGAAAGTGCTAAGGAAAATCATGGAAATTAAAAAAAAGATTGAAAAAAGAATAGCTGAGTTTATAACTAAAAATTACCCAAAGATCAGCTTAAAGAAAATTGCAACCAAGATTACTTATCCTCCGAAATTAACAATGGGTGATTATGCAATTAATACCCCATTTATTTTGGCGAAAATAGAAAAAATAAATATCAAGGAAGTAGGAGAAACATTAGCTGCCAATTTAACTCAAAGTGATTTTTGTGAAAAAGCAGAATTTGTTCACCCAGGCTTTATTAATATCACTTTGAGTTCAACTTACTTTAATTCTTTATTAACTTGTAATCCCAGAAATAACCAAGTAAAGAGAAAGAAAAAATATTATCTTGAGTATGTATCAGCAAATCCCACCGGGGGGTTACATTTAGGACATTTAAGAATTGGGCTTGCATCACGAATATATGGCCGATTAGTTGAATTTTTGGGAGGAGAAATATATAAGGAATTTTTAATAAATGATGGGGGAACCCAAATTGAGATCTTAAAAGATTCTGCTCGTACCCTACTTCAAACTTCCTTTAAGAATACTGATGTCACTTATTATTCCCAAGAGCTAGCTGATTGTTGCCAACAGTATTGAACAAAGAAAAACAATGATGACATAACTAATGAGTTTCTCACAAGTTACTTTGTGAATGAAATAAAAAAAGACATGGAACTAATGAAAATTGAAACCAGGGATATTAGTTTTGTTAACGAAGAAGTTTTTGCTAGCGCGAATAAAAGCAGCATCTTTTATCAAAACCTGATTCAAAAAGGCATTTGTTATTGAAAAGATCAGGCAATTTTTCTTAAAACAACCAAAGTAGGTGATGATGAAGATCGGGTTGTAATCAAAGCCAATGGTTATCGAACCTATGTGGGCACAGATATTCTTTATCATTTATATAAATTTCAGAAAGAAGCAGATCGATATATCAATTTTTGAGGGGCTGATCAACAAGGTAATGAATCAACATTACGTTATGCCTTAAAACTACTAAACTGTCATGATGAACAAAAGCTGCATATTATTTATGCCCAACTAGTTAAGTTAAAAATTCAAAATAAAATTCAAAAAATGTCCAAGCGTTTAGGAACAAATATTTTAATTAAGGAATTAATTAAAATAGCTAATCTTGATTATGTAAGTCATTATATGATGAGCAAAAGCTTAAACACAACCTTAGTCATTGATTTAATCAAGATTAAACAAAAGGATAAAATTAATACCTTATATTATTTGCAATACAGTTATGCAAGAATTTGTCAATTATTAAATAAGGGAGAAGCATGACTGCAACAATATGAGCAAGAAAAAGGAACTAAGAAGCAGTCATACCAATTCTCTGCTAAGGAAAGAAGACTCATGTTGCTTTCCTTTGATTATTTAACAATACTTTATCAGGTGGAAAAAACTTATGAGATTCATAAATTATACCAATATTTATATGATCTTTGTGAACTATTTCATACTTATTATCAAAATGAAAGAATTTTGAGCACCAAGAATAGGGCTTATATTATAAAAATAAAATTAAATATTGTAAAATTAATTAAGGAAATTATTTCAATAATGTTTGAGATCCTAGATATTGAAAAACGAAGTAAGATGGATAATTTCAATAATGATAATAAGGAGGACAGAAATGAAAGATAACCGAGTAGATGTAGCTTTTAAATATTTAAAAGCAAATAAAAAAAGTTCCCCGATTGATTTCTATAAGTTATATGATCTCTTAGCTAAAAAAGATAAACGATTTATTAAGGAGCCACTTTATATGTCTAGGTTATATACTGATATTTTAGTTGATGGGAGATTTATTGTTTTAACCGAAATTATCAACAAAAAAGAAGTCCATTTATGTGACATTAGGGAACGCTACACTTATGCTGAAATTAAAGAATCGCTTTCTAATTTTGGGGATCTGATTATTGATGATGATGAGTTAATTCGGGAAGAAGAAAAAGAGGTAGTAGCCCCAACCGGAGCAGTTAAATCTGATCTTAGTAAGGAGGCGGTTGAGTTAGCAATGGATCTTGCTAAAACTGATGAAGATATTGATGATGCCCCCGTCAAGGACATTGATGATGTGGAGGATGATTAAATAGAAGTTAAAGAAAAGCACATTATATTTATCACTGGGGGAGTAGTTTCATCCTTAGGAAAAGGATTAATAACAGCTTCCATCAGTTCTTTATTAGTTAATGCTGGCTATCAGGTTTTAACAAAAAAAATAGATCCCTATTTTAATTTTGATTCTGGTACCTTATCACCTTATGAACATGGTGAGGTATTTGTAACTAAGGATGGAGGAGAAACTGATCTTGATTTAGGTCATTATGAACGCTTTACTTGTATTCCGTTAAAAAAATTCTGTTCAATTACTGCAGGACAAGTTTATCAACGAGTTTTCAAATTGGAAAGGGAAGGTGCTTATGATGGTTATACTATCCAGATAGTTCCCCATATTACTGATCAAGTTGAAAAAACGATTACTGAAACTAGCAACAAGAAAGTTGATTTTATTGTTGTTGAAGTTGGAGGAACAGTAGGAGACTTAGAATCAGAGGTTTTTTTACAATCAATCATGCATATGAAATCCTTAAGAAAGGATGTCAAAGCCATGGTGATTCATGTTTCTCTTTTACCAACCCTGCAGCCAATGAATGAAGTGAAAACCAAACCAACCCAACATTCAGTAAAACAACTACACATCAAAGGAATTCTTCCTGATGCCTTGATTTTACGTCATTCAAAAAACCTCGAAAAAGGAGCTAACGAAATTAGAAAAATAGCATTCTTAACTGGGATTAAAAGTGAAAATATTATTGTTTCCCCAACAGTTAATAATATTTATACCTTACCTCAAGTTCTGCATCAACAAAACATTGTTCCGATCATTGAAGCTAAATTTAATTTACCAAATAGAAAAGTAAATGTTGCTTACTTAGAGAATTTTAGTAAGATGTTTGCTGAACGAGAAAAGCAAGAAAAAGTATACAACATTGCTATTGTTGGGAAGTATGTCAAGTTAAAGGAAGCATATTTATCAATTCATGAATCCTTGTATATTGCTAGTGTTTATGAAAAGAAAAAAATAAAAATTACTTTTATCTTATCTGATAGAATTAATGCTAAAAATGTTGCGGGAATTTTAGATAAATATGACGGAATAATTATTGCTCCAGGTTTTGATTATCGGGGTCATAAAGGAAAAATTGAAGCATGTCATTATGCACGAGTTAAGAACATTCCATTTTTAGGAATTTGTTTTGGCATGCAGATGGCAATAATTGAATTTCTAAAAAATAAGTGTGGCATGCTGACTACCTCTGAAGAATTTAAGGGAATTTCTAAAATTAATGATTACTCAATAATTGTGTTAAGTGGCAGAGAACCAGATGGGCGCATTGGGGGTACCTTAAGGCTAGGTGATTATCAATGTGAAATCAGCAAAAATTCTCAAACTTATAATTTATATCAAAAAAGTCAAGTTAAGGAACGCCATCGTCATCGTTATGAAATCAATAACTATTATCAAGAGACCTTAACAAAAAATGGGATGAACATTGTTGGGTGAAACAAAAAACTAAATTTGATTGAAATAGTGGAGATCACTAATCATAAATTCTATATTTGTTGTCAATTTCATCCTGAATATGCCTCTAATATCAAAACCCCCCACCCTCTTTTTTCGGGTTTTTTAAAAGCTCTATAAAACCTTTTTTTAACTTGGGTAATCAAGAAAATTTAAGAATCAATTGAGTTCTTAAAAATTAATTTGGAACTGTTTTACCTATTATCATAAAACAGTTTTACATTAAAATAAATAAGTAAATATTAGGAAGGTAAAAATGGCATATGAAAATGTAAAAAGAATGATCAAAAAAGCATATCAAGAAGGGTATGCAGTTGGTCATTTTAATATGATTGATTTGATTTGAGCAAAAACCATATTAACAACATGTCAAGAGAAAAATTCTCCTGTCATCATTGGTGCTTCTGAGGGAGCAATCAAATTTATGGGTGGTTATAATGTAGCAGCAAATGTGATTAAATCTCTTGTTATTGATTTAAAATTAACAATTCCGGTTGCCCTACATTTAGATCACGGTAGTTGTTATGAAGCATGCGAAAAAGCAATTGTTGCTGGTTTTTCTTCAGTAATGATTGATAAATCAAGTTTGCCATTAGCAGAAAACATCAGGGAAACCCAAAGGGTTGTTGAATTAGCCACAAAATATGATGTTTCTGTTGAAGCAGAAATAGGTTTTATTGGTGGTGAAGAAGAAGGTGTCGTCAATGAAGTTTTATATGCAAAAGTTGAAGATTGTGTCCAATTTAACAAAGAAGTCAAGGTAGATATGTTTGCTCCAGCTCTTGGTTCCGTTCATGGACATTACAAAGGAAAACCAAAGCTTGGTTTTAAACAAATGGAAGAAATAAACCGCCTTGTGAAAGTTCCTTTGGTTCTTCATGGAGCTTCAGGGATCCCTGATGAACTAGTAAAAAAAGCAATTGCGAGGGGAATCGCAAAAGTTAATACCAGTACTGATGCCATGGATAGTTACAACCGTGGTTTACATGAGTTTTACCAAAATCATCTAGATGAGTTGGAAAAAGGTTATGATCCAAGAAAACATATTAAATATGGAAACAAATTTATGCGGGAAGCAATTCTAAAAAAAATAGAGCTTTTTGGCTCTGCTAACAAAGCGTAGGTGGAACATTGTAACTAAACTTTTTCCTTTATTAGTTTTTCTTTTAGTTTTTATTATCGTTATAGGTTTCCCTACAACCTATATGGTTTATAAAAGGTTTGTTAGCAAACTAATTATTGATAAAAAAAGGTCCAAAAGAAAGGCAGTTCCGGAACTAACCCGAGATAAATTCATTACCTCAGATAATGTATCATTAGATTTAATTCAAAATGATCCATGAGAAATCAAAGTAATTGTTGTAGGCATCCCTACCTTTTTATCAACAGTTTCTGAATTTAAGGATTTATGTTTAATATTAGAAGACCAAAACATCAAGTTCTTTAGTGCTAATTTCCGTGAGCATGGCTGAAGTGGTAATTGTGCTGCCCTTAATTTGGGAACAATTATTGAAGACATAAAGGAGTTAGTTAACCAAATTAGCATCTATTATCCAAATAAGCAGATCTTTCTGCTGGGCCAAGGATTAGGAGCCCAATTAGCTTATTACCTAGCAAAAGAACCACCAAATATTGAGGGACTAATTATTGCTAATCCGTTGGAAAGTAGTTCGGGAATCAATTATATGGATTATACTTACCTTACTTTCACTCTGGAAGTGATCAAATTTCGCCACCACTTGCAGTTTATTAACATCCGAAGTGTCTTACCAAAAATAAAAAGAATGACTAATAATAACAGTTATGAAAGGGAAATGGCGGAATTATTTCAAAGAAGATATATTCATGGCATCCCCTTAAAATTTATTGCCCAATGTCGCTATCTAATTGAGTTTTTTTGAAGTAGGATTGAGCAGGACATTGAGGATGACAACATTTTATTGATTCAAACTAAGGATGATAATTACCAAGAAAAGAAAACCAAAATCAAGGGCTGCCAGGAATTTTTAGGTAACCACCTAGTTTTTACTGATTATATTAACGATGAAGTTATTTTAATCACAACTAAATGAATTAAAGCAAAAATTAAGTAAAATAAAAGACAGAGGTATTAGAGACAAGTGAAGAAGAAAAAAATTAAGTATTACCCAAATGCAAAAGCTGTATGTACTTCATGTGGAGCTATTCATTATGTTGGGTCGACACAACCAGAATTAAAAGTGGAAATATGTTCAGCAAACCACCCCTTTTATTTAGGGAAAGGAAGTAATGTTCAAATTATTACTGGTCAGGTTGAAAAATTCTATAAGCGCTATCAATCAATTAAAGATAAAAAAGAAAAATAACTAGTATTTTTTATTAATAATGAAGATAACAGAAATCCCTTACCGAAGTATCATTGCTAAAAGATATCAAAAATACAAGAATCTAGAACAGAAATTACGGGAACCAACCGTAATTTCTGATAGTAAAAAGTTTATTGAATATTCTAGGGAAATAGCAAAAATAAAGAAACTAGCTAATATGTATCAACAATTTCTAAATTTAGAAAAAGAGGTTGCTTTATTATTGCATGAAGTCGATGTTGCTGATAGTGCTGAATTTAGAGAAGAACTAGAACTAGAAATTAAAGAAAAAGTCAAGTTAGCTAATAAAACTGGGGAAGAACTGATAGCATTATTGGTAGTGAGAACCAAAGATGATGAAGCCCAGTGTTATATTGAAATTCAGGGAAGAGCTGGCGGAAATGAGGCCAACATTTTTGCTGGTGATTTATTTGAAATGTATCTGCGCTTTTTAAATAATAAAAAATGAAGAACCGAAATTATTAGTGAATCCCGCTCTGATTCTGGAGGTTTTAGTGAAATTTTATTTGCTATAAGAGAAAAGAATGCCTATGAGTTATTTTGTAATGAAGCAGGAATTCACCGGGTGCAACGAGTTCCGACCACTGAAACAAAAGGAAGGATTCATACCTCAACAGCACGAGTTATTGTTTTACCCATTATTGAGACAACTAATATCAAAATCAAGCGTGAGGACTTAGAAATTCAAACATTTAGAGCCAGTGGGGCGGGTGGGCAACATGTAAATAAAACTGATTCTGCAGTCAGAATTATCCACAAGCCATCAGGCATTGTTGCTGTCTCCCAGGCTGGGAGAAGCCAACATGATAATAAGGAGAATGCCCTCAAAGTTATTGCCGCTAGACTTAAGGATGCTGAATTACAAAAAGAGCATGAAGCAAAAAAAACAATCTATCGAGCAGCAGGCAGAGGGTCACGTTCAGAAAAAATAAGAACCTATAATTATCCCCAAAACCGGGTAACTGATCATCGGTTAGAAAAATCATGATTGAAATTGGATCGCATCATGCTTGGGGATATTAATGAAATTCTTGACGAACTTATCAAATGAAGCCAGAAAAGAAAGCTAGCTGACTTAGCTATTAATGAAGTTTAATATTTTTATCTGATTTAGTTAAATATCAATATTCTTAGTTTTAATTTATAAGGTTTTTTAAATAAACTTAATTAAATCCATAATTACTTTTAGTTAACTTTTATAACTTAAATAAAAGTAATTGTTACTTAATTTTAGATAAATCATCATAATTACAAAACAATAATATTATTGTTTTGCTAATTCAATTTTAGCATCACTAGGTAAAACAACTACCATGGTTTTTTTTATGACCCGAACTGGATCAGGAATCCCAGGTAGAGTAACATAGCCATCAGGAGTAGCATTAATATTGTTTAATAATGGATTTTTAATATGGCCACCTTGAAAATTATATAATCGATAATTCAAATCCCCTAAATCTACCTCAACATCCTGATTAATGTCAGCCAATCCATTTTCATCCGTCACTGGTTCAATACAAACTGGTTCTTGGTTGTCATTGATTAAGGGAATTTTTAATCCTTTGACGTCATGATTGCCACATTTTAAGTTGGTTGTATCAAACTTATTATCATCAACTGGAATTTGATCATCTCTATAGTATTCATAAACAGCATTACTAAACAATGATAGATATTTTGCTGCAACATCTTCAAAACCAGTGGTAGCAGGTCGCATTGGGGTTTCCAAGATACTTTCAGGAAAAAGGAGTCAAGCTATTGTGGCTTTACTTAAAAAATTCATAATTTTTCAAGTTAATTTCGCATGATCCCGATTATTTTTTCCTTCCGCAGAATCAGATTTTCGCATTCTTTCAGCTGCAGTAGCTTTTGCATCTTCAGCAGTTGCACTAGCATATTCATTTAATGCAAGTTGGTATTCATTAACAACTGCTAAATCAATTAGCGCCCGCCCACTTGGATAAACTGTCCCGAATTTTAAGGGACCATTAGTAAGAGCTTCATGTTTTTCTATTTTTCCAGA
Organism: Mycoplasmatales bacterium; assembly: GCA_963692675.1. Classification (GTDB taxonomy): domain Bacteria; phylum Bacillota_I; class Bacilli_A; order Mycoplasmatales. Next base: position 450,311 of record OY830043.1, read on the forward strand.
TTCACTATTATAGTAGAATCCTCCCCAAATATAACCATCATTGGTAATTTTCACATGGCCAATACCACCCCAAGTTATTGTATAAAAATAATCCTCCCCAGAAGCAACGACGCCTAAAGCATCAAATGCATTTTGGGAAATTAGCGGAACCCTAGTGTTGGGAATTTCTTTAATAGTTGAGGGAAAATTCTTCCCCCCTACTGTAAAAATAAAATCCTCACTATAACCATACTTTAATGAAAAAGTAAATTGGGGCTGGGATAATTCTAAAATTGTATTTTTTTTGACAATGGTAAATAACTTATCATTTTCTTTAACTACTGAATAAGTTTTGCCATCAGCAGTGATGCCATTAGTTAATAAATCATGTTCACTTCTGACAGTGTTAGAAATGGGATCCATAAACATAGTTTCTTCATCATCTGAGGAAGAACTAGATAATCCTACTCCTAAACCAACGCCTAAGGCGATTACAGATACTCCAACAGCTGCTGCAATAATTATTACCTTTTTATTTTTGAGTGCTAAATTCACTTTTTGCCTCCAGAAATATTTTCATTTTTTATGTATTATTATAATTTTATGAGAAATATGAAAATTACTGTTCATGTTGGTGAATATATAGCATTTTTATTGTTTTATTAATTATAATTAAATAAAAACTTTATTTAATTATTTAAGAATAATTAGGAATAATTTGATTTCTAACAATGAATAATTACCCTTATTTTTATTAATTAATTAATACATGAATGCATTTTTCTTAAATACAGAAGATTATTTTTTAATATTTTTTATTACTTTTTTTAGTTCTTAATTTTAATATTAATTAAGAACTCATTACTTTGTCTAATTCAATTTTGATATCACTAGGCACTACAACATAATTAGTTTTTTCTTGAACCCGAACACGATCAGTAATACCAGGAAGAGTAACATAACCATCTGGGGTAGCAGTTAGCTCACTTGTAGTGCTAATTTTATTTAATAAAGAATTTTTGATATGACCACCTTGAAAATCAAATAATTGATAATTTGTATTACCTAGTGGTATTTCCACTACCTGGTTAACTGTTGCTTTATTTTCGCATCAATAGCTGGTTCAATACACAAAACCTTAGCATCATCAGTAACTAAATGAAGCATTTCAAAAGCCTTTGTATTATCAGTACCGCAGCTTAATTTGTCAATATCAAACTTTCCATTCTCATCTAAATCTACTATATTTTCTTGATCACTTCAAACACCAACATCATAAGGGAAAGAATTAACAACATTTTCAGTACCAGAAGTTTCTAGATGGAGAGGAATATCAAGTATACTCTTAGGATAAAGATGTCAATAAAAGCTTGCTTTATTTTCTAAATTTATAATTTTTCATGATAGCTTGACATTATCTCTTGCTTGTTTTCCATTATCAGAATCAGCATTTCTCATTCTTTCTGCAGCAGTACTTTTATCAGCATCACTAGTTGCATCATTATAATCTTTTAATGCTTCTTGATATTCATTAACAACTGCTAAATCAATTAAACCAATACCATTTGCTGAAATTTCTCCAAATTTTAAGGGACCATTAGTAAGAACAGGATTTAATTCCATATCATTGGAATTTTCATTAAATTGAAAACCACCTCATATATAGCCGTCATTTGTTATTTTAACTTGACCAATATTTGCAAATACGATTGTATAAAAATAATTAGATCCTAAATATACAGCTTTTAGTGTTTCTCAATCAGGTTTATTAAAATTGTCATCACTTTTAACTGGGGGGAAATGACCAATATATGGGCCAATATCAGCATCTTCACCAATAACAGAATGACCATTATCAACATGAACATTTCTAAATTTAGGTCTTGTAACTTCTAGTCTTTCATCTTTTGCTATAACAGCAAATAACTTACCACCTTCTTTTATTACATCATAAGTTTTTCCATCAATAGTAATATCAACAGTTGTTGAACTAGATAATCCAATGCCTAATCCAACTCCTAATGCAGTTACTAATACAGCTGCACTAACCCCTGCGATAATAGCTACTTTTTTATTTTTGAGAACTAACTTCATCCTTGCATCCTATGAAACATATCTAATATATCTTAGTTTAAGTGAATTATTATAATTTATTAAATATGTAAAAATTTCATATTTATAAATACTAATAACTATATTATTGTTTTGTTATTTCATTAATATAATTAAATAAATCTTTTATTTAATTATTTAGGATTAATGATTAGTAATTTAATCTTTAAATATAAATAATAGTATTTATTTAAGTATTAATTAATTAATTAATACTTAAATATTATTCATGTTAAATATTAAATACTATTTTTTAATTTAGTTATTACTTTTTTTAATTATTAGTTACAATGTTAATTAAGAACTCATTGCTTTGTCTAATTCAATTTTGATATCACTAGGTACAACAACTGTATTAGTTTTTTCTTGAACTCGAACACGGTCAGTAATACCAGGTAGAGTAACATAACCATCTGGAGTAGCAGTTAGTTCACTTGTGGTGCTAATTTTATTTAATAAAGGATTTTTGATATGACCACCTTGAAAATTAAATAATTGGTAATTTAAATCACCTAATTCGACATTAACTCTTTGATTAACCTCAGCTAATTGATTTTCATCTGCATCAGGTTCAATACAAACCTTAGTATTGTCATCTTTATATAATGGCTGAATTCAATAACCACGTTTATTTTCAGTACATTGTAAATCTGCTACACTAAATTTTCCATTTTCATTTACACTAGGTACATTATCATTAGTATTTACATTTGATACAAAAAGAGGATCAACATTAGCAATATCTCCTGTGCCAGTAGTATCTGGATTTACTGGTATTTTTGCAACAGAGTCACTATTATATCTTGCAAATACTCTTGCTTTACCAGTATAATGGGTTATTTTCCATACAAATTGTTTAGTGTCTCTATTAGTTTTTCCCTCTTCAGAATCAGCATTTCTCATTCTTTCAGCAGCAGTATTTTTATCAGCATCAGTAGTTGCATCTTCATATTCTTTTAATGCAACTTGATATTCATGAACGACAGCTAAATCAATTAATGCATGTCCATCAGGATAAATAGTTCCAAATTTTAAGGGACCATTAGTAAGTGCTTCATGTTTTTCTATTTTTTCAGTATCAGAATTATATACAAATCCTCCCCAAATATAACCATCATTGAGGATTTTAACATGCCCTATATTCCCAAAAACCATTGTGTAAAAATAATCTTTACCAAAACTTAATATTCTTTTATATTCAACTACATGTTGATTAAATTCAGCAGTTGTTACTGCAGAAGTTGATCATTCAGAAGGCAAAGGTAATTTTATTGTTTCAGAATAATTAGTTCCTCCAGCAGTTTCTTCAATTGGATAATTCACATAATAATTAAACATTGGTTCAGTTAATTCCAATCTTTCATCTTTTGCTACAACAGCAAATAACTTATCACCTTCTTTTATTACATCATAAGTTTTTCCATCAACAGTAATATCATTATTTAATAAATCACGTTCACTTCTTGTTTCTCCTGAAATAGGGTCCAGATACATTTCTCCTTCATCAACTGTTGATGAACTAGATAATCCAACTCCTAAGCCAACTCCTAATGCAGTTACTAATACAGCTGTACTAACACCTGCAATAATAGCTACTTTTTTACTTTTGAGCACTAACTTCATCTTTGCCTCCTATGAAACATATAATATATTCTTATTTTAAGTAAATTATTATAATTTATAAATATGTAAAAAGTTATATTTATAAATATTAATAACTATATTATTGTTTTGTTACTTCATTAATATAATTAAATAAATTCTTTATTTAATTATTTAGGATTAATGATTAATAATTTATTTTTTAAATATAAATAATAGTATTTAATTTAACTATGAATTAATTAATAGTTAAATATTCTTCTAGTTAAATATTGAATACTATTTTTTGAATGATAGTTGTTACTTTTCTTAATTTTTAGTTACAATGTTAATTAAGAACTTAGTGCTTTGTTTAATTCAAATTTAAGATCACTAGGTACTACAACATAATTTGTTTTTTCTTGGACTCGAATAGAATCAGTAACATCAGGTAGAGTAACATAACCATCAGGATCAGGAATAGCACTAATGTCACCTAAGAATAGTTTTTTCTAAAAATTAGTATTTTACAAAATATTTAATTCTATTATTAATCATAACATTAAATATTGCTAAGTTCATACACTAATTTTTACAAGAAATTACTAAAATTTGTAACTTTAGTTAGTTGAGTAATTCAAAATATATTTATTCAGGAGCAAAAAGTCTATTGACATTAGCAGCAGCTTCAAGTTTGCTTTTATAATCATTTGCAATATCTTCATACAAGTTTTGTCCATTATAAGTAGGTATTGCAGAGGATGCACTTTGAAAAGCCTGTCAAACTCACTCATCTCTTAGTATTCTAACAGTAGGAGTATTCACAGTTGCTCTAATTACATTTGCAGTAATTGGGTCAAAACCATTTGATAAATCAATATCTGTTCTTGCTGGTATTTGGTCAGTCGCAGACTTAAATTCTTTACTTTGTTTTGGATCAGTTAATACATTAAGAAACATTTCTGCAACAGCTTGTTTTTTTGGATCATTTTTTAAAACATTAGACATTGCTCAATATAAGCCACTTGAAAATGCCTTAGGGATTGATTGAAATTTAATCTTATTTTCACTAAATGCTTTTTTTTGTTCATCACTTCCTGCTTCTCTTACAGTACCATTTCTTCAATTAGTATCTACTCAAAAAGATGAAATCATAATTGCTCCAATATGTTCATTAAACAAAGCAGCAATATCATAATGATTGTTATTTAAATCATTAGTAACACGATGCATATTGGAATTCCTATTATGATCAACTCATTTTTGAAATTGAGAATTATCTTTTAAACCTGGATCAGCAAAAACAGATCAATAATCTTTTTCATCAGGATCAGTTGTGTCTCCTGTACTTCTTGTTATTTTTCTTCATAAAATGTCTTGTTGATTAGGCTGTTGATCCTTTTTTTCTTGATTATAATAATCAATTGCTCACACCGCTCCCCCCAAGGGTAAGATTCCTGATGCCAATAGGCCATTTTTTTGTTCACTAGTTACTGTTTGGGGATCAACAGCTTTTTGCACATCTTCAGCATTACCTAAATCACCTTGATATAAGTAATCAGCCATTGTTTTATTTCCAGATAAATCTAAACCATTTGGTAAGTAATCAACATTATAAGCAATAAGGGGTGTCTTTTGACTAAATGGATACAAACCATACTTATTCTTATTAATTCCATCTGTAAGTTTAGCATCTATTCTTCAATAATCACTAAAATAATCAGAATTATTTAAATTATTTTCTAGAATTCCATTTTCTAATAAAGGTGCAACAATGTTTTCTTTGTCCAAACTATGTAACTCATCTGAATAAGTAAAAAATACATCCACTGCTCTTTTATCATAAACTCCAAACTCTTTAATATCATTTCAATCATTTTCTGGAGTTGAATCCTTAAATCTGATTGTTATCTTTGCATTTTTTGCTTTTGTTTTTACCCTTTCATCATTTGCTACAGCTTGAAAATAATCTTTCCACACAGGATTCACACTGATTACTAATTCATTTGCTTTATTATCATTACCAGTTGTCAATGTTGCATAATCTGCTTCATTAAATATGGGTTTTTCAAGCTTAATTAACAATGTTGGTAATGTAACAGAATTATCATCATTAACTTGTATTGTTGGTTGGTTTCCATCTTCAGTTATAACAGAATTATCAAATCTTATATTACCTGTTGCATCTGGTTTTACCAATCCTAAAAGTGGATGTACAGTTTTTCCTTGTTGCAAAAGTATGGGTGTATAAAGATCATTTAATGGCACTTGAATAACAACATCATCTAAATCATCTACTTCTTTCTCTAAGGTTAATTTGTATGAAGTACCATCCTTTTTTTTGAATTTCATGATACTAAACTCAATATCTTTTTGTTTATGAGTGTCTCAAGATGGACGAGAACCTGCATCAAAGAAAAATGGCTTATCACCACTTCCAGTTGGTGTATTACTAGTTGAAGTATTAGCATTATCTGGTGCATAACCTATTTCAGAAGGAGTAGTTGGATTAGTATTAGTTCATAACCTAATTTCTGCTCCATATTTAGTAAATTTGAATCTAGTAAATTTAGTAGTACTGTCATCAAGATTATCTATAAATTCCTGAGAAAGAGTTGATTCAGAAGCATTACGTAATTTAATTAGTTTTTCTAACATTAACATATTAACCCCGCCATAACCATCAGGATTAAAATCACCAATTTGAAATCCATTTGGAAAATACTGAGCTAATTTATCATCCATTTTATACCCATTTCCCTCATCATTTTCAACATATCCACCATAGATTTTGCCGTCATTAGGAATTCTTACAACCCCTACATTTAATGATGGAGTTATAAAATTTATATCATAGAAATTATCTTTTCCTTCACCCATAACTGTCATTTCTGTATAAATTTTTCCAATAGTATGGGGAAGGGCTTGATATTCTCCTGCTTTTATAATTCTTGATGATAAATTAAAAGTTGATGTTGGTGCTTTAAGAAAATAACTATTGCCTTCCTTCTTTATTTGGTATTCAGTACCATCAACAGTTTTTTTCCCATTGTTTATTTCTGCTGGAGTAACTCCAATACCTGAAAAACTGATATAATGTTCACTTGATTCACTTGAATCAGTAGTGCTGGTACTTAGCCCTACTCCTAAACCAACTCCTAATGCAGTTACTAATACAGCTGCACTAACACCTGCAATAATAGCTACTTTTTTACTTTTGAGTACTAACTTCATCTTTGCCTCCTATGAAACATATCTAATATACATTATTTTAAGTTAATTATTGTAATTTATGAAATATGTAAAAATTTCATATTTATAAATATTAATAATAATATTATTGTTTTGTTAGTTCATTAATATAATTAAATAAATTCTTTATTTAATTATTTAGAATTAATAATAAATAATCTAATTTCAACAATAGATAATAAACTTATTAATGAATACTTGAATACTATTTTTCTCAAATATAGGAGATTATTTTTAAATGCTTTTCTTACTTCTTTTAGTTTTTTAATAGTAATGTTAATTAAGAAACTAATGCTTCTAATTAAAATTTAAAAATACTAGATAAACAATTGCATTAGTTTTCTTGAACAAGGATGAAATTAAAAGGATTTTTTTACAATCTTAGGGAGTGCTAATTTTTAGCTCTAAAAGGTTCTCTACACGTATCTTGTAAGCAAAAAAAAAAAAAAAAAAAAAAAATAAAAATAAATAAAAGAGTTTCTATATATTTTTTTTATTTTTAAAAAAAATAAATGTTATAAAAAATAATATTTTGAAAATACAGCTAATTGTAATGCTTAGAAAAGTAACATATTTATAAGCAACAAAATTCTTTATTATCTCTTCAGATTCGTTAATTTTAACTTTAGTAGATAAATAAATAAGCTTTTTGAAAATGTTTATTGGTGATTAAAAAACAGCCCTATTTTTGGTATTTATAATTTATCACTTATTCTCAATTTATCTTTCTAGTTTTATCTTTGAAAATTAACTTTGCTTAATTATTCAGCATTTATAACTGAAGCATATTCATTTTGGAAAAAATGCTGATATTGATAAGGAACTTTTAATTAATTAGTTTACAAGAATAATTTTTAACATAATCAAGGTGATCATGAAAAGAAATAATCCTAGGTAGTCTTTTTTTATTTTTTTTGTTCATAAGGGAGTTATAAACCATTTTTCTTTATCTTCATTAAGTGTGTCGACAAACTTCAACCTAATGATTTACATCTAATAGATAAGAAGAAGAGAGTTCTTCTAATTATAATCATAATAATAATAACTTAGTTATTTTTTTAATTATTTAAAATACATATATAAAGGAGCTTCTTATTGACAAGAATGTAAAAATATATTTGATTTGTTTAGCAACAGTTTTATTAGTAATCATGTTTTTTGGGGGCATGTATATTGTGTATATTACTGAAAAAAAAACCAATCCCAGAAAGGAAACTGGTTTTGAAAATATAAATAATTCTGAAATTAATCAAAGTATTCTTAATGCTGTTAATTCAGAATTATCAATTCAAACATTTAATGAAAAAAATCCTCCTGCTAATAGAAATCAATATTCATTCAAATGTGATTACACAATTGATCATGACGAGAATAAAATAATTATCCAAAATGATTCTCTTTACGAACAAGACATTGTTTGTTTATTTATGAAAGATACTCCATCAAATCATTTTCCCATAATTGTTTTTGAAGATCTATTAGATGAACTCAACCCCTTAGCAATTAGTGATTATGAGATTGTGAATGAGGAAGCTAATGCTAAAGCAAGCACCGAAACGCCCGCTTACTTAGCAAAAAGAGAAAATGAAGCTAGAGGAGAAGCTCTTAAAGTTAGTAATCACTTATTAAATAACCTTTCTTTTGATGCTCGAATTGCCTTACTTGATAAAATTGTCTTTAAGAAAAAAGAAAATTATGATTACTTATACAATTACCAATTAGGAGAATTTATTGTTAGTAATCATAATTATATTTCGCAAGGATTATTACCAGAAAATCCGGAGGTTGATACTAATTTAAGAATAATTAACCTCTTTGTTAAGCCTTATGAAAAAGCAATTGAAGTGAAAAATGGGAATCTCCATTTTATTTCAACAAGAAACAATGGCATGAATCAATCAAATCCACTTTTAAGTAGCATTGCTTTTGATGTTTATGAAATCTTATATGTGTTAACTAAACAATATGCGAAATTTCTTTTTTCTTTTAATTCATTAACACCTGCTGATTTAATCGAAATATTGAATCCCTTATTTACAAATAATGAACAAAAGCAGAGTTTTCTTTCATTTTTTCGTTACTTTAATTCATTAAATGCCGAAGAAAGTCAAAACTTTTTAAGAAGAAAAAACAACCCGGATATTTCTGTCTCCACTAAGGATCAATTGATATTAGATAATTTTCGCCGCTTCTTCTCAAGTAATATTGATCAATTAGATAATCAGTTTACTAATTATTCAACAGATGATAATTGACAAAATGAAACCTATCGCAAAATAAAATATGGATTATTACATTATCCAGCATATGATTCTGCAGCTAAAATTGTTCAGGATCAACGAAGCAAAAGCTTGTGACCAGAAGACATGTTTGTTCTTGCCGAAAATACTTTAGTAAATCCAGCTTCTGGGAAACTGATTAATAAAGCAGCATATAATGATTTCTTTTTATATATCGTAAATAATTCATACACAGTTTACATTAAGGACATTGAACAAGTATTTAATTTTTCACAAACTTCTAGTATGACCAATTATTTAAAAAGTTATTTTTTAATATCATCAACTTATGTTCCCTCATCTAATCAATCTTTATTAGTTGGTGATGTTTTTCCGCTTCAAAAAATAGTTAATGCTAATAAAGATTTCATTGATAATAAAGACCTTCAGGTTACTGGTGCTGGGTGTCTTGCTGAACCAATTAATTTTCAAACCCTTTCTGGAGTTCCTTTTGAAGCCAAAATACTAAAAAATGTAGTTAAGAATAATTTAACTACAAGTAAATTATCTTATCAAAATATTGCTTACAATGATCTTGCTTCTAGACTTGATAAGGAAATGCTAAATGCCATGGCTGGGTTTTTTGAAACTGAGGAATTACTTGTTAATTTGTACGCCTTTTTTGCTTATCAGTATCCTGATCAAAGAAAAGTAGTAGGTTCATGTTCTTATAATTATGAACAAAGAATTTCCGAAACTGGGGAAAGCTTACTGACAATTGCTTCCCAAGAAAAATCAGGATTGAATCAATTTAGTGATTATTTAAAATTTAGAATGTTTGGCATCAAACTATTTGGACAGAAAATCGAGCGGAAAATTTTAAGAACACTCATTGATTACAAGGGTTCTAATGCTAAATTATATGAATATAGTGCCAAAACCTATGGTTTTTTTCAAAAAGAACATGTTTATGATGAATTAAAAAAACATGTCTTTGCTTATTCAACTAATTTACTATCCACAAATGCTCAGGAACAAAGACGATGAAGTTCTGTTTATGTACCATATTTAATAAAACTTGATACCCCATGAGAAGCTTTTTATTTCCAAGTAGAACATGAAGTTAAGAATAAAGCTTCTCATGCCATTGATTATGATTATAACAATTTGTACATTGTTTTAAGTGATACATCCAATGTGGCCTCTCTTGATGATCAGGACAATTTAGGAAAAGCATTTCTTTATGACGATTATAAAAATCGTCAAAAATATGTTGGGATATTACTGTTGTTAGGAAATATTTATGGATCAATAACTCCTGAATATGAATTAAAGGGGATATCCAAAAGCATTAAGGGAACAATATCCGTTATTGAGAAAATCAAACATGTTTTTTTAGATAAAAACATGAATAACAAATTTGATTCGGTATACGAAGAACCATTCAAAGTAATTCAGGAGGATTAAATTGTTAAAATCATTGCTGCTTATTTCTACAAAATTAAAATTTTTCTTATTTATTTTGCTTTTTTTGGCTCCCTTAGGAGTAGCAATTTATTTTATCTATGATAGTTTCATTAAGGATGAGGGAGAAAAGCGTGAAATAATAAGAATTGCTTATTATTATAAACCTTCACATGAAGGTAAAAATAAAAATCAATATCTTCTCAGCAAGCAAGGTTTTCCTGATGGTGAAAAGGATAACCTTACTTTTATAAGATGTAGTACTAATCCTGAGCTTTATCCTAATTTAGATAATTATTGATGCTCAATTTTAACTAGGGATTATTATTTAAATGATGTTGCCATTTTGAAAATAAAATTTCAAAATGTAACCGAATACTTTGGGAAATGCTTGTATAGCACAACTACTTATGTCAATAATTCAGCTGATTTGCATTGTGATTTTTCTAATTATAACACTGGGAAAAATGGGTGATTTCAAGAGGTGGTTCTAAAAGAGGCAATGGATTTTACAATTAACTTATACAAAACAATGCGGTTTGGACCAGAATTAACTTTGGTTAATGAGTTCGTCATCCAACGAGGAAAAGAAGCGGGAAGAGAAACTTCTTTAAGTTTGAATAAAGGGGAATTTGCTGGTGATAATGTCATTGCTTATATTTCTGATAGCACTGATCCTGACACCCAAACAACAAATTATTATGATGCTATTGCCAAAATAAAAAACAATTCTGGTAATTATGAACGAGATCAAATTAGTTTAAGACAATCACTGATCCGGGCTTATGCTGAACATCTCATTACTTTTAATAAATATGATGGAAGAAACAAGCGGTTTGATATTACCACCATCAGAAGTGATAATCCCCTTCAAAAATTCTTTAAATTATTATCTCTTCAGATTGAAAATGGATTTTCTAATCAAAATAATAATGATAAATATACTAATTTCAAAAGGTTATTAGTTTTAGCAAACAAGAATAAGGATAACATTTCCTTTGAGGAAAGAAAACAAGCAATTAGTCTTTTTCAAGCTGTTAATTGACAAACCAATAATGAAGAAAGGACCAATAAGTTGCTTTCTTCATTATTAAGTAGTAATGAATATCAATTCTATTTTAATTCTTGTGATGCTAATTTAACCTTTCCTTATCGCTTCATTAGTGATATTCCAATAATAACAAATAATTCTCCTTCTGGTGATCAGGAAGCCTTGTATTTAAAAATAAGAAAGTGATTTAATCTCAATACTTTATTAAGTGAACTATATGTTATTTTAACCATGCCTTCCTTAGCAAGTGCTCCTAGTTCCTGTCCTGATCTTGCTGATGATAAGTATAATTATTTAAATTATTATCTTTCATTAAAGCTCTTTGGCTTTGATCCCTTATTAAATCTAACTATTATTCAAGAAATGTCTAACTTAGTTTTTTATAATATCTGGGATTGAAATTATAAATTATCACTTACGGACATTAAAGATAATAAAGGTATCTTATTAGCAACCAATATTGATGAAGAAGAAATCGAGAATACCTTACCGCTTAATGAAGTAAGTAAAATAGAAAGCACAGTTTTTTTCAAAAAAGGCAATGTTTATTATATGCTGGCTTACTTGTTTGGAAAAAACCCTTTACCAAATGTTGATACAGCTTCAAATAAGTATTCTTTTTATATTGGGACCCAAGGGATAGGAATTCGGCTCTTATCTTTTGATTGAAACAACATTGCCTTTAAGGGAACAGGTTTGTTAAATCAGGCAAATACATATACTCACTTAAAAAATAAAGTAGGAGCCTTTATGGCTTCTTTCACCCTCACTAAAGGAAAAAGAAAAGAGTTAATCCATAAGAGTCAAAAGTACTTTATGTTTGTTGATAATAATTCACCAGGATTGTATTTTTCTGGTGAAAAACAAACTCATTTAACTTTATTTCCAGCATTTAATGAGGATCTCTAAATAAATGAATGCCAAAACAATTCTTGGTTGAGCAACAAAGGTATTAACAACCACAAATAAAAATGCAAATATCGCTTACCTTGCCTTACATTACATTGATACAAATGCTAATTTGTATCTTTCTGGTAAGCCTCTTTCCCCAAAACAACAAAGGCTTTATCAACAAGCAATTAAAGCTTATTGTGAACAAGATGTCCCCTTAGCCTTTTTTTTTGGGTATACTTTTTTTTATAACCTCAAGTTTTATATTTCAAAGGGTTGTTTTTTACCCCGCTTTGAAACAGAACAGTTAGTTGATGAACTATTAGATTATCTACAAAATCTAAATATTTATCCAAAACAAATACTCGATTTATGTTGTGGCATAGGAGTAATTGGAGTTGCAATCAAAAAGCACTTCTCCTTTGCTGAGGTGACAGGTATTGATCACAACCAAGAAGCATTAATAATGGCAAAGAAAACCATTAAAGATCTCAAATTAGATCTAGAATTCATTCATGTTTCCCTTCAAGAATTTTTTCCAAAAAAGCAGTATGATTTAATAGTTATGAACCCCCCTTATATAAGTAAAAATGATTATGTTGAAAAAAGTGTGTTAAAAAATGATCCTAATGACGCTCTTTTTGCTAAGGATGATGGTTACTATTTTTATAAAGTTCTTGCAACAAAAATAGCAACCTTTGCTAAACCTAATTTCATCATTTGCTTAGAAATAGGAAGGAACCAGAGTAAAAAAATTCTTAATATTTTTAAGGAAAAAATAATTATCATTGATAAGCAAATCATCAAGGATTATCAAGGGTTTTCAAGAATTATGATAATAAGGGGAAAATTAAAATAGTGGCTTTTTCTATCTTACAAAAATACTTATTACTAGACCAAATGGTTGTTTATAAATCAGATACCATTCCTTCTATTTATGCCCGAATCAACAATTACCAAAAGTTACATAAATTAAAGGAAAGGTCACTATCAAAACCATTTATTTTACTAGTAAGTTCCTTCCAGATGCTTGTTTTATTTAGCAAAATTCCGGCTTCTCTTTTCAATAAAGCAAAGCAAATGGCAGCTATTCCTTACATGACAGTTATTTATCAGGCAAGTACTTATTTACAAAAAGAATTTGACTGGCCATATCAAACAGTTGCAATAAGGATCCCCAAGCTTAAGGAGTTACAAGAAATGATTGAAGTACTAGGAGAACCAATAATTTCAACTTCATATGAACCTAAATATAAAAATCATAAAAACCTAGTTTTTATAAATGGTTGGGATGAAGATAATAGAGGAAAAGCCTCAAAAATATATTATCTTCAAGAAGGGAGGTATATTCGATAATGACAAAATATGATCACGAAATCAAAAAGTTAATTAGTCTTGAACAAAAACGCCAACAATCTTACATCACTTTGATTGCATCAGAAAATTATGTCTCAAAAGATGTTCTTGAGGCTCAGGGTTCAGTGCTTACTAATAAATATGTGGAAGGTTATCCTCATTTTCGCTACTATCATGGTTGTGAAATTATGGACCAATTGGAGAATTTAGCAATTGATTTAGCAAAAAAAGTGTTTGGAGCCGAACATGTAAATGTCCAACCTCATTCTGGATCACAAGCAAATGAAGCAGTATATCAAGCTCTTTTAACACCTGGAGATAAAATTCTGGCTATGGCTTTATCATCAGGAGGGCATTTAACCCATGGTCATGAAAAGAATTTTTCTGGTAAATTATATGATTTTTATCACTATACAGTTGATAAAAAGAGTGAGATGATTAATTATGATGACTTATTAATACAAGCAGTAAAAATTAAACCTAAACTTCTTCTAGCAGGGGCATCTTCTTATTCTAGAATAATTGATTTTAAACAAATGAAGAAAATTGCAAATAAAGTTGGGGCTTTATTAATGGTAGACATGGCCCATATTGCTGGTTTAGTTGCAGCCAAAGTACATCCTTCTCCCATTCCCTACGCTGATGTAGTGACAACAACAACTCATAAAACTCTTCGAGGGGCAAGGGGAGGAGTCATTTTGTGTAAGAAGAATTGAAAAGACAAAATTGATGCAGCTGTTTTCCCTGGGACCCAAGGTGGAGCTTTGATGGGAGCAATTGCAGGGAAGGCATTTACTTTTGCTGAAGCATTGACAAAAAAATATCAAGAATACCAGTTAGCAGTGGTTAAAAACAGTAAAATTTTTGCTAAATCCTTTGTTAAGGGAAGAATAATTTCTGGGGGAACTGATAATCATCAATTCTCTCTTGATGTTTATGGTTCTTATGGAATTAGTGGAAATAAGGCAGCTGATCTTCTTGAACAAGCTCATGTGATTGCAAACCGAAATGTCATTCCCTTTGATCCATTACCAATTACCCAATGCTCAGGAATTAGGTTAGGAACCCCAGCTTGTGTAACCAGGGGTTTTCAAAGTGAGGACTTTAGGGTTCTAGGCACCTTAATTGAACAAGTACTAATTTATAAAGGAAAAGAAAAGTATAGCCAAGCTTTAAAATCATGAGTAAGAAAAATCTGTGAAAAGTATCCAATTTAGCAATTATGGTTTCTAAAATGAAAAATATGTTTAGGAAACCAATGGTAACTAAATAATCAGTCTATAATGGCTACTAAAAAAACATTAAAATAAAGGAAATGTTAAAGTTTATTCAATGAAAAAGTCTAATTGTTCTAATGGCAGCAACTTTTATATTCTTATTGCTATTATTAGTAGGTATTTTAGTAAAAGATCTCAGATATTTATACACTTTTTTCTTTATTGGTATCATGATTACTGGTCTCTTTTTACTTTCAAACAAGTTACAAAACTGAATATTTAGTCAAATAAAAAACAATACAAGTACAAAAAGGTATTTTATTGCAGTTGTGATTTTCCTTTATGCCGTAAAAATGCTGTTATTAGGAGTATTGTTTTTCATTTCTAAGGAATTTAATGATGTATTTAGTTGGGAAGTAGCACTAACTACAATTGCTTTAGCTCCCTTATTATTTTTCATGCACTTAGTGAGGCAAAAACAGTAATGAAAATTAATGGTCTTGTTTGAGTACCAAGTGTTGCTACTCTTATTTTAACTGTCCTCATTGTTCTAATAGGAGTTTTGGTTTATGTCAAACAAATTAGGAAATTTAAAACAGGCGAAGTAGTTACTGGTTATTGTTTTATTGTGGAGATGTTTGTTAATTGATGCAGAAAAACTGTTCTTACAATTGCTGGACCTAAATTAAAATGAGCAGCACCATATTTTGCTTTTCTCCTAATTTATATTTCCATCAATAATCTTGTTTCTTTATTGGGAATAGCAAACCCCATAACTCAGTTAACTGTTCCTCTTGCTCTTGGATCAGTAACTTTCATGATGATGTTTGTCATTGCTATTAAATACCGAAATACCTCATTTTTTAAAGAGTATCTAAATCCTGCTCAGTGATTTACTCAATTTTCTCCATTAATTTCTATTAGTTTTCGGTTATTTGGCAATCTTTTAAGTGGCCTAGTAATCTTATCATTAGTCTATAGTTTTACTGGGTATATCTGAAAATTCATCCCCATTATTGGTCAGATTAACCTTTTGGGCGGATTTTTATCACCACCCCTTCATTTCTACTTTGATATTTTTGGGGGGATTTTGCAATCATTTGTTTTTTCAACTTTAACCATCACTTATTGGGGAGGAATAGCTACCCATGGTGATGAACCAATAATGAAAAAGAAAAAAATGCTTCATGTTAAATCAAGTATGATTGAAAGCATGAGGCAGAAACAAACACATAGTGAATAGTGTATGAGGAGGATTATATGCAGAGTTTTTATGCAATTGTATCATTTGAGGGATTAGAAAATTTAATTGCACTATCTAATTTGTTAGTGATTTTAGAAATTGACGGTGATATTAAATCAATTGGGGTAGGGATGACTACTTTTGGGATGTTAGGAACTGGTTTCATGCAAGGACTGGCAACAGCCAGAGCTGTGGATGCAGTTTCTCGAAATCCAGAAGCTGAATCAAAAATTAGAACCATATTTATTTTAGGAATGGCTTTAACGGAATCAGCTGCAATTTATGCCTTGTTATTAGGTATTATTATTGCTTTTGTTGCCTAAAATATGGATTTAAGAGACGAAATCACAGCGGCATTAGGGATTGAGCCAACCCTGCTTATTGCTCATATCGTTGCTGCAACAATTATTTTTTTCTTACTATATTTCTTTGTTTGAAAAAAAGTTGTTGCTTTTTTAGATAAGAGGGAAAAAAATATCAGGGAAGAAATCGAATCAGCAGCAGAATTGAATATCCAAGCTAATAAAAAAGTAGTTTTACTTGAAAACAAATTGGCAAATGCTTCCCAAAAAGCCCATCAGATTATAAATGAAGCCCAAATTAGTGCCAAACAACAAAGAAAAAATATCATCGAAAAAGCTAATAAGGATGCTAAACATCTAATTGAATCAACTAAAGTTATGATTGCTGCCGATAAAAATGATCAAAGACAAAGAATGCAAGAAGAGGCAATCAAGGGATCATTTAAAATTTGTCAAGCAATCCTAAAAAGAGAAGTTACAACCAAAGATCATGATGATTTAATTAAACATTTTATTACTGATATAACGGATTCTAATGAAGAATAGTAAAATTTCCGAAGCATATGCAAATGCTTTAGTTCGCATTGCAATGAAAAATGATGTCTTAATTTCTTCACTTCCTAAAGTAAAACTCTTTCATGAAGTTATTTCAAAGGACTATATTCATTCGGTTGCTAATAATGGAACTCATGAAGAAAAAAAAGCCTGATTAAATGAAGTCTTTCAGGATTGAATGCCAGCTTATTGAATGACCCTTATGTACCTTCTTGTTGATCAAAATCAATTCCAAATCATTGAGGATGTGGTCATTGATTTTTTAGAAAGAGGTTATAGCATCACCAATGTTTCCTTTGGGGCTCTTTATACTGCCAAAAAACTATCTGATGACCAATACAACGAAATAATTCATAAACTGCAAAAAAAATTAAAAAGAAAAGTAATACTTACCCAGAGAATTGATAAAGCTTTATTAGGGGGAATCAGAGTTGAAATTGAAAATCAGGTATTTGATAACACCCTCTTAGGACAAATAAAGAGAATTCTAGATGGAACAATGAAAATAATGGAGGGGAACCGAAATGTCTAAAAAAGAATTTATTGTATCCCTAATCCAGAAACAATTAGAAACTTATCACAGTAAAACAACAGTTTATGAGGAAGGAGTAGTTCTTACTGTTGCTGATGGGATTGCTGTCTGTGATGGATTACAGGATATCATGTATGGTGAGTTAGTTGAATTTGCTAATGGGGTATTTGGCATGGCTAATAATCTTGAAGAGCACAGTGTTGGAATAGTTATTTTTAATCGCTCAAATCTAATTAAGTCTGGTGACAAGGTTATCCGCACCAAACGATTAATGGAAGTTGGGGTAGGAGATTATTTCCTGGGAAGAGTAGTCAATGTTTTAGGTTCACCAATTGATGGTTTAGGAGAAATTCCTAATACTAAACGAAGGCCAATTGAAAGAATTGCCCCAGGAGTAATGACTCGTCAAAGTGTTAATGCTCCTTTAGAAACCGGAATCTTAGGTATTGATTCAATAGTACCAATAGGGAAAGGACAACGAGAACTAATTATTGGTGATCGTCAAACTGGAAAATCAGCTTTAGTTATTGATGCAATTATTAATCAAAAAGATAAAGGTGTGTTGTGTGTTTATGTAGCAATTGGACAAAAAAACTCAACCATTGCCCAAGTAAGAAGTAAATTAATTGAACACGGAGCAATGAAGCACACAGTGATTGTTTTTGCTGGCGCTTCCGAGAGTCCTTCACTTCAGTTCCTTGCTCCTTATATGGGAATTACCTTAGCTGAAGAATGAATGGAAAAAGGCAAGGATGTGTTGATTGCTTTTGATGATCTAAGCAAGCATGCTGTTGCTTATCGAACAATGAGTCTTTTATTAAGAAGACCTCCAGGAAGGGAAGCTTATCCTGGTGATGTTTTTTACTTACATTCTCGTTTATTAGAACGAGCTGCAAGAATCAAGGATTCTTTAGGTGGTGGTTCTATTACCGCTCTACCTATTGTTGAAACTAAGGCAGGTGATATATCAGGATATATTCCAACAAATGTTATTTCCATTACCGATGGCCAGATATTTCTGATGGCAGATTTATTTAATGCAGGAATAATGCCAGCAGTTGACTTTGGTTTATCAGTTTCTCGGGTTGGGGGAGCAGCCCAAATAGAAGCTATAAAAATGGCCGCTAAAACTCTAAAATTAGATCTTGCCCAGTATTCCTCATTAAAAGCATTCAGTCAGTTTAGTAGTGATGTTGATGATGAAACAAAAATGATTCTTAACCATGGAGAAAGAATCACCAGAATGCTAAAACAAAACCAATATCATACTTTAAATCAGAATATTCAGGTTTTGTACTTAATTTTGATGAATTCCCGCCTCATAGCTTGGGTTCCTTTAGAACAAATAGAGAACCTAAAAACTAGCATTGAAAATAATTTTGAAAAAGAAATGAAGGTAAATGATTTAATGGAAAAACTACTTAGTGGTCAAGATGTTAAAAAAGTTTTAAAAGATCTCGAAATTAAGTTAGCAAGTTTTGTTAAATACTTTTTATTAAGAATCCCAAATTATGATTATAAAAAGTATGGAAAAAAAGAGGATTTTGATAAGTTATAATGAGTGCACCACTTAGCACAATCAGAAATCGCATTAATCTCACCAAAAATATTGAGAAAATTACTAATGCTCTGAAACTAACATCATCAACAAAAACAAAAAAATTATTAAAAGGATTTGCTAACTACAAGACATTTTTAGAAGCAGTTTATTCATCATTGGATTTATTAAATACAGCCTATGAGGTTCCAGATAATACAAAAACAATTATCTATGTGGTTGCCTCTGAAATTGGGTTATGTGGAGCCTATAATTCAAGAGTGTATCAACAACTATTGAAAGAAATAAAACCACTTAGAAATTTTGAAATTATTCTACTAGGGAAAAAACTTGAGAAAAGATTAGCTCAATTTCAACCACGGAAATTAGTTTTTCCAAAATACAATCTTAATTCAATTGAGTTATTAAACATTATTGCTAATGAAGTTAATTGAATTACTGCTTTATGAAAACAGAAAGCGTTAACCAAGGTGATCGTTATTGGTCATGAATACATTAATCAACTTATTCAAAAAGTCAGAACCTTTGTTATTTTTCCTTTTGAGATCAATCCCCACACTTATCCAAGTCACCTTCTGGAAAGTTGTGAATTTATTCCCTCAAGAAAAGATATCTTAGCAAGTATTTTACCTTTTTATCTATCAGTTGCTTTAAGAGCGGCCATCTTTGAGTCATTACTTTCTATTGAAGCAATGCGAAATATTGCCATGGATAATGCCACAAAAAATGCTAGAGAATTTATTGATCAATTAACCCTGGAATATAATAGAGTTAGACAAGCACAAATAACGCAAGAAATTATAGAAATTGTTTCAGGGGCAGATGGAGGGCAATAAATTGGAGATTATTACTAAGGGGAAAATCATTCAAATTTTAGGTCCAGTTGTTGATGTCAGATTTACAATCAGTAGCTTACCCCAAATTTATAATGCCCTTTATGTTGATAATGATGAAAAAAAAGTACTTGAAGTTGTGATGCATTTATCTGATGATACTGTGCGTTGCATTTCCATGTTCCCCACTGAAGGTTTAAAAAGAGAAACTGTTGTTGGAGATACTGGTTTCCCCATTATGGTACCAGTGGGAAAAAAAGTACTGGGAAGAATGTTCAATGTCCTTGGTGATCCCATTGATGGTAAAGAACCAGTAAAAACAAAAATAAAACTACCAATCCACCGCCGAGCACCAGTTTTTGCCAAACAACGAACTGGAATTAACATTCTTAAAACAGGAATTAAGATTATTGATTTATTATGTCCTTTTCTAAAAGGAGGAAAAGTTGGCTTATTTGGGGGAGCAGGAGTTGGCAAAACTGTTATTGTACAGGAACTTATTAATAACGTTGCCACTGCTCATGGAGGACTAAGTGTTTTTGCTGGTGTAGGAGAAAGAACCAGGGAAGGAAATGATTTGTATTATGAAATGAAAGAATCAGGGGTACTTAATAAAACCACCCTTGTTTTTGGACAAATGAATGAACTTCCCGGAGCAAGAATGCGAGTTGCTTTAAGTGCATTAACCATGGCTGAATATTTTCGAGATGAGGAACACCAGGATGTTCTTTTGTTTATTGATAATATTTTCCGATTTACCCAAGCCGGTTCGGAAGTATCAGCTTTACTAGGAAGAATGCCCTCTGCAGTTGGTTATCAACCAACTTTAGCTATTGAAATGGGTCAATTACAAGAAAGAATAACTTCCACCATCAATGGTTCCATTACTTCAATTCAGGCAGTATATGTGCCAGCTGATGATTTAACTGATCCAGCTCCTGCAACAACTTTTGCTCATTTAGATGCAAAAGTATCCTTAGATCGGGCAATAGCAGCAGCAGGAATTTATCCTGCTATTGATCCATTAAGTTCATCTTCCAGGATTTTATCAGCAGATGTAGTAGGGGAAGAACACTACCTTGTGGCTCATAATGTTCAAAAAACCCTTCAACGCTATAAAGAACTGCAGGACATCATTGCTATTCTTGGTTTAGAAGAACTTAGCGAAGAAGATCGAACTCATGTTAATCGGGCCAGAAGATTAAGAAATTTCTTAAGCCAACCCTTTTTTGTGGGGGAAAAGTTTACCGGAATTAAGGGAAAATTTGTGGAAACTGAAGATGCAATTAGTGGTTGTAAACAAATTTTAGATGGAAAACTAGATCATATTCCTGAAAGAATGTTTCTTTATGTAGGAACAATTAAAGAGGTTTTTGACAAGTTTAATAATGAAAAAATTTCATCTTAAAATTGTAACTCCCATTAAAATTGTTTTAGATATAAAAGTTAGGCAAATAACCTTCCGTACCCCTACTGCTGTTCGTGGAATACTACCTAGTCATATTCCCTTCATGGCTCCTCTTGTAGGACACATTATGAAAATACATTATGATGAAAATCAGATAGAGTATTTTTCTGTCCGATCAGGGTTTATTCGGTTCATTAAAGATGAATGCATCATTGTTACTGATAAATGCTATAATATTAGGGATATTACAAAAGAAATGCTTGATAAAGAAAAGGATAATTGAGAAAAAGAACAAAGAAAGGAAAGAGAAAATAAAGTAAAAGCCCAAATGATTGAACTCCAATTAAAAAAAGTTCAAAAAGAAACTGAAAGAAAAAAATAAGGAGTAAATATACAAGTTAAAAAAATGAAAGTAACAAAAATTATAATGGGGATCACTGCAGCAATAATAATTGCTGGGTCCCTTGGGGGAGGATTATATTTTGGGGGCATTTTCTCACCAAGTGCTAATAGTGAAAACACCCTTGAAAAAATAAAAGAAGAAAGTAAAGAATTAAATCAGGTGCCTGAATATTTAGCTTCATATAATTCAATAGCAACTCTCAATGATGATAAATATGGTTATGTTTGTGAATTTGCTAAAAGCCCAGGTGGCAGAATTTTAGATATAAGAAACCACCAAGACAAAGAACCAACTCTTGATATTGTATGTGTATATATGAATAAGGACATTAATGCAATGATGAATCTTTTTCCAATAATAACATTTCATAATTTAAGAAATGTATTAAAAAAATTGGAAGGAAACGGGTTTCATGCTTCTGATAATGCAGAAACAACTAAAGAAGAAAAAAGAGATTCTTATCAAAAAACGCGGGCTAATGCTGAACTTATTACTGATAAAATAATTAATCAATTATCATATGGTTCGGAATTTGCCCTTTTAGATGAGGTAATTTTCTCAACTGAAATTAATGAGCAAATCGAAAATGCTGCAGGTATTTATAAATTTTTCCCTTTGATAACCTTTGGGTGGGGGAATGAGCAAAAAAATTTACAAGAAAATAATACCAGAAGAATAAAAATAAAAATGGAAGAACCATCAAAATTTGAAGCAGATGGAACAATTGATGCTGTTAACTATTTAAGAAGTATTTTATATACTTTTGCTCATGAATATGGACACCATATGACTTTATATAATGATCGATTTAAAAAACCGAATTCTTTTTTAAATGAATTAAGAAAAGTATTTTCAGATAATGCCAATGATTTTGGTGATTTTGAAAAAATATATAAGTATTTTAATAATTTAAACGATGATGAACCATTGAATAATTATCATGCTTTTCGAGATCTTGATCAGAAATCAGATGTTGAAAAACAAGAAATCATTAAAAAAAAGAACCTAGTATTAACAATATATCGAAATAAATATTCTGGAAATGTAGCTTCACTACTTAATGAATTTCCAGAAATTACTCAGGATGTTTCAACCAATGAAAGAATAATAAAGCTAAATTTAGAAAATTTGCAATCTAATATTGAATCTATTAATACTCAAATTTTTTCTGAGTTATTACAACTAATAAAAAAAGCATTAAGTACAACTGGAATTAATAAAACAGGATATGGAGAGTTACGACAATATTTAGATAGCTCCCCAATTTATGTTTATTATAATGATTTAAATCAGGTTTTTAACTTAGATAATAATTCAGTTTTTGCAAAAGAATACTATTTTTTACCTTCAACATTTGGTGAAGTTGTTAATAGGGCGGCTTTTAACACAAATGGGAAAAATGGAGCTACAATTGGGGATATTTTTGGAAATGATATTGATGTTGAAAATTCACTCATTCAACATGTTGATGGATATGAAAGTAGGAAAAAGTTAAGCACTAAAGAAAATGCTTGTTCTAACCTTCCATTAACTTTTGCTAATGTTGGGCATACAAATTTTGAAGTTTATGGATTTTATGAAGAACTTGAGAAAAATGTAAGTCGGGGATATAGCGAAGTTTCCAAAATTCATGATGCAAAAATTATGGAGCAATTAAGTTATTATTATTCAAAAAATGAATTATTAGCTAGATTACATGCTGCTTTGACTCATCGGTATGAAAAAAGTACAATTTTGACTGCTTGTGCCTTTAAATCTGGCATTGCTTTTGATAAAGAAAACATAAAACACCCAGGAGCGATGATGGATAATAGTGGTGAAGGACAAGGACTTTATTTTGATTATTCACTATTTAAAGCATGGGGTATGGATGTTTTAAATGAAAATAATGCCAAAAAACTGTTTAGTCTTTTAGTAAAAAATAAAAATGTTGTCAGCAATGATAATGATAATAGTAATGGTTTCACAATAATTCCCAATAACCGTCCAGCAGCTGGAAAAAATGGTAATGATAAGAAGAATTTCTTTCTTTCATTTAATGTTCTCGATGAAGAAAATTCAAAATACATTTATCCCTGAAGCAGCATGTATCTTTTAGGGCATCTAAACAACCCCAATATTAATATGAATAACATTCTTCTTGAATATGATTATGAAGGAAATTTATTTTATAAGAAACCAATAAATTATAATTATAATAATTTTCAATATTATGTTTCAACTAATCCTCATAATCTGCTCACAAAAAATAGAGAAGATTTTAATAAAAACCAATTATTTTCTGATGGAAATCACTTGTTGCTTGCTTTTCCTTTATATTCATTAAAAGGAAAAATTTTTTCAAATCAATCTGTTCAACTTAATACTGTAATACAGAATTATCAAGATGCCCAAAAAAAACTTGGAAAACCTAAACGAATCTTTATTGATACAAACCAAAACACAGTTTTTGATGAAGGTGACATAACATTAACTATTAGTTCATAAACAAAACTTAGTTTATAAAATGAACTTGTTAGCTACTTATTATGAAAAGAATCATTAAAAAGAAAACTAGTTAATGATTTTTAAATTATGTTGTTGAAAAAATTTGAAAAACATTATCCAATTTCATTCTGGAAGTGTTTTTTCAAAATATGATTAATTAATTAATGATTAAACATTATTGCTAATAAAGGCAAGTCAATTACCGCTTTATAACAACAAAAGACTTGACAAATGATTGTAATTACCAGTAAATAAATTAAGCAATTTATTCAAAGAATCAAAAATATTTTTTTATTATTTAAATTTCAATGTCAATTCAAAACACCTTTCTGGAAGTTGTAAATTCTTCACTTAAAAAGCTAGAGAGCTTATTGTTCAATTAACTTTGAAATAAAATAGAAGTAGATGACCATATTAAAACAATTGCTTATTGAAATTATCTTATGAGCGGGTTGGAGGTAAGAACTTGGATGTTATTAGAGAAGATAAAATTATTCAAATTTTAGATTCTGCCGTTGATAATTGATTTATAGTTAGTAATTTATCACAGATTTATAATGCTCTTTATGTTGATAATAATGAAAAAAAGAAACTACAAGTAGGGGTGCATTCACTTGATGATGCTGTATGTTGCATTTCTATGGTTTCAACTGATGGTTGAAAAATAAAAAATGTTGTTATAAATACCGATTTTGCAATAATGGAATCAGCAAGAAAGCAAGCAAATAGAGAAATCGTTAATGAATTTGGTTATTTTATTGGTACTAAAAAACCAGTAAAAAGCAAACCAAACTACCAATTTACTAACAAGCTCCAGTATTTGCTAACAAAGAATAGAATAAGTATTCTTTCAAAAAGAAACTTAAAGAAACAGGGGAATTAAAAATGAGAACTAAAAAAAATAATGTAGTAAAAATTCTGGTAGGATTTGTCTCAGTAATCCTAATATTGGGTTCTGTAGGAGGGGGATTATATTTTGGAGGTATTTTTTCTTCAAGTGATCCCCTAAAGAAATCTGCAGGTAATTCATCAGGAGAATCAACGGGAGGTTCATCTGATGGTTCATCAGGAGGATCAACAGGAGGTTCATCTGATGGTTCATCAGGAGGATCAACAGGAGGTTCATCTGATGGTTCATCAGGTGGTTCATCAGGAGGTTCATCTGATGGTTCATCAGGAGGATCAACAGGAGGTTCATCAGGAGGATCAACAGGTGGTTCATCAGGAGGTTCATCTGATGGTTCATCAGGAGGATCAACAGGAGGTTCATCTGATGGTTCATCAGGAGGATCAACAGATGGTTCATCAGGCAGTTCAACAGGTAATAATAATGGAAACAACCCTGAAAGGATACAAGAGGAAATCAATAAGTTAAGTCAGGAACCTGACTATTTAACTTCATATTCTTCCATGACAAGTCCTGATGCAAATAAATATGAGTATTCATGTGAATTTACTAAAATTGATAAAGAAATTTTTGATGCAACCATTACTTCTTCACAAAAAGAAGCTGGGGATATTGCATGCATATATATAAATAAAGATAATGTTACTAAGGATAAATTAAATCTTTTCCCCATGATAACATTTCATGAAGAACGGCAATTATTAGGGAAATTAGATGATGGAAATAGTGGAGGATTTGTTGCTTTGAGTAATGTGCAAATGGATTCAAATGGAGAACAAGTAACTCTTGAGCAACAAGCTCGTGCTAATGCAGAACTGATTGCTAATAAAATAATGAACCAATTATCATATGGTTCAGAATTTGCTCTTTTAGATGAGATATTTTTTTCAGCTCAAATCGGTGATTCAGAATCAAGAAGAGCTGCCGGATTTTATTCACGTTCTGTTCAGATGGTCTTTGGGGAAAATAATGGCCAGGAAAATAATGATAAGACAATAAGAATAAAAATGGAGGAACCCAAAACACTTGAAGCTGATGGAACAATTGATGCTATTCGGTATTTGGATAATATCTTCTATACTTTTGCTCATGAATACGGCCATCATTTAACTTTATATAATGATCGATTTAAAGAATCTAATTCCTTCTTAAATGAATT
The DNA here is from genome assembly GCA_963692675.1 of Mycoplasmatales bacterium. Classification (GTDB taxonomy): domain Bacteria; phylum Bacillota_I; class Bacilli_A; order Mycoplasmatales. Next base: position 476,820 of record OY830043.1, read on the forward strand.
AAAAAATGTGTTTTCTGATAATGCTGGAGATTTTAGTGATTTTGAAAAAATATATAAATATTTTAATAACCTAAATGATGATTGGCGAAAGAATTATGATGCAACAAAATCACGTATTCCTAATTTATCTGAAGATGATCAAAAAATAATTATTGACACAAGGAATGAAATATTAAGTATATATCGAAATAAATATTCGGGAAATGTAATTTCTTTACTTAATGAATTTCCTGAACGGATTGCAGGTGATTCAAATAATGAAAAAACAATAATTGATAAATTAGAATTTTGAAAAGGTCATAGTGATATTAAAACTAATACTTCAACTTTTGCTACTAATTTTAAGACAAAAATAAATGATTCATTAGCAAAATATGAAAATGGAATTACAACCATCATAGATAGTAAATATGAAGAGTTTCGTCAATATTTAACTGACTCACCAATATATGTTTATTATATTGATTATGATCAAGTTCTTGAAATGCAAAATGTATCTTTTGGTAAAGTTTATTTTTTTTTACCTGCATCATATAACCAAGTTGCTAATAGTCCAACTTTTAATACAAATGGACAAAATGGGGCCACAATAGGAGATATCTTTGGTAATGACCTTGATATTGAAACTATAGTCATAAATACAGATGATATTCAATTCGTAAAAACAATAAATACAAAAGATAATGCTTGTTCTAGTTTGCCATTAACTTTTGCTATTGTTGGCCATACAAATTATGATGCTAATTATTTTAAAACTGCAATTAAAGACCCTCAATATCAAAATATGACATATAATGAAATTTCTGAAATTCATGATGGTCAAATGATGAAAAGATTAAGTTATTATTATAGCCAACATGAATTATTAGCTAGATTATATGCTACCCTTACTTATCGCTATGAGAAAAAAGTTCCCTTAACTGCTTGTGCTTTTAAAGGTGAAATTTTCAAAAAACCAAATGATCCAGACCATTTACATTTTATGTGAGGAACAAGTAGTATTGGCTATGAACGACAGTTTTATTCAGATTATTCACTTTTCAAAGCATGAGGGATGGACATTTTACATGGAGAAAATGCTAAAACAATGCTTAAAGCTTTAGTTCAAATTAATAATATCCCAAATACAGATAATAGTAATGATTTCACAATAATTAAGAATAAACGTCCATTAATACCTGGAACAAATGGGCAAATGAAGAATTTCTTTCTTTCATATAATGTTTTTAATGAGGAAAATTCAGAATACAAAAATCCCTGAAGCAGCATGTATTTATTAGGTTACATAAATCGAGACATTACTAAGAATAACATTCTTCTAGAATATGATTATGAAGGACATTCATTTTATAAGAAAGCATTAAATTATAATTATAATAATTTTCAATATTATGATCCTACAGATCCCAAAAAACTGGTTGATTGAACTAGTAATGATTTTACTAAGAGTAAATTATTTCCCGAACAAGATAATCTGATGTTGCTTGTTTTCCCTCTATATTCACTAAAAGGAACTGTATCTCCAAATCAACCTAATACTGTGATTCAAAATTATCAGGATGCTCAAAGAAAACTAGGTGGTCCAAAGCGGGTTTTTATTGATGCAAATGAAAATATGGAATTTGATGAAGGAGAAACAATCTTATATAGTGGATCATAGCCCTAATCTAATTTGATAAAACCAAATTATTTTAATAAATGTTAAATGATAATTAATGCAATAAAATTTTACTAATTGATGTTCTTATCTTGATAATTATTAAATAGAAAATTTCATAAATAACTATTTCAATAATAAAAAATAGATACAAATAATAATAATCAATCTGAATTTAATAATTATAATAGTCTTCTTTTCTAAGCATCTTGAATAAAAAAGAAATTTAATAAACAAAACAAAAATATGTAACCGATCATATTTTCAAGAATTTTAAGAAAAATTTTAGTAAGATAATTGAAATATTTAAATATTCCAATTATTCAAATAATTATAAAAGTTTAAGCTTCATTACAATTTCTTCTAAAAAATCCTCCGTGCTTGTTTTGCGAAGAATAATGGTATGCTGGGGGATATTACCCATTAAAAAATGATCTGCAACTAGGAAGGAGTTTTTGATATTTTGCATTAAGGGGAGATCATTAATTCCATTTCCAATAGCAATAATATTTTGTTTTTTTATTCCTAAGAAATCTGCTAATTTCTGAGCAGCTAGGTATTTATTAGTTTTACTACTTGTAATTTCAATGTAGCTTCTGCCATAGATATAAGTAGTCATCATTTTTCTTCGTTTAAGCTTAATTATTTTTTCTATTCATTTGCTGTTGTAATTTAGAAAACCATAAATTTTATAAACTTTTTTATGAAGTAGAAGATTTGAAATCTTGTCATCTATAAATTGATTTATAAAAGGATTCTTTTCATAATAAGTAGCCAACAAGCTTGTTTGTTCCATCATAAAACTAATTAAGGTTTCATCTAATTGAAGTGGATATGCTTGTAATATTTGCTGTTGCTTATGGTTAATTTTTAAAACGATGGCTCCATTCATACAAATATGAAATTGGGGTTTGAGAAAACCCAATTCATTTTTTCATATGTTTAGCATCGAATCAGGTTCTCTTCCTGATGCAAAAGCTAGGAAAAAAGTCTCCGGATATTTTTCATTTAATTTATGAATCAGCTGCAAATTTTTGTTGTGAACATGATGTTCATCAACTAAAAAAGTTCCATCTAAATCAGTTACTAAAAGAAACTTTTCTTCATTTATTTGTTTTGCCATTACTATTATTTTAGCTATTATTCTATAATATAGAAATGGGGGATTTTGCAAATATTAAAATGTGTTGCCAAAATGAAGTCAGATCAATTTAATTACCAAATATTTTTAAATTTAATTAAAAATATTCAAAGATGAGATCCACCCCAAAACAAATTATTCACTCCTAAGATTGCTGATCAGTATTTAAATAACTATGTTAATTATATAAAAGATTGAAATGAGTTAAAAGTATTTTTAAAGAATGGTGTCTATAAAAAAATCTGATCAATTAACATGCACTTGATGGATGTTACTGAATTATTTGTTGATTGTGAAATATTTTTGGAATCATTAATCAAATTTAAATTAATAATTAAAATCAATAACAGAGTTTATTGAAATTTAAGCCAACGAGCAACCTTGTTCCTTCTTTTTATCGCCTATCATTTTGTTAATGATGACGAAAACATTTCTTTTTGTTTATATAAAGATAATACCAAACAGGAGTTTATCTTTTCAAAAGGGAGTTTTGGTGATTCTTTTTTTTCCAAAGCTGGCATCTTTGAAACAGATTTAAAAAAACAAATTGAGAAAGAAAAAGAAAAGATAAAAACAAATGCACATGATGATCAGTTATATCTAGAAACAAATTTTGAATTTATATTAAAAATCATAAATAAAATGGAAATCATGTTTTTAAAATATGGTGAGAAAAATCAACTAAATCCAGATAACCTGCTTGATGAAATCGAAATGAATTTGTATTATGTTGATGATCTTAAACTAAAACTCTTAAATTACCTTTATGAAGAACTTTCCAACATAAGAGAGCAATTCATTGGGGGTTGAACAGAAAACACAATTTTTAGTATTTATCAGCTTATTTCACTCTACATTACAATAATCAATAATGAATAGCTAAATTAAAATAAAAGGTGATCAATTTGGAGGGAAAATGGATTTTATATGCCCACATTGCAAAAAAATAATTGCTAAAGAATATTTAGAAAAATATTATCAGCAATTCAAAATAGATATCAAAGAACAAGAGGTGCTGCAACTTAAAAAACAAATAGAAGCAGAATTTAATCAACAGTTAAGAAAAGAAGTAGAAGCACAAAAAGAAAGTGAAACTAAAAAGATAAATGAAGCAGTAACAAAAAAAATGCTGGAAATGCAAAGGCAAGTAAATGAAAAACAAATAAGAGAACTACAAGAACTACAAGCAAATATTAAATTACTTTCAGACAAAGATAGACAGACCCAGGATGAATTAATCCGGAAGAATAAAGAAGTAAGTGATTTAAATAACCAGTTAAAAGAAATAGTAAGAAAACAAGCAGCAAAGAAAAAATCACAAGAAGCCATTGGTGAGGAAGGGGAAGCTCAAATTCAAAGCATGTTAGAGGATACATTTCATACTGATGAAATTATTGAAATTAAAAAGGGACAAAAAGGAGCAGATTTAATTCAAAAAGTTCACCATCAAGGAGTTTTTCACGGAGCAATTTTATTAGAAGTAAAAAATACTCATACCTTTAAAAATGAATGAATTAATAAATTGCGAAACGACTTGCTTGTAAATAAAAGTACTTATGGGTTGATTGTCACTAAAACCTTGCCCAAGGAAATGGAAAAGAAAAAAATATCAGTTAAGCAAGCTGATGTCAACATCTTTATTTGTTCAATTAAAGATGTTCTTAATGTCATTCCACTTTTAAGAGTTACCATTATTGAAGCCTATCAAAGCAACATTAAAAATCAAAATCTTGATGATGAAAAAAGTAATTTATATGCAATTATTAGGAGTCCTGAATTTAAAAATCGATTAAGTAAAATAGTTGCTCATTTTAATGAATTAAGAAGCGCTCTTGATAAACAAGAGCAAAACATGACTAAGTATTTTCAAAAACAGCGAACTAATATTTCAGTATTAGTTAATGAATTTATTAGAGTTGGAGAAACAGTAAATACAGTTTTAATTCCTTATGATAAGGAATCTAAATAATTAATTAAAACAATACTGAATAAACAATCAAGGAACTTATTTTAGCTAATTTACTAAAAAAAACAATATAAAAAAATAGTGAAGTTAATTACAAATTTAATTTAATTAGTAAGGTGGTTTTAAAAAAAATAATAGATTTTAGAGAAATTTAATTTTAATGTTAAAATAAGAATAAATCGGAGGATTATATGGACAAATGAATAAAGAAAATAAAGGAATTGCTAGATAAGATTAAATCAGCAAAAGTACAGCCACAGGAGTCACCAGCAACACCAGCTGAAACCCCTGCAGCACCATCTGCTGAAGCACCAGCAGAAGAAGGAACTCCAGAAAGTGCTTCTTCATCTGATACTTCAGAATCTGAAGAAAGTTGCTCTGACTGCAAAACCCCTTCAGAAAGCTAATATTAAGTTATATATATTGAATGATGCCTTTATAGTAAATTAAGGCAAATAATGTTCTTGTAATGGTAAAAGATTACAAAGTGAATTATCATCTTATAACTTGAAAATAAATCAGCATGAGTTATTTTTATGTATTAGATTTTTCATTTATTAAATAAAAAATAAATCTCAAACAACAGTATAATGAGTTATCATTATAAAAGTGAATTGAGTATAAAGTGGTTAGTGGAAGGTAGAAGAAGGTGTTAAAAAACCATGAAGTAAAACTAAATAAAGACATAGAAGTTCATTTCACAAATGAAATAAAACCAATATGTCCTAGTTACTCCATGCATTTTGAAGGGATAAGTAGGCTCATAATGTTAGATCGCTATGCCCAAAAAGATGAGGAACTAATCACATTAGGCATTGGAGATTTAGTTTTAACTGTTGTAAAGTATGATCCATTTTTTCCAACTAAGGGAATTGGATTTGTTGAGCAAATTGATGGTGATATTGTAACTATTAAATTAGAAAAAGATTATCTACATGCAATGGATCCAAATGATGAAAATGAAGAAGGAATTTTAAAAAGACACAAAAGAGATGTTATTAAACCTTTAGAAATTTATTTCGAACAAATTGCTGCTCGGGTTGCTAAAACCCTTAGTGGAATTGAAAAAGGTGAGAATCAAAAAAAATATGAAGAGAAATTTTTTGATGAAATAAGTAATTTAAGAATTGTCCCAGCAGGAAGAATTCTTTATGGATCTGGATCAAGATCTAATGTTACTTTATTTAATTGTTTTGTGTTACCCCATATTCATGATTCACGAGAAGGATTAGCAAATCACAGAGCTAAAGCAATGGAAATAATGTCACGTGGAGGTGGCATTGGTACCAATGGTAGTACATTAAGACCCAGAAATGCAATTGCGAAACAAGTAGGGGGGCGATCATCAGGAGCTGTTTCATGATTAAATGACTTAGCAAGACTAACTCATTTAATTCAACAAGGGGGTTCAAGAAGAGGAGCCCAAATGATAATGCTTGCTGATTGACACCCTGACACCATCGAGTTCATTATTTCAAAAATGCAGAACCCCCAAATAATTAATTATTTAGCAATGAATAACAGTGACAAATTAATTAGAACATTAGCTAGAAACCGCATGAAATTTGTTCCAATAAGTAATCAGGACAAAGTAGCTTATAAAGTACTTTTAGATGATGCTGAGAAACAATCATTATTAAGTGATCAGGAAATAAGAGAATTAGAAAAAAAACTAAGTGAAGGGGGAAATTGGGTTGTTGATGACACTGATCAATTAAATGGAGCAAATATATCTATTGCTATTTCTGACCGATTTATGGCAGCAATTAAAAATGATGAAACATGAGAATTTAAATTTCCTGATTTAGAATCATATGATGAGGAAGATAAAGAATATTATGATAAACATTGACAACAGTGTGGCAATGTATTTGATTGAGAAGAAAAGCATAAAAAGAAAGTAAAAACATACACAACAATTAAAGCTAAAGTTTTATGAGATTTAATTAATTTTTGTGCTACTTATTCTGCTGAACCAGGTATTTTCTTTCTTGATCGGGCTAATTATTATACTAATGCTTCCGCTTATGGAAAAACAGTTATAGCTACAAATCCCTGTGGGGAACAGCCATTACCTGCATATGCAGTATGTAACCTAGGAGCAATCAATCTTTCCCAATTCGCTAACCGCTCAACCAAAGACATAAATTGAAAAGAACTTGAAAAAACAATAAGAATAGCCGTGAGACTTCAAGATAATGTGAATGATGTAACTCCTTATTTTCTTTCTGAAAATAAAGAAATGGCTACAAATGAACGAAGAGTTGGTTTAGGCATTATGGGCTTACATGATTTATTAATTTGATGTGGTTATGTTTATGGCTCTAATAGTAGTATTCAATTTATTGATAACTTATTTAATTTCATAGCGGAAACTGCTTATGATGAATCATCTAATTTAGCACTAGAAAAGGGAAGTTTCCCCTTTTTAAATGGAAATAAAAAAGAATTTATTAATACTGGGTTTTGCAAGCAGTTATCCCAAAAATTACGAGCTAAAATTTTGAATCAGGGAATAAGAAATTCCCATCTCTTAACAATAGCTCCTACCGGGACCACCGGGACAATGGTTGGGGTAGCAACTGGACTTGAGCCATATTATTCTTTTTCTTATTATCGCTCAGGAAGATTAGGAGAAAACATTAGAATAGATGCTAACATAGTTGAGGAGTACAGAAAGTTTCATCATTTAAAAGCCACTGATAAATTACCTGAAGTATTTATTTCAGCTAATGAATTAACACCTGAGCAACATGTTAATGTTCAAATTACAATTCAAAAATGAATTGATTCCTCCATCTCAAAAACGGTAAATGCACCTAAAGGATATTCTGTAAAAGATGTAGAAAAAATATATGAAATGCTTTATGAAAAGAATGCTAAAGGTGGGACTGTTTATGTAGATGGTTCCAGAAACTCGCAAGTTTTGAACTTAGAAAAAACAACTGATAATAAAAAACAAGTTGTTTTAGAAGAGGTTGTTAGAAATAAAAACAATGCAAAGAATATTAAGGAAGTAAAACCGATTGAAAAGAGTCTTCGGGCAAATCGTTTAGATAAAGCAGTTGGTACAAAGGTAGGTGACATCTGTCCTTTGTGTCATGAAGGAACAATAATTATTTCTAATGGTTGTAATACCTGCACTAATTGCCAAGCACAGTTATCCTGTGAAATATCCTAGTCAATACACATTAATTCTTTGTTGTGCAGGTAAATCACAAAGATATGGAAAAGAAAAACTCTTAGAGATTATTCATGATAAATATCTTTATGAGTATAGTTTAAATACCTTTTTTGTTGATCCTGACTGTGTAAATATAATTTTAGTTATCCCCAAACGATGACATATTGGAATTATTTTAGAGCATCTAAAAAAAGCTAATTTAAGAATAGTTTATGGTGGAAAAACTAGAACGGAATCAATAAAAATTGCTCTAAAACATGTGCATACTAAATATGTCATGATTCATGATGGAGCAAGGCCATGTGTCACAAGAAAACTGATAAATGACTTAAAAAGATTAATGCTTGAAATTAAGATAACAAATAAAAAATGTGGAATTGTTCCTTATGAAAAAGTGGATAGTCTTTTGGTGAAGAATAAAGAACAAATAAAAACAGGAGAGTACATCTTAGTTCAAACCCCTCAATTTTATAAACGAGAAGAAATTCAGGAAGTTTATGCTTCATTAACTAGTTATCATTATCGTGATACTTCAAGTTTATATCTTGAGAGAAAAGAGTTTATTTTATATCATGAAAATAAAGAAATCAACATGAAAATTACCCAACCTCATGATCTTGACAAATACAGAGGTTGTTTTCTAAAAAATAATTCTAAATAGATCTGAACTTCATTTTTCTTTTGTTATAATATATTCTTAAATAAATATAAAAGATAATAATGTTAATGTAAAATAAAAGTGATGAGAAGCATGAGTGATAATTTCTTAAAAGCGTTATTATTAGCATCTGATAAATATGAGTCTAGTAAGAAAAAGGTTTCTCATGAAGAAAAAAGTAAAGTAGTTTTTCAAAGCATTCTCAAAGAATTAAAGAAAAAGAAACTAAGCCTGAGAATTTTGTCTTCTTTCTCTGAGGACCTCCTCAAGAAAGAAGGAATATCAGACAGGGTAATACAATGAGAGCCTGTAGAATATGCTTGACAAAAACCCAAGGTTACTGCTAATGCTGTTTTTGGCATTGTTCCTAATCATGATAATCCTGTTGATGACACACCTGTTTTTCTGCTTGGTGCTTTTGCAAAAGAAGGATTAGTTAGTTTAGCTACAGAATACTCAATGTTTGAAATATTAGTATTTAACAAAGAATTAATAAATATAGTAACATTGAAACAACCAATTATAAAAAACATTGAAAATATTAGGGAACACTTTTTAGGAAATCCAAAAATATCCCTTCATCGGAATATATTTAATAAATTCAAAAGAAAAACTCTTGGTCTTAATGTCCATGTTGTGGAATATGATAATAATGAAATTCTAGCAATGCTAGATGTTTTTTTGAAAAAAACCGATTTGTTTTATGGAATAGTATCTTGAAATATTGCCATTTGAATAGCTATGGCATGTGTTGCAGCAGGTATTAAATGTGAATTAAAACAAATTTATTTAGAGGATGCTGTAAGAAAAACACAAAATATTAATACCTCGCCAATAATTGAAAGATCTCTAGGAGAAAAGACACCAATTAATAAATATCATTGAAAAATATATTCTGAAACAGATATTTGTAAATCAATTGATGTCCATGCATTTATCATTCCACTTGATATTAATGATGGGATTTTAAATAGAAATAATTCAAAACACTTAACTTATGTTCAGTGTTATGATAAACAAATATTTAGAATTCAAAAATAAAGTCTTAATTTCATTTCAACTAATATTAATATTTATTTAAAAAATGAATAATAATGTTCTTATCTAAATAATAAATATAAAGTATAAATTATTCCGGGAAGAATAAAGAATAAATAGAGAGATAAACATATAATTAATTCTAATTTAGTTATACAGTAACCTGAGCTACGAATACTTCCTGTTCTTACATACTCAATTGGTCTTTCAAAAACCCCACTTTCTTTTTTCACTGTTGTTTGTTCTGATCTTTTATATGTTGCCATAATTTCCTCCACATCTAATTTTATTTTATAAGCAATGAAATATATAAAAGTTTCTAACTAATAGAATATTGGAGGGAAAATGAAAAATTATGTGTTTAAATTATTGGAGAAATATGATTTTGAATGAAAAAAGATCTATAAAGCAATGAAAAATAAGGAATTTGTAAGCAATGATGAAGTAGAAAAGTATGATTCATATGAGGATTTTTTTACAATAATTGACGAGGATTATCCAAAGCAACTACAAAGTTGAGCAACCCCACCATTTGTTTTGTTTTTTAAAGGAAATCGAGATATATTTAAAAATCTAAATTACTCAACCTTAATATATGGAGGGGATAACTTAACAGCTTATGGGGAAGACTTATGTAAAAAAGTTATTAAGAAATGTAAAGAATTTGATAACACTCTGATAACATGTAATTGAACAATGACAGGTAAATTTTGTATTGCTGAAGCTAAAAAACAAAAAGTCAAAGTCATTTCTATTATTGATCATGGAAGGAATTTTATATTTAATAGTCATAATAATCCATATGTAACCTATGCTACTTTATATTTAGATCACATTACATCAACAGAGAAGAGACAAAAACAAGCAACGTGGTTGGCTGCAGCCTTATGTTATCGCTGTATCATAACAGAACTGGAATTAGACAAAGCAAAATTTTTTATGGTTGATGAATGTCTAGGAATGGGCAAAAAAGTTTATGCATACCCAACTAATATTACCAACAGTAATCAAGGTTCCAATTATTTAATCAAACAAGGTGCTTCAATTTTAATGAACTAAATCACCATTATTAGATTAAAAATATTAGAAAAAAGTTTAGAACTATTATTTAAAAATAAATGAAAGTGATATAACATATATGTAATGCAGTAAATTGCTTAAGAAAGGAGGTGGGGTGAGTTATTTAATGATTGTAGAATCACCAACTAAAATGGGGACAATCAAAAAATTCCTTAGTGATGATTATTCCATTGTAAGTACAAAAGGTCATATTGTAGATTTAAAAAAATATGGGAAAGACTGATTAGGAGTCCAAATTGAAAATGATTTCCAACCTGTTTATGTTGTTTTGAAAGGAAAAAAAAATATAATTAAGGAAATAGAAAAAAAAGCTACGGATGCAAAGCTAATTCTTATCGCCACAGATTATGATCGTGAAGGTGAAGCAATAGCCCAAAATATATGTGACTTTTCAAATATTAATGTTAATAAAGTTAAACGAATTAGGTTTAATGAAATCACAAAAAGGGCCATTCAGGCTTCATTAAAAAATCCATCAAGTATTGATATGAATCTTGTGATGTCGCAACAAGCAAGGCGGGTATTAGATCGGATTTTAGGATTTAAATTAAGTGGATTAATAAAATCTAAGATTGGTTCAAAATCAGCTGGGCGAGTTCAATCAGTTGCCTTAAAACTGATTGTTGAAAAAGAAAAAGAACGGGAGGCTTTTGTTCCTGTTAGACATTTTCTTATTAATGTGATTTTAGATAATAACTTGGAAATTTCATATTATGGAGATGGAAATAAGAAGAAACTATTAACTAATGAAAATGAAAAAAACATGATCAGTAAGGAAATAGAGGAAAAGGGGATTTTTCTTGAGAAAATTGAAGAAAAGGAAAGTATTGAGCAAGCTCCATTTCCTTTAAAAACATCAACTTTAATTCAAAAAGCAAGTTTTCATTTTGGATATTCAGCACGTTATACAATGCTCTTAGCTCAACAATTATATGAAGGAATAAAGGTTAATGGAGAAGCTAAGGGTTTGATTACTTACATGAGAACAGATTCGATTAAATTAAGCAATGATAGTATTAAGCAAGGGAAAGAGTATTTAAAAAATAAAAAGTTACCTCATCAATCCCAGTTAACTAAGAAAAATCCTAACAAGAAATTTGAACAAGGAGCTCATGAGGCCCTCAGACCAACAGATTTTAATTTAACATTTGATCAACTTGGAAACTTGACAAAGCACCAATTAAACATATATAAACTTATTTGATACTATGCAATGACATCATTAATGAAGGATGCAGTATTAAAAGTGAAAAGATTTATTTTTACGGTAAAAAAACACGTGTTAGTTTCTAAGATCTACACAGTCCAAGAAGCAGGATACTTAAAAATTATGAATGAATTCACTAAACCTAAATGAATTAATGAAGAAAAAAATATTAATATGCAAGTTGGAAAATTTTATAAAGCAAAAAACCTAGAAGCAATAATGAAAGAAACAAAACCACCTAAACGCTATTCTACTGCATCATTAGTGAAAAAATTAGAGGAATTAGGCATAGGCCGACCATCTACTTATGCAGCAATAATCAAGACCCTCAGGGATCGGTATTATGTGGAAATAATGAACAAAGCATTTGTTCCAACCGATCAGGGAAGAAAGACCATTCAGATTCTAACTGAACATTTTGATAATATCATTAGTGAAAATTATACTGCAAACATTGAAAAACAATTAGATGATATTGCTAAAGGAAATTTAACCTATATCAAATTGCTTCAGGATTTCTATGGTGATTTTGATCAAGCATTAAAAGCAGCTTCTCAAAAAATAAAAAAAGTTCCTCCTGAACAAACTGGTGAAAATTGTCCACAATGTGGACAACCTTTAGTAAAAAGATTAGGGAGATATGGTCCATTTATCGGCTGCAGTAACTATCCAGAATGTAAATTTATTAAAAAAAAGGAACTAAAAAAGGAAGGTGACTGCCCTAAATGTAATGGAAGTTTGGTTAAAAGAAAATCAAAAAAGGGGGTAATGTTTTTAGGCTGTAGTAACTATCCCCAATGTAAGTATGTTGAATTTCCCAAAAAATCAAATAACTAAAGAAAATTTTCATTTCTTATATAAAATAAGATTGTGAATGTAGTAATAGTAGGGGTAAATCCCCCATCTTATATATTTGGTAATTTATTAAGTTCCCTTGGAGTAAATGTAGTTCATTGAGCCCCTGGGAAGGGTTTAACTAGGAGGGGAGATAACCAGGGCATAATTATAAAGTTAGATCATTATTATTCAAGAAATGGGAGATTTGAAAGAAGATTTCAAACAGAACGAATGTATAAGCCCAAAATTGTTTATTCCCAACCAACAAGTGTGGATTTATTTATTTTTTCTGGTTGTTATGATCAAGTTATTACTTATTCAAAAAGACTAATGGTACATTATCCTTCTTTTAGTAAAACCAAATGCCTTGTGCAAGTAAAAAGTTGAAAAAGCATTGAATACTTAAGAACCATTTTGATTAGTAATCCAGTTTATTGAATTAGTACCATGGCTGAAGGGTATTTTTCAAATAATAAAGAATACCGTGAAGTGAAGGGAATATTTATTAAAAAAACTGCTTTACAAATAGATGCTTCTCAATATGGCGAAGCAGCAGAATTTGCTGTTTTATTATCAGAACTACTAAAAACAAACTTTTTTGAAGTTGATAATATTTTGCAACCAAACCGTATTTTTATTTCTCTCTACACACCAATGGTTCTATATATCATTAAATACATCAAATATCACTGACAAGAAAATCTAAAACCACTAGCATTTTTAGCTGATTTTTATAAAAATGTCCAACCTTTTTTATATACCCACATTCTCAATAATGGACCGTTCAAAGAAGTCCGAGAGTTTGCTAGCATCTACAAATATGATGAGAAAAAACTGTATGGTTTGATTTCTTCCATTTTATCCAGGCCAGGAGACACCATTTTAAAAATGCTTGTGCAATCGGCTTTACATAATAAATATGAAATTGATGAAGCCATAGATTTAGCTACAGAAATGATTAGGTGATATGACTATTTTGGTAAAGATGTTAAAGGACTTGAACATTTATTTAGTGAAAGTAGACAAATCTGAGAGAATACCTTACTAAAAGAATTTAAATTACAAGATATTAAAATGCCCAAAACCTTACTTTTAGATAAAAATTAATATAAAACTAAATTAAACTAAAGGGGGTCAAAATGAAAATTCGTTCCTATGTTGAAAATAAATATGTTTCGGTTGCTGATAATTTGGAATTAACAAAAATAATTTCACCAATTGATCACGAAGTTGTAGCTGAATTTACCAATTTAACTGCACAGCATGTACAGTTAGCATATAAATTTGCAAAGAAAATTCAAAAAAAGTGATATCATGTAGCACCATTAACAAAGGTCAAAATATTTGAAACCTTTTCTAAATTGCTTCAAGAAAACAAGAATGAATTTACAAAGCGCATGATGAGAGAAATCGCTAAAAGCAAAAAAGATTGTGAATCAGAAGTGGATCGAACCTGTGAATTAATTAATCAAACAATTAGTTATTACCTCAAACTATTAGATTCTGTTTCTTATGCTGATATTGAAAATCCAAACAAAAGAGCTTTTTTTAGTAGAGTTCCCTTTGGTACTGTTCTTGCAATATCTCCATTTAACTATCCACTTAATTTAGCAGTTTCCAAAATTTTACCTAGCCTCATTGTTGGGAATACAGTTGTTTTTAAATCCGCCACCCAAGGCACATGAACCGGAAGTTTAATTGTTGATTTATTATACCAAGCTGGTTTGATGGAAGGAGCATTACAATTTATAACCGGAAAAGGAAGTGAGATTGGTAACGACCTTGTTGCAAATGAAATAATATCATTAATTAATTTTACTGGCAGTTATCAAGTTGGAAAAAGGCTTTCTGAATTAAATCCAATGGCTAAGAAAATCTATGAGCTTTCAGGTAAGGATCCAGCGATTGTGCTTGAAGATGCTGATATGGATTTAGCAATTAATGCAATAATAAAAGGAGCTTTTTCATATTCGGGGCAGCGATGCACAGCAATCAAAAGGGTTTTAGTTCATAAATCAAGATTAGAAGAACTAACAGTAGCTTTAAAAAATAAAATGAAATCACTTACTGTTAGTAGAGATGTTGAAAAAAACCCTGACATTGTTCCATTAATTGATGAAAAAGCAGCAGTATTTGCTCACCAACTTTTTACTGATGCAATAGACAAAAAGGCAAAAGTTATCTTGCAAGGTAAATGAGAAACTAATCTTATGCACCCTGTTTTATTAGCAAATGTTACTAGCGAAATGAAGCTTTATTATCTAGAACAATTTGCTCCAATTTTGCCCATCATTTCATTCTCAACTAACGAAGAAGCAATTGAAATAAGCAATGATTCTGAATTTGGCTTAGGAGGAGCTATTTTTACTCATAACTATAAGAATTTCCATAATATAGCTAAACAGTTAGATACCGGAAGAGTAACTTGAAATGCAACTCCGGCACGGGGACCAGATAATTTTCCATTTACAGGTATAAAGCATTCAGGAATAGGAATTCAAGGAATTAATGATGTAATGCTAGAATCTACATATCCTAAAGGATATGTCCTGTCATAACTAATTTTGCCAAAATAACTTAATCACTTTTAATTTAGATCAAGTTTGTTAAAGTATAATAAAGTAAGATACCAGGAAGGTATCCATTAACACTCATGAGTGGTTTATGGAGGTAGTGTGATAAAGCTTGATAAAGATAAAATAGTTAGAAACAAAATGCTAGAAGGGAGAGTAAAATCAATATGAAATCCAAAAATGAGACCATACATAAAAGGTATCAAAATCTATGGTAAAAAGTGAAAAACACATATTATTAATGAAGAATCTACTCTTAAGGCATTAGAAGATGTAGCTAACAAAATCAGAGAAATTATTCAAAATGAGGAAAGTATCTTGTTTGTTGGTACCAAAGCATCTTCTAATAAACAACTAAGTGTTTTTTGTGAAGAATTTATGGATAAAGAAAAATATAGTGAAAGGGGACTAAGATTCAGTTATGTTGTTTATCGATGAATTGGGGGGACCATCACTAATTCTAAAAACATTATTAATCAAATAAAGAAATTTAATAAATTATGATTAGAAATAAATTCAAAAGATATTGCTCTGAAATCAAGAAAAGAACAAACAAGGATGTTTAAGGAATTTAATAAAAAACAACGAATATATTATGGGTTAAGGAATTTACGAAGAACACCCCAAAATCTGTTTGTGATTGATACTTTTTTAGAAAATATTGCTGTTACAGAAGCAAAACAGAAGAATGTTTTTGTGGTGGGAACAGTAAATACAAATGCTGATCCAGAAAAAGTTGATCTTCCCATCCCCATGAATGATGAAGATAGTACTTCAATTAGTTTTCTTTTAGATTATTTACGAAGCATAATTAAAGATGAGATAATTGAAATTAGAGCAAAGAATGAAAATTTAACAAAAGAAGAGTATTTAGAACACCTAAAACAACAAGCTAGTTTGTTTAATGAAAATACCAGCCCAAGTGCTGAAAACAAAGTAAAGAAAGTAGTATCCCCAGAAAAAGAAACAATCACTTCTACCAATAAAAAAGACTGGTTAATAGAAACAGAATCAGAGAAACTTGTTATTAAGCCTAAAAAGAAAAAAACTAGCACGGAAACCAAAGAAAAGTAACATGAGTTCAGCAAAAGACATTAAAGAATTAAGACAACGGACAGGGGTAGGAATGCTTGATTGTAAAAAGGCTTTGGAAGCAACTAATTCAATTGAGGAAGCAATTGAGTGGTTACGCCATAAAGGAATAGCAAAAGGAACAGCTAAAGCTGGTAGGGAAGCAACAGAAGGGGTCATTGTTATTCATCAGGAAAATAATTTGTATACCTTAATGGAAGTTAATTGTGAAACTGATTTTGTCTCTAGAAACAAAACTTTTCAGGAAACAGCAGAAAAGTTAGCAAAAATGATGCAAGCAGATCTATTAAGGGAACCATCACCAAAAATACAGGATATCTTAAACCAAGAAACATTTCGTCTTGGCGAGAAAATTGCAATTAGTAAAGTAAAACATGTTCAAGTTGATCCTCAAAAAGTAGCAGTCGGAATGTATGTTCACAATGGTTCTCAAAAAGGGGGGATTGTTTTAATCGAAAAACCAGTTACTGATGAAATTTCTGAACAAGTTGCAATGCATATGGTTGCTATGAACCCTTTGTTTTCAAAAAAAGAGGATATTCCTGAGGATTTCAAAAATAAAGAGAAATTAAGAATTATGGAACAACTTGCTACCTCGAACAAACCTGCAGCAATTATTGAAAGAATAGTTCAGGGTAAATTAAACAAACTTTATTCTGAAATTGTTCTTGAGGAGCAACAATATGCATTATCAGAAAAGAAAAAGGAAAGAATAATAGATTTAACTAAAGGAGCCCGGGTGATTGAGATGCATCGTTTTGAAGTAGGAGTAAAAAGCAAATAAATGAAACAACCTCTAGTAATTAAAATTAGTGGTGAATATTTTAAAACTGAATTAGAAGGACTATTTTCTGAAAGCAGGGCAGAAGTATTTTCAAAAGCATTACTTCAAATCAAGAATAAATATAGTGGAATTTATATTATTGTTGGGGGCGGGAATATTGTACGGGGAAGAAAAAAAGCCAGCACAATTGTTCCGCGCTTTGTTTATGATGAAATGGGAATGACCGGAACCAATATCAATGCTCAGTGATTAGCTTGATATCTTCGAAAAAAAAATCATAAAGCTGTTGCATTAACTACAGGAAATAATTCCTTTATTGATAATTTTAGCACTTATATGACATCACATGATACAAGTAATAAACCAACCATCATGATTATTGGGGGAGGGACAGGAATGGCATATTTATCAACTGACACTCTTACTATTATCATTGCTTTAAGAACAAAAGCTGAGTTAGTGTTGTTTGCCAAACATGGTATTGATGGAGTATATAGTGCGGACCCAAGCCTTGATCCAACCGCTAAGCTCTTAAAAAAAACAACTTTCCAAAAAATAATAGATGAAAAACTTTTGTTTATTGATCTACCGGCTGCAACCCTGGCCTTGAATCAGGGAATAGTTGCTAAAGTATTTAGATTTAAGGATAAGAATAGCTTAGAAAAAGTTATTCAAGGAAAAAGCAAACATACTTTAATAAATTAGGAGTTATCTATGGAAGAACTATCAGATCCAGGTGTTTTTGAACAGCAGTTACAAAAGTGCATTAATCATTACCAACTTGTTTTACAAAAAATAAGAAGTGGTAGTGCTGACTCAGGAATCATTAGAAACCTTAAAATTGATATTTATGGTTCTAAACTAGAACTATATCAAATTGCTTCAATTACCATTCCTGAACCACGCTTAATTCAAATTACTCCTTTTAATAAAAATGATGTTAAGGTGATTCTCAAATCAATTCATGAATCCAATTTAAATTTAAATCCTACTAGTACTGAAAGTGTAATTAGAATTGTTTTATCATCATTAACAACTGAGCAAAAAAAACTTTTTATTAAAGAAGTAAAAAAGGAAAGTGAAAAAGCTAAAATCACTCTTAGAGGAATAAGAAGAAAAGCAAGGGATCAAATAGAGAAAGATAAAGTATTACCGATTACTCAAAGAAAATTACAACAAGAAAAGCTTGAGAAAATTCTCAAGCAATTTGTAAAAAAAATTGATGACTTAACAAAAGAAAAAATCATTCGCATTGAAAAAGTGTAATGAAAGTAGAACTTTTAACCAGAATTAAAAGTAGCTTAATTATAGTTTTTGCATTTTTATTTCTTATCTTATGCATGATGAATATCCAGTTTCCTTTTGTTTCTAACTCATCTGAATGAGATTTAACAATGAGAATTCTGATATTTTTACAATTAATGGTTCTTCAAATTTTGCTTTTATATGAATTTCTAAAAACTATTGCTCGGCAAAATATTAAGCTACTTTTAGGCATTATTAGTACTTTTTGCTTAGCTAACTTATTTTTTTCATTTGACATTACAACTGGTAGCTTATTTTTTTATTTTGAAGATGTAAGTACTGATGGTATTTATTTAGGAATTTTACTCAAAGGACTTATCACCTTAAGCATTGTTATTCTTTTTGGAAGAAAATTCAAGATATATGGAATGAGTACTGCTTGTTATTCAGCATTATATATTCTTCTTAC
The DNA here is from genome assembly GCA_963692675.1 of Mycoplasmatales bacterium. Classification (GTDB taxonomy): domain Bacteria; phylum Bacillota_I; class Bacilli_A; order Mycoplasmatales. Next base: position 495,751 of record OY830043.1, read on the forward strand.
TTTTATTCCTTTATGTTATCAAATGCTATTAAGAAAACAATTTCCTGGCTTATTTTTAGCCTTGCTGTTAGCAATTATTTTTGATATTACTGGTTATCTTGGGGGTAAAAAATTTGGCAAAAGAAGAAACATCACTAGCATTTCACCAAACAAAACCATGGCTGGATACTTTATTGGAATGTCTTCCGCCTTTGGCATAGCTTTTATTTTGTATGCTGGATTAGCTATAATAAGTAATTTTGAATTAACACAAATGCTTAAAAGTAAAAATGATTTATATGAAGTTCTTATGATGATTCTTTTTCTTTCTTTTATTGCTCCAGCTGGTGACCTTTTATTTTCTAAAATAAAAAGAGACTATGGATTAAAAGATTTTTCCAATTTAATTCCTGGTCATGGAGGGCTTTTGGATCGGCTTGATTCAATAACTACCACCCTTTTTATGATTGGGATTATTTCTTTTTTTGTATAAGTAAAAATGAAGACAGTGTTGATAATTGGTGCAACAGGGTCCCTAGGAACCCATGCATTTAATTATTTTTATCAAAATAAAAAATTTTATAAAGTCACTGCCTTAATTGGATGAAATAATGAAATTAAATTAGAACAAATGAAAAACCAAACCAAGGCAAGAACTGCCTCCAAAAAATCATGATGAAAAATTAAAAGCATTATTCTAAATCATCATTATGACATTATTATTAATTGTGTAGGCGGGATTACTGGCATTAAATACACATGATTATCTTTATCACAAACAAAGACTCTTGTACTTGCAAATAAGGAATCACTATTCATTCATGGAAAAGAATTACTAATACAAGCAAAAAAAAATAATACCTCTATCATTCCTCTTGATAGTGAATTAACAACATTATGATATCTATTAAATAAGATTAAATTTTCAAAAAGAAGTGATAAGGTAGCAATAATGGCTTCGGGAGGAGTGCTTAGAAACAAAAAGAAATTTATGTTAACCAAAGAAGTTTTTAATCATCCTGTATGAACCATGGGAAAACAAATTACTGTTGATTCCTCAACTATGATCAATAAGATTTATGAATGGTATGCTGCAAGCATTTTTTTCAAAAAAAACATAAAAGAAATTCAGGTTTTCATTAACCTTCAAGGTAATGTCCATGCAGCTATTTATCAACATGAACAATGATATAGTTTATTTAGTAAACCAAAAATGCCACTAATAATTAAAATGATTTTTGAAAATTCTAAAAAATTAAGCTATTTGTCAAAGATTAAGGATTACCTTGAGGAAATAAACTTAGAGTTTTATCCACTTTTTGCTAAAAAAACAGAATTAATAAAAACAAAACAGCACCGAATTTGCTTATTAACACAATCTATTTTACAAGGATCATTGTTTATAAGGGGTTTAATCACTTATCCTAAAATGATCAAAAATATCTATTTAAATGTTAAAATTAGCTAGTATTATTGAATTATAATGTTTACATAATTGTTCTTTTAAATTATAAAAAAAAAGAAATCAAAACATTTTCAATTATGAATTAATTATTATTTTCTTTATATATTATTCATTAAAAAATTAAACTTAAGCCGCACTTTCTATAGTTATGTAAATATTTATTTTTATGTTATAATAAGTTATTAGAAAGTGGAGGTATGTTATGAAAAAAAACAGTAATAAATTTTTAATAGGTGTGGTGGCTTCAATATCAGTGGCTGCACTATTAGGTGGTTTATCAATTGGGGCTCTGGTTCAGATTGATGATGTAAAAAGCAAAGTGGATGATTTATCAGAAGTTGATGAAGAAAAAGTAGAAACAGAAGCTAAGGACTTTGAATTTCAACTTCTTCATTATTCCGATATTGATGGAGGAAGAAACATTGTTGACACTGTACAAAGATTTGCTGCAATGCAAAAAAAATTCACTGATGAATATGAAAATACATTAGCTTTATCAAGTGGTGATTTATGAATTGCTGGTCCTGAATATAATATAGCAGGTGACAAGCATGTTGATGGTGTCACTACTTATTTTGGAGAAAAACCTAAGCCAGGAAGAGGCCATGTTCATTGAGCAAACCAATTAGGAATAAAAGCTAGTGGGCTTGGAAACCACGAATTTGACCAAGGAACTGAAGCAGTTAGTGAAATTATTGCTCCTGCAAAGGGATGAGAAGGAGCTGCTTTTCCTTACATAGTTACTAACATGGATTTTTCTGAAGATGATAATCTGGGACCATTGGTTGTTCCTGGAGGACAAGATGTTGAAAGTATTAGAGGAAAAATAACTGATTATGCAACAGTGATGGTTGGTGGTGAAAAAATCGGTCTTGTTGGAGCTATTTATCCTGATCTTGATCAAATTACCTCTTTAGGGGGAGCAAAAATGATTGATACAAGTTATGCTACTTTTACAGAAAAACTACAACATGTAGCAATACAACTTCAAGAAGATATTGATGCTTTAAAAAATATGGGGATTAATAAAATAATTGCTTTAACTCATTTTCAACAATTTCAATATGAGCAAGAAATAGCTTCTATGTTAGATGGAGTAGATATCATAATTGGTGGAGGTTCAAATGAGATCCTTCTTGATAATACTGATGTGCCAAGAAGTTCTGATACAGGAGAATATGAATCCTACCCTGTTAAAACAACAAGTAAAACTAATGAACCAATGATGCTTGTAAATACAGATGGTGATTTTACTTACTTAGGAAGACTTGTTGTGAAATTTGATAAAGATGGGGTTTTAATACCTGAATCTTATGATCCAGGAATTAGTGGTGCATATGCCACAACTCCTGACACTTTAGCTCGTTTAGGTCTAACAGAAGATGATTATCCAAAACTTGTACATGAATCTGCATCATCAATAAAAGATGAATTAGTGCAAAAAAGAGGAAATGTATTTGGATATACTAAAGTTTATTTGAATGGTGAAAGAGCATTTGTTAGAACTGAAGAATCAAACTTAGGGAACCTAGTTATTGATTCTAAAGTTGCCTATGCAAGACGTTTTTATTCCAGTGGAATTATGGTAGGAATACAAAATGGTGGGGGAATTAGAGGACCTATTGGTTCATGTATTTATCCTCCTGGTTCAACTAGTTTAGATGAGTTAGAATGTAGACCACCATTAGAAGATGACACTATCCCTGTTGCTGCACAAGCTATTACAGAATTAGATGTCCAAACAGTTTTGAAATTTAATAATGGAATAACACTTCTTAGCATAAAAGCAAGTCTCTTAAAAGAAATTTTTGAAGATGGATTAAGTAGAGTTACTGAAGGATCTACCCCTGGGCCTTTCCCTCAAATAAGTAATTTAAGACTTGAATACTACATTGATGGAACATCTGTTGTACATGATGAAGCTGATGGTCCTAATAAGGGAGCAATAACTACTCCAGGTGATAAAGTAAAAACTATAACAATTATTGATACAGATCCTTCACAAGCTGGAGATCAATCATTGAATATAGTTGAAGATGGACAAGTTGTTGAAGCAAATAAAGATACAGAAATAAAACTTGTAGCACCTAGTTGATTAGCAGCTTTTGGAAAAAGTCATGATGGTTACTGATCATTAGGAAGTGTACCTGAGGATAAGAGAGAAGATCTTGAAGATTTAGCTGATCCAAGTGGATTTTCAGTCACACTTAGTGAAAAAGGTAAAGAACAAGATGCATTAGCTTGATATATCAAAACCAAATACGGAACTGTAGCAAGTGCTTATGATATTGAAGATGAAGATCGAGAAACAGTAGATGTTGCAGCTGCTGCTCCTGCAGATACAAGAATAACTAAATTACACAAAACTTCATAATACTCATTTTTAAAACACCATTAAAACTACCAAACTATTTGGTGTCTTACAAGATTGGTTAATTCTACTTATGAAGCAATAATTTAAATGTTGAAACTTTAGCTGAATGTTGTTGTAGAATTGTTAAAATAATGTTATGGATATTGGAATAGGAAATGTAGTACTTATTATTGTAGGGCTATTACTAGCAATATTTGTTCATGAGGGAGGTCACTTTTCAATTGCTAAAATAGCTGGCATTAAGGTATTTGAATTTGCAGTTGGTTTAGGACCAAAAGTATTTAAAAAGGTAAAAAATAATACAACTTATTCTTTTCGGCTTTTACCATTAGGAGGATATGTTTTAATTGCATCCCGGATGGTGGTTAAGGAATTAAAAAAAACTGGAGAAGCACAATATCAAAATATTCATAAATCCCAGTTATTAGATGAACAGAAATGATGAGTAAAAATTATCTTCTTTTTAGCTGGAATTACCTTTAATTTTCTTTTTGCAGTCTTTCTTGCGCTTTTTATTGATTATCTTGTTTATAAAAGATGAGTATTTGATTATCTAGCAAACCAAGCAGGTAAAGGCATTTGAAAATTATTTGAGGAACTTTTTACAGGAAATATCTTTATTAAAACCAAATCACAAATTTCCAGCATTGTGGGTTCAACAGTTCATGCTGCTGAAACAACTGATCAGATTCGGTGGTTTTACTTTTATTTTTTGAATCTTTCATTAATCATGTTTAATTTATTGCCTATTCCGCCTTTAGATGGATACCGGGTCTTAGAAATTCTTTTTTGTAAATTTATTTATAAAAAAGAATTAAAAGAAAAAACATCAATCAAAATAAATATTGTGGGAATAATTATTATAGTAGCCTTATTTCTATTAGTACTTATAGCAGATATTATTAAAATAGAATAGAAAAAATGGATAAAAAAATAATTATTGATTGAACAAATAAACAAGTAGAAATCATCATTACAAAAGAACAAATTCCCTTTCCAGCAGATTTAAAAATATTAATTCAAAATTTTAATTTAATAAAAAAACAATTACTGAAACATTTAGGTGATTCATTTACAATTATCCCCAAGCTGATTTATAACAAAAAATATCCCCCTAAGGATAAATGCATTTTAGTAATTAAAACAGTTTTAAGTACCTTAAGTAAAGAAGAAAAACGAAGGCTTCTGGCAAAAGAACAAAATTTAAATTTTAAAACTAATAAACTTACATTTCGAATTGATGAAATGTTTTTAGCTACTTTAATTAGAACAAAAAAATACATTGAGGAAACTTGTGAAATTTTAGGAGCCCCAATTACCGTGGCCTGATTTCATGACACTGACATCAAAGCAAGAGAACAAATAGAAGAAATCAATAAAAAATTAGTAAAGGAAGGATTTCGATCAAAACAACTAGCAGAATATAAGAAGAAAAGAAAACCTTCCCCTAAAAAACCTTATCAGGAAAGAAAAGGTCAATTAGTAGCTAATTTACAAAAATTAAAAGATTATCCATCAAAAACCCTGGTTGTTGTCCAAGCAAAGATTATCACCATTAATATAAAAAAACAATACATCATTTATATTGAGGATACAACTGGCAATGCTAAGGTAATCACCTATAATGAAGCTCAGAGACAAAAAGCAAGTAAATTTAAAAAAGGTGATATTGTTTATGTTGAAGGTAGTTTAAAACATGATAAGGAAAATAATGAAACCATAATTTGGTTTAGAAACATGATGAAGGTGGATCTTTCAAAGGAAAACCAGTTTAATAATATTGAAAATGAAGGAATCATAAAAAAAGAACAACCCCGCTTTGAATTACATTGTCACACCAAAATGAGTGCTTATGATGGAGTATCAAGTATCGTTGATTATTATGATATTTTGAAACAATTAGGTCATGAAGGAATGGCCATTACTGATCATGATTGTGTTCAAGCTTTTACTGAAGTTGCTAAAATTCAAGCTAAAGATAAGAAATTCAAATTTATTTTTGGTACTGAATTTACAACATTAGAAAATAATCTTAAAAAATTACCATGTTCTGGGATACCTCTTAATGATTGTGATTACATAATTTTTGATCTTGAAACCACTGGTTTATATGCAGGATTTGATTCTATTCTAGAGGTTTCCTTAAAAAAAATACCAAGAGAAAACAATATTCTTCACCAACAAGGTGAGGAACTGCATTTTTTTATTAAACCAACAACTAGACCAAATTCAGACACTCTGGAATTTACGGGTATTACAATGGCAGATCTTAATGATGGAATTAGTTCTGTCAACGCAGCAAAGAGAATTAAAACATTCATTGAGTCTGTCAAGACCCCTGTATTAGTCGCACATAATGCATTTTTTGATTATTTATTTTTGCATAAATTATTTTTAAGTTCGGGTTATGAATTTCCAAAAGTTGATATTATTGATACACTGTCAGTATCCAAACTGTTTTTATTAAATAAAAAAAGCTATGCCTTGGGTAAAGTTGCTAGTGCTTTAAAAATTCAATATGACACTAAACATGCTCATCGAGCTGATTATGATGTGAATGTTTTGGAATTAATTTGAAAAAAACTATGAAATATGGCAATTGAACAAGATATTGTTACTACTAATCAATTAATGAATAAAGTTAGACAAAATATGGAAAATTGGGATTATCGGCACATCATTGTTTTATGTAAAAATGAACAAGGAAAAAAGGATCTATATGACTTAATGACTCTTGCTAACACAAAGTATCTTGGTATTGGACCAAGACTTCCTTTTGAGGAAATTGCTAAAAAAAGAGAAAACCTGCTTTTAGGATCAGCTTGTTGAAACGGCCATGTATTTAGAAATGCTTTGGAAAATAATGAACAAGCACTAAATTATTGAATTAAACAAATGGATTATATTGAAATTCAACCATTGGAAGTATATAGCCATTTGTTAAGTAATTCAAATATGACTTTAAATAATTTAAAAGAAGTTATTTTGAGAATTATAAGAGCAGCAAAAAAAGCGAACAAAATTATTGTTGCTACTAGTGATGCTCATTATTCAATTACCAAGGATAAGATCATTAGGGATATTTTTATTAATACTGAAAGGTTAAAAGGAGCACGACATGAATTTTATCGCACCTTAGCAACTAAAATTAACCCTAATTTTGTAGTGAAGGGGCCTAATCAAGTTTATCGAACCACAAAAAACATGCTGGAAAGCTTTAGTTTTTTAAAAGATGAAATTAATATTGAGGATTTGGTAATCACTAATACTTTTAAGATTGCAAATGAATGTGAAAATTATGAAATTAAACCTAAAGGATTATTTTCACCATCAATAGAAAATATTGACTTAAATAAATGAATAACCTCAACCACTAACAAAAAAGCATATGAATTATATAAAGGAAAAGTTCCCCTATTTGTTACTAATAGAATTAACAAGGAACTTGAGATCCTCATTAAAAATAATTTTGCCATCATCTATTATATGAGTGAAAGTTTGGTTGATAAAATTCTAAAAAAAGATGCTTTAGTTGGCTCAAGAGGAAGTGTAGGTTCATCACTTGTTGCTTTTTTATTAGGTATTACTGAAGTTAATCCCCTTGAACCTCATTATTTTTGCGAAGCATGTGGTCACAGCGAAATTTCTCAAAATGATTTTATTTCAGCATTTGATTTAGAAGATAAGAAATGTTCTAAATGCACAAGTAATGAATTCATGAAAAAATATGGCACTGCAATTCCTTTTGAAACCTTTCTTGGTTTAAAAGGAGATAAGGTACCAGATATTGATTTAAATTTGCCTTCCGAACTCCAACATTGAAGTCACCAATTTATTAAGACATTAATGGGAGAGGAAAATGTTGTTCGAGCAGGAACTACCTTAACCGTTGCTAATAAAACTGCTTTTGCAATCTACATGAAATATAATGAACTTTTATCTCCCAATGATAAATTAGGTAATAAAGACTACATTATAGGAAAAATGGTTGGGGTTAAGCGAACTACTGGAAGGCACGCCGGGGGAATCATAATTGCCCCATTAGATAAGGGTATAACCTATTTTACCCCCCTTCAGTATCCATCACATAAAAAAACAGAACAAAAAACAACCCATTTTGACTTTAATTTTCTTCATGATAATTTGTTAAAATTAGATCTTTTAGGACATGGAGATCCTTCAATGGTAGGACAATTAATGAAAACTACTGGAGTTCATGTAAATGATATAAATTATAGTGATAAAAACTTAGTTAAACTTTTTAATGATTGTCGAGTAATGGGAATCACTCCTCAAAGTATTGGGGGTGAAAGAACTGGGTCCATTGCTTTACCAGAATTTGGAACAAAATTAACAAGACAAATAACTAAAGCTGTTAAACCACAATCATTTGCAGATTTGGTGCGGATTTCAGGTATTTCTCATGGTGATGGGGTTTGAAAAGGCAATATTGAAGAATTAGTTAAAAAAAATGTCCCAATAAAAGACCTAGTTACTTGCCGTGATGATATTATGATTTACTTAAGTAACCATAAGATTCCTTTAGAAATCTGTTTTTCTATCATGGAACGAACCAGAAAAGGGATTAAATTATCCTCAGAAGAAAACAATATCATGAAACATCATCAGGTTCCAGACCAATTCATCAACACTTGTAGTAAAATTAAGTATCTTTTTCCCAAAGCTCATGCAGTTGCTTATGTTTTGATGGCTTATCGATGTGCATATTATAAATTACATCATATGATAGAGTTTTATTGTGCTCACTTCACTTGAAAAGCAAAACGTTTTCCATATCATGTATCCCAATATAGTCAAGAAAAAATGTTAGAGGAATACAAAAAAAGAATCAATACCAAAACAAAATTAACTGATTTAGATGAAAAAGAATTAGTAGATTTAGAAATTATTTTGGAAATGAAAGCAAGGGGCATAAATATTCTTCTTCCTGATTTAAATGTTGCTCATGATAAAGAATATATTGCAATTAATGATAAAAGAGCAATGATGATTCCTATTTCGGCCTTAGATGGATTTGGGAAAATAGCTGAAACAATTGTTGAAGAAAGAAAACATGGTCTTTTTAAATCTTATGCTGATTTACGCAGTCGAGTGAAACTGAATATTGCTCAAGATAAGGAACTCAAAAACTTAAACTTAACTAATTTTGCACTAACATATAATAAAGGAGATTAGTATCGGACCAAAGAATCCTTTACAGTCATATGGAGGTTGATTGTGACAAATAAGCATAACAAAAAAGATATTTTCTTTTTTAACAAGCTTAAAGATATGGCAGAAGAAAATAACATTCCATTGTCCTTGATGTGTGATCATTTGAAGGCCGCTTATAAAGAAGCATACAAGGATGTTGATTTAGATGCTAAATTAAAATTTGAGATTGATTTAGAGAAACGAATTTTTGAAGTCTCAAGAAAATTACTAGTTCTTGATAAGGATGAGGATCAGATTTTTGAATTTACTGAGATTTCTCTTGCCAAAGCAAAAAAAATAATGAAGCAAGTAAAAGCAGGAAAGGAATATTATTTCCCAATTTTATGAAAAAACGCCACTGAAAAATTTAAATTTAGGTTCAGAAAAGAATTAACTCTTTTATTAGATAAAGATAAAAACATTGAATTAGAGAAAAAATACAGCAAGAAAATTGGTGAACTAATTTCTGGTGAAGTAACTAAAATTAGGGGGCGAAAAGGAAAATTAAAAATCTCTATTGATGTTGGAGATGTAGTTGCCATCTTAGACGAAACAGGAGTTGTTTTTAATGAAAGATTAATTCCCGGAATGAAAATTTATGTCTTAGTGAAAGGTATTGAACTTAAAAATGATGGTAGTAAGTTTATTCTAAAAGTAGAGCGAAACAGTGAAAAATTCATCAAGGAATTATTTAAGCAGGAAATAGAAGAAGTAGCAGATGATATTGTTAAAATAAAGAAAATTATTAGAATTCCTGGTTGAAGAACAGATGTGGTCGTGGACTCTGATGAATCTAATATTAACCCAGTTTTAACCTGTATTGGAGTTAATGGTGCAAGAATAAATGCAATTATGCACTGAATAAATCAAGAGAGAATTTATTTAATAAAATATTCTCCTAATATTGAAGTACAATTTAAAAATTACTACCAAGATATTGATATTATTGACTCAGTAGATTTAATTCATATCAATCTTGTTCATGAACAAAGAGTACGGGTCATGAATGTTTGAATTAATGATTGGGAAAGAATTGGCTGATTTTATGGTAAGTACTATTCAAGGGTTCTTAATGCGATGATTATTTGTGAATTATTTGATATTAGAATCTTTGATCCTAATAAAATTACAAAAGAAGAAGTGCATGAAATGCTGACAAAAGGTTTGGAAAAAGAAAAAGTTATTCCGGATGTAATTCAAACACCAGATGTAATCCAGGCCAGTGCAGAAAAAGCTGAGATGAAACAACCTGATTTAAAAGAAGTTGAGCTAGATAAATTTCAATCTAAGGATGAATTAATTGAAGAACAAGAAGGAAACAAAAGTAAGGATATTTTAGAAGATGCAGTTGATTCAGCTGAAGATACATTAATTTCGCCAACAGCAACTACTGATCAAATTAGGGAAAAGGATATTTCCAATGAAGCTTTTCAAGCAAGTGGGGAGCAAAAAATTACTCTTCAAACTGCCGAAGCTAAATCTCCAACAACTATTGCTGAACAGCAAGCAGAATTTATTACTAAAAAGCGAAAACGGGAACAAAAAACAGAAACTCTTTCTTTTCTTGAGCGCCAACGAGCTAAAATAGGTAAGAAGCTCGTAAGGGATTTTGGCTCTAAGCCTCCAAGTTTTAAAGATATTGATTTAAATGTGAGTGAAGCTGATGAAGAAGAAGGTTATGAAGATGATTATGATTTTGATTATGATGAGGATGAATAAAATTAATGGCTAAGAAGAAACAAAAGGATAAGCGAAAGGAGACTATTGAATTACAAGCTTTAAAAATCTATAAACCTACTTTTCATAACCAATGCCTGACCTATCAAGGAAATATCACGGTTAAAGAACTAGCAGCAGTACTTAAAGTGCATGATTATGACATAATTAAGTATTTTTTTGTAAGGGGTGAAAGAGTTTTTGTTAATGGGACCTTATTGAGAGAAAAAGTCGAAGAATATTGTTCTTCACTTAATATCAAAGTAAAGGTTAAAGAACCAATTTCGGATGTTGAAATAGCCGAGGTTCTACTTACATCTGATGATGAAAGTTCATTAAAGAAACGCCATCCTGTAGTGTCAATATTAGGGCATGTTGATCATGGAAAAACAACTTTATTAGATTGTATTCGAAAAACAAACACTGCCGCCAAAGAACAGGGCAGCATTACTCAGCACATAGGTGCATATATAGTATCAACTAATGAAGGTGACATTACCTTTATCGATACTCCTGGTCATGAAGCATTTATTCAAATGCGAAGGCGGGGAGCTAAAGCTGCCGATATAGCTGTGATTGTTGTTGCTGCTAATGATGGAGTAAAAGAGCAAACTATTGAATCAATTAAACATGCTAAGGAAGCAAATGCAGCAATTATTGTGGCTATTAATAAAATTGATATGGAAGATATAGATATTGAAAAAATAAAATCAGATTTATCTGATCATGGTTTACATCCTGAGGAATGAGGAGGAAATGTTCCTTATATTGGAATTTCTGCTAAAGCCAATATTAATATCGATAAGCTTTTAGACACAATTATAACCGTTAGTCAAGTAGCTTTAGATTTAAAAGCTGCCATAGATAAGATGGCATCAGGGATAGTTATTGAATCCCATTTAGATTCTCATTTAGGTCCTATCTCAACTTTATTAGTTCAAAATGGAACATTAAAACAAGGGGATATTGTAATTGCTGGTCAAACAATGGGTAAAATCAGACAAATGGTAGATGAGAATTATAAATTAAAAAATATCGCTTATCCTTCCACTCCCGTAAGAATATCAGGTTTGAGTGATTCACCCCATGTTGGAGATTTATTTGTTGCAACTAAGGATGAAAAAAAGGCGAAAAAACTTACCCTGTATAAAAAAGAAATGTATTTATCAAGAAAAAGGGGTCTTTTTAAAAAGATTATTACAGAAAGTGGTAATAAGAAAGTAATAAATATTATAGTGCGAGGAGATACTCAGGGGTCCTTAGAAGTTATAGGTTCCTTGTTAACAAAATTTAAATTAAAAAATCAGCACATAAATATATTATCCCTTCATGTTGGCAAAATTACCCAAACTGATGTTGATTTAGCCCATTCAACAAATGCAACAATCATTGCTTTTAATGTGAAAGCGGTAAATAAAAACATTTATTCAAAAATAAAAATCAAGAACATAAAATTAATTTTTGAACAAATTATTTATCGAATTGAAGATCAAGTAATTCAACTTATTTTGGATAATGCAGATGTAATTAAGGAAAACAAACAAATTGGAGAAGCAGAAATTAAACAAATATTTGTTGCTAATAAAGTAGGAAAAATAGCAGGATGTTCATTATTAAAAGGGAAAATTTTAAAAAGCTCAATGTGCATGCTAACAAGACAAGAAAAACTAATTGAAAAAGACATAAAGATTAAATCCTTAAGAAGATTTAAAGATGAAGTAGAAGAAGTTGATAATAAACAAGAATTTGGAATTGCATTAGAAAACAAAACTGATTTTAAAGTGGGAGACATTCTTACCTTTTTTGAAATTTTAGAAAAAAAACCTAAACTTGAAGATTTAATTATAAGAGGTGACAAAGGTAATTTAAGTTTAAAATAAAGAAGATGAACCAGAAGACAAATTGATTAAAATCTTTATCAAAAAACTTTCAAAAAATAATTGCTAATTATTTAAATGATGATTATCAATTAAGTAGATTGCAAATTAATATTATTGATGTGGATATAGATCAAAGTCTAGCCAGAGCAAATGTTTATTATGTAACTCACGATAAAACAAGATATGATGATAATGAGGACTTAAGTAAAAAAGTTAAAGTAGTCGTTGCAAATCATTTTCGAAAACAGATTAGGAGAATACCTAAAATTATTTTTAAATATGATGATACTTATGAAAAAGGAAGACGGGTTACTGAACTAATTTCTCAATTAAGGAAAAATGAAACAAAGAATAATTAATAAACATAAATTAAAAAAAATGCTTCCATGAGGTTTAGTAATCATAGCTGTAATATTTTCAAGTGTTGGCATTTTCATTTATGCTGGTATAAATCCTGAAGATAACCAAAAGCTACATGATGTAATTAATGTTGGTTTGGAATTAAAACCAGTTGAAATTCCCAAATCATCAGGAAACACAATTATTGCCTTAACTACTGCTGAGAAAAAAAAGAATGAAGATAAAGAGCTAAAGCTTTTTTATAATAAGGATTATTATGATTTACTAGAACGGGGGGAAAACTACCGAAGTTTATTTGAGGATTTATATCTCAATCATTTAAGAATGAATTTAAATAAAAAAATGGGTATTAGTAATATTGATGCAGCAGAAAATGCTGCATTATTGGATGCCGGATTTACTGCAGCCACTCCTCGTTATCAGGAGATTGCAGCAAGGGTTACAGGATTAGAATACCTATTTTTTAGTGATCTATTTTTAAGAAGAGCAATCCAGAAAGTAAATGGAACTCCAGAATTTACACCAATATTTAAAAAAGTAATTGATAATTATTTTGATTTGTTTCGTCCTGTAAAAACACATCATGTTTTTATTCCTTTTGTTAAACCACTATATTATACTCCTTATAATTATCCATTAGTTAATAATGCTAAAGTAATTCCTATTTATGAGGATACTGAATCTTTTAACTTAGATGATCTTTTTTCAGCTACAAATCAGGAAAAATTAGGTAAATTTGTAACGAATTTATCTAAAATTGATGATTATATTTCCAATTTTAATGCTGCTAATGAAAAAAACATTCAAACCAAAAGGGATTTAATGCAATCATTTTATAAGAACTATTCCACAATTATTGACAAATTAATTGAGTCTAGTGTTTTAGATCTTGAGATTGAAGATTTAGAGAAATCATTTAAAGGCGAAAGTTATTTAACCCTTTCTTCAAACACCTTTGATCAGAGATTAAAATCCTATTCAGGTTCTGCTGTCCCATCCTACACCCAACAAGCATTAGTAAATACCTTCTTAGCTTTAGATGGGTTAGATTACAAAAATAATACCTTAACTATAAGTGATCAACAATGTAATAGTGAGGCACCTAACACTAACATTAATCAAATTCTTAATCCAGTATACCAACAAAATGCTACCTTTTTGCAAAATGCTGATACCTTTATCAATCAATTGAGTGTTAACACAATAATTTCAGGAAAACAAGTAAAACGACTTGTAAATTGTTTTATGGTTTTACCAGTTTCCTCACAAACTTTAGGAGATGATCTTATTTTAATTTCTGTTTCTAATTATGGAATGCACTTTTCTTTACCATTGAAATATTTAGATGAATTAAAAAAAGCAACTCCAAATCTCCGGGATTTATTTAAGCAAAACTTGTTAGATGATCTGCTTACTTGTAATTTTGATGATGGGAGAGAAATAATATGTGATAATGCCAGAAGATCACTTGTTAATGCTTTTGGTGCTTTAAAATACTACCCACTCATGTTTACTGATTTATTTGATAACATAAATGTACTTGATAGTAATGCAGCTAAATACATTGCTGATTATGAAGAGAATATTGAAAATTCATTTGAAAACTATGGAATAAGTGCATTTATACAATCAGCTGAATTTATTTCCTATGAAGTTAGTGCAGGTAGTTATGTTCCAATTGAATTTAATATCAGAAATTTTAATTCAAGGGAAAGGTGAGGATAAGAAATGAAAAAAAATACTATATTTACTGCAATTAAAAAACATGCTGTTAATAGATTAAATGAATTAAGAAAATCCCCTCCTAAAGAAAAGAAATTAAAAACCGAAAAAAAAGAAAAATCATTTTCCAGCAGTGAGAATAAGCTAAAACAACCAAGTGCTCCTAAAACTACTGAAACATCAACTATCAAAGAAACAACAAAACTATTATTTAGAGATTTAGGCCAAATTAAGATTGAAAATATAAAGTATTATGCAATGGCATTATTTTGCATAATTTTCATTTTAATAACCACCATTGTTGGGATAACTAGTATTCTTAAACAATCATTAGAAAGTAATATCTATCGTTATGATAACCCTTCTTATACATCAGAACAATATGCAAGTATTTTAGATAGAAATATTAGAGATCTTATTTATAATGGAAAATTAGAAGATGGAGAAAAGAATTTAGTTCAAACAAAAAACATTTCAGCAACCAATTCTTTTGACTCAGATTTTTATTTAGTAAGAAAAAGACAACTCCAATATGATTCATTTAAACAAAATAATTCAGACATTTTGTTATCATGAATAATTCAAAATAACACTCAATACTTATTTCCTAACTATGATTCTCTAGAAATAACTAGAATGCTTGATTCTCTTACTGAATACATTTATCATGAAATTTTATTCAAATACTTAAGATCAAATGCAATTCCAATTACTAATTTTTTTCGCAGTTATGGTTATAAAGATCGGGATGATTTTGTGGCTAAAGTTATTAAACCAAAAGCTTATATTTATTTATATTTAATAACTAGAATAGCTAAAACTGATAAAAATGATGAGCGATTAAAAGATTTCAGTATTGATAAAATAATGGAGAATAATGTTTTTCGAAAGGTTTGAGCGATTAAGTTTGCTAAGAATTATACTAAATATGAGAATTCATCAAACCCAATTTGTAATAATCTTGATGCAATTACTGATTCTAATCCACCGACAAGTTATGAATGATTAAAAATTACTAGTTGTAACTTAATAAATGAGGATGTTATATTTGGAAAAAGGTCACTAGCATTAGATGAAGATACTGGAAAAACATATTCTGGCTACTTAGGGGTGTTAACAAATAATGATCCAGGTTGATTTCGATTTTGTGATTTTATTTCTGCTCAAATATGTTATGATGAAAAATACAATGCTAATAGCCCATTACTCAAAAGTGCTTTTAATTTATTTCTAGAAACAATAAGTTCTGAACGAACTAATAGTAGTGTTGTTAATGCTAATTTAGTTGATTTAGAATTTCTTGATTCTGGAGATGCTGAAGCTAAAACAATTCTTTTTCCCTTTGAGAATTCTTATGTAATTGTTAAAACCAATAACATTACAGCAATTGATCTGGTAATAAATAAAAAACTTAATCCAGAGGACAATATTGGGATTCAAGCTTTAGCTTCATTTATAACTGGATCTTTTAATACAAAAGGTTATGCTGTTTTTTGTAATTCCCATGTTGCCAATGATTTTAGTTGACAATCTGCTTCTGATAAGCTAGATGTTGAAACATCTGTATTTGATAGTTATTCAATTAATATCCTTAATAATCTTTGTTCAGCTGGAGTTAGTATTTAAATTTTTTTATTAAACAATAATATTATGTGAAGTATTACATAATTGGTTGTTTGGTCATCTTTTTAACATGTGTTGCAGTTATATCTTATTTTTATGTTGATCTTAGTAATGATGATTCAGAAATTAGAATTCCCAAAATCAAAGTTATAATTCTGGGAGCTGTTCTTAATCCAGATACCTATTATCTTGATAGTAAATCAAAACTTATTGATTTAGTCAAAAAAGCCGGTGGTTTTACAATAAATGCTGATGTAACAAGCATTGATTTAAAAGAGACTCTGAAGCCAGATCAAACATACCAAATTGCTTTTGAGCAGCAAAGAATTAAAAAGATTAATTTAAATGCAATGAGAACCTCAAGTGAACTAATGGACACAGTCAAAACTTTTCTCATAAGAACAAAGGTTGCAGATTCCATTATTAATTACATTGAAACTTATGGTCCCTTTAGAACATGAGATGAAATAGATCAAATCGAAGGAGTTGGAGGCAAAACATTAGCAGAATTAAAAAAATACTTCTTTCTGGCCTAAACGACAGATTACTTATTTTTGGGCTAGTTTTTATTGCTCTTTATTTTTATTTTTCATACTCCTATGAAACAATTATTCTTGTTTGTGTAATTCTAATTTTCACTATTTTTCTAAAAGGGAAAAAAAGTATCATTCCCCTGATAATTGCGATTATAGTTTATTTTTGTTTCTATTTTTTATTTCCATTCATTCTCTACTTTAGCCAAACCCAAGAAATTAAAACTTTTTATGTATGGCAAACAAAAAAAAACTATGCTATTATTTATGGAGGTGCTTTTAAATATATCTATTTTTTTAATGAAACCAAGCTAAACCAAGGTGATGTGTTTCATGCTAATTATACAATTGCTAATTTAATCGAACCGCTTAATAAAAGTTCAATGAATTTTAAAAATTATTTATTTAGTCAAAATATTTTTCACTCAATATCTTTTCAAAATATTGAATTAAAAGAAAATATTACATTAATAAATGGGTATATAACTAAATACCTTAATCAAATTGAAGATTTCAACGCAGCTGAATTTTTTGGAACAATATTATTTAATATTCACCAAAACAATGAATTAGTAGAAATAACAAAAAAACTAGGTTTATTGCACCTAATTATTATTTCTGGTTTTCATGTTCATTTGTTAATTCTTTTAGTTAAGCAAATTTTACGAAAATGAAAAGGAACATTTTTAATTGATTTTTTTATTCCCATTCTATTATCTTTATGCATAACAGTTATTTTTAATTTTTCTGTTTCTACTATTCGGGTAACTCTTTTTATCATCGCAACTTATATTTTTCGAAAAGAAAAAAACCATCATATGAGAGTTAATAAAACAATTGCTTTTGCTGGGTTAATTCATTTTGTTTTTTTTCCTGCAGTAGTTGTTTCTCCAACTTTCTTATTAAGTTATGGGGTTACTTATTATTTAATGTTAATAAGTTTTAATAAGTTATGAAGACAAAAGGGATTTTTAACACTTATGAAGAAATATATATTTTTCATTCTGATTGCAAATGTTATTGCCTTTCCTTTGTTAGTTAATATGAATTATGAATATAATTTACTTTCTACCTTTGTGCAAATTTTATTAACTCCATTGATCATTAGCTTATTTCCAATCTTAATATTTTGTTTATTTATTGGAAAGTTACATTTTTTAGTAGGGGAATTCTACAAAATTATAATTAATTTCTTGGAAATTATTGATGTTGGAAGCATCAGATTGATTTTTGGGGCAATAACTCCCTCACTGCTCTTTATTCTTCTTTTTAGTACTAATGAGCTCATTCTGGGACTAATAAGAAAAAAATATAAATGATCAGCAGCAATCAGCTTTCATTTACTTTTATTATGAGTAATTATTTATCATAAAAATTATTTAGATGGATTTTATCACATTGAGTTTATAAATGTAGGCAGTGGATTATCCATTTTAATTCGCCTTCCTTTCAATAAGGGAAATGTTTTATTAGATGCTCCTTCAATTAATAATATTGATAAATATGAACTTGTTCCATATTTAAAATATCATGGAATTAGAAAACTTGATTTTATATTTCTTAGTCATGATGATTTGGATCATAAAGGTGGAGAAAAGTTACTCATAAAAAAATTCCAAGTAAAAAATGTGTATGATCATACAAGTAGGTTTTACCAAGTAAGATTACATGACCTTTACATTACCAATTTAAATCGACATTACAAAGAATTATGATCTGACAATAATAAAAGTTTAGTTCTTGATGTTAAATACAAAAATATAAAGTTACTATTTACAGGAGATATTGAAAAAAAAGCAGAGAAACTATTTTGCCATAGAAAGGACTATTTTACTATTATTCAAATCCCTCATCATGGTTCTTTAACTTCCTCATCTGAATGTTTCATGAATTCCTTCGAAACCAAATATGCTGTTTCCTCAAATAGTCATAAATATGGCTTACCTAGAGAAGAAGTTCTTCAACGATATCAAAATAAAGGAGCAACAGTTTATTCAACATTATGGAATGGACAAATTTCTTTTTCATTTTCAAATATAATTTCATATGTATTTAAAAATGGAATGATCAGTTTTCTATAAAATTAAAATATTAAAATAAAATTATAATAGTAATGAAAATTAAATTTGAAAATGTAAGTTTTATTTATGCACATAAAACACCCTTTGCAAAAATTGCTTTAGAACAACTCTCATGACAAGTTATTGAGAATAAAGTAACGACACTAATTGGAAGCACAGGAAGTGGTAAGTCAACAGCAGCTAGACATATTAATGCTCTATTATTACCTACTGGGGGGAAAGTGTTTACTGGTGAATTTCTGATGGAAAAAAAGAAAATAAAAATATGAAAGAATGGTAAATATAAAAGAACCAGAAGAGTAAAAACTTTAAGAAAAAAGATTGGATATGTTACACAACTTCCTGAATATCAGTTATTTGAGGATACAATTTATAAAGACCTGATATTTGGACCAAAAAATTTTAAAACCAAAACTAAGAATTTAAGACAAGATGCAATTCAAACCTTAAACAGTGTTGGTCTTGATGAATCTTATTTAGAACGAAACCCACTTGATTTAAGTGGAGGACAAAAAAGAAGAGTGGCTCTTGCTGGGATATTGATTATGTCTCCTGATGTTTTAATTTTAGATGAACCTACAGCTGGATTAGATCCAGAAGGGAACACCAGCATTAAGAAAATCATCAAAAACCTAAGTAAAGATAATTCAAAAACAATCATTTTAATTAGCCATGATATGAATCTGGCAATGGAATTATCTGATCATATTATTTGAATGGAAGAAGGCAGAATTCTAAAGGAAGGAAAACCAAGTGAAGTATTTTCAGGAGAGTTTGATCCTGAACTTCATATTCTTGAACCAGATGTGATTCGGTTTCAAAAACAACTTTTTGGTAATATTAGTGATGAAGTACAATCCATTGAGGATTTAGCTGAAAGAATAAAAAGGGAATGCAATGATTAATAACCTAACTTTTGGTAAATATATTCATAAAACCTCCTTGTTGCACAAACTGGATCCAAGAATAAAAATTATCACCTTTATCTTTTTATTAGCAATGATTTTTATAAATGTCGGAATTATTGGATATATTATCCTAGTTGGGATAGTTCTTATTGTAATGATTGCATCAAGATTACCATTATCAATTTTTTGAAGTGCCTCCCTTCCAATTTTTATTATGGTTATTTTTATAACATTATTTAATATGTTTTTAACAAGGGATGGAAGTGTTCTCTTTTATATTGGAAATTACTCAATTCACCAAAGGTCTTTCGAACGTTCATTACAAATGTTTCTCAGAATCATACTTATGGTTCAGTTCACAACAATACTAACTGCTTCTACAAGACCAATTGATATTGCTGTTGCTATTTCTGCATTATTACGACCACTAAAAATAATTAAGGTGCCAGTAAATGAAATAGGAATAATGATTTCAATAACCTTGCGATTTATTCCAACATTACTAGATGAAGCATCCATTATTGTTAATGCCCAATCAGCTCGGGGAGTTGATTTTAAGCGAGGAGAATTAATTGAGAAAGCAAAAGCAATCCTTTCATTAATAATTCCACTTTTTGTTTCAGCTTTAGGCAAAGCAGAAGATCTTAGTAATGCTATGGAAGCCAGAGGATATAATCCTAAAGGAAAACGATCAAAATATAGAAAATTAAAAGTTAAATATTATGATATCATTGTATTTAGTTTAATCTTTGGTTTATTAATCTTTTTTATTTTATTATCAGTATGAAAAGGACTTGAGGTTGTTCGTTATCTTGATAGGTATTTTGAATTATGATAGATACTGCTAGATATTTATTATCTATTTCTTATGATGGTTCAGAATATTCAGGAATGGTTAAGCAACCAAATAGAAAAACAATTCAGGGACAAATGGAACAAAGTTTTTATTTAGCATTCAATCATCAGGTTAATATAAAAGTAGCTGGAAGAAGTGATGCTGGAGTACATGCCTATGATCAGAAAATTGAAATTAGCACAAGTATTGCTGAAGGTAAGTTAGTGAGTTTTTGAAACCGCTCATTACCTAAATCTATTCTTATTAAGGATTGCCAAAAAATAAAAGAAAAAGATTTTCATGTCCGTTTTTCTGTTTATGAGAAAACTTATTTATATAAATTAGTATTTATTAATCAACAATCACCCTTTTTAGCAAGGTATTTTACTTACATAAAAAAGCCCTTTTTAATGGATATTTTTAAAGAAGCTCTAAGAATTTTTATTGGTAAACATGATTATGAAAGTGTCTGTACAAAAGAAAATGAAGTTCCCTCAACATATAGGGAAATAAAAAAAATAATTGTGAGGGAACACAAAAATGAGATATTTGTGCAATTTATTGGCAAAAGTTTTTTACGGCATATGATAAGAAAAATAATGGGAAGTGCAATTGCTTGTGCAAATGGAGAAATTAGTATAAGTGAACTAAAGCAGGCATTTCAATCCAGAATAAAGATTAAGTATAAATCAGATCCAGCAGGTTTATATCTTGAAAGGATAGTTTATTAAATATGACAATAATAGAAATTGTAAGTTTATCTTTATTTGGTAGTAGTTGCTTTCTTGGTTTTGTTGGTTTTGGTTGTCATTATTTTTTGTATCATTATTTGTTAAATAAAACTGATTATTTCATAAAGAAAATTGAAGCAGTTAATTCAAAAAAAATTAACTTTAAATTAAGAAGTGCATATGTTCATGCAAAACAAAATAGTTTATTTACTGACCTAGTTGCTTCATGAACTGTTTCCTCTAAAGAAATGAGAACAGTAACTGCAATGGCTTCACTTCATACAAAAAGCCTGGTTAACTTAATTAAAGAAGGAAAACTAATTCAGGCATGACGATATTCAAGAATGCTAAAACGATCAACCTTAATATTTGAGAAGCAGTGAAATATATTAATGGAAGATATTGATGAATTTAATAGTTTTGCTTCTCATCCTAGTTCCATATTATTGGATTTAAAAAGAATTTATGTTGAGATCATAACTCTTTGCAAGAAAATTCTGAAAGATAAATCCAATAAAACAGCTCTCCTTTTAGAAAACAGCTCATTGTTAGTTGAAAGATTATTTGAAAAATTCGATGAAGTTATTATGGAAGGAAATTACAATCACGCTTATAAAATTATCAGCGATATCCAAACCGAGTTAATCACAATATCAGAAATTTTAAGTGGGGTTCCATATATGGTCTATCTCATTGAAAAAGTTTTTCGAAGTCAACGCAAAAAATTTATAAATACATATAAATTTGCAAGAAAGGAAGGTTTAGTTCTGGAACGTCTGCAACCAAAAAAAAGATTTATTAAAATTAAGGAAAAAATAATTTCCTATAATGCTGCTTTTTTAGCAAAGGAAGCTTCTAGTAAGGATGTCGCTGACATGATAATTGATGAAATAATAAATCTTTCAAAATTATATGTAGTATTAAAAGCAGAGATAAAAAGTAATAACACCTATTTTCATTGGTATGCAAAAGTAATTGATTGAATCAATCAATTGAAAAATAACTGAGAACAAATTCAAAACAACGGGTATTTAAAATTCTACCCAATAATTGTAATTTCTACTATTGATCAAGATGTCAATCGAGTTAATCATTTAGTAGATGAACATAATAAATTAAAAAGACAATCAGTTTATCCTTACTATACTGATTTATTAATTAGTTTGATTCAAATAGTTGAAGAAGCAACAAACTTAAATGAAACTTTAAAAGAAAATGTTAATAACGCAATTCAAAATGAGGCAAGAAGAGAAAAAGCAATTGTTGATTTAATTACAGCATATTCCCAAATAAAAAATTTCTGAGAAAAAAATTCATCAATATCATATTTTTATATTCATGAATATTTTGATAAAGTCATCGCCAACATAACCAAAATTCATAAGGAATTAATAAAAAAACTAAAAGAAGCAATGTATGCAGATTTAGATTTAGTTATTCATGAAATGAGGGAATTCTTAGACAAAATAAGAAGACTTGAATGAGAAATAGATACCCTAATCACTAATGAAAGACACATTCGCAAACTATATGAAATAGCAAATAGATACCGAAATGAATCATCTCATATAAATCTTGATTTAGATCTAGTTGAAAAATTGATTCTTCGCCATAACATTATGGGAGCATATAATATTTTGCAAAAAATTCTCAAACAGTATAGTGCAAAAGATTTGAAAAAATTTCCTATCGTGCTTGAGAAATAATAAAAAAATAATGATAAAATATTTAATTAAAATAGAATGTGGAAATGCAATTGTTAGAAGATAAATATGATCAATTTTTAAAAAAAATCAATGTAGCAAAAACAATTCTTTTACTTAGACATATCCATCCTGATGGTGATTGTGTTGGTGCACAACAAGCATTATACCATTTTATCAAACTTAATTTTCCAAACAAGGTCATTCATTTTTGGGGTGAAAAAATCTCTCACTATTTAACAGAATTATTTCCTAATGAATATAAAAAAAAACCTAAAAAGCTTTTAACAAATTATGACACACAAATATTAGTAGATACAAGTTCTAAAAGTAGAGTAGATTATTTGTTAAAACTATCTAAAAATTTAATCATTATTGATCATCATCCCAAAGAAGATATTAAAAGTGATTTTGAAATTAGATGTGAAAACCTTTCTTCAGCATGTGAAATACTTACCAAAATGTTTTTTTATTTCCAAAAAAAATATGGCCTGAAACTCAATAAGGAAATCGCAAAATGTCTTTATGTTGGCATTACAACCGATACGAAGAGAATGTGGTACAACTTAACAAGTGATTTATTAAGAATCACAGCTGATTTACTTGAATTTGGAATTGATACTAAATTCATAAATGAAACCATATATTATTGAGAGATAAATGAAATAAGGTTCCGAAATATTTTAATAAATAAAGCTAAAATAGTTGGCTGTTGCATTTATGTCATTATAGAAGCCCCAACTTATGCTAAGTACAATTTAAATTATCAAACTGCTAAAGATCTTACTCTTTCTCTTGTTGAAATTAATAAGGGAAAGTACTTTGTGATTGCAGTAATGAATAATGAAACAAATGAATATCATGTTTCATTAAGAAGTAAAGAAAAAAGAATTGATCAATTTGCTATTAAGTTTGGGGGAGGTGGTCATCCTTTAGCATCAGGAGTAAAAATAAAGGAAAAAAAGAAAGTGCAAAAATTAATAAAAGAAATAATTGAATATTCTAAATAAAATAAGTCTTTTCTTTATAATATAAGTGTATGGATCGTTTAAGAAGAAGAACAAGAGGAAGTAGAAGAAGACAAAGGAAGGAAAGCAAAGCAGAAGATAGCTTAATTCCAGGTTATTCAAGAAAGCCTGCTGTTCAATATCTTGAGACAAGTGAACAACGAAGACTTGATCAAAAAAGAAAAATTGAAGAAATTAAGTTAAAAAGAAAAATGCATGAAAAGGCCCTTGCAGAATATGAAAAGCTAGGTAAGGATATTAGTGGTGAACAACTCTTGAAAGCAATGAACACCAGAGATCCTGATGTTATTCGGTATGTACGGCTAGAAGAAAAGATAGATTCAGATTCACGTCCTAAATATATGTTGGGTGAAGAAACATTTTATGATGAAGCAAGAAATGCAGAATTAAGTTATATTAGAACCAAAATTTCAGAGGACAAAGCTGAAGAAGAAGTAGAAGAAGCAGTCGACGAATTAGAAGAAGAATTAGAAGAACTAGAAGAAGTTGAAGAGGAAGAAGAAGAAGTTGAAGAAGATGAGTTTGAAGAGGAAGATGCACTTGAATATGTGAGAACCAATATTTCTAGTCAAACTGAAGTCACAAGTAGAGATGTAAAAGATATTCTTGCTGAAAGAGAAGCATATTTTACTGACATCATTAAAGATAAACGAACCAGTATTTCTGATTTTAAGGTGAAAAATACTTTACGTGAAGAATACTTAATGGTTGGGCGAACAAGCATTAGTTCAAAAAAATATGTATTTACAAGAATTTCTCAAAATTCTGCCCCTGTTTATCAGAAAAAAGATCACCGAACCTATCGTCTTTTATTAAAGGGAGATAATTCTTTAGAATAACTTTTTTAGTATTAATTAGATAATTGAGGGCCCATCAATATGCTGTATTTATGTCAAAGCCCCTATAATTTTTTTAGAACAACCTATAGCATCAAGCGCTTAGTAAATGAAGCAAAAAATTTAGGCATAGAAAGCTTAATATTATTAGAAAATACCACCCTAGCTGGTTCCTTAGAATTTTATCAGGAATGCCAAAAAAATGAAATAAAAGGGATAATTTGTTTAGAAATATCTCTTAAATCTGGAACTTATTGGTTTTTCCCTCGCGATTTAGAAGGATTTAAATCACTTTTTAGTATTTCCACTTTTTATTCATTATCAGAAAATATTTTGAAAAACACCCGGGATTTATTTCTCAAAGGAAATGTAGTATTTTTTAAGAAAAAGTCAGCAACAAACAAATTAAATAATGAAATTGAGAATTGAATGAAAAAATACAGTTCCCAATTTAAAGGATTCATCTCTGATTACATAATTGTAGATAAAATTTTTGATACTGAACAAAAAATTCTTGATGTCTTAGCAACAATTGGGAAACTAGAGGCTTGAAAAAATGGAGAAAGCTTAGTAAACATGACAACAATTTCCCAAACCCCCATGTTTCAAGCAGGTAATCTTCTTGATACAAAAGTAAAAGAACTTCCTGATATTATCCAAAAACAAAATTGAGAATTTTTCCGCAGTATGTGTATAAAAGGGCTCAAAAAAAGATTTGCTTCAGCAGTTGTTCCTAAAAAATATTATGATCGATTAGTTTATGAAATGAGCATTGTTAAAAAAAAGGGATTGGAATCCTATTTTTTAATTTTTTATGATTTAGTTCAGCATTGCTATGAAAAAGGAATTCTAATTGGTCCTGGAAGGGGATCTGCTGCAGGAAGTCTGATTGCTTATTGCTTACATATTACTAATATTGATCCCATTAAACATGATCTTCTTTTTGAAAGATTCCTGAATCCAATGAGAAGTAATTTGCCAGATATAGATTTAGACATTGAGGATATAAATCGTGATCAGGTAGTTTATTATTTATTTGAACGATATGGCACTGATCGGGTAGCAAACATAGCAACTTACTCATCCTTTGGTTTAAAAGGGGCTTTTCGAGAAGTTGCCAAAGTTCTTGAGTTAAATAATGTATGAATTACTGATGTTTCCGAATTATTACCAGCTAGTTATTTCCCTCTTTCATTAAACCAAGTCTTAAGTAATTCTAATTTATTGCTAGAGAAATTTGAAACAAATGATAAAGTAAAACAAGCATTGGAAATAGCTAATGAAATTAGAGATATTCCAAGACACTCAAGTATTCATGCTGCAGGTGTAGTTCTTACAAAAAAGAAAATGTCCCACATCTTACCCTTATATTTAAGTAAAAATCAAACTCCAACAACCCAATGAAAAATGGATGAAATTGAAAAATGAGGAATAGCTAAATTAGATATTCTAGGCTTACGTAATCTGACAATTATTAAAAACACAATAATAGGTGTATATCAAAACAGAAACATTATTTTAGATATTTATTCCCTTTCAAAAAAAGATTACAGGGTATTTAGATTACTTGGATCAGGGGAAGTAGATGGTATTTTTCAATTAGAATCAGCAGGGATGAGAAAGGTGTTAAGAAAAATCAAACCCTCCTCAATTGAAGAAATTGGTCTTGTAAGTGCTTTATTTAGGCCTGGAGCTCAAAAGCATATTGACAAGTGTGCACAAAATAAATTTTACCCAAATAATAGAAAAAAAGTTCACCCGGTAATTGATAAAATTCTAAAAACAACTTTTGGAGTTTTAGTTTATCAAGAACAAGTAATGCAAATTATGGTGGAGTTTGCTGGCATGAATTATAGTGAAGCAGATATCATGAGACGATTAATATCTAAAAAGAAACCAATTGAAATTAATCAAGTTAAGAAAGCATTCTTTACTAAAAGCAAAGCTAAAAATAATAATTTAAATTTAACAATGCAAATATGAGAGGACATTATTAAATTTGCTGGATATGGCTTTAATAAAAGCCATGCTATTGCTTATGCTACTATTAGTTACTGAATGGCATTTCTGAAAGTTAATTATTCTTTTGAATTCTTTAATGCCTTACTTAGTTCATGTAAATTAGATATTTATAAAACACAAATTGTAATGGCAGAAGCAAGAACAAAATACGGAATTACAATTCAAAGTCCAAACCTTAATCTTTCAAATCATGATTACCAAATATCAGGTAATGTTATCATTGCTCCTTTAAGTCTTATTAGGGGAGTGGGCAAAATAATAATAGAAAATATTAAAAAAGATATTATAAAAAATGGATTATTTGGGGATTATCTAAATACATGTATCAGGTTATTTAAACTAGGAATATCAAAAACGGTAATTCTTAATTTAATTAAAGCAGGAGCCTTAGGAAATCAGAAACTAAACACAACTGCCCAAATTGCTAATTTAGATTTAATTGAAACCTATTATAAATTAGGTAATGATTCAACAATTCCAGAACCTAAAATACAGAATGAAAAAGATAATGTGGTTAATTTAGCTCGATGAGAAAATGAAGCATTAGGTTTTAACATTTCGCGTTCTATTATTCAAATACTAGAGCATATTGAAAAAAAGACAACTTTAAGAAAGTTCTATATGATTAAAAATTTCCCAAACGTGGAACTTCCAGTAATTGTTTATATTAAAAATAAAGAAATTAAAAAAACAAAACGAGGAGAAAACATGCTTGTATTGCTCCTTAATGATGATATTCAAGATGAAAAAATCTACTTTTTTGGAGAAGAAATAGAAAAGATAACAAAGTTAATTCATCCCGGAATGTATTGCAAATTACTATTGAAGCAAACACCCACAATAAAAGGAGACAGTTACTTAGTTTTTGTGAAGTTATTAAAAATTTATAATCTTAAATTTTAATAAAAATAGTTTGAAAAACATTAGTTAAGTAACTATTATTAAGAAAATTCCTTAACAAAAAAATTATTACCTATATAAATAACTATTTTTTTAAATAGTTATTTTTACCAGATTATTTAAAAATACTTTTTTATAAAAATGAAATTAAATACATTTAATAAAAAAACATAGCATTCATTTTTAAATGTTTTCATAATAAAAACAAAAAACATTTTATGTCAAAGCAAATTATAATAAACTTAAATAATAAAAGAATGAGTTTTGTTAATTTTTAACATTAACTTCCTTATTTTTTAAACAGGAGGATTTATGGCAATTCCAAAGGGTTTATTTTTGGTAGCTGGTGCGGTTCTATACAAAAGAATGAAAACAAAAGAAAAGGAAGAGTTAATAGAAAAGATTTGGGAGTTTCGAGAATTAACTGATCCTCCTTCAAGTGATCAAAAGAAAACTAAAAAATTTTGCTCAACTGAAAGAAAGATTTTTCTGCTTTTCTTTTCAATATTTTGAAAAAAAATTAAAAAACAAAAAAGATACATTGGCTATTATTATGAAAGAGAGGAATTTGAAATTAATGTTGAGGATGAAACTATTAAAATGGTAAATAACCTAAAAGAAAAAATAGAGAACATAAATAAAGAACCATTAATTATTAAGATGATCAAGAATACGGTGTTTGCTTATTTTTTGAAATTATATTGAGAATATGAATCAGAAGAGGATATGATTGCCAAAATGGCCATGTTTATTTATCTAGTTGAAAACCAAATTGATTATTATTTTGAAAAAGATTTAGCAATAAGAAAAAATCCTGAGTATGAGGAGTCTATTTATTAATGATTATTTTTCAGATGGGTCTGAAATTTAATAAAAAACTATGAATGAATCAATCTGAAAGAATGAGTTTCTGTTATTTATATATTTCTAAGCATGCAGAAAAAATAGCATTTTAGATTATTGATAACTAAAAAGTTATGCATAACTTCTAATTCCCTAATAAAATTTAATTGTAATTGTAAAATTATCTGGAGGAAATGTGGAAAACATTTTGGAAATTAAGAATCTAAACTTGTTTTATAATTATGGCAAAAAACAAGCTCTTTTTAGCATTACAATTGATATTCCAGAGAAAAATGTTATTGCAATTATTGGCCCTTCTGGATGTGGAAAATCATCATTTTTGAGATCAATTAACCGGATGAATGATTTAATTGAGGGAACAGAAATTACTGGAAAAATGCTTTTTGAAGGAGCAAACATTTATGGTAAAACAAAAAAAACTTCGCCCAAGGAAAAAGGAAAACTAAAAACGCTAGAACGGGAGTTATTAAAAAACAAAATTGATGTTAAGAAATTTAAGAAAATAACAATTAAACAAAACTATCAATCAAAAGAAATCAAAACCTATATAAATGAAGAAATAAAGAAAATAAATTTTGATACCAATAAAGAAAAGCAATCCTTAGTTAAAACACATGATACTGTGATGAAGAATCTAAGAGAAAAATGGAAAAAAGAAATAAGAAAAAATCCCTTCATTTTTCTTGGAACTTATATGCCATATTATTTAAATACTCTTGAAAAATTTAAGTTTATTGATTCTAATAAGTCTTTAAATTTAATTGAATTAAAAAAAGAAATCAAGAATGAAAAAATTAAGTATAAACATAAACTCAAAGAGATAAAAAATCATGATAAAAGAAAAAAAATGCAGATATATAATTATCGTCAGGAATGTATTGATAATGAAGTAAATAACTATATTAAAGCTCATTTTCAAACTAACACAGAAAAATATGAACAGCTTTATTCTAAATACATAAAACAATATCGAAAAGTGAAGGGATGAAAACCAAATGAAGTAAGAACAAGAATCGGGTTAGTTTTTCAAAAACCAAATCCCTTTGCCAAAAGTATTTTCGAAAATATTGCTTTTGGACTACGTGCTCATGGAATTACTGATCCATGAATTGTTTATAATGCAGTAGCAAAAGCATTAAAAGATGCAGCATTATGAGATGAAGTAAAAGATCGGTTAACTGAATCAGCATTATCTTTATCTGGTGGGCAACAACAACGTTTATGTATTGCTAGAGCAATCTCCTTAAAACCAAAAATACTTTTAATGGATGAGCCAAGTGCTTCTCTTGATCCTATTGCTACTAAAAAAATAGAGGAATTAATTAGAGAACTAAGAAAAAAATACACAATTATTATTGTTACTCATTCAATGCAACAAGCTGCAAGAATTAGTGATTACACTGCCTTCTTTTATGAAGGTAAATTAATTGAATATGGAAATTCTCATGATATATTTAGAAATCCTAAATTTGAAAAAACAAAACAATATATCACAGGAGATTTTGGTTAACAAGGAGGATAAGTATGAGTGTTGAAAAAACAACATCCCTGAACAAACAAACAAGTAGATTATTATCATTATTAGATTTAGTAACAAACCAATTAAAAGACCTCATTAATTCCATAATAAATACGGATTTAAAAAAACTCAGTCAAATTGAAGGTAATGATTTTAATGTTAATATTGAATTTCATTACATACAAGATAAATCTACCTGAATTCTTACTCAACATGTTTTTTTTGGTGAAGAATTAAGAAGATTATTATCTTACAATAGTATAGCTAAAGAATTTGAACGACTAGGTGATGTTATCGCTAGTATTGCAAGATATTTAGTAAATGGTAATTTACAAATACTAGCAAAAAAAGACTTATTAGATGGATTATCTGAAATAGTTAAATGACTAAATGCATTAGAACAATCAATAAAAAACCCTGAAGAAAAAGTAATTATTGCTCATTTAGAACAAATAAAAAAGGATGTGAATATCTACAAAAAAACAAAATTAGTTTATTTAAAAAAAATAGCTGTCTCTTCTGACATAAATGAAATTGAAAACTATCTTAAAGAAGTAAGGCTATTTATTCGAATTAGAAGAATGTCTACTTTCATTTCCAATTCTTATGAATATCTTATTTATACCTTAACAGCAAAGAATTTTGATTTTGATTCCTTAGTTGATACTTCATAGTCTTTCCATATAATAAATTTGAATGAAACATAAAAAAGATGCTGAGTACTTAAGTACTTGATACAAGAAAATACTGAATGAAACAGAATTTATTATTCCTGGTCCTGTGAAAGGAACAATGTTTTTTAATTCTGATTTAACAAGAATATGAAAAAATATTATTAAAGAATTTGAAAAACATGTCATCAAAAAGTTATCGATTAACATGAAAGAAGTCATTTTTCCTACATTAATACCAATGAATTTAATTGACCAAGAAAAAGAACATATTGCAGGCTTAAAATCTGAACTTTGGATTACCAAAAGAAAAAATTCAATGCATGATATTGTGCTTAGACCTACTTCTGAAGTACTCTTTAGTTATTATTTAGCTAAGCAAAATTTATCATATACTAATTTTCCTATAGGTTATTATCAATGAGCAAATGTGTTTCGAATCGAAGAAAATGTAAAGGCATTATTACGAACAAGTGAATTTTTATGACAGGAAGGTCATACATATCACCTTTCTGAAAATGATGCAGTTAATTTTACAATGGAAGTATTACATAAGTACATCGATTTTTTTAATAATGTTTTGTTATTACCCACATTTCATGGTGAAAAAACAAAAGCTGAAAAATTTGCAGGAGCAAAACGAACTTATGGAATAGAAACTATTATGAAAGATGGCCAAGCAGTCCAAATAGCAACAACTCATAATCTTTCAAATAATTTTACTAAGCTTTTTAATTGTACTTATATGGCAAGTAACAATATTCAAAAATATCCTTTTGGTTCTTCCTGAGGTTTTTCAACAAGAGCTTTAGGAGCAATGTTACTATTACATGGAGATGAAAATGGGTTTGTTTTACCTTCACAACTTGCTGTTAACCAAGTAACCATAATTAGCATTGATTTTCATAAGTGACCAAGTGAGTACCAAGAAAAACTTGATCAAATAAAAAATGATTCCAAACATTCAATTGACATCAAATATGTTCGGGGAAATTTTGGCCCAACTAGATGGAAAACAATAAAAAAAGGAATCCCCTTAATTATTACCTTAGGGAAGTTAAATTTCGATAGAGATGAAACAATAGTAAATTTAAGAAAACCTTTTGATGCCAAGGAATCTATAAAGAACATCTTCCGAATACCTGTTGTTGAATTTGATAATGCAATCACCAGATTATTAAAGCTTCATGATAAATATGTTTGGCAAGAAGCAAAAAATTATTGGCATGAAAAAATTCAGCTAGTTGAGGATCTTAGTTTGTTAAAAAGAAGGATTTTACAAGAAAATACCCCTGTGTTAGCATTTATCAATCTTACTATGGAAGAAGAAAAACAAATTAAAAAAACTAATGGGTTCTCCATAAGAATTCTAATTAAGTATTCTAAGCATGATAAAAATAACAAATGTATTTTTACTAATAAAGGGAATGCTAAACTTGCATTAATTGCAAGAGCATATTAAGAAGGATTTATGGAATCATTTGTAACTATTGGGTTTGTGGGCAAAGCAACAGAGGCTATTAAATACTACAAAGAAGTATTTCATATGAAACAGGTTTTTAAACCAATAAAATATCAAGATATTCCTAAAAAACATCTTGATTCAATCAAAGGAATGGAAATGAGTATGATGGCTAAAGATCAAATTATGTTTTCTTTATTTAGCATTGGTAATACAACCTGCATGATTTTTGATTTTTATTTACCAAGTACTTCTTCCACTCCTACAACTCCCTTTTTTGGCATGGGAATTTCAGTAAAAAAAGCAAAAGAAGTGGATAGATTACATAATTTACTCCTAAAAGATGGTGGATATTCAATGGTTGCTCCGTGTGATGCTTTTTGAGGAGCAAGGTTTGCATTAATAATGGATAAATTTGGAATTAAATGAAGTCTCACTTTTGATAAATCTCAATAAGGTTTTTAATTTTTGATTATAGCATGTAATCATTGAGTAATGATTAATTGATAAAGCCATTTTATTTAAATAAATAGAATTTTTTAACTAAAAATACATCAGAAATGATATTTAAATAATCAGCAACATTTTATCTAATACATATATGGGATAAAATGACAAGTCATAATGTAGAAATTAGAAGCATTGATTTAAATCTGGCTCACCCTTCTGGTAAATATAAATTAACATTTACTTTTTTCAATAACACTTTTAAATCAAAAGAATATAATCTTGTAATTCAATTAAATTTGTGTCGAAAAAGTGAGAAAATAACTTTATCTACATATGGTTCACAATCTTATGAATACTACATGAATAAAAACTGTTTAACCAATAAAAAAGTTGTTCTCCAGTTATATTCAGAACTAATTTTTGTGGATGATGATACTGATCGTTCTAATATATTTACAGTTGAAAAACTAGTAAACTTTTATAGAAGTGAAAGCATAAATATTAGTTCTGGCAACAAACACCAAATTTCTTTGCCATTTAATTGATTATTTAAATGATCTACAGAAAGGGGGATTACTGATTTAATTCTAGGTGAGTATTCATTAAATTTTACAAACACTATTGAATACAATAATGTAATTAGCATCAAGAATATAGCAACGGTTTCAATATTGAAAAATGATAATCTAGCAGCTGTAGAATGACAAATATCAAAAGGTAGTTTTGAAAGTCCCTTTTTGAATCAAAAGCGTTTAGAAATAAATAAAGAGAAGGGACCGAATGCCATGGAATGAATCTTATATCCAAATTTGCATACAAAAAGAAATGAAGTAACAGATAAAATTTTAGTAGATACTACAGGAACTACTAATGCAATCTTTTTCCCTTTTTATGAACGATTTACCCCACTGTCCTTTAACTTTACTTTTAAGGCAGAATTCTTGTATTCATTAGAGTATAATATCAACATTTTCTTAAATAATAATGTTCTTCTTGTAACAGGAGATTGTAGTAGGAAAGCTTTTTATTGCTTAGAAATACTTAATTCTAATAATGTTGATAATACTGAAAACAGTAATGAAGATAGATTAAATTTTAATAACAAAGATCTAGAATCCTTCTTATATAATGGATTTAATTATGAATGATTTATTAATTGAACAGCAAAAGAAGGTGTAAAAATATAAAAATAAAAAAAATCCTTGCATATGGAATTCCAGCAGTAATTCTCATTATTACAATTGCTGTAACAGCATATTTAGTGACTAATGAATCTAATGGAACAACAAAAGCAGTTATAAATCAAAAAGAGGAAGAAAAAAGAGAAGGTCAAAGTCTTGAAAACCTAGATTGAGATAATTTATATCGCTCAATTAATCTTAATGAAAATGCAGTACCAAGTATTAATAAGCAAAAAATTAAATATGAATTATTAAGAGCATTAACTACGAAGTATTGAGATAACATTAAAAGTGGTTATATAAAAATAAAGGAAATTGATGAATTTAATTGAGAAATTGGAATATTTGTGACCTGAAAAAATAATCAAGAAGAAATAATTTGAAAAACAATTACACTTAAACATTTAGGTTAAAATATAAATATATGCAAGATTCAAGACACTGAAAAATCCTGATTAAAGCATTATTAGATAAAGGAGTGGATATTTCCGCTATAACTGAATATTCTCTATTATCGGATATCGGATTGGATTCATTAGATTTATTTAGTATTATAGTTAGAATTGAAAATGAATATTCAATCAAAATAGAGGATGAAGAATTAATAAAAATAAAAACAGTTTCTGATGCATTACATGTTTTGGAAAAATATATTCCCTAATTAATTAAATTTAAATGAAAGTTTGGGTTGTTGATATTTTTCATAAAATATAAATGAAGTGCCTAGTTAGCTCAGTTGGTAGAGCGTCTGGCTGTTAACCAGTAGGTCGGGGGTTCGAGTCCCTCACTAGGCGCCAGCTAGTTGTTGGTAGTAGATGGCCCGTTGGTGAAGCGGTTAACACACCAGATTTTCATTCTGGCATGCACGGGTTCGAGTCCCGTACGGGTCACCATTTATTTTTTAGAATTGAGCCACTTATAAATTTAGATTTAATAATTATCATTATTATAAATATTTAAAAGTATTTATGATAATAATTAGATAAATATTTTTAAACATAGAATTATAAAAATGTTTAAATATTGAAATATGAAAAGTAATAAAGCTAAAAGATTTAATTGCATTTATAATTGATAAAATTAACTAGATGAAGAATAATACCCTTCTTAAATAACTCTCCTTGAAATTGAATTTAGATGAATCAGGAAGCATAAATTATGATCAAATTTTAACCAAAAACATAATAATAAGTAATATAAAAATACTAATATTTACTTGTTTATTAATAAGTTTTCCACTGCATGTATTACTTTTAAGCAGTATTTTTAATGAAATACTAATATTTAATTATATTAATTAGTTTTCATAATACAAATCACCACGATATTAATTTGAATTAATAAAATGGTAAATAAAAAAATAGTAATTACTTGTTAAAATAGGATTGAAACAGGGGTGTAGCTCAATTGGTAGAGCATCGGTCTTCAAAACCGCAGGTTGCGGGTTCGAGTCCTGTCACCCCTGCCACATTCACTTTATTGTATTTAAGGAAGTAATTTATAATAGTAACATGAAGAATATATATAAAAATGCGATCATAAAAAACAAAACCTTTCCCTTCCATAAGTTTTTTATTATTAATGAAGCTAGAGTTATACAGCTTACTAAAAACCTAATAACTTATGATATTGAAACAACAGGTATTAATCCTATTGAAGATGATATAACTCAAATTGCCTTTACTGTTTTTTCACCCACTTTTGAATTTATTGAGGAAAAAAGTTTTTTTTGTAAATTAAAAACAAAAAAATTTGAAGAAATTGATGAAGAAATAATTCGAAAAACCAAAATTACAAAAGAGAAGTTAGAAAATGGAGTTGATGTAAAAAAAGCAATTAGTGAATTATTACGTAGGGCAGATGATGCAATTATCGCTTCTTATAATGGTTGAGGATTTGATGATAAATTCATCACTGCAAAAACTTATAAATACCTGCAACGACCTTTGTGACCTAATTTATTTGTATCTGATTTAGACATATTATTATTAGCAATTGGGGCCTTTTTCATTAAAGATGAAAAAATGAGTTTACGAAATATTGCTAATCTATTAAAAGTAGATTTTAGTGAAGCAGAAGCTCATAATGCTCAATATGATGTGTTCATTACCACAAAAATTATTCCTGGAATAATAAGGGCTTTGTATGCTGATAAAAACTATATTCTTGATGAATGTATTTTGCGTTTTCAAAAAATAAATTTTCGAAGATGAAGGTTTAAAAGATATGAAGATCCATGACCATCAACAGAAAAACAAAGGTACTTTGCAAGAATTCTCTTAAAAGAAGCCTTAAAAGCTATGGGAATAGAAGCACTTATGGAATGAGGTTTGATGAATGTTCTTGAGGAAGGACAAGTTTTGAACTACTTATCCTCAGGGGTTATTGATTTTGTTGATGATTTATCAAAAGCAGAAATTAGTGAACTTATTGGCTGAATTCTGTATTTAAAGGGAATAGGTGTCATAAAATCAGAAAGGTAAGATTAAGTTTATTTTTTTATTAAATTAATAATTATTACAATGGCCCCTTTTCCAAGAAATACCATGTAAATAGGAGGGAGATCACTAATTTGATTAATGACACATTCTTCTTCTATTAAAGAAATAATGCGTTCTTTTAAATCAGGATCAACATCATAAGAAAACAGCTGCACAATTCGGTGATAGTTTTGCATTTGTTCATTTGATTTGTGTAATACTTCACTTGCAGTATCATGAATAAGTTTTAGACTGCTTTTTCCCTTAGCTAAAAGCACAAATTTATCCTTTTTCTTTTCTAAGGCAATTTTTAATCTAATAAACTTTCCAATTGCTCCTTTTAATTTACTAATTCTACCACTTTCAACTAGTCTGGTAATATCTGAAAGATAAAGAAAAATTCTTGATTTTATTTGTTCTTCAACTAAGGAAGTTGCTTGATCAAAACTAGCTTTATCAAGAGTTTGTTTAGTAGAAAGTATCTGATCTAATTTTAGTAGTTCATAAAAAGTTGATGGTCCAATATTACCCATTCCATAAACAAAGAATTTATTCTTAAACTGGGGATCAAGTGAAAATGACAAAAATTTATCATACTGCCCACTTACATCCTTTGCAATAGGAACTCCTATAACATAATCAAATTCCTTAAGCATATCATTAATGGTGTTTTTTAATTTTTCAGTAGGTGTGAGGGAAGATTTTAATCCCCTTTTTGGAAATTTATTAAAAAGCTCTTCAAGATTCTCTTTACTTATTGTGATTTTCTTTTCACTATACTGATTCATATTTGGGTCTATAATAACAAATTCTACATACCTAATTCGATTAGTTAATTCACTATTTTTATGTTCATTGGGGACAACAAATCCACTATCTACAATATACCCTATTTTCATATTTCACCTTTATTTTTTATTATATAAGTTTACATAAAGCACTTATGTCTTAAACAAGTATATTTTAAATAAAACTTATAAGAATAAATTAAAGTAAACCATAAATTAATAAAATTAATATGATGTTTATTTGTCTTCTATTATAGAAACATTGCACAATATGAATAGGTTATAATTTAGTGTTGTATTTCACATAAAATACAAATAATGGTTGGAGCTAATATGATTAAAGAAGTGAAATTAAATTGAAAATTACTAAAAAGTTTGTTGGATGAAATTGGAATTTCTTCATTTGAAAAAAATGTTCAAGAATTAATTTTGTCACATATAAACCCACTTTTGTATGAGGCAAATTTCAATAACTTAGGACATCTAATTTTTAAATCAAAATCAAGAAAAAGAAAAAGAATTGTTGTTTGTTCACACAGTGATGAAGTGGGGTTTATTATAAAAAGAGTTACTGAAGAAGGCTTAGCTGAAGTATTACCGCTAGGAGGAATGTATACTCATAGCGTATATGGAGCTCAATTTACTTTTGTTAATATTCACAATAAAAGAGTAACTGGTGTATTAATGCATCCAACAAGAAAAGATACAGGGGTAATAAGTGGGGAAAATCAAAGAGGAACTAAAAGATTTTTAAATATTCCTAAAAATCTTTATAATCAAAAAATTACTAAGACAATTCATTATATTGATTTTGGTTTTAAATCAAAGAAAGATGCTAGAAAGGCAGGGATTCGTGTAGGTTGTCAGGGAACATATGCTACCAAAGCCAAAAAAATTGGTAATCAGAGAATTCTTGCAAAAGCAATTGATAATCGGTTAGGAACTTATCTTAATCTTATAACTTCTTTCTCGATGAATGAAAATAATAATTATGCAATAGATCGGATTTTTGGCACAAGAGAAGAAATAGGAGCAGTATCAATAGACACTGCATTAGCTAATAGCAATTATAAGGCAGCAATTGTAATTGATATATCACCATCAAGAGAAGATGAGAGAATAGGAAAGCTAGGGGATGGAGTGTTAGAGCGAATTGTAGATGCTAATCACATTACCAATAGAAAAAATTTAGATCATTTTTTACAAACCGCCAAAAAATATAACATTAAAACCCAACCTTATGTTTCCTTGGGAGGAACAGATGCTGGCATAATAAATATCCATGATTCAGGAATCCCTATTTTTCCATTATGTATTGTTTCACGAAACCTTCATACTGGAAATTCTATTTGTGATATTAATGATGTACTAAATGCTAATAAAATGCTTCTTGCTTTACTAAAAGAGATAAAACCAAGCTGGTTAAATTCATTGTAAATCATGGATATTGTAAAATATATTGAAGGGGGAATAAATGGTATTCGATAATAAAAAAAGATACTTCAGGGAGAAAAAAACATCAATGAATGTAAAGAAAAAAATTGAACATGACACATTGAAGAAAAATATGAAAAGATTTACTTATGAAGACATTGCCAAAACAACTAAATTTTCCAGAAGAACACCAAAAGTAGCACCAAAAAAAGATAAAAAAACAATTCCCTCTTATAACACAACAAAGAATAAAAAACCTTATTTAACTGCTTACGGAACTTATTTAGAAACAGAAGGAGAGCGTCAACAAGGAGGTGTGAATAAAAAACATAATATGGGTATTAAACCAAGCAGTTTAATTGAAAGATCAAGAAAAAGATCATCCAAAAAATCTAAAAAATCCCAAGAATTTACAACAATTGATGAATACTACACTGAACAATATTTGAAAAGAAAAGCATTAAGGGAGGCAAGAAAAAAAACTAAATCAACAACTGAATTAAAAACAACATTTAATCCACCTAAAAGAAAAAGCATTTTAAGAAAAACTCATGATAAAAAAATTGAGAATAGAGAAAGTATCGAAAATACCCTTGATGCTTTATTAAGAAAAATTCCTACTGAAGGTTAAAATGGGAAATGAGAAAAAGAATTTAAATATTGTTGAAATAGCAAAAAAAGCATCTGTTTCTATAGCTACTGTTTCAAGATACTTCAGTGATCCTAATAAATTAGCAAAAAAAACTAGAATGAAATTGAAAAATATCATTGAAGAATATGCTTTTTATCCATCATTTGTAAGTTCAAGAGTTACCACCATCAGAATAGGCTTTTTATATGATCCAGTAACAACAATTGATTATAGTTTTACTCTTTTAAGAGGTTTGCTTCGGGGTTGTTTGATTTATAATTACACTTTACTAGCTTTTCTGGAACAAAGTCAAAGGGAAGAACATAATACTGCTAACATCATAAAGAATCGAATAGACATGCTGGTTACAACAACCATCAAGAATGAAAATTATGTTAGGATAATGAAAAAAAATAGCGTTAAGTTATGTTTTTTATTAAAAGAAGAAATGATAAAAGGCACGCACATCCAACCTGATGATATACTTATTTCACATAAACAAAATGTTGATCAGTTTTTATTAGGGTTACTTGCAATAAGCTTTTTTAAGAATACATTAACAAATCAGGAAAAAAAATTCCATGTTAAGCTAGATGAACAAAATATCATTGATTTAGAGTTATAGCATAAATGATAGTTGTGTATCTTTTTAAAGTTGCAATACATGGCGAGTGTGGTGAAGTGGTTAACACACCTGATTGTGGTTCAGGCATTCGCGGGTTCGAGTCCCGTCACTCGCCCCATTTTAATTTCTTTCATGAAAAGTAACAAATACCAAGAGAATAAAATTTACGGATTAAATAAAAAGATGATTATTCTAAAATTATTAAATAAATCTTATTCTTTGAAGAAAAAGAAATTTTAAATTAACTAAATAAATAATGAGGAAGAAAGAAATGAAATTAGAAATAAACAAAAAAGAATATAGCATAAGTGAAATAGCAAAATATGTGGTTTACATATTAAAAAATACTTCTTGAAAAAGAAGTTTTGTTTTATTAAATGGGGCAGTAGGAACTGGAAAAACAACAGTGATTAATTCCATTTTAAATGAATTAGGAATTGAATTTGATCAATCACCTACTTACATTCGGCTTAAAGAATATAAGGGAAGAGGCCATAAATTTGCTAAGCTTTATCATCTAGATTTTTATTCCTCACTAATGAAGGTTAATAAAAATGAAACAAACCAAATCATTGTAGATCTTTTAGATAGTAATGGTTTGTTTTTAATTGAATGACCTAATTATTTAGCAATTAAGGAAGCTGTTAGACATGGGAATTTAGTTATTTGAATTGAATTTACAACCTTTTTTCGGGGTTCCATTAGTATTTTGACTGATAATTTAAAACTAAATGATAAAAGAAGAAATACAAACAAATCATTTAGTAATCATTCAGCAAGCTATAAAAGTAATAACTATCAAAAAAGAAGACCAAGAAAAAATTATCAGCAATCAAATAATAGAAATAAAAATCCATCATTTAAAGAAAGAAAAAAAGGGACCAGTTTTAATAATAATAGGAAGCAATAGGAAAAAATAATTATTAAAATTATAAAATGATTGATTCAGAATTAAAAAATCACTTATTTATTTCTTTTCAAACTCCCGATCTTTTTTTATTACATACTATAGAAAAAGAGGATGAGCTTCCAGTAAATCATTTATTTTATCATAATAATGTCACTCATTCAGAGAATTTATTTGGAGCAATTGAGCGGCTTTTAGCTACAGTTAATTGTTCTTTTAATAAACTAACTGCAATATATGTTGTGGCAACACCTGGCAGTTTTATGTCAATGCGGTTAGCTCAATCACTAATAATTAGTGTTGTGACAATAAATCCTAGTATTAAACTATACATTACATCTGCCTTTCTTTTATCTTTTTATTTCTTTAAGGAAGGATTAAAACAAAAAGATCGCTTTTGAGAATCAATCCTGATTTTGATAAGTAGATCAAAATCTAAATATTATAGCTTAAAAATTGAGAATAGTTTAGAGAAAAATTTACATTGGTTTATATCAGATATTTCTAGCGTTCAGGGCAGGAAAAAAAACATGAAGGAAAGATTAATGATCAATTTTCGAACTGGACCCTATGAGAATAAATTTCTTTTTTCAAGAATAAACATTCCTTTGCTAATTGATTTAATTAATAATTATAAAAATGAAACAAATTCTGACAGGCTTGTTAAAATTATTTGTGGTAAGGAAGTGAAATTTAAAGATTTTGAAAAATTATATTTAGAAAAATCTTTATTTTTACCAATAAAAAACCGATATTCATACCCTCAATTTAGTTCATTCATGGAGCTTTTTTAATGAAAGATTTATCATTAGCATTTGAATCAAGTTGCGATGATACATCAATTGCAGTTATATCTCAAAATAAGATTTTATTTGAAAAAACCATTTCTCAAAATAAAATTGTTGAAAAATATGGAGGGATTTTTCCTGAAATAATTGCAAGAGATCATCTGGATAATTTTCTTTTTTTATTTAAGAAATTAGATAATTTAATACCAAATTGAAAAGAAAGAATAAGACGAATCAGCTACACATTTAAACCTGGATTTATTGGGTCCTTAGTTATAGGTAAATGCATGGCAAAAACTTTTTCCTTGAGTCTTTTTAATACTTCTAAAGCATTAGCTATAAATGAACTAGCTGATGTTTATGATTCAGAAAAAATTTACTTAGTGAAAATTAATCATCTGGATGGTCACATTTATTCTGCATTCTTATTAAAGAGACCTTCTTATCCATTTATTGCTGCTGTTATTTCTGGGGGACACACTCATATCTATTTTGTGAAGGAATTTAATACAAAAGTATTAGTAGCTAAAACTCGTGATGATTCCATTGGTGAAGCATATGACAAATTAGGAAGAATGTATGGAATTGCTTATCCATGGGGCCAAAACATTGATAACTTAGTAGGATCATCTCTTAAAAAGGTTCACAACTATTTAGAATTAAAATCACCTTTACTAAATGATGGTTCATTTTCCTTTTCAGGAATTAAAACAAAACTTGCAACTCATTATGCAAAGACACAAAAAATGAACAAAGCAGAAATAAAAAAATGCCTGGCTCAATTTCAAAAAATAAGCCAGGAAGCAATTTATAAAAGAATAATTAATCTCACAAAGGAATACAATATAAAGCATGTTGCATTTGGTGGAGGAGTAGCGTGTAACTCCTATTTACGAAAATTATTTAAAACTAATAAACAACTTGTTTGTTATTTTCCAGAACCCAAATATTGTGTTGATAATGCAACAATGATTGGTAATGTTACCTGACAAGCAATGAATGAAATTAGAAGAAGAAGAGCAAATAATTTATAATACATATGGAGTAGAAGGTGGATATTAAAAAAGCATTTTTTGGAATAGTAGTTTGATCATTAATTGCTGGATTAATTGCCTTTTTAATTGCCTTGCTATTAGGCATTTCTGAATACACTATTATTTTTGATGATGAACAAAGAAAAGAAACATTAATAATTTATGTTATTTATGGAGCTGCGATATTACTTATGATTTCGTTTCTTCTTTTTGTTCTTTCCAAACAAATTCTTAATGGGTTTTGAAGCACTTTATCAGTTGTAGTGTTAGTTTTTTTTATTGTTTGATTTCCAGTATATCGTGAATCAACAAATCAGATTTTATTATGAACTTTTCCTAGTGCTACTGCTTTTTTTCTTGGGTTAATTGTTGTTTGAAGAGTATTTATAAATCGACAAATTAAAAAGATTGATAGAAAAATAGAGAAAGAAATCTTCTTGACTGCAAAGATTTTTGGGATATATTGAAAGTTATTTGATGCAAAAAATGAAGATAAAACCCAAATTAATCTAGTTGATGGATTGACAAGAAAGAAAGATGTAAAATTTTATCGAGTTGATTACTTCATTAAAGAACATGACAAGTAATAAGATTACACAATTTATAAAGTGAGCTTTGGTTTACTCTTTCACATTGCTTTCTTTTATAGGAGTTTTGTTATTTACTTTTATTAATCAAAATAACAAGGTAGCATTCACAACTGTAAAAGAAGCAACGGATTCTGAAGCCAGTAATGAAAATAAACAAGTAAGATTTAATGTTGGAACTATTGAAAAGAAAAATGTAGCTCCTTTTTCATGTGCAGGCAATACAACATATATTCTTTATGGGAAAATTACTAATTCTTTA
This sequence comes from Mycoplasmatales bacterium, assembly GCA_963692675.1. Classification (GTDB taxonomy): domain Bacteria; phylum Bacillota_I; class Bacilli_A; order Mycoplasmatales. Next base: position 539,344 of record OY830043.1, read on the forward strand.
GATAGAATTGTGGGACTGGATGCCCAAGATGCCAGCTATATTCTTTATTTTGAAAATTCACAATATGAACTTGAACCATTTCAGGATCCATGCATTGTTTATCAAACAAAAAATCAATATTTATTACCAAATACTTCAACAAAGGCCTATATGTCAATTGTTAATAATGCAGAAAGTGCATCTAATGTTCAGTTTACAGACCAAATACAAGCAAATAGTATTTACATAATAATCACTACTAATAAAAATACAGACTTAAAAATAAAGGAACGCCTGGAAGCACAAAATGCTAAGGCTGAAACACCTCCATACATTGATTATTCTGGAACAAATTATGTATTTGTTGAGCCTATAGAAGAAATAGATAATACTGCAAAAATTGCTGCAATTTGGTCCCTTATTCCTTTATTATTATGTCCTGTAGCAATTATAATTGCTGATAAAGTGTTCCCAAAAAGAAGAAGAAAAGAAGCGAGTTAATTTTTCAGTAGCAATTATTAGATAAATTTGTTTTTTTGTTTGAAAAAAATAGTATAGAGCTCAAAACCCCCAAAGAATATCTTCAAAGTCAATAATTTTTTTTAACCAGTAGTTTTCCAGTTTGCTTAGTTTCATTTTTTTTAAAAAAAGTCTTCTTTCTTCTGTTGATAAATGATTTTCTGTTAGAAAAGAACAAATATCAAATATGCGAAAATTTAAAGCTGAAAAATCAAAATCAATTAATAAAATCTGGTTATTCACTCATAATATGTTACCATTAGTAAGATCATTATGGCAAAGACAAACAGGAAGGTGAGAACTTTCCGTTTCAATTGCAATTTCTAGGCCCTTTTTATATAACTTCTTTATTTCTCTATTATCAATGTCTAGAAGGTTTCAAAAAAGGGTTATTTTTTGTCTTAAATCAAAATAACTAATATTATTAATTTTAATAGCATGCAAAATGCTAAGAGTATTAGTGAGTTCTGCAATAAATATTGATCTAGATGTATTTCTAACATGCTTTAAGGAAAGTGTATTAGGTATGTATTGAGAATGGAAGTAGGGAGTAGTAAAGCAGTTTTTCTTTTTATGAAGAACACAAGATCTTGGTGCAGTTATTGAAGAAGTTTTTTTTGTAATTTTTTCTAAGTTTTCTAAATTTAAAAAAATCTGGGATCAGGGGGTATAATATTTTGCAACATATGCAATTTTATTTTTTTCTTTTAATTCTAATTTATTAGATAAAGCAGAACTTATACTCACATTTTATGAGATTAGTTCAAGCTTTAATTCATCAAGAGTTTTATTACCAGACATAAAAAAAGCTGCATATGCATCAAGAGCTTTTCTAGTTAAATATGTGGATGTAAGAAAACGAGGTTGACCATCAATAATTGCTCAATAAGATGGAGTTGCAAAACGTCTGCTATTTATTAATTGACTTTTTAGATTTAATAATGATTGGGTACCAACTTTTAGTTTTATTTCATCAGCATCATTGAATGCATCAAAATACTGTCTAAAATCACTTGCTCTTGTACCAATTTCAGTAGGTAAGGATACAGCTGCACCATTTGTATAAGGAACTAATTCAACCATATCTAGTTCTTCTTCATCATTTAATCTTCCTAATAATAAATCAACAATGCCAGTTGCTTTAGGAGAACTTAAATACTCACCCGCACTGGTATATTCTGTATCATGCAGTGCATAAATGGCATAAGTAGAATTTAGGGTTTCATCATTTATAGGTCCATTTGCAAAATTCTCAAATTCAATACTCATGTTTCTAAATAATCCATTTCTAGAACCATCTTCAAATTCACTTCCTCGATCTGCAACAACCTGTTCATCAACATGTAAAGATGTACGGCATCACCCACAGGCATCAGTTCCTGTATAAAGCATAAATGTTGCTTTTGCATCAAGAAGCCCTTTTAAAGCATCAACATCTTTAAGAAAATTTAAATTAGCATATTTTTTTTGTAATTCAATAAATGATAGTTCTTTTTGTGCTTGTTCCTCAGTTAGACTTCCTATGTCAACATTAGAGGTAGAAGACTGAGAATTAGCATAACTTGCTGCTGCCAACCCTAATCCAATAATGCTTAATACAATTCAAATTAATGATATTTTTATAATATTTAGTTTTTTTAATTTTTCTAATCACATACTATCCTCCCATTTATATATTTATATTATATATTCATTGTAGAAATAAGTGAAAATTAAAACTTATTTCCTGTATTAAAATACTAAGGAGGGGTACTTGAGCATAGTTATTTTGTATTTCATAATTATTGTTTTATGTTTATTATGTAGTAGTTATTTATCATCATATGAAACAGCTTTAACTTGGATTAATCGACACCGCTTAAAGTCTATGGCAAAACAAAGATCAAAACAAGGAAAAAAAGCAGCATTAGTTTATTTGCTCAAGGAAAATTTTACATCATCTTTAACAATTATTTTGGTATGAAATAATATTTTTAATATTGTGGCAACTACATTATTGAATTTAGCATTCGGAAAAATTTTTGGTGCAGGAAGTATTGCCATTGCTACTACTGTGGCTATTACAGTTTCAACTATACTTATTATTATTTTTGGAGAAATAATACCTAAAAATCTAGCTTTCCGGTATGCTGAAAAATTAGCAGTTTCAACAGTGTATGGAATGTTGTTTTTTAAATACTTAAGTTATCCCTTAGTTTATGCAGTGATGTGAATTGAAAAGAAAAAAAAGATACCAAAGGCTACTGAAATTGAATTAATGGAAGTACTGGAATCTTCAGAAGATGAAGGGGTTTTTGAGCATCATGAAAAAGAACTAGTTGAAGCAGCAGTGAAAATGAAAGAGAAGAAAGTTGGTGATTCAATGATTAAGTGAGATAAAGTTCAATATTTACGAATTTACTCCTCAAGAAAAGAACTTAATCAAATCATTAATAATAAGTATCACTTTTCAAGACTTCCTGTTTTATCACAATCCAAAGATAAATTGGTGGGTTTTGTTAAAATGAAAGACATTTATGCCCATTTGATCCTAAACAATATAAATCCTATTTTTTATAAAGGTAAATCAATGGATTTATCTAGCCTTATCATAACTCCAATTTTTATTAAGGAAGAAGATAATTTACTTGATGTCATGGAACTACTTCAACAAAAAAAATTACATATGGCAGTGGTAACAAGAGTGGAAATAAAACAGAATGAAAAAATAAATCGCTTGGTTGGAATTTTAACTTTAGAAGATGTGCTTGAGGAATTAGTTGGGGAAATTTATGATGAACATGATGAAATTAAATATAATGAACCAGTTGTTAAAACTGGTTTAGATAGTTTTCTTATTAGGGGGGATGTTGGTTTTAAAATTGTTTTCCAAAACTACTTAGATGAAACAAATTTACCAATTGGTGATTATAACACATTTCATGATTGGGTTGTAAGCGAAATGAGAAAGAAGGGAATTAACAAAACAAAAATGATTAATTTTACTTATGAAAATCTAGAAGTTCAAGTATATCGAAAAACAAAAAAAGGTATCATTTATAAGGTTGTCGAACATCATGCAAAAATACCTGGAATAGTTAAAACAGAAAATAGTTATTCATAATTTCATAGTGAAATCGAACCCCATGATTCATGTTTAAATTGATATTTTATACTAAGTAAAAATAAATAAATATCTGATAAAACAAAAAAAATTATAAAGTAAAAAAAATCTTAATTAGAAATTTTATTTACATTTTATAATTATAACTAAGGAAGATTATAATAAGAGATATGATTAGACTAACAACATATTTAGGAAATTTAGAATTAAAAATCCGATACTGTATTGTAGCGGTTATTGCCATCCTAAGTTCCTTAATTCTTATTTTTTTAGTTCGTCAAGGTGGCTTCTTTCCTAGTGGCTTTATGGGGCTTTCAATTGCATTAAATTTATTTATCGAAAAACCCTGAGTTTTTCCTTTTTTTATGATAGCTTTTAATATTCCATTAACTGTCTTTTCATATTTCAAAATAGGGAAAAGGTTTGCAGGTTTAACTTTAACGTATTTAATAGTTGGAACAACATCATATTTTTTATTTGCTAACTATATACCATTAAGTGTAAGTTTGTTTGAATTATCAAAAATTATGTATGACACTGGTACTAGAGCTATTGCTGCTGTTGTATCAGGAGTTGTTTATGGAGGAGTATTATCAATAACTTATATGGCAAAAGGAAGTGCTGGGGGAATAGATAATTTATCCATGTATTATGCAATAAGAAAAAAGAATTTTGGAATTTATAACATGATCATTTCAGTAACTATAATGTTCTCAATAGTATTTATTTCAAAATTTTTAAAAGATGGAATTGAGAATAACAATTGGGATTTTCATAATATTTTTAATAATACATTATTTTTAACAATTCTTTTTATCGGAGTTAGTAGTATTTCAACTCATTATGCATATCCTCGCTATATCAAAATAGCAGTTAAGGTTTTTACAAACAAAGGATATCAAATAAGCAGAAGTTTGGTACATCGAAATTACCCACACAAACATACAATTACCATTGTTAAATCTCCTGCTTCTAATAGATCAAAAACAGAAATTTATATTGTTGTTTATTACCATCAGTATGTTGATTTATTGAAGAGAATAAATAATATTGATGAAAATGCATTTGTTACTGTTACAAAATTATCACAAGTAAGGGGAAGTTTAGCTCCTCCAAAATTAGGTTAAATTAATAAACCTAATTCCTTTAATAGATTCGTAATTAGTTTGTTGCTAATGGCTTCAATTTTATGATTCTTTCTTTTTCATGCTTCATCATGAAGAAATGGTGGTTGTCATTGTTGATGCTTTTGGAAAAATGTTTCAAAATTCCTAATATTTAGTTTTGCTAGTTGCAAATGATTTTTAATAGTCATGCGTATTTTCTTAGTTTCATTAATGAGAGCATTGGTCACTTTTTCTTTAAGCATTTTATATGGAACACTATCATTATTTATTTCCTTGATCACATTATTGAGATCATTAGTATTTTTAGTTAATAAATATAAATCCAAAAGGTTATTTACACCAGGTTGTTTTAATTGAAAATCTGCTAGAATTTGATTGTAACTATCTGTTTTAGCTTTAGAAATCTTAAATCTTATGTCTTCAGCTGAATCTAAGAGAAAGATGCTATCATTTGGGTTTTTTGAGGATTTGCTCATTTTTTTATTTGGATTTGTTAATGACTTAATTCTTAATTTAATTGAAGGAGAGAGAAAAGCGGGTAAACTCAAAACTGGATTCTTTACATAATTATTAATTCGATTGGACAGGATTTTAGTTAATTCAAGATGTTGTTTTTGATCATTACCAACAGGAACAAGATCAGGAGAGTAAAGTAGAATATCAGCTGCCATTAATGCAGGATAAGTAAGTAAACCAGTTGGACAATAAAAAGTTTTGTTCCTCGCTCTTAGTTGCTTTTTTTTATCTTTGTATTGAGTCATTCTTTCTAATTCTCCCATGTTAGAAAATAACTGCATTAATGTTCCTAAAACAAGATGATTTTGATGCTCACTTTGAATATAAACATAGCAGTTTTTGATCCCATTATGAATTCCCATAGCTTCTAAAATTAATAATAGTTCCATTGTGTTTTGGTGTAAAACGGCAGGTGTTATCTCATTTGGAATTGATAAGCCATGGAGGTTTGCAACAAAAACAAACACTTCATTTCCTTCTTTTAGATATTCAACAATTGGTTTTAATGCTCCGAAGTAATTACCAATTGTAAAATGTCCAGATGGGGTAAGACCCGTTAGTACTCTTATTTTCTTTTCCATACAAAATAATTATAAACTAAGAGTAGGGAGAAGTAATGTTGGAAAATCAAAAAATAGGTATTGCTTTTGATTTAGATGGAGTAATAACTGCAACAGCAAGGCTTCATTTTCGGGCATGACAACTAGAAGCATTAAAGTGAGGAATGCATTTAACCAAAGAACAAAATGATCGGTTACGGGGCTTAAATCGTCAAAAAACTGCATTAGCAATATGTAAACTTAATAATGTGGTTCTAAGTAAAAACGATCTAAATCAATTTTGTTATCAAAAAAATAAATTATATAAGGAATACTTGAAAAATGAATTAGATGATAGCTTTATTTTAGGGCATGCTAAACAAACTCTGCTTAAATTAAAACAACATGGATACAGAATTGTTATAACCTCAAGTAGTAGAAATGCCCCAATGATAATAAGCAAACTTAATCTAAATGTTTGCATTCATGCAATTGTTGATCCTGACACTATTTTGCATTCCAAACCTTTTCCAGATTTATATTTAAAAGCAGCAGAACTTTTAAATATACCTCCCCAACATATGATTGGAGTAGAAGATGCTCCGGCAGGAGTTGAGGGAATTATAGCGGCAAAAATGATTAGTGTTGCAATAAAATGAACCAATGATATTAAGCAGTTTTCAAAAGCAGATTATATTCTTGCTACAGCTGATGATTTAACATTTGATTTTCTAGAAGGAGTAATAAATGAGCATTTCAAAATTAAGAATTCATAAACAGACATATTTTATTTTCTGTAGGCAAAACAGAGATGTTGCTTGTAGAAAAGTAAGTAAAATTTTGGATAACTTTAAGTGGAGTCTGGATTCTCTAGATCCAGAGGTAGTAATTATTATAGGAGGCGATGGAAGCTTTATTGATGCCGTCCATTATTTTCAAAAACAAGGAAAGACCCCTTACTACTTATTTTTTAATGCTGGTTACCTTGGATTTTTTTCTTCAGATTCAATTGATAACATGAAAGAAATCTTATCTAGTCTTACTACTAATAAATTAGTTATTCAAAATGTTGATGCATTAGAAGTTGAAGCAAATAAGAAAAAATTCTATGCCATTAATGAATTAAAAATTATGTCCCTTATGAAAACTTGTTTATGAAATGTAACAATAAAAACAAATAAAGCAATTCTAAATGAAGAAGTAACTGCAACCGGAATTGTTTTTGCGACAACATTAGGCAGTAATGGACTAGCAAGAACCTTAGGGGCATCAGTTGTTATTCCAACTTTAGACATAATCCAGTATTCAAAAATAGCTCCTGTTCATAATAAAACATCAACCCCTATTTTAGGAAGCATTGTTATAAGTGGCGACTCAACTATTCTTGTTGAGTTATTAAAAAAAGAAGAAACATTTAGTTATATTGATAATAATATTGATGTTGGCAAAAATATTAAAAAATATATAATAAAGTTAGTGAAAAATAAATTAAGTTTGTTAACATTAGAGGATGAGAATTTCTTTTTTCAGAAAATGAAAAAAGCTTATAATTTCTAGAGGTAAAAAATGAAACAAAGATATGTGAAAGCTTTTAAAGAGTTGATAGCAGTTTTAGGTGGTGGTGATAATATCATTGAGTTTGGTAAAATGACAATATTAGATAAAACCAGTATCTCTATTCATTTAAAACAAACAGATATTATTCGAGCAGAAGCTTTTTTATTTTTTGAAAATGTTTATAGCTTATTTCAATCCCAAGGAATTACATTTGAATATTTTGAGAGTGAGAAAATGGATGCCTTTTTTGAGTTTCTATTAGAGCATTATTCAGAAAAATATACCAGAAAAAGAGTAGGTAAAGTCCTTGTTGCAAAAAAATTACATGAAGAAATGGCAGTCCCAATGCGCTCCCCCTTGGCAGATGATGATGATAGAGCAGGTAAACCACTTTCTAATAATAGTGAGAATACATTTTCTGAAGAACAAGAGAATGATTTTATAGATCCACTAGATGATGAAGAATAAGTCTAATTAATCCCTATTTGAAATGAAAATTTAAGCTAGCTTTGAATTATTGTTTGAGCAATAATTAAAGGTCTAATTCTTCTTTGTTTGTATAGTAAAACTTTTGCTTGGGAAATAATTCGGGCATTTAATTTATTAAGTACATATTTTGAGAATGGTTTTGAATTAAGTTTTTTTGTTAATTCAGCTTTAAAACTTTCTTTTGATGAATTATTACCTTCATTAGTGTAGCCAAAGTAACAAATTCTTGGAATAGTAATTTTTCCATTTTTTGAATTAACAAGGGAATAAATTAGTAACACTCCATTTCGCCCCATATTATCATTTTCATCATGAACACCTTCATCAAGAATGTGATTAGTTTTATTTTCAACATAATAATTCTTTATTTCCAGAGTCATTCCTGGCTTTGTGACCACTTGATTACTTAATGAAAGAATCTCACCATTAAAACAAATAAAAGTATTTTTCATGTCAATGCCAGTTTCTATTGCATTTAGTTGGTGTTGTTTGAGCATGCTAACAGTACCATGGATTGGAAAAAAATACTCAGGCTTAACTAAATTAATCATTAATTGTTGTTCTAACTTATAACCATGACCAGATGCATGAATAGATTCAAAGATAGAACTATCAATTATTTTTGCTCCTAATTTAACAAATTGGTTCATTAAATAATCAATATATAACTTATTACCAGGAATAGGGCTGGATGAAAACACAATTTGATCATTCTTTTTTATAGTTATATCTTTAATTCGGTTAGAAGCAATTCTATTGAGACCAGCAAGTTTTTCTCCTTGTGATCCAGTGCAAAGAATTAGAATTTCATTATCATTAAATTCTTTTAATTGTTTAGCTTCAATAAAGTCATTTTTTAAATCTAAATATTTAAATGCAGCAAGAATTTCTATTGCATTTTCCATACTTTTGCCTACAATACAGATTTTTCTTTTAACTTTTCTTGCTGATTCTATAATTTGTCTAACCCTAAACATATTAGAAGAAAAGCAAGAAAAAATCATACGATTCTGGGAGTTGCGAATCAAATCTTGAATTTGAACTCCAATCTCATATTCAGATTTAGAATATCCTTTGACTTGTGCATTTGTTGAATCAGACATTAAAAGGTTAATACCTTGTTGACCTCATTTAGTTAGTAAATCATAGGAAGCTCGCTTTCCTGGATACATTTGGTCAAATTTAAAATCTCCTGTGAAAATAATTTTCCCATCTGTAGTTTCAATATGGTATCCTAAGGCCTCAGGAATGGAATGATTTACTAAAAAAGGAGTGATGATGAAATTTTTTGTTTTAATTTTTCTACCAATTTTCACAGTATGAAAAATCTTCGCATTAAAGGGAATATTAGCATATTTCAATTTATTAATAATGAGGCTTTTTGAAATTCTTGTAACATATATGCGTTTTATTTTTAAGTTTTGAAGCAAAAAAGGGAGGGCTCCAATATGATCTTCATGACCATGGGTAATAAAAATACCAGCTATTTTTTCCTCATTATTTTTTAAATATTTATAATCGGAAATTATGGCATCTGCTCCAAGATTACTTCTAGGAGTGAATTTTTGACCAGCATCAATAACAATTATTTCATCATTTTTTTGAAAACAATAGCAATTTTTACCAACTTCATTAAGACCACCTAAGGCATAAATAAGTGTGGAATTCATTTTCTCTTTATTCATATTTTTCTCTCTTTGTTAATATCAAAATCTTATATTTTTTAACTCAGCTTTATCCTTTATAATTTTATCATAATATAGAATTCCTTGAAGATGATCTAATTCATGTTGGATAATAATAGCCATCCGACCTTTAGCTTCCAAGGTTATGTTTTTTTTATCATCAAGACTATATCCTTTAATTGTAATTGATACAGACCTTTTTATTGGGCCAGGATGATCAACTGGTACACTTAGGCAACTTTCTCCATTAGAAAAAGAACAATACTGGTTTTGGTAACTAATTAAAATAGGATTAATAAGAAAAATACTAAATAATTTTTCGCTATCCGAAACAACCTTTAGTGAATTATATGAATCTGGAACTGAAACATAAAACATTCGCAGTGAATGACCTAATTGAGGAGCAGCAATACCATATGATTTAATTACTTTATATTTAGATCTCTTTTCTTCATCCTTTCCAAAATCAACATAATCTTTCATTTGTTGAGCAATCTTAAATATTTCTTTTGATAAAGGAAACAGTATTTTTTTTGCTTTTGTTCTAAGGATTTTTTCTTCCTGAGAATTATTATCTATAAGGATTTTAAATTGTACACTCATTTATATCTTTATTATATAGTTATGAGCTTTTTAGGAAAGTAAACATAAAATGATTTAAAATTAAGAATATGAAAAATGGAAAACTTGTCATTATTTCTGGGCCTTCCGGAGTAGGCAAGGGGACAATCATTCATGAGCTTTTGAGTATTTCCCCATCACCTTATGTGTATTCAGTTTCTTGAACAACAAGACCAAAAAGAAAAAATGAAATTGATGGTAAAGACTATTATTTTGTTACCAAAGAAATTTTTAAAAAAGCAATTAAAAAAAATGAATTCTTAGAATATGAAGAGTATGTGGGAAATTTATACGGAACTCCAAAAATGTTTATTGAGAAATCAATAAGCGAAGGGAAAATTGTCTTATTAGAAATTGATACAAAAGGAGCATTAAAATTACTTAAAAAAAATGATTTAGAAATAGTAAGTATTTTTTTAATTGCTCCTACTTTAAAGGAATACCAAAGAAGATTAAGAAAGAGAGGTATTTCTGAAGATTTACTAATGAAAAGAATGAAAGTAACTAAATGAGAGTTAGAAAATAAGAAAAACTTTGATTATGTTATTACTAATAATAAAATTTCCAATGCAGTTACTCAAATCAGAAAAATAATAGAAAATTAAGTATTTTTTTTGCAAATAAATTATTGTGAAATGATGATTGGTTTGCACAATATCACTTTTTTTATCAATCCTTGGAATAGGAACATACTTAATTATTGACGTATTTTATCTAAAGAATAATGGTCTAATATTAGGTAATAATTCTCTCCAAAATGATTCCAATGGTAACTTGAATGTTAAAGACTCAGGCAAAAATAATTTAAGAATTCTATATGATACCACAGATGTAACTAAACTTTTTACTAAAAAACCCCTTGATAAACAAAGTATTTCTGCTAGCAAAAAACTAAGAATTCTGGAGATGATGGGAATTTCTTGATCAGCAGAAAAATATAGATCTAACAGTGCAATTCCCGCCACATATAAAGGTATAAATGTAGGAATGATTAAAGAAATTAATGAAATACCTAATGAAGATTTTCAAAGAATAATTCCTCTTGATTTATCATTATTCAGAATTCTGGGAAGGATTATTGCCAAAAAAGAAACCAGAATTGGCCATTACCAAACTTGTTCAAAAAACTTTGAATATTACTTTTGTGATGTTGAACCGTTAGTGGCACTAAATTATCAAAAATATGGTGAATATAAAGAAGGGGGGCCGCCAGAAATAAATATGGATAATAATGAATTTGTAAAAACACTTATTCAAAAATATCCTAATTTAAAAAATAGAATAGCTAATTTAGTTTTAATTTTAAAAAATGTTACTGGAATTAAAGGGGTTGCATGAACATATGGTAATATTTATTATGAAAATCATCTAGTTTATCACTTAACTGCCACTATTGATACTATTGAAAAATTTCATTCTTTACCTTATGTAGAAACTTTATCCTATCTCATTAATGAAAATGATTTTGTTCCTAGCACTCCCGCTAGTTATCCAACTTATGAGGATGAGGAATGTTCATATATTACAAAAGGCAAAATGAGTGAAGATTTAACAGTGAATGAAAAATTACAAATTCTAGGATGAAATGAGGAGCTATTAACCATTGAATAACAAAATTTGACAAAATAAAAAAAGAATATTTTTAATAATGTTTATAATCATTAGTTTTGCTTTAATTATTTCATATGCATTGAAATTTGATTTGAAAAATAATAAAAACAAACACCCAATAGCAATAATAAATTATAACAGGAGAGTTGATAATAGCACTTTACCAACCAATGAATATAAAACCCAAGTGGTTAGTTGTTATTTAAATAGAGACAAAACAAAAATTCTATTAGATAAAAATTATAATGTTGTTAAAACAAGAAATATTATTCAGAATACTGATGCTCGATTTACTAATTTTGCTTTTGCAATTGCTTATCAAAATAAAGAAATATATCGTAATTTTTCTATAGAAATTACCTTAACTCCTTGTCATATATTTCAATTATTTTATAATTTAAAAATTTGGGCAGGCAGGTTAACTAATGATAAAAGTATTGTACAATTTATGTACAACGCTCTTAGAATAACATCCCTTGGTTGTGTTTATTTAAATGGCAGAGATCGAAATTACCAAGTGTGCATGAGCAGTGTTTATCGTGCTACTCAAACCAGATATTTTCCGGATTCAGAATTAACAGAAGAGGTGATTATGAAACAAGGTGAATATGCATTATTAAGTTACAGACTACCTTATTTACGAAATGAGATGAACTTTACTAATGATGAAACTTTATTTTCTCATTATGCAATTCTTCAGGGGTTACGGCATAGAAAAACAATGGCCAAAAGTGAACTAAATCTATTTCCTATATTTAGGGTATTTGATTTATTTAAGGACAATATTTTTTATCAACAATTATTTCGTAAAAGTGATAATGCGAAAAAAAATATTGTTTTAAATTATCAATATTTTTCAGAAACTGAAAGAGAGGAATATTATACTATTACTTCTACTTAATCCGCTTCATTCATTAGTTTTTACTAACTTACTTCTTTCACCTTTAACATCTGTAATGGCTTATCATAAAAAAGGATATTGGGGAAACTTAGTTTATCATTTATTTTTGGGTTCAGCACTTCTTATATTAGAAATATATCAATCAGCTTCAATTTATTTAAATATAACTACCATCCTTTTTCTTTTTTCTCATGTTATTTTTTCCTCAACTAAACTAGCAATCCCCTTAAATGTTAGAAATATTATTCTTTTCTTTATGGCCCTTTTTTTATTTTTACAAATATTTCAGATTGCATATCATTTACTTTCATTTATGATTCTTGCTACTTTTTTATACTTATTTATTTTTTTTATTCTTATAAAAAAAAGTTTTGTGGGTTTATATTTATGATTACTTTTATTACTAGAGGTAACTTTTATTCTTTTTCTTTTGAAACTTAACTTTTATCTCATCTATGTAACAAGTTTTATTTGTCTTTTCCTTTCTGGAATCGCAATGTATTTTTTAAATAGCAATAAAATGAAAGCTACCTTCATTAACATAATTACTGTTTTTCTCATTTGTAAGTGTTTTATAATTTTACAATATGGATATTTATTTATAATTAGTAAAATATAATAGTGAAGAAAATAATAGTTAAAGATCTAATTAGAAAGTTTCCAATACTAAAACAAGTAGCTGGCGGCAAGGAACCACTTTTAAAAGAAATTAAAAATGGGTTGATTATTCAACCTGGATTTGAAATGGCTGGCTTTATGTTTCCCAAAGAAGTAGATCATATTTATATTTTTCGCTTGCGAGAAAAAAAGTATATGGAACATGAAATGCTCAAAAATGGTTACTTGTTAAAGATTTTTGATAAATTTCTTAGCTACCAACCTGCATGTTTAATTTTTGATCATAATTTTGAATGTCCAGATGTAATAAAAAACTTAGCTAATAAATATAAAGTAGCTGTTTTACAAGTTAATCAAAATGAATTAGCTATTGGTTATCATTTACAAAATTTTTTGTCTGAAACATTTGCACCTGTTACTGAAATTCATGCTACTTGTATTTCTTTATTTGGTTGTGGATTATTAATTTTGGGAGCATCAGGAATAGGTAAATCAGAATGTACCCTTGAATTAATAAAGAAAAAACATCTCTTTGTATGTGATGATCGGGTTATTATTAAACGAGTTGGTAATAGATTATTTGGTTCTTCACCTGATGTCACAAAGAATCTTATTGAAGTTAGGGGAATTGGAATTCTTGATATAAAAAAAATGTTTGGCATTCAAGCATGTACAAATAATGTAAGAATAAATTTGATAGTTAAATTAGAAGAGTGAAATCCAAATAAACATGTAGATCGACTAGGCATTGCTCCTACTTTTGAAAACATCTTAAATGTTGATATTCAGTGTTTTACTTTACCTGTGAAAGAAGGAAGAACAGTTTCTGAATTAATTGAAACAGCAGTAATTGGTTATTTATTAAGAAAGGATGGAGTAAATTCATTTGATGTGTTAATTAATCGCATCAACGGCAAAAAAAAGTCTAATTCTTAAGTGTAAATTTACTTATGGACAAAATAGACCCTTATATGATTCATATTGGTTCTGGGGGAATCAAATGATATTCTTTTTTTGCATTATTAGGATTTTTTTTAGCATTTGTTCTGGTAGTGATTTTTAGTAAAAAAAAATACAAAATAAGAGCAGACCTTATAGAAAAAACAGCATTAGCTTTAATTCCTATAAGTATTTTTGGAGCTAGATTCTGGTATGTTATTTTTAATCCCCAGATAGTAAAAGTTTGAACTGATGTGTTTGCGGTCTGAAGTGGGGGATTAGCGATTCAGGGAGGGATAATTTTTAGTAGTATAGTAGGTTTTTTCATTTTTTGAAAAATGTGTGATGATAAAAAAGATCTCCTTAGGTATGCTGATTGCATTTTCCCTTTCATATTAATAGGACAAGCTTTTGGAAGGTGGGGTAATTTTTTTAACATGGAAATATTAGGAGAAAAAGTATCTCAAGAAAGTGTGGCAAATTTGGGGGAGATAGCAAAATATTTACATTACTCTTTTGATAATCCGGAAACTTATCGATTTCCTTTATTTTTAATGCAGTTTTTCATGAATATTTTTGCATTAATTATTATTGTTTGAATAATTCCTCTTTTTTTAAATGTAAGAAAATATAGTGGATTTTTAGTTTCTCTTTATTTTATTTTTGCTGGTTTATTAAGAGCATCAATGGAACTAAAGCGAGCAGAAGTGGACATAATGAGAGATTCGCTAGGCACTCCTTCGTCTTTTGTGTTAGCATTATTCTTTTTAATTATGGGTCTTTTTATGTTAGGAATACTTAGTTTATCCTATTATAGAAAAGGAGATATTTGTTATTCCTGGAAGGAAATAAAATATCTTTTTTCAAGAAATTATAAATTTAACAAGCAATCATAATTTTATTATTCTATTAAAATATCTATATATGATTTATGATAGTATCCTGATTGGTGGTGGCCCTGCTTCTCTATCAGCAGCAGTTTATTTAGCTAGAGCAGATTATAAAATAGCATTTATAGAAAAGAAAGCCCCAGGGGGAAAAGTAGTGAATACAGGAGTAGTAGAAAACTATTTAGGTATTGAAGGATTATCAGGACCTGATTTAGCATACCAATTTTTTAATCATGCCATAAAATCAGGTGCAACCTATATTGGAGAGGAAGTTATAAATATTAAAAAATTAGGTGAAAAAAAATTTAATGTGGTAACAAATAAGGCTACTTATGAAACAAGAACAGTTGTGATTGCAACAGGATCTGAGGAAAGAAAACTACATATTAAGGGAGAGGAAGAATATGAAAATAAGGGTGTTTCTGGCTGTGCTATTTGTGATGCTCCCCTTTTTAAAAATGGAGTTATGACATTCATTGGTGGTGGTGATGCAGCAATTGGAGAAGCGCTTCATGTAATGAATTTTGCAAAAAGAATAAATCTAATTCACAGAAGGGATTTCTTTCGAGCAAAAAAAAATCTAGTTGAAAAATTATTTGCTAGTCCAAAAGTTAAAAAATATCTTTTTTATGTTGCAACTGAAATAATTGGTAATGATGAACATGTAACAAAAATTCATATAAAAAATACTCAATCTGGAGAAGAAAAAGAATTAGAAACAGACGTAGTATTTCCATATATAGGAGCTGATCCAAATGTACATATTGTGATTGAATCTAAAATGGATACTATCTTAAATAAAGAAAATTATGTTGTCACTAATTCCCTTCTTGAAACCAAAATTAAAGGTATTTTTGCTGCAGGAGATGTTGTGGAGAAGAGTATGAAACAAATAGCAACAGCAGTAGGAGATGGAGCCCTAGTTAGTAGGTCAATAATAGCGTATTTAGAGGAATAGTTTATGAAGTTAATGGATATAATATCTGCAAGGTCATTTATCTTAAATCACCGGGTAGAAAATGAAGAGTATTTGTGAAATGATGTATATAATTTATTAATAGCAAATTCGACAAGCATCCCTGATGAAAAACGCTTTATTAGGGCTATTAAAAGACCAATGATTTATGAACCAAAAGTAAATCTTAAATCTATTTTTGTTCATTTACAAATTCAAAGTCTTCAAAAAGAAACACTTTTGCTTATTAGATTCAAGGATAAAATTGAAGTTTTAAAAGGAAGAAAAATAAATTATTTGTATGTTTTAGTTACTAGCCCGATAACTAAAACTAATGATCATGGCATGTTAGAATTTTTGAAAATATATAATTCAGTTTCCCTTGAGAATATCTTAGATAAAGCTGTTGATCCAATTAATGCTTTTCATCTTATAAAACAATTTCTTAATTTTACAGATGAATATGAAGATACAAATCAAGAGTTTGACATTTTCGGAACTGAGGAAGAATAATTAGATTAAAAGAGCAATAGTTCTTCGAAATATTGTTAATTTACCATTTAAAACATGTGATGAAGTGAAATACTTCGTTTATGGAATAAAGTCAACAGATGTTGAAAAAATTCAGTTAAAAATGAATAAAAAAAATAAGGATATTTTTGATATATTTCAAAAGAAAATAAGTTTTTGCAAAAAATATGTAACCAAAATCTCAGAAGAGAAGCTTAAAATAGAATTTAGTAATTTAAACATGATCAGAAAGGAAATGAATAAGTTATGAATGGTGCAGTATTTTTTAAGTGGTATCTTCTGGGCAGGTGGTTCTATTAGTCAAAATAAATCTGATTTATCGATGGATTTGAAATTTAAAAATAATGCTTTTATAAAGACAATAATTAATTTGCTTAAGAAATATGAAATAAATACAATTTGTATTTTTAAGAAGAATACAGAGATTTTGAGAATTAAAAAACTGCTTTCGCTTGCAAATATTTTTTTATTATTAAATTGCCAAAAAGAAGCATTTTTTATATTTAATAAAAGTGTGAATAAAGAAATAAATCGCCAGATTAATTCAACAACAAATTTACAAATAAGTAATGAAATCAAATCCATTACTTCTGCTCAAAAATATATTAAGGCCATCACTGAACTGAAGCAACAAGGAATAAAGCCTACATCTAAAAACAATCAATTGGTTTGAGCATCCCGAATTAGGTACCCTGATTTAACAATTATGGAATTAACTAACAAGATAA
Source organism: Mycoplasmatales bacterium (assembly GCA_963692675.1). Classification (GTDB taxonomy): domain Bacteria; phylum Bacillota_I; class Bacilli_A; order Mycoplasmatales. Next base: position 556,652 of record OY830043.1, read on the forward strand.
ATACTAATCATCATTTAAATATCTCAAGAGCAACAGTTTATCGATCATTAAAACTAGCTTATGATTTAAATTCTCAGGATAAAAAATAATGATATTCAATAGTATTTTGCATTATGACATTCTTTGGTTGCTTTTTTTAATTAGTGGAGTTCTCACATTATTTTTTGCTGCCAAAACTGTTAGGTATTTTACTTTATTTAATATGAGAACAAAAATGTCTTCTTCAGCATTAGGGGGAATACTCTTAGCATTAATTACTTCCTTACCTGAATTAATTAATGGAATTGTTAGTGGAATATCTGGTGATTCTGCCTTAGTTTATAGTAATGTTATTGGAGCAAATACAATTCTGCTTGTTTTTTATGCTATCTTTGCTGTTTTTTTTATGACAAAAACAATGAAGCATATTTCATCAAAAAGCCTTAATGCCCTGGTTTTAAGTGTTATTATGTCCATAATTTTATTTATAGTTCTATTTTTTTTAAAAGAATCATTAACAATCAAAATTAGTAATCATAAAATTTCAATTGCAGTTATTTTTCAATTAATGATGTATATTGGTTTTATTATTTATTTAGCTCAAAGCAAGGCAGATCTTGAAGAACCCACTATTATTATTCAGACAAAATTAAAATCAAAAAAGCAGATTTTTTTAGTATTCATATTTTTTTCTACTTTATTAATAATATCTGCAATTCTTTTAAATAATGTAGTTAGTAAAATGGGTCAAAATGTAGCATCAGGAGGATATGGGCTTGGCTCTACTCTTACGGGAGCATTATTTTTAAGTGTTATCACAACTTTGCCTGAAATTACATCAATGTATAAATTAATGAAAATGGGGTTTTTTAATATTGCGGCTGCAGCAGGTATTGGATCACATATGTTTAACTTTACTATTCTTTTTGTTAGTGATATTATTACTTCTGGTTCCTTTCTAGAAAAAGTATACCTAAGTAATTATATTCAGCAAAAATATATTTGAATCATATATTTATTTACCTATATACTTTTCGTTAATGGAATCTATAATCCTTTACTTAAGAAAAAAAGAGAATTAATGACCTTTAATTATATTAACATCTTAATTGTTTTTATCGGGGGGTGATTAGCTTTCGGTATCATAGAATAATTAATTAACTAATATAAAAAAGAAAATCATTTTATAATAAATAGGAGAGGTTGTTAGTGTCAGCAGTAGATATATTAATTACAATTGCATGTTTTATACTAATTATATTAGCATTTCTGCAACCTACTGCCCAAGATAAGTTAGCAGGTTTTTTATCAGGAAGTTTGGATCCTGCTTCTTCATATCAAAATGTAAAGGAAAGGGGAACTACCAAAATCTTATTAAATTTTACTATTTTTTTTATACTCATTATTTTGATTTTGTTAATTATTGCAAGAACCCAGTTATAAACTAATGGGAATATAAATATGAAATTACAAAAAAAACTTAACCCCGAAGAACTAATTATTTTAGAAAAAAAATATAAGGAAGCATTTAATGATGCTGAACGAATTGATTTACGTTATATTCCCTTTATTAGTATAGATAATGCAAAAGCCCTTACTTTAGAAGATGCTGTTTTTGTTTTACCAAATAATAAAACTAATGGTCATACTTTTTTTGCAGCTATTACTGATATAACAAGTTTTGTTCATAAAAACAGTGAACTAGATAAAATGGCTTTTTTAAATCCATTTAGTAGCAAAATGATTCCTGAGGAAGTAAGAATCAAGTTTGGAACATTCAAAAAAGGAATAGAGCAAGTATGTATGGTTGCTCAAATTGAGTTAACTAAACAAGGAAAAATCATTTCTTATGATTTTTTAAAAGCTACTTGTGCCTTGCAAAATACCCTTAGTTTTGATGATGTTTCTAATATAATTAATAATAAAGCTAGGCGATCTTATGAATCTTTAACTGTTTATACTGTTAAAACTCTGCATGCATTGGCTCATCATATTCGTAATACCAGATTCTTTTTAGGAAAAAAATTTCTATCATTAACTGTTGAAAAAAATCTTACGAGTACCTTTAAACTACCTCCAGAAGAAGTATTAAAAACATTTATGACTTTAGTTAATGTTTGTGCTGCTCGATTTACAACTGATTGATCAAAGATAACTATGATTCGGAGTGTTCCAGAAGTAGTTAAGAAAACATACAGTATTTCTTTTATGAATTCAAAAACAGAAAAGACTTCATTAAAATATTGTGATTTTACTTCTCCTCTTAGAAGATATGCAGGCATTGTTATTCATAGAATAATAAAAACTATTATCACTAAGAATTATTCTCAAAAATATAATCGCAAAGAACTAGAATTGATAAATGAAAAACTACTCAAGAAAAAAAAGTAGGTTGCAAAATAAAGCAGTTATTGCCCGAAACAAGAATTTATATTTATACACAATAATCAAAACTTACATAAGTGGAATTTCATTAAAAGGAACAGAAGTTAAGGCGCTTATTGATAGTGGAGCTGACATAAATAATGCCTATATTACTTTTACTAATAAGGAGGCTTTTATTATAAATGCAGTAATTGCTCATTGAAAAAATGCTGCTCATAATAATCATGATAAAAAGCGTAAAAGAAAGCTCTTACTAAATAAACAAGAAATTAATTATATTTCCCGTTTGCAAAGAGAAAAGCATTTAACAGTTATACCCATTAAATTCATTAGAATTCATGGGAAATTCAAATTAGAAATTGCCATAGCAAAAAGAAAAACAATACATGATAAAAGAGAGCGATTAAGAAAAAAAGAGGAACAACGAGAAAGAAAGTTGGATTGATATTAAATTATAGTTTCTGTTCTTGAACTAATGTAAAATTATCTTTATAATTTAAGAATCTATTAATTCTTAACTTATAAAAAAAACAAAAAGAATAATTTTTGCTAAAATAAAGGTGATCTTTGAAATGGGGATGCTTGGTTTTGACAGATATAGAAGTTAAGGAATGCAGTGGTATGAGTAGACCATAATACTCAACACATAAATAAATGCAAATGAAAAAAAAGACTTTGAAGTTGAGTCTCATGAAGATCTAGATTTTAATTTTCTAGAAGCAGCTTCTAACATTGGCGAAAGAGAATTTGCTTTTGCAACCTAGTTTGTTTTAATAAGCTTAGGAGAATGATGAAAAATCATTTTAATGTTAAACATAAATTGAGGAGGTATTAAACCTCATAAAAAACTGGATTACCCAGTATAAAATCATTATGTAGAAACTGTGGATTTTTCTTAGTGGATATATTTGGAAACGGGTTCAATTCCCGTCATCTCCACCATTATTTACTTAAAAATTATAAATAAGTTATTCAAAAGACATTACAAATATTTAATTGGGCAATATAAATAATAAATAATTACCATATCAGTGGTAATTAAATTTTAACATTAGTTTAAGAATTATTCAATATAGAATTGATTGTTTTTGGCTAAAAAATTTCTTGTTCTTTGATTGTTAGATTCATTATTAATATTATCACTTTCTGAGATCATTACTGCAACTAGATCTTTACCACCTAAATGAATAGAATGAACAAAAACACGATCTGCATTACCAGATGAAGTGTCCTTATGAAAATCAGCTACTGAATATTTTGTGGTTGTTTTGGTAGATCAAGAATTAAAAGCTAAAACTGTTTTTGGAAGAGAAATTGAGTGACCATCAACAAAATCAATGTTAATAGATTGTCCATCTTGAATTTCTACTAGGCCACCTCATTCTTTAAATGTGTTTACATCAGTTAACTGATAGTGATTTTCAAAATCATCTTTTGCTAAAAATGTTGATCTAAGCACTGAGTCTGACAATCTTCCAGCAACACTATTAGGTTGGGCTGGATCGGCCTCACTAACTAATGATTTCAAAGCATATTTACTATCAGCAAAATCTTTAGTTGTGTATCGTTCATCTAATTTTGTTTGGCTCAATCTTCCAGCAACACTATTAGGTTGGGCTGGATCAGCATCACTAACTAATGATTTTAAAACATATTTACTATCAGCAAAAGTTTTAGTTGTGTATCGTTCATCTAATTTTGTTTGGCTCAATCTTCCAGCAACACTATTTGGATCAAGTGGGTCAGCCTCACTAACTACTGATTTTAACACGTACTCACCAGCAGCAAAAGCTTTTGTTATATATCGTTCATCTAATTTTTCTTGACTTAATCTACCACCAACTTCCAAAAGGGATGTTTTAACATAGGTTTTATCTAATTCATTTTTTGTTAATCTACCACCAACATTTTTGATTATATCATTAAGTTGGTTAATCAAATTAGTATGAACAGAAAGAACTGTATTTGTATCAGGGCTTGTACCAGTTTGTGATCCACTACTTGTACCAAGAGCTTTATTGAAAACAGCTAATATATTAGATTCATTAATTAGTTTATTATTTTCTAATTTGTTTTCAAGCAATTTTTCAGTTTCATTGCGAGCAATTTCTCCTCCAATATCTTCTTTATTAAGTCATGCTCAAATAGTTCAAGCCAAAACCCCAGAACTAAATAAAAATGTAATTACAGAAATAAATAAACTCATACCCATAAATCTGGAGCGTTTGGTAAGTTTTTTAACAAAAATTTCAAGTTGACTAGTTGCTCGACGTGCTTCTAATTCACTTTCTGTAACATCTCATTCATCATCTCTTTTAGCTCCACCTTCTCACACATCCTTATCATTAAAATCATCATCCCTGTTCATATAGCCCTCCTTATTTATTTTATATGTAAATCAAATTAGATTTAAATAATTAAAATTCACATATCTGAATATTACCAATGAAGTTAATACGAAAATTATGACTAATTTTACTAACTTATTTATCATTTTATAAAAAACCATTTAAACATTTATTAAAATAAAATTAGTTCTTTGAAGATACAAATATTAGCTTTGTTAGTAAGGAATTTTCTGTATATTCAAAATAGTTTATTTTGAATTAGAAAAATAATTTATTACTAAATTAAGGTTAAGAAGCTCAAAGTTTTGTCTCCTGGATTGTTTCTTTTTGCATTAAGTAAGAAATCAAGAAAAGGAAATTCCTTTGTTGCTTTATATTTATCTTCATCAATTTATTTGGGAGGAGAGCATTAATCAATTCACTACTTCATTTACAGCAGATATTTTTTTAAATGTCATCTATGCATTTGTGTTAACAATTTTAATCACTGGATTTAGTTTTTTAAAAAAATCAATAACCATTAATAAAAAACTTCATAAAATTCCTATTTTATTTTTTTCAGCAATTTTAACTTTAGGGTTAGTGCACTTAGCAGATTATTTATTTGATCAAAGCTTTTTTATTTTTTTAAGTGCAATTGCTATTATTAGCTTTTATATCATATTTGAAAATTATTTTGAAAACAAAATCATTCTCCCTCTTGCCATTATCATAATGTCAACTGAAGTTTTTTTATGACAATATTATCTTGAACCAATCTGAACATTATATATTATTAAAGGAATAGATTTACTTGCATTACATGTAATGATTCCAATAATTGCTATTTTTTTATCTGTGATTCTAAATATTAAAGTCAAATGATTTGCTATTAAAGCTAGCTTAACTATTACTATGTACTTCATTGTGGCCTCAATTGCTTACACTACTTATGTATCAAATAATGAAATTAATTGATTTGTGTCAGTTATAATATCTACCATATACATGTCAATTGTTTCATTAGTTTCATCCATTTTAGATCGATATTTGAGCATTTTATATCGGAATCAATTAAAACTTACTTTCCCAAAGTTAGGAATGATTCAAAGCTACAGCAAAGCTGAAAGTGCTTTACAGGCATTTGCAATTTATAATAATGTCCATGTTGCACCTTTTTTAGTTGTTCATTTTCCACTCTTATATGATGTAAAAAAATATGCTTCTTATCGAAGCCAGAAACAAAGTATCATGAAATATCTCACTTTAGTTGAAAAGTCAATAAACCTCATTATACCCGGAAGTAAGGTTATTTTCTTTGAAGCTGGTTATTATGAAGTGGCATTTCTTTTTACTATTCCAGGCATGAAACTTGAGGATGTTATTAAAAATAAAAAGAAATACCTAGAAGAGTCAGATATTTATTCATTAAATCAACTTTTATATGTTATCAGAAGTTTGGATAATTTTACTTTTCAAGTGATTAATGATAAAAAACAAGTTTTTAATGTTATTCCTAATGTTGGATTATCATTTTATGGGTATCATGGGGAATTATTTGAAGATTTACTGCAACAATCAATGGTAAATTTACAGGATCCAAGTGCAAAGAAAATTTGAATGTATACTGCTTCTGATAATTATCAAAAAATAAATTATAAATTGGCATTAAAAAATATTATTCGCTTTATCAACTCACCTCTGATTCAAATGACAAGCAAACCTGTAATGATAAAAAAAACAAATCTTAAGGGAGAAATGATTGCTTTTCAATTGCAAGAAGATTTAATGCAAACAAATATAATTAATATGGAAAAAACTAATAAAGCTGTTTTTTATAGTCAAAAAATGTACTGAGCATTAAGTAGAATCATTAATAAAGATAAAAAAAAGATTGTTTTTGTTACAATCCCAAATAGTTATTTTGTTTCAAAAATTTTTAATTTTAATAATTTTGTTCGAAAAATTAGTGATTTTGAAACAAGAATGAATTTAGAAATTGAAATTGTTATTCGTGATAAACTTACTTCTGAAGCTTTAGAAATTATAAAAAAACTCAGAATTGAAGGAGTTTCTTTTTCTAGTCAAAAAATTAATCAAGATGAAGAATATTTATTTAATTACATTTTTGAAAACAATGCAGAGTTCACTGGAGAGAATTTAATAGAGCCTTTAAGAATTAAAAAAGATGATTTTATGCAACTAATTATTTAGGTTTTAAAGAAAATTTATCAGACAGTAGTTAAAATAATTTATGGAAATGAAAATGGAGGATAGTAATGGCACTTGGTTTGACAGAAAGTATCAGCGCATTACATTTAGGCCTCTTATCTTCGGTTGTTGAGAATAATAAATCTCTGCTAAGAACTTTAGTAAAAGATGCAAATAATGCTGACTTAGCTAGTTTTATATCAACGATTGATAATAAGCAAGCATTATGAATAATGAGAAACATTCCAATTGATAATGCTTGTGAAATTTTACCTCTTTTAATAACAAAGAAGATAAATTTCATTATTAATGAATATACAAAAGATGAGTTAAGAGAGTTATTTCATAATGTAGCTAAAGATGATGCTGCTGATATAATCGAAAGTCAACCTATTCATGGTTTTAAAAAAATCCTATCAGCTTTAAAACCAGAAGACCGAATAGCAATAAATAAGTTATTACAATATGATGATAATGTTGTTGGAAGCATTATGTCTGTTGAATTTTTATGACTATATGAAAATGCAACTGTAGTTGAAGCAACAAATTATTTAAGAGTCAAATATGAAGATGCTGAAGAGCTAAGGCATTATTATGTTGTAAATGATAATAATGAATTAGTTGGCTTTGTTGATATTCAAAAAATCTTTTTTTCAAGCAAAGAAACCAGAATTAGAGATATCATGGATAGAAAAGTTATCTATATTTCTTCTTATGATCAAATTGATAAAGCAATTGAATATTTTAAAAAGTATGATTTACCAACTATACCTGTTATTAGTAAAGCCAATGAGTTAATTGGAGTTGTAACTCATGACGATTTAATTGATGTTGTTGAAGAAGAAACAACAGAGGATATTGAGAGGCAAGCTGGAATTTTGCCTACTCACCAATCATATCGCTATAGTAGTTCTTTTAGAATTTCCACATCAAGAGTTTCTTGATTAATTATTTTATTAATTTCCTCAACTCTTTCCCAAATTGTTCTGACTATTTTTCAATCTCAAATTGATGATATTTTGAGTTTTCGCATCACTGCATTACTTGTCTCTCTAGTTCCAGTTATTTCTGGTACAGCTGGAAATGCTGGGTCCCAAGCAGTCACTTCTGTAGTGCGGTCGATAGCTTTAAAAGAACTAAATAAAAAAATGTATTGGGAAGTAATAATAAAAGAACTAAATATTTCTTTATATGTGGGTTTTTTATTAGCAACAGTTAATAGTTTAAGAATGATATTATTTTATGGAATAGAAAATGGTGAAATTACTGCTTTTGATCTCATTTTAACTTTAACTACTTCTTTTTGTTTAATGATAGCAATTACATTAGCAAAAATTACTGGTGCTACTTTACCATTTTTTGCATTGATCCTAAAAAAAGATCCCGCAACTATGGCCACTCCACTTTTAACAACTTTAGTGGATGCCCTCACAACTTCGATTTTTTTTAGTATTTCATTAGGCATATTATCCTTTGTGATTTAAATTAAATACCTAAAATTTATAAGTGTTTAAGATGATAATGAAATCATCAGATATAAAAAACTTTTAAAAAGATTTATTGATATTTGAAAATTAGTAATAAACTCTGTTTTTCATATTTAATAATAAAAACATTTATCAACTTTAATTTATTTGATAATTTAAGTTTAATGCAGCTTAACTACATTAATAAATTTATAATTATAGATAAATTTAAATTTAAATTAAGCATACTATTTTTAGTTAATAGTAAGCCATACATATAATTAATTTCTAAGATAAAATAAATACATAAAGGAGTGTATATGGGAAGTATATTAAAAAGTGGAGATTTATTTCACCCTGATGAAGGAACTGTACATATTGGTGCTAAGCTTGGTGAAATAGCAGAAATTGTCTTGATGGGAGGAGATCCATTAAGAGCGGAAAAAATGGCGGCAACTTTTTTAACTAATGTAAAAAAAGTGAGTTCAATTCGTAACATGTTTGCTTTTACTGGTGAATATAAAGGCCATAGAGTAACAATAATGGGCCATGGTATGGGATTGCCATCCATTGGTATTTATACCTATGAAATTATGCAGTTTTATAAAGCTAAAATTGTTATTAGAATTGGAACATGTGGAGCTTTAGTAAATAACATTGATGTTGGAGACTTAGTTATTGCTCAAGGAGCATGTACTAATTCACGTTATGCTCATCAATATCAATTACCTGGTAGCTATTCTGCAATTTCTGATTTTGATTTATTAATGAATGCAGTTATTTATGCAAGAGAACATAATGTTAAGCATAAAGTTGGAAATATCTTAAGTTCAGATTTATTCTATGATGTTTCAAATTCAGCAACAAAATGAGGTGAAAAATTAAATGTATTAGCTACTGAAATGGAAACATATGCTTTATATTGTAATGCTGCTTTTTCTAAATGTAGAGCATTAACAATACTTACTGTTTCTGATCATTTAATAAAAAGAGATCTCTTTCAAACTCCGGAAGAAAGACAAAATAAGACCTTAAAAATGGGTGAAGTTGCACTAGAGGCAGCAATCAAAACAATTCAAACTACATAATTTATTTTTTAGTGAAAATTATTATAGAAGGCATTAGTCATATAAATGTCCGTGATGAAAATCAAGATGTAATTGCTTCTACAAGAAATAAATCAAATAATGTCTTAATGGTTCTTGCTGATGGTATGGGAGGACATACTAATGGTAAGCTTTGTGCTCAATTCTTTGTTAAAAATTTAATAAAAGAATTTAGTAAATCAGATGCCAAAACATGGCCTGATGGGAACCCATTCCACTGAATTGAAAGAAAACTTTATTTTTTTAAAAAAGAATTATATAAATATGTTTTAGATAATAATTTAAGTGAAGACATGGGAACAACAATAGTTGGGGTGATTTTGGTAAACTGAACTCTTTTTTGTTTCAATGTTGGTGATAGCAGATGTTACACAATTAGTAATCAATCTATTAAACAAATCACAGTTGATCAAATTATAGGGAGTTATCCAGAACTTAGACATTTAGGAAATCCGGTTCATTTAACTTCGGCTTTAGGTCCTACTAAAAAAACAACCCTAGATTTTTCATATCTAACAATAGATAAGAATGTGACTGTTTTATTAACATCAGATGGTGTACATGGAATAATTAACAATAACAGAATTAAAGAAATTTTTACTAATGGCACTGCTGATTTGAAAATCAGAACCCAGGTATTAGTTAATGAAGCAAGAATAATGGGAAGCAAAGATAATGCTTCATGTATTTCTATGGGGTTTAAGTAAATGTTATTTGTTACTGGTGATGTTATAGAAAACAGATACCGGGTAGAAGATTATATTGGAAAAGGGGGAATGTCTGAAGTTTATCTTGGTTTTGATACTAAGACAAGAAGAAAAGTTGCCTTAAAAGTTTTAACTAAAATGAAGGATGCTAACCCTGTGTCATTTAAACGGTTTAATTTAGAAATTGAAGTAATGAGCATGGTAAGCCATCCAAATATAGTTGAAATTATTGATTATTTCTTAACTCCTCCTTATATCATTGTTTTGGAATATGTTAAAGGTATTTCATTAAAACAAATTATAAAAAGGAGGGCACCCTTATCATTAAAAGAAATCATTATGATAGTTAAACAATTATTATCTGCAATGATCGAAATTGAAAACAACAATATAATTCATCGAGATCTGAAACCTCAAAATATCATTATTACTTCATCAGGCTTAATTAAGATTTTAGATTTTGGTATTGCAATGATTGGTAATGCTATTGATCGAATAAAAGATAAGAATATTGTTGGCAGTGTCCAATATATGTCACCTGAAACAGTTAGAAACTCAAATATTTCTATAAGAAGTGATATTTATTCCATGGGCATTGTGATTTATGAAATGATTACCGGAACAGTTCCATTTCATGGAAGTGATAACATTAAAGTAGCAATTATGCATGTTAAAAATAAAGTACCTTCAATCAAGGAGTCTAGTGATAGTTTTCATGATGATTTAGATTACATTATAAAGAAAGCCACTCAAAAGGATCCTGATAAAAGGTATCAAACATTTCAAGAATTTAGTGATGACTTTGATGCATTTGTAAATTTAATAAATAAATATGACATGAATATGGAAAAAGTCCATAAAAAAAGTGCTCTTAATTATCATTTTGAAAAGAACAAAATAAAGCGCTTATTGTCTTTTTTTTACAAGAGGTTGAAATAGATAAGTTTAATTCCATCATACTTCAAGCAAATAAAGGGTTTCTTTCAGTTTATGATAAGAATGAAAAAACAATCTTTAAAGCTAGATTAAAGTCTGTTTTATATAATCGGAAGCAAACAGCTATTTGTGGTGATATTGTTCAATTTCAAAAAATCTCTGGGTCTGAAGAAATTGATGGATATGTTATTGATATAAAAAAAAGAAAAAATCAATTTCAACGACCAAACATTGCCAACATTGATTTATTACTTTTTTTAGTTTCATTTGAAAAACCAAGATTATCTCATTACTTTATTGCAAAAATATTACTTTTATTACATCAACATAATATTGAATATGAATTAGTTTTTACAAAAACAGATTTAGTATCTCCTAAAGTAATTCAGAAAGTTCTAAATATTTATAAAAAAGAAGGAATTAAATGCCAAGCAATTAGTTTTGGAGTTTACCAAAAGAAATGAGATACCCAAATCAGAAATGTTTGTGTTATAGGAAAATCAGGAGTAGGTAAAACAACGCTCATTAATAACTTAACAAACTTAAATTTTAAAATTGGCAACATAAGCAAAAAAAGCATGAAAGGTAAACATACTACCACTTCATCATATGGAATTATTTCTGAATCCTTTATAATTTTTGATTCTCCAGGCTTTGATAAGGTTTCAATTGATGAATATGATAAGCAAGTTTTAGCAAAGTATTTTTTTCCAAAATATTTATTAAATAAATTTCATTGTCAATTTACAACTTGCACCCATCTTAATTCAGATTATTGTGATTTAATGAATCTCGTTAAAAATAAGACTGTGGATGAACTCAGAATAAAGATTTACAAGGAATATTTTAAGCAGGCAAAATCAACATACTGGTAAAATAACAATAGGAGGAAAATATGGAAGAAAAAGTTTTGATAATTGATAGTTCTCCAAGGGCAATTAATTTTGCTATTCAGGAAGAAGCAACTTTATTCATGGGAATTGAAAGAGGAGCATGAAAACTTGCGCAGAATAATATTAAAATGATAATGGCAATTGGTGATTTTGATTCAATTAGTGAAACAGAATTATCTTATTTGAAATCAGTAACAAATGTTATTAGACTCCCCTCAAATAAAAAGCATTCTGATATGGAATCAGCATTAATTTTGGCCAAGTCATACGGATTTACTAAAATTTATATAATTTGTGATATCGCAAGATTAGATCAATTATTAATGAACATAGAACTTGTTAAAAAATATTCATTAACGATGTTTACCAATTTTGGGATGATAGTAAAGCTAGTGCCAGCAATGGGTAATGTTTATATTAGAAAGGGTGATTATTCATTTATTTCTTTTTTTCCTATAACAAAAAAAGTGAGTTTAACAACAAGTAATGCCCTTGCTTATCCACTTCCTTCAGTATTAAAACAAAGTGAAGTAACAACATATATTTCTAATGAAATGATAGGACCTGTTCTTAGTATTGAATTGCATGAAGGTGAATTACTAGTTGTGCAAGCTATTGATCCTGAGTATAAATGAAAGGACTTCCGCAACTAGGAGTTTGTTTTTCTTAAAGATCTAATTTCTCGAGCAGTACCAGTAACTTTAATTGCCTTGTTGTCAATATAGATAATGCCTGTTTGTTTGTTACCCTTTCACTTTCTTTTTTTTGCATTCATTGAGTGACTACGATGATTGCCACTTAGTCTTTTTCTTTTTAAAACAATTCTTTTCATTTTTTCTCCAGTTTCTTCACTCTATTCTTAATTATAATATAAGAGAGATTTCTATGGTTAAAACATCAATATCATTTCCAGCAGGTTTAGGGTATATAACTTATGAAAAAGATTATATAGCAAAAACCTTAGAGTCCAGATTACAAATTGTACCTGGTTTTGAACGGTTAGCTAATGTCATTAAATTAATTAGAAATGAAAGTGAAGAAAAAACTAGTTTTATCTTTAGTGAAAATGAAAAGGGAATAGAGTTAGAAATTCATATTGTTGTGTTGCCAAGAACTCAGGTTATTGCTGTTTCTGCTGATATTAAAGAATTGTTATTTTATATATTTAAGCATGACTTAGGTATAGAATTAATTAATGTTAAAGTTTATGTTGAAGCATAAATATCATTATTAAATACTATAGGAGGATTTATCAAAAACAATAGTGTTTCATTATCAACATTTCTTAAAATGATTATAAGTGCCGCAAATAATCTCCAAAACAATTATGAATATATTGATGCTCTGAATGTTTTTCCTGTTCCTGATGGTGATACTGGAACCAATATGAATTTAACAATGAATAGTGGCGCCCAAGCAGTTAAAAACCTAGCTAATTCAACTTTTAAGGTTTTTGCTCAAAAGTTATCCCATGGATTATTAATGGGTGCTAGGGGTAATTCTGGGGTAATTCTTAGTCAATTCTTCCGGGGATTTTGTGAAATAATTATTAATGTTACTGATGAAGTAATTACATTAGCAGATTTTGTAAAAGCTTTTGAGAAAGGAAGTGAACTTGCATATGCTTCTGTATTAAAGCCAGTAGAAGGAACAATTCTCACTATTACATCATATATTGCTGCACATTTAAAAAAGCTTGATCTTGATGCTGTTAATGATGTTGTTGAGTTTTTTCAAGAAATAAAAAAAGTTGCTGATGAAACAACAAAAAAGACCATTGATATGCTAGATGTTTTAAAAAATGCAAACACAATTGATTCTGGTGCTAAAGGATTAGCAATAATTTTAGAGGGCTTTTTGAGAGCTCTTGAAAATAAACCTATCGAGGCAAAGAATTTAAAAGTTAATCAAACCAGAGAATATATCAAGGGATATCTAAAACAAGAAGAAGAATTTGGATTCTGTACAGAGATGCTTATTAAATTAAAAAAAGATGTTCTTGAAAAGGAAGTAAGAAAAGAACTTTTTGATCTTGGGGGCAGCTCAATAGTGGTTGCAAAAAGTGAAGATTTATTAAAGCTTCATGCCCACGTACTTTTTCCACTTAATCTTTTTGAATATGGAATGCAGTTAGGTGAAATTGTGAAGTTAAAATCAGAAAACATGACTATGCAATCAAAAGAAATGATTATTAATGAAAAGAACAAAAAACCTGAGTTAAATATTGCAGTTGTATCAATTAGTTGGGGACCAAAAATTTCTTCTGAGCTATATGATAGTGGTGCTTATGCTGTTCATGATGCAACAAATGGAGCCCCAACAGTTGATGATTTTATTAATTTAGCAAAATCAGCTTTTGCAAAAACAGTAATAATCTTACCTAATGATAAAAACTTTATTTTAGCTGCTGAACAAGCAAAAAAACAAGAAAGCAATATTAGGATCAGAATTATAGAGTCAAAATCAGTTGTTGAAGGATTAGCTGCACTTACTGCATTTGATGTTGAACAATCCTTACGAACTAACTCTAAAGAAATGCGAAGAGCAATTAAAAAAACAAAATGTTTAGAATGCATAAAAGCTGTTAAAAATGCAAACATTAATAATGTTTTAATAAATAAAGGAAGCATTATTCTAAAAGAAAATGGCAGGATTATTAAGGCTGGGAAATCTGAAGTTGAACTCATCAAAGAGTATGTTGATAATGAAAAGCAAAGAAGCTCAATAGAATTTATTAATGTTATTTTTGGTGTAAATTTTGATCACCAAATGCAAAGTAAAATTATTAATGAATTGAATAAATACAAATTAGCTGAAAAAAAACTCATTACAAATGCTCATCCTGTTTATTCATTAATCATAGGTTTTGAATAAAATGAGTTATCGAATAGGAATAGATTTAATGGGTGGTGATAAGCCACCAACCATTTTAATTCTTGGATTAAAAAACTATTTAGAAAAAAATCCTACTCAAGCTAATAGATTTGTGCTTTATGTCACAAACGAGATTGCCTCAATGTTAGAATCTATCTTAGATAAATACAAAGTAGAAATGAGAAAATGTGAAAATTTCATTAATGTCCATGATGAAGCTACTATTATGAAAAAAAAACCTAACTCCACTTTAGTTGTTGCCCTAAAGGAAGTAAGAGAGAACAAAATCACTACCCTTATTTCTGTTAGTAATACAAAAGCATATATTACTACAGCAGCAGTTTTTCTTAATAAATTATTTCCTGATGCTAAAATTACTTTAGCTTCTACATTACCAAAAAAAGATGGTGGAGAATTTTTCTTTTTGGATGCTGGAGCCAGAGTAAATTACCAAGCAGAAGATTTTGTTTCTCTTGCTGCTTATGGAATTGAAGCGGCAAGGATTCTTTTTAACATTAAAACCCCATCTGTTAGATTAATAAATGTTGGAAGTGAAAAAGGAAAAGGAGACAAATTACATGTTGATGCTGATGAACTTTTGCATACTAAATACCCTATAAATTATCATGGAAATTTAGAACCATATCTCTTTATGGCTCATAATGATGATGTGGTTCTTGCTGACGGATTTTCAGGAAATATTTTAGCAAAAGGATTTGAGGGGGGAGTACAATTGATGACTATTTTGATTAAAAACTTAGCTAAGAAAAACTTGATGAATAAATTAGCACTTCTAGTATTAAAGTCAAAAATCAAAAAGGAATTATTTAGGTATGATTATCGCTCAAAAGGTTCAGCCTTTATTTTTGGATTTGAAAAAATTTTATTTAAAGCTCATGGTAGGAGTGATCCTCTTTCAATTGAAAATTCCATAAAAACAGCAACCCAAATTATTGAAAGTAAATTTATTGATAAATTAAAAGGAAACTGGAAAAACAAAAATGAATAATGATATATCTGCTGAAAATATTCATGCTAATGAAAAATTAAAAGACTTAATTTTTAAATTAACTAGAAAAAAACCAAAAAATATTGAGCTTTACATCAAAGCATTAACTCATAAATCCAAAGAGCAAATTATGAATTATGAGGCACTTGAATTTTTAGGGGATCGAGTTATGTCACTTATTATTGCATATAAGATTTATAATTTAGATTGATCTAAATATAACCCAGGTGTTGGTGATTTTCATAATTGCTTTGCTTCTTTTACAAATGAAGTTGCCCAAGCAAAAATGTTTGAATCATTAGAATTAGATGAATTTATTATTAGTCAAAAACATATTAGCAGGAAAATGAAGGCTGACTTTCTGGAAGCATTTATTGGGGCAGTCTTTCATGAAATGGGATGGGCTTTTGCAATAAGAATTTTGAATTTAATTGCTTTAAATAATGTCAAAAAATATAAATCTTTTTCATTCATAACTAATAAGGAATTAAAAGTAAGGAAAAAAGTGGGGAAAAAATGAAGCAATTTTTTAATCCAATATTTTCAAACTGAAAAAGAATGAGAAGCAAAAACAAGAATCAGAAATCGTATTTATTCCATTAAAAATGCCAATATTGTAACTGCTAGAGAAGAACTCATTAATTGATTAGCAGAAACATATGATGAGTTAAAATAATTTAGAAAAATGGGATTTATTGCAAGAATAATAAATAAATTTAAAAAGAAAAAAAAAGTAAAGTATTTTAAAAAAGAAAATACTTTTGCTGAAAGAATTCGAAGAATTCTTTCTTCTTATAAGCAAGTAAATGAAGAATTACTAAATGAAATTGAAGAAATGCTTATTGTTTCTGATGCAAGTGTTGATGTTGCTGCCCAAATTGTGGATGAATTAAGAAAAAGAATAAAAAGTAAAAAAATAGTATCATCAATGAGCACAATTGATGAATTAATGAAAGTAATTCACGATTTTTATGAAAGGGGGGACTCGCAATTTAAGTTAAATTTAGAAAAAAACAAAACTAATGTGATTCTTGTTGTTGGTACTAATGGATCAGGTAAAACCACTTCAATTGCAAAATTAGCATATTATTTTAGAGAACGGAAACACAAAATTAGAGTTGTTGCAGCAGACACATTCCGAGCTGGAGCTGTGCATCAATTACAAATTTGATGTGATCGCTTAAAAATTAATTGCACTATTCCTAATCACAAAAATCAAGATCCAGCATCTGTTATTTATCAAGGAGTAAATGAGGCAATTAATGAACAATGTACAATTGTCATTTGTGATACTGCTGGCCGATCCCAAACAAAAAAGAATTTAATGAATGAGTTGACAAGAATTACTAAAGTTATTAAAAAATTAACAGGAAGCAATCCTTCAGAAACCTTATTAACTATTGATTCTACATCAGGACAAAATGGTCTTAGTCAAGCAAAACATTTTTCTGAAGCAGCTAACATTAGTGGAATAATTTTAACTAAATTAGATGGATTAAGTAAAGGAGCAATTATTCTTCCAATTATGGATCAATTTCAAATTCCTGTTCGATTTATAGGTTTTGGAGAAACATATTACGATATTAGTGAATTTAGTATTGATTCATACTTATATAATCTAATACGTTCCTTAATTGCAGGTGAGAGAATAATTAAAGGATTTGGTCATGGTTAAGATGATTGGTTGAACAGAAAACAAAAATACAAAAAGAAGTATTTGTACCAACATTTATTTAATTGGCTTCATTAAATAGTAAAATAAATAAGGTATTTAGTAATGAATATTATTATTGAATTTGTTAAGGTAACATTTATTTATTTATAATGTTAGGAGAGGAAATATGATAAGAGCAAGTAATGTTGAAATAGATTGGCAATCATATGAAAAAGTAAATCATTTTATAAAAAAACACCCAAGAAATATTGGAATAGATGAAGTTGGGAGGGGGGCTATAGCGGGTCCCATTCTTGTTGCAGGAATTGGACTGAAGACCCCTTTATCACATTTTTTACTTACAGATTCAAAATTGCTTGATCAGAAAGAAAGATATAGTGCAATTACAATAATTGAAAAAAATCTCGCTTATATTAAAATTATTGAAATTCCTACCAATTTAATTAATGAAAGAAAAATGAATTTAAACCAATTAATCTTACAATCAATATTAAAAATATTAGATGATGCAGCTGATGCTGGAATAACTGGAGCACTCATAGATTATATTCCTGTGCAGCATCCCCGAGTTGAAACATTATCTTTAAAATGAATGGAATTACTATCTACTCCAACTGCTGCAGCATCAATTGTTGCAAAAATAAAAAGAGATAAGCTTATGAAAAAGTATGGTGAAATATATAAAAATTATGAGTTTGCCAGAAATTCAGGATATGCAACAGCTAAACATATAAAATTCTTAAAGAAACATGGAATCAGTGACATTCATCGAAAACATTTTGCTGAAAAGATATTAAAAAAAAGGAATAATTAGTTTTAAAAATGTGATCATCATTAGGTGATAAATTAAATAATGCATTAAGAAATAAATTCTCTAAAATTAATTTAACCCAGAATGATATTCAACAGGGAATAAGATTAATACGCATGGCCTTACTGGAGGCTGATGTTCACTTGAAAATCGTCAAGAAATTTACTAGTGAATTAGAAAAAAAACTTGAAGGCCAAGTAAAACTTGGATCTCTCAATCCTTATGAAACAATTGTAAAAATAGTTTATGATGAACTAGTTACTATTCTTGGTGAAAAAGAACAGAACTTAAAACTAAAAAAAAGACCAGCAATTATCATGTTTGTTGGTTTACAAGGTACTGGGAAAACTACCTCAGTTGCCAAACTAGCTTTGTATTTAAGGAAAAAGAGAAAAAAGAAATGTTTATTGGTTGCTGGTGATATATATCGACCTGCAGCGATTGAACAGCTAGTTGAATTAGGAAAGCAATTACAAATTGATGTGTTAGAAAAAGGAAAACAAAATAAAGTTGAAGATGTATGTACATATGCTTTAGACATAGCAAAAAAATATCAATATGACACTGTTATTATTGACACAGCTGGTCGGTTAACATTAAATGAAAAATTAATGAATGAACTGGTAAATATTAAGAAAAGAATTAATCCTGATGAAATTCTTTTAACAATTGATGCTACTTCAGGGCAAGATGTTTTAACTGCTGCTGAACAGTTTCATTCTCAACTTAATATAACTGGTGCAATCATTTCTAAAATGGATTATGATGCAAAAGGGGGAGCAGCTTTTTCCTTAGTATCATTATTAGGAATACCAATTAAATTTATTGGAGTTGGTGAAAAACCTAAAGATTTTGAATTATTTTATCCAACCCGAATGGCAAAAAGAATTCTTGATTATGGTGATATTGAAACTTTAAGTGAACGAGCTAAAGAGATAATTGATGAAAAAGTAGCAAAAAAAACAGTTCATAAAATAATGAGTGGTAAATTTGATTTGAATGATTTTTTACATCAAATGAAACAAATCAAGAAATTAGATAAAATATCAGGAATCTTAAAAATGCTTCCTGCATTTAGAAAAATGAATATCTCAGATAATATGTTAAGTAATATTGATGAAAAATTAAAGGTTTTTGAAACCCTTATTTATGCAATGACAATCGAAGAACGAAAAAACCCAAAACTTTTAAAACAAGCAAGTAGAAAAGCAAGAATACTTGCTGGTTCAGGGCGATCTGCACAGGAATTTAATCTAATGATAGGAAACTGAGAAAAAGCCCAAATTCAAATGCAACAATTACACAAAAGCAGACAGTTAGGAAAAAAAAGATAAATTAATGATAAATAATTACTATTGATATTGAAAAAAAAATAGTGGTGCCGATTGGCAGAATTGAACTGCCCGCTGAGACTTACCATGTCCCCGTTTTTCCACTAAACTAAATCGGCTAACTGTAAGTATTATAATAAACTTAGAGAAAGATAATGAAACAAAATACATTTTTTAATTTATTATCAGCAACTGTAGTTTTTTCAGTTTTGATTTTTTCAACAATGCTGGGTTCAGTTTTAGGCATTAATAATAAAAGTACACATAATAAAAAGGGGAAAGAAAGGGTAACTTTTGAAAGATCAATATCAAGAAGATCATCACCCCATTTCATTTTAAGCCCTGATGGTGATTTTTTTGATTATGATTATGCATTTACTGATTCTGCCTTTCAAATTCAAAGCCAAGATGCAAAAAAGAGTTTATTAGAATTAAGGTGTGAAAATCAAGAAATTCTTACTTATAAAGCTACTAATCCAATTACAATAACAACTGTTGATAATCCTGATGATCCCATTGATGAACAAACTTCTACAACAAGAATAGTACCTGGAGAACCCAGTGAAGAAATGTTATCAGCATATGTTTGTGAAAATTCGCTCATGAGATTTGAATCTTTTTCTAATTATTTCAATGCTGGGCATTATTTGTATGATTTAATGAAAATGTTTGAAAAAGAAAGAACAATTTTGTTACCAGTTTTTGATACTTTGAATTCAATTAGATTTCATTCAGATGATAGAGAATTAAAAGATGATTTGCTTGATGTTAGAGAACTATTTTTTTCAGAAGCTCTTGATCTTAATCAAACATTAGCTGATGACAAAAGTTCTGGAGACCCACCAGGGACTTCTTCTGGAAGTTCAAGATTTAAGTTATGAGCAAGATGAGCAGAAGCCATCATTTCTCAAGACATTATTGCTGACACTCCAGAAGGTCAAGTAGTAAATACAGTTGATAATTTTGCTATCAATAGATGACTTAATTTTTTTGTGAATTATTTTATGAGAGTTGATGGTATTCATTGTAATGAAGTATGAGGATCATTTGATTCAACTAATTATTATTGAAATAATGTTTTTAATCATGAAATTTTTCATCATTATTTTTCATCACTTCTTCGTGATAAATCAAATAATGATAATTTACCAGAAAATTATAATTATTACAAAATTAATAAAGAAGATACAAATTATACTTCTGAAGTAAAAAGTGGAGAAATGGTTCCTAGTGTTCTTAATAGGCTAAACACTTATTTTGCAGATATAAAAAGGGATTTTTGAGATAATAATCCTCTACAAAAATATTCTGATAAAATCGATTTATCTAATGCAGTTGGCGCTGTACCAATAACTTACGAAGTAGATCCAGCACGGCTTTCATATTTATATGAACCAGAAGAGCTTCTTGCTCGGTTATTTATGTTAATGACTTTTCATTGAGAAAATTTAAATCCCCGTATATTAGAAACTGTTGTATCAGCAGGTTATGATGTTTGTGCCCCCTCTTTTTTCTTGCAAGATTACATGGCTTTTCGAAATAATGATTATTCAATAGATCCATTTGCTCAAAATAATTTTGCTGAGGCACTAGCTCTTATCTTAGAAGCAATTGAATTTAACAGGCCAATAGCAAGAATATCTAAATTAGCAAAACAAGGTGCAGGAATATCTCTTCAAGGTTGATCAAAACCAAATACATATCAAAAATTAGTTTTAGAGGAAATTAATCCATTAGCAGCAACTTATGCTACAAAAAGAAATATTATGGATATTTCTTGAAGTGCATCAAATTTCTTTGTTAGAGAAAGTTTCAATTCACCAAATAAAAAATATATCAAATGTGGTGATGATTATGATCATGCAATATTAGTTGATAAATGAACAGATAGTTGTCAAATGTGAACTTCTCCACTTTTTGATCCTGATGAAATATTTGATGAATTTTTTACAAGAACAACAGAAGTTAATTTAAATACTTCCTTGGATGAAAGTCAAATATATGTTGGTTTACATTTATATTTTTGAAACGATTTGAATAATGATGGATTAATCCAAGAAAATGAAAAGAGCTTTCCTGACATTACAAATCAGGATATAATAAATGCTCGACAAATGGAACAAGATCCTGGTGAGATTTGCAAAATTTCTATTGTTAAAACAAATGACAGGGTAGAACTGTGAAGATATGTTGACCAAAAATATGAAGATGAAATTCAAAACATTGATCAGTTATGTGCTATAACATGATCATAGATTTTTTCTAAATGGATTATAGAAAAAATTTTAATCACATTGAAACCAGGTGAATGGAAAAGTGGGAAAAAGCAAATCCCGCTTTTTGTGATTTTGATTCAAATAAGCCTAAATTTTATGCATTAGGAATGTTTGTTTATCCTTCAGGATGGGGATTACATGCTGGACATCCAAAAAACTACTTTCCATTAGATGCTATTTGTAGATACAAAAAAATGAAGGGATTTGAGGTTCTCAATCCAATGGGTTTTGATGCTTTTGGCTTACCCGCTGAACAACATGCAAGAAAGACAGGAGAAAATCCAAAAATAACAGTTGAAAAGGCAGCAACAAGATTTCGCACCCAATTTCAAAGATTAGGAATGTTTTTTGATTGGACAAAAGAAATAAATACATCAGATCCTGAATACTACAAAATTACTCAATGATGCTTTTTAAGATTATATAAAACAGGTTATGCTAAAAGAGTACTTCAACCAGTTTTGTGATGTGAAGGATTAGGAACTGTTTTAGCGAAGGAAGAAACCAGAATGGTTAATGATAATTTGGTTTCAGATATAGGTGAATTTAAGGTTGAAAAACGTGAAGAATTCCAATGAGTTCTTGACATTAAAAGAGATGCTCAGAATTTATTAGACTCCTTAACAAATGATAAATTAATGAGGTGACCAAAAGATATTATTAATCAACAAAAACAATGAATTGGAAAATTATGTTTTCAAAAAAACAAAATAATTATTAATAATGAAGAATTTTTTCCTTTTTCTTTTACTGATATATCTAAGTTAAAAAACCCAACTCTTTATCTTTCTGCTAAATCTAAACTTTTTACAAAATTAATGAAAAAAGCAAAAGAAGTATGTCAAGAGTACATTTCTAGATCAATGCAAATAAGAGTAAACTTTTTTCTAATTAATAATTTTCTAATTAAATATAAAGATTTGGAGTATAAAATAAAGGTTTACTTAGTAAATAGAAATTATGTACTAAATAATATTTCTGAATTATTAATTCAAAATATTGATCTTAAAGAGCAGCTTAATTTATTTTTATTAGGGGGCCAAGAATATGATTATTTATTTCCAAAACTAAGTGATCATGCTGAAAAATATACTCTTACAAAAATTGATCATTTTATTTATCGAATTAGAGATTGGGTATTTTCCAGACAAAGATATTGGGGAGAACCCATCCCAATAGTTTTTGATGAAGATGGTAATACACATCCTGTTAAGGAAGGTCAATTGCCCATTTTACTTCCCAAAATTTCTCAATACTTGCCAAAAAAAGGATGCTTAACTGTACTAGAAACAATTAAAGATTGGATGGTGGTGAAAGAAAATGGTATGGCTTTTTGAAGGGAACCCTTTACCATGCCGCAGTGAGCTGGTAGTTCATGATATCATTTAGCTTATTTGTTAAGAGAAAAGGATGGTTATTTAGATATCACTAGTAAAAAAGCTAGAGAGCGTTTTGAAAAATGAATGCCTGTTGATATTTACATTGGAGGAAGAGAACATGCAGTTTTGCATTTAATTTACGCACGATTTTGACATCATGTTCTGCATTATAACTATGGTAATTCAAAATTATTAAAATCTTTACTTTCAATTAAAGAACCATATTATATTTTGGTTAATCACGGAATGGTCTTAGATAAACATGGAAAAAAAATGTCTAAAAGTAAGGGAAATGTTATAGATCCATTAAAGATTGTTAATAAATATGGAGCAGATGCCTATCGGTTATTTTTATTGTTTTCAGTGCCAATCAGGGAACAAACCAAATTAGTTTTGCATGATATAAAAGTTATGTTTGATTGATTAGCAAGAGTATGAAGGTTAATTGAAAATAATAATCCCAAATGGAATGATAACCAAATTATTCAAGAAAAGTTTCAAATCTTGGTTAAAAAAGTTTCAATAGCAATTGAAAAACTAAAGTTGAATCTTGCAATTAGTTATTTAATGACTTTTGTAAATCAATGTCATAAATATTGTGAAGGACAAATAGCATTAAATTTAGTGGATGGTTTTCTAAAAATTCTTCATTGTTTTGCTCCCTTTATGAGTCAGGAATTATATCAACTTTTTGTTGATAAGAATTGTGTAGCCATAACTAATACAAAGTGACCAACACATGATGAACAACTGATTTCTAAAAAGTTAATAAAAATAGCAATTCAAATTAATGGTAAATTTAGGTGCGTTCTGCAATTATCAGAAGAATTAGATAAGCAGGAGATTATTAAATTAGCATATGAAAATAAGATTGTTAAAAAATATTTAGCTAATAAAAAAATAAAAAGTGATTTTTATATTAAAAATAGATTATTAAATATTGTGGTTGTGTAATGAAAAAGAATATTCCTAAAGAAGTAAAATGATTGTTTCAAAGAAATGCTATTCAGGATTTTACTTCTCTTGATTTGTTAGCAAAAATTATTAAAGAAAAAGGAAAAGCATATGTTGGTTTTGATTTAACAAAACCATCCCTTCAGTTAGGAAACATGGTGTGTTTGAATATAGGAGAAATCCTTGTTGAAAAAGGAATAGAAGTTAGTGTGGTGCTCGGAGGAGCTACCACTTTGGTTGGTGATCCAGCAGGAAAAACATCTGAACGATTACTTAGTCAAGCAAAAATAGTAAAGAAAAATTTAAATCACATTCAAGATTTTTTAAAAACTCATTATCCAAAATTAAAAGTTCTCAATAACAATTCTTGATGACAAGAAATATCTACAATTGATTTTTTAAGACTATGCAAGAGTATCAGTGTCAATTATTTATTAGATAGACAACTGATAAGAGAGAGACTTGAGAATAAAGGAATTAGCTTCACAGAATTTTCCTACACATTAGTGCAAGGCTTAGATTTTTATTTCTTAGCAAAGAAAAAGGGCATTACTTTGCAATATGGTGGTTCTGATCAATGAGGCAACCTTTTAACAGGTCATGATATTATTAATAAAGAAACAAATATTCCAACTACATGTTTTTCTATTCCTTTACTTGTTGATAATCAGCAAAGAAAAATGGGAAAAACAGAAGATAATGCTTTATATTTAGATGAAAAAGAGTTTTCTAGTTATGCACTGTATCAGGCAATATTTAATTTTCCTGACAGCATTATGAGGGAGGCTTTATTGAAACTAACTATATGATCACAAGCTAAAATAGCAACTATTATGAATAAGCATAATTTAAATAAATCTAAAAGAATAGCTCAAATTGCTCTTGCAAAATACATAATTGAGAAAAATCATTCAGAAAAAGCATTCCATAACAGTCAAAGAGTAAGTGAGATTATTTTTAAAAAGGATTTTGATAAGTTAACAAAAAGTGATTTACTATTACTTATCAAATCCCCTTTATATAGAGGTTTACTTTCAAAAAATGAGCAGATTGAAACTGTTCTTGTAAAAATTAATTATGCTAAATCTCTTTCTGATGCAAGAAGACTTATTCATGCTAGAGGTGTTAGAATTAATTTACAATTAATAGATTTACCTAATTCCCATCTTAAAGATTACTTACCTTTTTTTGGATCATACTACATTATTTCTAAAGGAAAAAAAGATATCAGTTTAATTAATAGTAAATAATTTCTTATAATAATCGGTTATAGTATTCAATAATTAAGGCTTCATTAATGTTTTCATTAAGTTCCCCTCGTTCAGGATCTCGAATCATTTTTCCTGAAAAGGCAGCATCATCACGTTCAAGATATGCAGGAAGAACCTTTTTAATTTCCATACTTTCTTTTATGAAAGCAAAATTTTTTGCTTTTTTGGAAAGAGAAATTACATCCTGGATACTTATCTCATAAGAAGGAATATCAATTTTCTTATCATTTACAAGAACATGACCATGATTTACTAATTGTCTTGCTTGTCGGCGAGTAGATGCAAAACCTAGTCTAAAAACAACATTATCAAGACGTTTTTCTAATGCTACTAATATTTGTAAAGATGTAACACCTGGTTTTTTTGAAGATTTTATAAAAAGGTTTTTTAATTGTTTTTCTCTAATTTGATACAAGTGTCTAAGTTTTTGTTTTTCAATTAATTGTTTTCCATAAGCACTAGGACGACGTTTTCTTTTTTGGCCATGCATTCCTGGCCCATATTCTCTTTTTTTCCCTTTAAGAAATTCTTTTTCATTTTCTAAAATACTAAAAGTTTGTATTTTTGGGGTTCCACTATAATCCATTGTGGATAGCCTTCTTGAAATTTTATTTACTGGTCCTGTATCCCTTCCCATAACACTCCATTATTTTTCCAATATGTTTCTCTATTTAATTATAAACATATTATAAAATTATTATAAGGTAATTGAATATGAAATGAATAATAATAGCAGGAATAGGAAATGCAGAATCTAAGTACAATAACACAAAGCATAACATTGGCTTTAGAATTTTAGATAGTTTAGCTAAATCTAGAAATGAGGAATGAAAGAAATTTAAGAAAGCAGGAAAATTTATAGTTTTTAAGTCCCGTCCTAACAATATCATTCTATTTAAGACTGCATCCTTTATGAATAATAGTGGGAAGGATCTTATTGAAATAATGGATTATTTTAACATTCCTACTGATTCTTTATTTTTAATTCATGATGAAAAAGGGCTTCCCCTTGCTTGAATTAAATATTCATATAATGTTGGTCATAATGGTCATAAAGGGGTTGCTAATGTTATTCATATGATGCAATCAAAAGAATTTATGAGAGGAAGGTTTGGGATAGGAAATCCTTTTAATAATCAAACTTTAGAACAATATGTTCTAAGCCCTTTTCCAAAACAAGTAAAAACAAAAATCACAAAGGCTGTTTTAAAGATGACAAATGATCTTAATAATTTTATTTTGCATCAGGATTTTAATAAGTTACAAAATGAATGCAATGAAAAAGCTGATTACTAGTATAATTTGCTTCTTCTTTCAAAATAGTTATCTACCATATGACATATAGCAACAGTTACTTCATAAATAGAAGTAAGAATAAGATTAATGGAATATTTATGTTTTAAAGGACCTGTTATGTAGCACTTAGTTATGCTGGATTCATAATCAACAGTTGTTCAATATTTTTTAATTTTAGATGATTTATCTAATTTAAGTCCAGGTAATTCTAAATCATTAGCTTTAAATTGAAAGCCATGCTGAATTAAGACCTCATCACACTCAATAACTTTATCACCTTTTGGGATAGTTATGAAAACCTTAATTTTATCATTTTGATTTTGACTAATTTTCCTAAGTTTACAGGAAGTAAAAATAATGGTGTTTTTTCTTGTAAGAATCCTATTTACTTTTTCTTTATCTCCTCGAAATTCATTACGACGATGAATTAAATAAATTTTGTTTTTAACATTTAATGTAGACAATGCAAGGGTATAATCAAGAGCAGAATCACCACCTCCACTTATAAGAACATCTTTATTTTCTAATTCAATTAAATTCTTAATAGCATATTTAATTGGAGCATTTATTACAGGAATATCAACAAGGGTTTTTGGAATAGCAACTCCATTACCTTGGCTAAATAATAAACATTTTGCTGTAATTTCCATTCCATCTTTTATAAAAACGTGGAATAATTCATCATTTGTAATGTTAGAAATGACAACATCAATATAGAGCTTAATATGGTTAATTTTGGTGTTCATTTGTTTTATCATTAAATCAGTAAATGACATACCATTAATATTAGTTATGCCAGGGACATCATAGATAGGTTTTGTTGGATAAATATAGAAAGGAAGCCCACCAAGAAATTTATTAATTTCTATAAGAGCAACAGTAAGTCCCCTGTGTGCAGCATAATAAGCAGCTCAGATTCCAGAGGGTCCACCTCCAACAATAATTAAATCATATGTACTTTTCTTAACCATATTTTCATTTTACATAAAACTATATAATAATATTGTAAAAAGAATAAGTGAGGTTTAAATGAAAAGTGAAAATAAAAAAAAGGAAACAACATATAAGGCGCCAACTCCAAGCAAAGATATTAAACAATTAGTAATTGATCTATGTAAACTAGATGGACCTTCAGGATTTGAAACAGAAGTTCGAGATTATGTAAATCAGTATATCAAGAAATTAAAATTAG
The DNA here is from genome assembly GCA_963692675.1 of Mycoplasmatales bacterium. Taxonomy (GTDB): domain Bacteria; phylum Bacillota_I; class Bacilli_A; order Mycoplasmatales. The sequence goes on from OY830043.1 coordinate 584,730, forward strand.
ATGTTGTAACTGATAATTTAGGATCAATTGTTGGAGTAAAAAAAGGCAAGGAAAAAGGACCAAACATACTTATTGCAGGGCATTTAGATGAAATTGGATTTGTGGTCACAAAAATTGAGGATTCTGGTTACATCAGAATGACACCAGTTGGTGGTTGATGAAGTCATACATTATTGTCACAAAAAATGTGTATTACTACAAGAGATGGAAAGAAAATCTATGGTATTGTGGGATCTACTCCTCCACATATTTTACCTCGAGAAAAAATGTTACGGGTAGTTCAATTAAAAGATATATATTTAGATTTAGGCTGTAAAAATAAAACTGAAGTAGAAAAAGCTGGCATTAGAATTGGTGATCCAATTACACCAAACACTGAGCCTTTTGTAGGTTTGAATGAAAATACACTTTTTGCAAAGGCTTTAGATAATCGAGTAGGTACAGCGATTGCATTATTACTTTTAAAAAGGTTAGTAAAAAATAAAAGTTCACATTGAGCAAATGTTTATGCTGGAGCAACAGTGCAAGAAGAAGTAGGATTAAGAGGTGCTAAAACTCTTGCTTATAAAATTGACCCAAACATTGCTATTGCATTAGATGTAACAATTTCTAATGATCATATTGGAATGGAAAAGGGGGAAACAGTTATGGGAGATGGAATTTCTATTTCAATACTAGATCGAGCTAGTATTGGAAATCCACAGCTTATAAGATATTTAGAAGATTTAGCCATAAAGAATAAAATTCCTTATACTTTTGATGCACTTACAGGAGGGGGAACAGATGCAGGGGCCTTCCATTTATCAAGAAGTGGAGTCATAACAGTTACTTTATCTGCAGCAACTAGATATATCCATTCTCATTATGCTGTTTGTCATTTAGGAGATATTGAAGCAGCTGTCCAATTGTTAGAAAAATTTATTTTAAGTCTAAACAATAAAAATTATCAAAAACTGCTTTTATAAGTGAATAAGAAAGAAAAACCTAAGACAATAATAGTAAATGGCACAGTTTATAGATTTATACATATAAAAAAAAATATTAACTCATTCATTATGAAAGTACGAAATGGTCAAATACTAGTATCAACACCATTTAATTATGACACAGCATTATTAGAACAATTCATAGCAAAAAGAATTGTAAAAAAGGCCAATCATTTAGAAAATAGGTATGATACCTATACTTTTCAAAAAAATAATGCCAAAATTTATTTATTTGGCCAAAAACTGGATCATGAAAATGGAATTAATTATATTGAGGAAAGACAACGAAAAAAAATCTACTTAAGAATTGTTAATGAATATGATGCTCAAACTCTTCTTGAACAATGTGAACAAGACATATCTCTTACAATCAAGGTACCAGTTAAGACATCTGATGAGAATATTATAAAAATTCTCTATAAAAGATTTCTTGAAAAATACTATAATTTATACTTGAATGAAATGAATTTTATAGCAAAAAAATATGGTGTAAAAATAGAAAAAATGTATTTTCGTAATCTATTAGGAGCCTGAGGTCTTTGTAAAAGTGTAATTGGAGAAATTGTTTTATCTAAAAACCTGATTCATTATCCATATGTAATTCAATATTATGTAATGGTGCATGAAATTGCCCATTTAGTAGAACCTAATCATACAAAACAGTTTTGGAAGGTTGTTGAACAACAATGTCCTAATTATCAAATTTTGAGAAAAAAATTGCGATGATAGATAAATTTAAGTTAAATAAATTCAAAGCAAAATTTCTTGAAGAATTAACTAAGTGTGACACATTAGTTGCAATTGATAATTTATTCCAACGACATTTTGGCAAAAAAGGTAAATTTAATTTATTAATGAAAACTATTATAAGCACAACAAATGCCGCTGAAAAAAGATTTTATATGCCAAAAGTTAACCATTTGAAAAAAGAACTTTTCTCTCTTTTAAATAACAAAAAAAATGAATTACATTCTTTAAAACTCAAGAATGAATTACAGAAGCGAAAAATCTTTATTGAAGAATTTGCGGAAAACCCTAAAAATGGATTTGTTCATCCAAATTTTCTCCTTATTGATAGAATTAAAGAAATCCTTTTAAATAAGGATTTTATTGAAATGAATCATTCTCCAGTAGAAACTAGTGAATATAATTTTTTTAGATTAAATGTGTCCAAAGATCATCCTGCTTTTGCAACAGATGACACTTTTTTTCTTGACAACCAAAAAAAAATGCTTTTACGAGCTCATTGTACTTCTTCAACTGCAAGAATTCTTGAAAAAAATAAAAACCAGGAATTTGCGGCATTTACTGCAGGAAATGTTTTTCGTCGTGATACTGATGATGCTACTCATACTCATCAATTCATTCAATTAGATATTGTTAAGGTCTTAAGAAATTCATCCATATGGGAATTAAAAGAATTTCTCAAAGGTTTTATTCAGGAATTATTAAATAAAAAGCTAGAAATCCGGTTTAGGCCAAGTTATTTCCCTTTTACTTCTCCATCTTTTGAATTAGAAGTTAAGTGTTGGGTAAAAAGCACTAATTGTACAATATGTAAAAATACTGGCTGAATTGAATTATTAGGAGCAGGAATGTTAAGAGAAAGTGTTTTTAAAAATGCAGGTTATTCAATAAAAATGCTTAGAGAAAATAATTTAGTTGGATGGGCTTTTGGAATGGGTATTGATCGCCTCGCAAGCATTATTTATGAAATACCTGATGGAAGAATGCTTTATGAAAATCGATTAAGTTTTCTTAAGCATTTCACAAAGAGAAGTTAAGATGATTATTTCAAGAAATATCTTAGAGTTAATAAATCCTGAAATAAAACAAATTAGTAATCTACAACTGGAAAATGCAATGACTGCTTTGGGATTAGAAGTTGAAGGGCAAACAGCTAAATACAATTCAAAGCAATATGCCAATTTATTTTTTGGAGAAATCATTACTTATGAAAAGGTTCCAGCAACCAATAAATTAAATTTATGTAAAGTAAGATTATTTGATGCTTTGAAAAAATGCTTCACTTCAAAAATCCATGATATTATTTGTGGAGGAGATAATTTAAGTAAAGGAGCAATGGTAATTGTTGCTTTACCTGATCAAATTTTACCAAATGGACTAATAATAAAGAATCGAAAAATTAGAGGAATTGTATCAGGGGGGATGATTTGTAGTTTAGATGAATTAGGAATTGCTAATGCCCAAATTCATTCTGCCCAAGGGATTTTTATTATTAAAAAACAAACTGAATTATGAACAAAAATTATTAATGGTGTTTATACTAATCCCATAGATTTATTTAATGATTATTTATTTGATGTTACTTCTGTATATAATTCACATTTTTTACAAAATAAGGTATTTTTAGTAAATTTAATTCTTTGAATGATAAAAAACCAATCAAAAAAACGATATTCAAGTCAAGTTCTTCATACTGAAGTTTTAGATAAATTTAAAATTAGCTGTAAAAAAGAAAATTCATTATTTCAAATAGATGATCATCTTAAAAAGAGAGCATACGGGGTGTTATTAAAAGCAAATGTTGAAAGCATTAAATATGCCCATGATAAATTTAGTTTAGCAATTCTTAGTTCTTTAATAAGTATTGGTTTTAATTTAATTAATAAAGTTGTTAATTATGTTAATTTATTTAGTTATATCTTTGGTCAACCCATGCATGTATATGATGAGAATGTTGTTACTAGTAAACTAATTGTTACTAATGCCATTAATGATACACATGTCACTGGTCTTTTTAATAAATCAATTTCATTAATAACAAATGACATCATCATTAAAAGAGAAGATGATAAAATTGTTAGTATTCCTTCAATTTTAGGTGTAGATAAATATGCTTTTCATAATCTCCAAAGCAGACATGCCTTTATTGAAATTTTAAGTATTAATGCCCTAAACATTGCAAATTCTGCAAAAAGAATGAATATTGATACTCCTTCATCAAAATTGGGGAGAAAATATGCTTCCCAACATTTTGTGAAGCAAGCTGCTGCCTTTTTTCTAAATAAAAAGCTTAAGCAAAAAATAATAAGAAAAATAAAAATGAGTTATATTTATTTAAAAAATAATTTAGGGCTTAGTGATCATGCTTTTATCAAATTAACTACATATTTGCAAGCATTAGGAATTGATGTAGCAAAGGATAACTCTCAAATAACAATTGTTGTCAGCAATAAGGCACACTGAATCAGAACAGAAAGTGATTTTATGCAATTCTGTTATCAACTGATGCTTTATATGAATTTAGCTCCTAAAACTAATTATGATTGATTAAAAACAAAAAGAGGAAAGACCTCAAACAAATTAAAGGATTTATTACAATTTTTTGGCTTTTCTGAAACTAATCCATATTTATTGACATCTCCTAAAAAAGGAAAGTGGTTTCAATTTTCAGGATGGAATGAAAAAAACTCTTCCATCGAAGTAATTAATGATATTAATCCAAATTATAAACAATTTGTTAAATCATTATTAACTCCATTATTAGGTATCACCAAAATAAATCGCAACCTGAATGAAAAAAACATTAAGATTTATGTTAATCAAATTTTACCAACAGAAAAAACCTCTTTTTCTAATCGATTAGCTATTATTCATGCAAGTGAAGATAGTTTTTCTAATCAAAAATATGATCAAATATACACTTTATTATTAAAAATATTAAAATTATATTCAATACCTATGTCTGCTATCCAAATGAGACGGATAAGAGAAACTAAAGATGTTTTCATCCATGAATTCATTAACCCTTTTAATTCTTATCTCATTGACTTAAAAGGTAAAGTTATTGGAATTTTTGGAGAAATAAGTCCCTTTTTATTAACAAAAAACAAAATCAATGTAAATAGTGTTTACTATATAGAGCTTGCTTTAGATGAGATAAAAGTCACTAACCATGCTAAAGAAGTATTTCAAAGACAAAGTAAGCACCCAAAAATTATTAAGGATTTAACATTTCTTTTTAGTAAAGAAACTAGTTTTGTAAAAGTAAATAATTTAATTTCAACATTTGATTTTATTGATGAAGTGTGAATTGATAAGGTATTTTCAAGTAAAGAAGGATTATCAGTATCTTTTAAGTTTACCATATTTCAAGATCATACACTTTCATCACTAGAATTAAGAAATATCCTGAAGAAGATTATTGACAAAGTTAAAACCATGCATAAAGATGTTCTTCTGAAAGGAAATATTTAGATGAATATTTTTTCTAAATGACAAATTAAATTGCTAAAAAAGCCTTATTTACAGCAAGATACTTCTTCGATTGCTAAAAAGAAAATTCTCGATTCAAAGAGACATCATATGTTTGCTAAACAACACCCCCTTAAAACAATTTTAGGTTTATCTTTTGCTCCATTCATAATATTTTTTGTAAATGCTATTTATCAACTATCAGATAATATAATTACTGCTAGTTTAACTAATGAATCAATTTTGATTAATGGGCAATTCAATAATGTAGCAACAATAGCCATTAATGCTTCATCAATAATTGTAGTTCCATTATGAGGTATAGTTTCAGGAATTGCTCAAGGTGGCTTATCATGATTTTCTAAAGCTCAGGGAATGCAAAGTCCTCGGTTAATGGGAATTTATAATTCTTCATCAATCGTCTCAATTTTGGTTTTTTCATTTATAGGTTCTTTAATTATGTTAAATATTGGGCAAGAATTGCTTTCGTTAAGTTTAAATATGCCAAAGAGCGCAGATAATGCTTTAATTGCTAAAAAAGCTTTTACTTATATAACGCCTAGACTAGTTAGTTTGCCTATTGTAGGTTTGTATTTACATGGGATTAGAACTTTACGGGCCCTAAATGTACGTTGATGAAGCATAGTACCTTATAGTGTAGGGGTTATTATTAACCTGTTACTTGATTATGTATTTATTAAGTGGGGAGGACTTGGAATATTTGGTTCAGGATTAGCTACTAGTTGTGCAGAAATTATTTCAGCACTAATAGTTTTTGCTCTTCTCATTCATTTTTTTAAGAAAGAAGCTAAAGAAGCAAAACTGTTTAAACCCCAATTATTATCAATAATAAGAGTTATTTTTCAGGGACTGCCTCAAACAATAAATCTAATATCAGCAACAATTTTAGTTTTTTTTACAATTAACTGAGCATCACAAATAGGTGCTTTAGGAGTGTCTTCCGCTACAAGAGTAATTACTATTTTAGCAATTTATCCTGCTTTTGGTTTTGCTCAGGGAACATTAATAGCCTTAGGATATAATTATGGTTATCAAAACTATAAGCGCATGCATGAGCTTATTTTCTGATTATGATTCATTATGTTTAGCTATTATATTTTTTTAACTTTCATTTTAGTTGTCTCAGCAGACTCTTTTTTGAATATTTTAAAAATTCATGAAACAAGAGGCGGAAAATGACTACAAATCATGTATTCAACAACTGCTTTATTAGCATTTGCTTATCCAATAAGAGTATATTACACAGCTACCCATCAAAAAATAAAAACCCTGCTGGTTTTACTTCTCATTTCATTTTCTGCTTTACCTTTTCTTTATTTATTTGGAGTATATTATGCAAATATTGAACTTTTTTGATATGCCCAGCTTGTTGGAAATATTCTAATGACTCTGTGCCTTACTAGTCCTTGAATTCTGCTTATAAAAAGATATATTAAACTAAAAAAAACAAAAAAACCAATTTATGTTTTGCGCTTATCAATTGCTAAAATAAAGAAAGAGAAAGTGGGAGCATAAATGAGTCTATTAGAATGATCAAAAAAACAAAAAAAAGTGCTTGTCTGATTAATGATAAGTATGCTTCTTATTTTGTTCTTTCTAGGCATTACATTAGCATTATATTCATATTTAGTAAAAATTGAAGGGAAAAATGGAGAAACTTGAAGTTTAGTCGACTCTCCTTATAATTATGATTCAAAATTTTTTATGGTTTCTTCCTACAATATTATTAATTTTCCCTTAATTCCAAAATTACTCACTTCTTTAAAAGCAGGCATAATTCTAGCTTTAGTATCAGGAATGATTATTTTTAATTATTTTTTAATTACATGATTAATTTCAACAACAAAATTAATGAAATTTAAAGATATTAGTCTTTCTTAGTTTTAATTACAATTTTTCCCCGGTATTTTCCTGTATTTTTACATACTCTGTGCGGTAATACTGGAAATCCTGTGTCCTTAGAAATAATGACATTTTTAAGTTTGAGAGCATGATGACTGCGGCGTTTAGCTTTTCTTGTAGTTGATGTTCTTCTTTTTGGAACTGCCATTATTTAGCCTCACTTGGTTTAGTTGCTTTTTTTAGTTCATTATTTAATAATAATGAAAGCTTTTGTTTGTGCCGAGCAACCTTATTTTTGTGATAAATACCTTTATATGCTGCTCGATCTAGTAATTTATTTGCATTATTAACTTGTAGCACTAATTCTTCTATATTTCCTTCACTTGCTGCATGTTTTACTTTTTTTATGCTTGTCTTAATACTTGATCGATATTGAGAATTATATGCTTTCTTTCTCATGTCTTTTTTATGACTTTTTATATTTGATTTAATTGATCCCACTTAACCTCTCTTTTTAATCCTTCTTCATTGATATACAAGAAACTGGGCACACTTTAACACATTCACCACATGCTTTGCATAAATCAATATTTACTCTTGCCTTATTATTCGAAGCCATATATAAAGCTTGATGAGGACAAGTGATTACACAAATATTACATGAAATGCAAGTCTCCTCATCGACATAGGCATGTACTCCAGTTTTTTTATTTTTCACATTTAAATTTTATTAGAAAAATTTATTTTTTATGAAAATGAATTATTTTGTTAAAATAACATATATAACAAGGAGGTATTATGAAATCATTCATAGCAATAGTTTCAGACGAAATTGGGATTCATGCAAGACCTGCATCAGTGGTAATTAGTTCTGCTTCTAAATTTGAGTCTGATTTACAATTAATAACAACAAAAGACAATAAGCAAGCAAATTTAAAATCAGTTATGCAAGTATTATCCCTTGCAGTTAGATATGAAGCTGAAATAAAAGTTACTGCAGAAGGATCTGATGAAGATGAAGCCATTGAGCACATTAAAGCCTCCATGGTAAAGAACGGAATTATAAAAAGCGAAAGTATAAGAGATTCTAGTTAATAAATACATGAAATCATTATTATATAAAGGAGTTAGAGGGGCAGCAGGTTATGCAATCTCTAAGGTTTTTTTAATAAAAGAACAAGATTTTGAGATAAAAGAATATGTAGTTAAAAATATTGATGATGAAATTGAATTACTGAAAAATTCAGTGAAAAAAACTGTTTCCCGACTCCAAAAACAAGTAGAAATAACTAGAAAGATCCAGGGTGAAGAGAATACTAAGATAATAGAGGCGCATATTGCTTTGGTTTCTGATCCAACAATTATAGATGAAATAGAAGAGAAAATTAAAAATGAGAAAATACCTGCAGCAAAAGCTACTAAATTAGTTATGGAGAAATGAGAAAATTCTTTTAAAAATATTCCTAATGATGAATATTTTCAAGAAAGAGCAAAAGATGTTCGGGATGTTTATACTCAAGTTATTAAAACTATTTTGAATATTGAAATTGCTGATTTAACTTCAATTAATGAAGAAGTTGTAATAGTTGCAAGTGATCTCGCTCCTTCTCAAACATCACAATTAAATCCCCTTTTAATAAAAGGAATGGTTACTGAACAAGGAAGTGCTTCTTCTCATACAGCTTTAATGGCTGAAAATATGAAAATTCCAGCTGTTGTTGGTGTCAAAGATATCACAAAAAAAGTTAATAATGGTGATATTATTGTGGTATATTCAACAGCAGATGATGCCCATGTCAGAATAAATCCATCTGAAAAGGATCTAAAAAATGTTAGAGAAATGATTGAAAAGGAAAAGCGAATTGAGCTTGAAATTATGGAATTCATCAATCAACCTTCTAAAACTGCTGATAATGAGGAAATGATTTTAGAAGCCAATATTGGTAATTCTAAAGATGCAAAAATTGCTTTTAATTCTGGTGCTGAAGGAATTGGGTTGATGCGTTCAGAATTCCTTTATATGGAAAACACAAACCAATTGCCGGATGAAGAAACCCAATACTTAGCATATAAAAAGGTGCTTGAAGCAGCCAAAAACCATCCTGTAACTATTAGAACTTTGGATATAGGGGGAGATAAGGATCTTGAATCATTGCCTTTAGAAAAAGAATTAAACCCCTTTTTAGGTTTTCGGGCAATAAGGATTTCTCTGGAAAATAAAGCTTTATTTCGAACTCAATTACGAGCTCTTTTTCGGGCATCAGTTCATGGAAAATTAAACATTATGTTTCCTTTTATAGCAACAGTTACTGAATTAAAAGATGCTAAAGAATTTGCCTTGGCCATAAAGGAAGAATTAAAACTTGAAAAAACTAAGGTTTCTGATAACATTGGGATAGGAATGATGATAGAGATTCCTTCAACAATTTGAATGGCATCAGAATTTAGTGGCCATGCTGATTTTTTTTCTATTGGAACTAATGACTTGGTGCAATATATGTATGCAGTTGATAGATTGAATCCAAAAGTTACTAGTATAGCAAGTTACTTTGATCCTGCCTTGATTAGAGCTTTAAATGAATTAGTTAAAAATGCTAAAAACATACCCATTGCTATGTGTGGTCAAATGGCTGGTGATCCTCTTGCTTTACCTTTACTTGTTGGATTAAAAATTAAAATCTTATCTATGTCACCTTCACGAATTCTTAGAACAAGAAGAAATTTAAATTTTATTATGCGTAGCCAGGCAAAAAAAATGGTAAGAAAAATTATAAAAGAAGCTACATCTGCTATAGAAGTAAAAGAAATGATAAAGAAGCGATTTGGAGAATTAGTATAGGATACAGAATAACAAAAGCTATTAGTGTTTCATTATTAGATTGTAATTATGCAACTGTTCTTAATCAGGTAAATTATTTACTTGATTCAGGTGTACGCAGCCTTCATTTTGATTTAATGGATGGCCATTTTGTTCAAGGATTTTCTTATGGGCCTAAATTTGTTACTGATTTACAAAAAGTAATTCCTCCAAAAATCGATACTTCTGCTCATTTGATGGTAAGAGGAGCACATAACTTAATTGAGTTATTTTTTCTAAAACCTCCAAAAAGAATAATTATTCATTTAGAGGATCAAGGATCAATGAAAAATGTTGCCAAAATCTTTAGTTTATTAGATACTAAGGGAATTGGTTTAGGATTTGCAATTAATCCTTCAACCAAAATATCCTTAATTGATAAGGCCCTTTTAGCTCTTGCAAAAGAAATATTAGTAATGACTGTTGTTCCTGGTAAAGGAGGACAAAAACTAATTGAAGAAGCATTAGATAAAACTATAATTTTGAATAGACTGCGTAAAATGAATAATTTTAATTACACAATCACTGTTGATGGGGGAATAAATTCTACTACAATGAAAATAGCTGCAAAATATCCAATTGATCAGTATGTTGTAGGAAGTTATGTATGAAAAGATATTTCTAATTTAAAAAGAAATATTGGAATATTAATGGAGTTAATTCATAAAAGGAAGTCATTTAAGGATTAAATTATGGGCAAAATAAAAATAAAAAGAAAAAAATTATCAAGGCAAGAATTAGAGGAGTCATTTGATTTTATTGCTCCTGCAACAGGATTAATTGTACCATTAACACATTCAGATGATTCAATAATAAGGCGGGGGGAACTGGGAATTGGTTTTTTACTTGATAACTTTCAGGAAGATGAATTAATTTCCCCAATTAAGGGAACTTATTTTTCCACTCTTGATATGTCAACTGGAATTGTTCTTTTAAGTGAAAATAAGAAGGTCTTTACAATCATCAAATTAACAGGTGGTAATGAATTCATAAACAATCAGGGAATTGAAATAATTCCTCAAGCAGATTCAGAAATAATTATTCGTGGACAACGAATTATTAGAATAGATCGAAAATACTTAGAATTAAAGCAATATAATTTTCAATTAACAGTTACATTTCTTTTAAATCAAACTAATGAAGAAGTTGAAAAACATGATATTTTGTACACATTTTCCTCTTCTGATGGAAGAATAAAACAAAATGCAATTTTAGGAACAATTTATCAGGTAGATCCAAATAAGGTAAGAGATATTTAATTAATTTAAATGAAAATTCTTATAGAGATTAAATTTGTATCTTGAAAATAAGTAGTTATGAATAAAGAATATTATGTAAGAGCATTTAAACAATGGCTAATTGGAAGTTTATCTTTAATTTCTTTATTCTTTATTTATCATTTGGTTTTAGTTCCAAATATTAAACTAATAGAGCTTCTAGTTAATGGTAAAACTTCTTCTTATTACACTCACTTATCAATTAAAATTCTCTTGTTATTATTCATTTTTTTCTGCTTTATTAATTTAAATGTTCTTTATTTAATTCAAAATCTTGATATCAAATATTTTAAAAAAAATAAATTACCTAAGAAAAAATATATAATTTTTGTTAAATGTTTTTCAATTTACCTATGATTCTTTTATTTAACATTAATTTTACTTATTCCAGCTCGTTCATTGAAGGAATTTTTAGATCAATCTCTTATTCTCAAGGGGAAAACTTTTTCAAATGAATATGAAAAAAGTTAAATCATGAACTGAGTTTTGACAAAAAAAACTAGTATTTAATATTTCAATAAAAACAATAACCCTCTTATCATTTTTGATTGCCTTAGCAATTATTGCTAATATCTTTGCTCGTTTTATTGTTTTTTTACCCCTTTTTGGACAAATCAGGATTTCCTTTACCATTCTTATTCTTATTGTTATTGGTTTTATTGCTAACCCATTTCTGGCATTTATAACTGGAGCCCTTGTTGATGTATTAAGTTTTTTTCTTGGTTTTACGACTGGTGCTTTTCATTTAGGGTTTACATTGACTTCAGCATTAATCCCGTGCTTAGCTAGCATATTCATTAGACTCTTTTATTGAAAAAACAAACACACTAATTTTATGAACCTTTTTTGATTTATATCAACATTATTAATTATTTTTTGTGTTTCAATTCTCTTATTATTAGTTAATCCATCATTTGTTGATAAATGAGTTACAGCCATATTTATCTGTTTATTTTCAATAATAACTATGATTATTCTTTCTTTATTAATTTTGAAAAAAAAGGAAAACTACATTACTTTAATGTTTTTGCTTTTTTTATTATTATCAGTTTCTTCATTCTTAAATTCAGTATGATTACAACAACTTTTGGGTTTACCTTACCCTATTTTTCTTTGACCTCGCTTAATTAAGAATTTTCTGCTTGATTGATGAATAATTATTATTGTTTTGATGCCAATGATCATCATTATAAAAAAGAAAAAATTATTTTGATGAGATAAATAAGTGAAAGTAATTAAGGAAAGAGAAAAATTTTATCGACAAAAGAATAGAAGAAAATTATTATTAATTTATAAAAACTATTTTGCACATCTTCATAAAATGAAATATATTTTAATAGGTGGGACAAATGGCAAAGGTTCAACCTCCAATATTTTACAGCAAATATTACTAGCTAAATCATTTAAAGTAGGCATTTTTACCAGCCCCCATCTTTGTTTTGTTAATGAACGTATTCGCATAAATCATTTGTCAATAAGTAGTGAAATGATAGGCAAAATAGTTAATAAATACAGAGATATATTTGTTAAGTACAATCTCAGTTATTATGAAATTCTTTTTTTTGTAGCTTTAGAATTTTTTTGATTAGAAAAAGTTGATTATGCACTATTAGAAATAGGAATCGGAGGAGAGTTTGATGCATGTAACATTGTTAATTCTGGTCTTTCAATCATTACTAATGTAGCTTTTGATCACAAAAATATTCTAGGTAAAACAATTCGAGAAATTGCTTTAACTAAAGCAAAAATTGCTCATAAAAATAAAAAATTAATCATTGGATATTGAAATAGTATTGAAGCGAAGGCTGCAATTAAAAAAATAGTTGCTAAAAAACAAGCAATTTTATTAGAAATCAGTAAATTAAAAATGCTAATTTATCGCCATTTATTTCTTTTACAATATAAACAACTTCCTGCTCATTACCTTCGTAATGCCTCACTTGCAATTCAGGCAGCATTGTGTCTAAAAATTACAATAAAAACAATTAAAAAGTCTCTTAAAGAATATGTACAACTTCCATGAGGGAGAAATAATTATTTTATTTGTAATAATGTGAAAATACATGTTGATGGAGCACATAATGTAAATGCTTTTCAATCATTAATTAAATTATTAAATAAAAAGCATCAATTTATCATCTTCTTTGCATCAAAACCAAATAAAGAGCATCAACAATCTTTGGAATTACTAGAGTCCCTTTCTAATGTCAAAGCAATTTATCTTGCTGCTTTTGATAATTCAATAAAATGAGAAAATCATGACAAGTATAATCATAAATACCAAATTTTAAATTTTCAATGAAAGGAAATTCTTAAAAAATTAATTTTAGAAAAAACAAAGTACCGCATTTTGATTTGTGGATCTCTTTACTTTGTTGGGGAAATATATCATTATTTTCAAATAGGGGAATGAACAAAAAACCCATTCTTTTTCAAACAAAATAATTCTTATATTGAACTACCTCATTGTTTTTGAAAATAGAAAAAATGAAAATTTTATAAAATATTAAAGAATAAGAATGAATAAAAAAGAGTTTGTAAAAATACTGAAAAAATCCTCAGTTAGTAAGTTAGATAAATTTTATGTTGACATAAATAAGGTTTTAATTTATGGAAGTAAATTTAAGAAAGTCATATTTGAGAGTAACGTTCCAAAAACAAATGAGAAGATGCTTGGAGCAAAATATAAAAAAGAAATTTTGAATTGTAAAATTAATGCATTGTCAATTCTATTTTGACAAAATGCAATTGACAAAATTAAATATTCTGTTCTTAGTTGACAAGAGCATGATTTTGTTTATGAAGTAATGCCTAAAATACAAAAAGTCCTTGTTTATATGAATTCTGGTGCTGATTCTTGATTTAAGAGATTTCTAAGCTTACTAGAATTTGTGAAACATAATGCATTAGCAATAACTAAAAATAATGATGCTAAATCACTGGATTGAAATTTCATTATTTATTGCAATTCTAAATTACTTAATTTATTTAAAACAAATTCTAAAAAAAGAATAGCTCAAGCATATGGTTATATAAAAACCCTACTTGATGTATTCATTGCTAGTGAGAATTTTAACAAAAAAGCCTTTGTTTATTTAGAAAAAAAACTAGAGAAAACAGGAGAAAATTTTTTTAAAGCTGTTTTAAAAATTCATAATTCACTTTATTCACAGAAATCAAAATCCCAATTAAATAGTCGAATTATTATCAATACATTTAACAATTATTTAAAAAGTTGTTTTTCACAGAAAAACCTTTCCACGATTAAGGGGCTTACTAAGAGATACTTTATAAATTACTTAGGAAAAAAGTTAACAAGTCAAAGAAGTAAAAGATTTAGCATAAAAAAAAGAGAAATAATTGAAAATCTTGTTCAGGTGGGAATGGAAAATATTAATTTTAAAAATAAAAAGATCGATCATAAAAAAGCTACTTTACTTTTAAATGAAATTAATATTTGGTATACAAGATCCATCCAAAAATATGATTCATATGAATCAATTTTCATTATTCATCTACTAATAACTTCAGTCCTTTTTCATGTTTGATGAGGTACTTAATATTGAAAATATAAATAAGCAATTTATCAATGTTCTCAGAATTAAATTAAAACTTGATAAAAAAACTGCAGCATGAACTTATACTTTTTTAGTTAGGTTAGCAAGATTTACTCTGTGTGAATCATATATCTTATCAAGTGATGAACACTTTTTTAGTGATTTTTTAAATCTTCAAAAACAAGCAGCTCTTGATCAATTTGAAAAATATTATGGAGTAATTGAAGATTATGATCTAAATATTAATCAAATAGCAAAAGCAGGTACTTTCTTTAATAATTTATTAAGTGATTTTGATTCATTGATTATTAGATATTACTGAGAAAGCATAGTGAAAGCAAGTTCCAGTAAGGAATTACGTTATAAAATTCTAGAGGTTTGTCAAAGAATACTTCCTAGTATATTTAGGGTTGATAATATGATGGGGCAAGTTTATCAAGGTACTTTACAAACTATTAAAAAAACAATAATTAAAAACTACATAAAAAACATTCAATTGAATAATGAAGAATGTGAAAAAATCATTGTAAATTTTCTAGCATTTTCAACAAACAATTTACATGATATTGTAAAGGCAATGAAAAAGGTATTAAAAAAAGCTGATCCTAAATTGTTATTACAAGCCCTAAAACTTGAGAGTTGATTATTTGAAAATAGATTTCGAAATTCACTTCAATGAGTTTTAACTAGTGGATTTGTTGTTCATTCAAAATTAATAAATTATTTTCAAAAAATAACCAAATTTCTAAATGAACATTTTGATGAAGTTAATGATGAGGAGTTTTTAGATTACATTTATTCTTTTAGAAAAGCAGTTTTGTTTCAAGTAGATAAAAGAGAAGGTAAGTTTTATAAAAATTTCATATCTAAGTATGATGTGTTTTTTAAACATAAAGGTACTTATTCAATATCATACTTAGAAAAACAAAACAAAGAAATTCAAAACAATTTAATTAAATATCATTCAGTAAAACCGAACCTTAATGTTGATGGAACGGAATATTTAGCGAAACAAGTGAGACATCTCAGAAAGAGAATGGAACATTATGCAACTGTTTTAGCAAAAAGAAAATCTAAAAAACTAAATAAGAAAAAGCACCTGAAATATTCTTTATGAACCCAGGGGGAAGCTCTTAGCAAAAAAAAAGAAAAAAACATTGATAATATTAAAATTAAATGCATGCCCTTAAGAGATTTAGAAAAAAAAATAGCCACCAATAAAGTAAGTTTTAAGGTGGACTTAAAAGCCTTGATACTTAGCTTAAGAAGAGCAACAGTTTTTTTTCATATTTTTGCAAAAGAACAAGAATACATGATTGAAAATGCTCAATTTTTGTATCAAGTATTTTGTGTAGTTATTCTAGATTCAATATTTGAAGTAAAAAATGATAAATAAATTTGTACTGACAAATAATGATCTTGGTAATAACTCTTTCATGCAAATTTATTCACTTTTTTTTATACAATAATAATATATGAGTTCTGATGTTAATAGAAATGAGTTTGAGCCCCAACCTTACCAAACAAGAGACGAAAGATCTTCATCAACAAAAATAGGTTTTTCTACAACAGGATTAATAAATTTTCTAGCAAAACGTAATTTTGCTTTAATACTTTCATTAAGTATTGTTGCAGTATGTTTTTTTATTATTGGAGGAGTAGGGTGAGAACTATCATTAACTTTTCAAAATACCATAACAATTAAGCAATACTTTCAATTAAGAATAGTTAGTTTTGTTCTTATTTTTACCCCCATCATTGGAAGCATGTTTCTTTCTTATAAGATTCATAAACTTAATCCATTATGGTTTGTTCTAATGATCATTCTTTTTACAATTGGTAACACCATTGGCTTTGCTTTATTATTTACAGTTTTTAATGTTCCAACAAAATGATTATTTATATTTGTAATTGTTGGGGTTGTGTTTTTTTTATCAGCAATTATCGGTTATTTTTCAACTTGGATAAATCGGATTTGAAAATATGTTATAGCTTTAACTTTTATTTGATTCATTGTTGTGATTCTTTTATTAATATTACGTTTTGCAATAAGCACTCCTTTGTTAAATAATTTAAATCTAATTGTTGGAGCAGTATTTGCGGCTTTAACCATCTTTTACATAATGTATAGCATAAATCAATTAAGAAGAATTTCAAGCTTGACAAATGCAGATCGAACAACAATTAATCTAATTCTTCTTATTTCTTTTAGGTTATTATTATATTTAACAATTTTGATTCAAAGAATTGCTTATTTGGTCTTTAGGTTTTGAAAATAAATTCTTAATAAACAAATATTTTAAAAAAATGACTTGATTATTTTTTGCCGAAGTGAAGCAGATAGTACTTTACTTGCACCTAATGCAATCTTTGCATCTAATGTAACATAATGGTATAGTTTTCTTTTTTTAGAAATAGCTATTTTATAAATTCTTCTTCCTACGGTTGATGCCTTTGTTGAAAAGAAGTGTTTTTTTGGTTGTGTATTTTTATTTAAAATCTCTTTGTATTCAGCTTTTGTTGAAGTAACAAATTTACTGTTTTTTCAAAACTTTGACTCTACACTCCCAGGAAGAATTAATTTCACATTAATGTTGAGATAGTTTAATTCATATCAGAGGCTTTCAATAAAGCCATTTAGGGCAAATTTTGATGCACAATATAATGAAGAGACTGGCAAAGCAAAATCACCAACTATTGAGGAAATAAAAACCATTGTTCCTTTTTTTTGTTTTCTCATAATGGGAAGAATATGCTTAATCATTCTCAGAGACCCAAAAAAGTTAACATTCATTTGTTTTTGTCAGGTATTTTCATTCATTTCTTCAAAAATTCCAAATAAACCATACCCAGCATTATTAATTAATAAATCAATTGTTCCAAATTTAGTAATGCTTTTATCTATGGCATCAATAATGCTATCAGAATTAGTAACATCTAAAGGAAGAATAATTAATTTTTCAGATGTTTCTAATTTTAAATCTAATGGATTTCGTAAAGTCGCTACAACGTTTCAATTATTACCAAGAAAGATTTTAACAAGTTCAAGGCCAATTCCACTAGAACATCCAGTAATTAAGACGGTCATTTATTTCAACTACTCTTTGTTTTAGGATTATTCAGGATTTGAATTATTAGTATAAGGATCACTCCCATCATAATTAGGTGAAGAGACTGTTTCTTCATTTTTAGGCAATGGATCACTTTGAGTAGCAGGTGGGGTAGAAACATCATTTACAGTTTGAGAAGCATTGCTTTCTTCACTTGGTTTTGCATCATCATTTTGATTAGAATCAATTTCAGCTAACAAATCATTTAATTGATTAATTACTTCCTTATTTCATATTTTGAGAAAGTTTTTATTCTGGAGAGCCTTAATTACACTTTCATTTCCAGAAATCATTTTTTTTAATTCTTTTAATACTTTCTTTGCTCGCTTTCTTCTCTTTTTTAGAATTTTAGTTCTAAATTTACTTTCCTGAATTTCAACTTTTGTTCCACCAGATTTTAATGTCTTTGTATTTAGTTTTTGATCTTTAATAGCTACTTTAATCATTCTTAAGTAATCTTTTATTTTCATTTCATGATTTTGATATTGCTGATTAATACTTCTAAGTTCTTTTAAATTATAGTTTTCCAAATTTACCCCCTTTTAAAAAAACATCACTGCTTTTATTTTATTAGATTACAAAAAATTGGTGAGGACGATGGGACTTGAACCCACACGGATTGCTCCACAAGCCCCTCAAGCCTGCGTGTCTACCATTTCCACCACGCCCTCTTTTTTTTATTTTAACTAACAATAAGTTCTAGGAAATAATTTTAATGAATTTATTTTTATAAATTAAATTTTCCTGTATAATATTAAAGCAAAGGAAATTCTTTGCATAAGTACTGTATTTAGATAGTGCTATGTGAATGAACAGACCTTTGTAGTGTTGTACACATTCTTTGAAATACCAAGTATGAAGTTCAGTTAATTCTTTTACAAATTTAAAAAAATGATTATATTAAGAGTATGATCCCAGCTCAGGATTAACACTGACGGTATGCCTAATACATGCAAGTCAAACGGAAACTTTGTTTTAGTGGCAAACGGGTGAGTAATACGTATTTAACTTACCCATCAGATGGGAATAACAACCTGAAAAGGTTGCTAATGCCAAATAGATACATGTGCCAGAAGGTACTTGTAGAAAAGGAGCTTCAAAGCTTCGCTGATGGATAGGAATACGGCGTATTAGCTAGTTGGTGGGGTAAATGCCTACCAAGGCAATGATGCGTAGCCGGTCTGAGAGGATGAACGGCCACACTGGAATTGAGATACGGTCCAGACTCCTACGGGAGGCAGCAGTAGGGAATCTTTCACAATGGGCGAAAGCCTGATGGAGCAATACCGTGTGCGCGATGAAGGCCTTAGGGTTGTAAAGCGCTGTGGATAGGGAGAAAAGACAGTATAGGAAATGATGCTGTTCTGATAGTACCTATTTAGAAAGTCACTGCTAACTACGTGCCAGCAGCCGCGGTTATACGTAGGTGGCAAGTGTTATCCGGAATTATTGGGCGTAAAGCGTTTGTAGGTGGCATAGTAAGTCTAGGATTAAAGACTATGGCTCAACCATAGCATGTCTTAGTTTAAACTGCTATGCTAGAGTTCAGGAGAGGGTGATGGAATTCCATGTGGAGCGGTTAAATGCGCAGATCTATGGAGGAACACCAACCTGGCGAAGGCAGTCACCTGGCCTGAAACTGACACTGAGGGACGAAAGCGAGGGGAGCAAATGGGATTAGATACCCCAGTAGTCCTCGCCGTAAACGATGCACACTAGCTATTGGACAACCAGTGGCGCAGCTAACGCGTTAAGTGTGCCGCCTGTGTAGTACGACCGCAAGGTTGAAATTTAAGGGAATTGACGGGAACTCGCACAAGTGGTGGAGCATGTGGTTTAATTCGAAGCGACGCGAAGAACCTTACCCAGACTTGACATCCTGGGCAAAGCTATGGAAACATAGTGGAGGCTATCCCAGTGACAGGTGTTGCATGGTCGTCGTCAGCTCGTGTCGTGAGATGTACGGTTAAGTCCGGTAACGAGCGCAACCCTTGTCTTTAGTTACCAGCCGTTTGGAGGGAACTCTAAAGAGACTGTCTTAAATTGCAGTTTGAGCTGGTATAGCTTGATTTATCAAGTTAGAAAGTGAAAACAATGCAAAGCGTAAGCAGAAGGAAGGTGGGGATGACGTCAGATCATTATTTCCCTTATGTCTGGGGCTACACACGTGCTACAATAGCTGGTACAACGTGAACCAACACCGTAAGGTTGAGGGAATCACTTAAAGCCAGTTTAAGTTCGGATTGAGGTCTGCAACTCGACCTCATGAAGCTGAAATCACTAGTAATCGCGAATCAGCAATGTCGCGGTGAATACGTTCTCGGGTTTTGTACACACCGCCCGTCAAACCACGGGAGTTGGTAATACCTGAAGCCAGGTACTAACTATTTATTTAGAGGGAACTGTCTAAGGTAGGACTGATGACTAGGGTTAAGTCGAAACAAGGTATCCCTACGGGAACGTGGGGATGGATTACCTCCTTTTAAGGAAATTATTAAGTAATATTCTGAATTTTCATGCTTGGTATTTCGAAGAATGTGTAAACATCTTCTTTGATAACTGAAACAATTTATAATCAAATTTCGTCAATATATATTGAAACTTGTAATTTAGGAAATAGAAAATTAAAAAGAGTATATGGTGGATGCCTTGGAACTAGAAGGCGATGAAGGACGTGATTACCTGCGATATGCCACGGGGAACTGGAAATAGGTGTAGATCCGTGGATTTCCGAATGGAGAAATCCCTTGATCTCTTTATGAATAAAATAGTAAAGAGAGGCAATACCCAGCGAATTGAAACATCTTAGTAGCTGGAGGAAAAGAAAGCGAAAGCGATTCCCTGAGTAGCGGCGAGCGAAATGGGACTAGCCCAAACCACTTGTTCACAAGTGGGGTTGTAGGATATGTCATTAAACTGGAATAAATTTTGAGGATAGTAGAAGTGGTTGGAAAGCCAAGCCATAGAAGGTGATAGCCCTGTAAGCAAAATCCAAGAAGCCAAAGACATATTCCTGAGTACAACGGGACACGTGAAATCCTGTTGGAATCTGCGCAGACCATTGCGTAAGGCTAAATACTAACTAGTTACCGATAGTGAACCAGTACTGTGAAGGAAAGGTGAAAAGAACCCCGGGAGGGGAGTGAAATAGAATCCTGAAACCATATACTTACAAAAAGTCAAAGCCCTTTTATGGGTGATGGCGTGCTTTTTGGAGAAAGAACCGGCGAGTTATGATGACATGCAAGGTTAAATTATAGAAATGGAGCCGAAGCGAAAGCGAGTCTTAATAGGGCGTATAGTATGTTGTTGTAGACCCGAAGCAAGGTGATCTAACCATGGGCAGGTTGAAGTAGAGGTAAAACTTTATGGAGGACCGAACCAGTGATCGTTGAAACGCTCTTGGATGACCTGTGGTTAGCGGAGAAATCCCAATCGAACCTTGCAATAGCTGGTTCTCCCCGAAATAGTTTTAGGACTAGCGTCAGTGAATGAAAATAATGGTGGTAGAGCACTAATTATATGATGGCCTTTTTTAAGGGTACTGAATATAGATAAACTCCGAATGCCATTGTTTGCTTCCTGGCAGTCAGTACGTGGGGGATAAGCTCCATGTACAAGAGGGAAACAACCCAGACCATCAGCTAAGGTCCCTAAGTTTACACTAAGTGGGAAAGGATGTGGTGACACCAAAACAGCTAGGAGGTTGGCTTAGAAGCAGCCATCCTTTAAAGAGTGCGTAACAGCTCACTAGTCGAGTGTCTCTGCGCCGAAGATTTAACGGGGCTAAAGTGTAATACCGAAGCTATGGACTAAGTTTTATAACTTAGTGGTAGGGGAGCGTTGTAGCAGGAATGAAGTCAGACCGAGAGGACTGGTGGACCAGCTACAAGTGAGAATGCCGGTGTGAGTAGCGATTGAAAGTGAGAATCTTTCATGCCTATTGAGTAAGGTTTCCTGGGGCAGGCTCGTCCTCCCAGGGTTAGTCGGAACCTAAGGTGAGGCTGAAAAGCGTAATCGATGGACAACAGGTTAATATTCCTGTACTTAAATAAACTGAAATGGAGTGACGAAGGAGGCTATGGTGAGCTGGTGATTGGTAGAACCAGTCCAAGCATAAAGGTGGCAGATTTAGGAAAATCCGGATCTGTATTAAACACTGAAATGTGATGGGGAGTGAACGCATTAGCAAGTAACGTAGCACCTGATGCCATACTTCCAAGAAAAGCTTCTATTGTAATGTTATTTAATCCGTACCAATAACGAACACACGTACTCAAGGTGAGAATCCTAAGGCAAGCAAGTGAACTGCAGCTAAGGAACTCTGCAAAATGACCCCGTAAGTTCGCAATAAGGGGTGCTCATTTTATGAGCCGCAGAAATCGGCCCAGGCGACTGTTTAACTAAAACACAGCTCTCTGCTAAACTGTAAAGTGACGTATAGAGGGTGACACCTGCCCAGTGCCAAAAGGTTAAAGAAGGGGGTTAGCGCAAGCAAAGCTCTCGACTGAAGCCCTGGTAAACGGCGGCTGTAACTGTAACAGTCCTATGGTAGCGAAATTCCTAGGCGGGTAAATTCCGTCCTGCACGAAAGGTGTAACGATCTGGGCGCTGTCTCGGCTGCAATCTTGGCGAAATCTTAGTACCTGTGAACATGCAGGTTACCCACAGATAGACGGGAAGACCCCGTTGAGCTTTACTGCAGTCTGGTATTGGAGTTGGATATGATTTGTACAGGATAGGTGGGAGACTATGAAGCCGAGGCGCTAGTTTTGGTGAAGTCATCCTTGGGATACCACCCTGATCATATTAGACTTCTAATCAAATTCCGTGAATCCGGGATTGTGACAGTGCCAGATGGGTAGTTTGACTGGGACGGTCGCCTCCTAAAAAGTAACGGAGGCTCACAAAGGTATCTTCAGCATGGATGGAAATCATGTTTAGAGCGCAAAGGTAAAAAGATGCTTGACTGCGAGACGTACATGTCGAGCAGGGTCGAAAGACGGTCTTAGTGATCTGGCTATACAGAATGGAATGGTAGTCACTCAAAGGATAAAAGTTACCACGGGGATAACAGAGTAATGCCCCCCAACAGTCCACATGGACGGGGGATTTTGCCACATCGATGTCGGCTTATCACAACCTGGGGCTGAAGTTGGTCCCAAGGGTTTGGCTGTTCGCCAATTAAAGTGGTACGTGAGCTGGGTTCAGAGCGTTGTGAAACAGCTCGGTCACTATCTTCTGTGGGCGTTGGAAAATTGAAATGATATGTTCTTAGTACGAGAGGACCGGAATGTACTAACCTCTAGTGCACCAGTTGTCATGCCAATGGCATAGCTGGGTAGCTATGTTGGGAATGGATAAGCACTGAAAGCATCTAAGTGCGAAACCGACATTGAGATAAATTTTCCTATCTTTTTTAAAAGAGTAAGAGTCGTTAAAGAACATGACGTTGATAGGTTGGATGTGTAAGCATGGTGACATGTTGAGCTAACCAATACTAATAACTCGAGGATTTTTATTTTTTAATAACAAACTACATGTATTTATTGATGATATTTGATTTTGTTTCAGTTATTTGAGGAGATGTCACTAATTCTCCATTTTTTTGAAATAATTAAGGTGGTGCTGATAGCAAGATGGATACACCCGTTCCCATCCCGAACACGGAAGTTAAGCATCTTAACGGCGAAAATAGTCTTTAGGCAAAGATAGCAAGGTGCCACCATTTTGAGGGACCTACTTGGTCCCTTTTTTTGTTTTATTATGATTTATTCATATTTATGTATAATAAGTTAAGAAATATGAAGCACTATAAAGTGATAGCAATAGGCGGCATGATTAGTGTTGGAAAATCCGTATTAGTAGAAGAGCTATCATCTGTGCCTAATTCTGAAATTGTTTATGAAATTGAGAAAAATGATAGTTTAACTCATCTCTTTTTAGATTGACATCAAGGATCTAAATCACCAATTGCTTCAACTATGTTTCAGGTTTATTTCTTGACTCGATGTTATCTTAATCATCGAAATGCCTTATTTAGAGTTAATCCTAATACTAAATGGGTATTTCTTGATCGAACAATACTGGAACATATTATGTTTACAAAACATTATAAAAGTATTGATATAGATGTTTATCATAAAATGTGAAAACCTGCTTGAGTTAATTACATTAAAAAGCTTCATGAATATGATCATTGCCCTGATTTATATATTTTGTTAGAAGGTGATGTTTCAACATTATTTCATAGGTTAGTTTTGCGTAATCGAAAAGAGGAAATGCATAATTATCAACAACTGATTTCAAGTTTTGTTCGAACAACAAAATTATACATTGAAAAAATGAAAAAAGTCTTGGATGAGGAAGGTATCCCATACCATGTTATTAATACTAATGACTTAAGTAAGAAAGAAGTGCTACATGAAACTCTCAAAATACTAGGGATCAATAAGACTTCTTTATTAAAGCAAAAGGAATAATTTATGAAAGAAATTTCGTTAAAAGAATTAGATGAGAAAATAAATAAAAATGAATTTGTGTTTATTATTTTTTATACAACATGGTGTGGTGATTGTAAATTAATGTGACCATTCTTAGAAAAGCTGAGGGATGAAAATAAAGATGTCATTTTTTATCAGCTAGATGCTGAAAAAGCACAAGTATTTCGAAGTACAAATACCCCATATAAAGTGCTAAAAGTGCCAACAATGATTTTCTATAGGAATGGCAAAGAAATAGCAAGGGGTTATGAATTTATCCCCTATCATGAACTTCAAAATTGAATTAATAAAGGGAAAAAAGAGTATTAAAAAATTAAAAAATGTAGTAGCAATTGGGGGATTTCCAGGTGTTGGTAAATCTACTTTAGTTAATTTCTTAAAAAAAGATGGGTATATTGTTAGTTTAGAATTTGATGGTTCAAATTTAAGTAATATTCTTTTGGAACTTCTTCAACATTATTTTAATAATCGTTATGATGGTTATGTGATGCAAATTGGTTTTATTAATAATTCATTAAGTCGTTATGTTAATGCTGTGAATAAAGCAAAAAATAATGAATTAGTATTTATTGATAGAACTATTATTGAAAACCGATTTTTTGCAGAAAGTCAAATTGTTAATGATTTTTTGAAACAATTATATAATTTTGAACATGCAAAAAAACATGATATATTAACAAAACAAATAGGCATTCCTTCATTATATTTTCATCTAACATCTTCATTTGAAATGGCCATGAAGCGTTTAAGAGTGCGAGATAAAAAAGAGTATGATGAAAAAATAAAGAATAAAGAGAATTTTAAAAAAATCTATTATTTTTATTGTAATGTTTTAGAAAAGGAATTAAAAGAACTGGGTATTGAATGCATAACCGTAGATACGATGACAATGAATGCAATAGAGGTATATCAGTTCTGTAAGGATAAACTTAAAGCTAAAAAACTCATTTAGAAACAAAACTTTCAATATGTAATATAATTAATTTAGAGGTGCTAATATAGGTAAGGATATATGACACAAACCCAAAAAATCAAAGTAAAAACAAAACAAAAGAAAGTCCAGAACAAAAACAAAACAAATGCTAAACTTAAAGAAACTAAAAAGAAGAAGAGAACTAGAATTTCTCACCAAACCAATGCTATTACAATAAGTGATGTTCAATTTGTACTTAATGAAATTGAGGAAAAAACTTTGGATTTAAAAAATTTATTAAAGGCTTTAGCTTTATTAGGACAAAATTCCAAAATTCTTTTGCAGATTGCAGCAATTACAAAATTAATTAAAAACTTAAAAAAAGATCTTAATTCAATAATGAATTTAAAAACTGAACTTGTTAATCAAAAACTAAATGGTGATTTTTTTGATTGAAATGATTTTATTGAGAGTGTTAAGGAAAAAGCATCAAAACAACATTATCTAACAAAAAGTGATCGGGAAAAATTAGATGAATTCGCTAAGATTCTGCAAGCTCCTGCCTTTTGTAATCCTCTAGATTATGATGCATATCTTCGGTGATGTATTTATTCAGTCAACAAAAAAGTAAAAATAACATCATATATTGTTGCTGAATTAAGAATTAGAGAAGATGAGTTTAAGGCTGGGTTACAACGAACAAATCGAAAAATCAATATCATCAATAGTGCATTAGAGGTATTGAATGCATTGAATACTGAAACAATTATTACTAAAACAATGGATATGATTAAGAACATAAGAAAAATTACTGCTAAAAAAAAGCTCACAGCTTTAGATTTAGATAAGATAAATGATATTGTTATGAATATTATTTATGACTTAAAAATCAGAATTGATTAGTTTGTTAATATATTTCTATGAGTAAAAAATTAATTTTAAATATAAAAAATTTATCAGTAAAAGTAATGGGGAGAGTAATTTTAGAAGATGTCTCTCTTACTGTTAACGAAGGAGAAGTTCATGCATTAGTTGGTCCTAATGGTCATGGCAAATCTACTTTATTATTAACTTTAATGAAGCATTTTGATTATGAAGTAACAACAGGGTCAATAGTTTTTAGGAATAAAAACATTAAAGATCTTACAACAGATGAAATAAGCAGGATGGGAATGTTCCTCGCATTTCAAAGCCCCTATCAAATTAGTGGCTTAAAAACTATTGATTTTTTAAAAGCAATTGTCAATGCTCATCGTGAGAAACCCATTTCAGTTGTTGAATATTTCATGAAAACCCAAGAGAATTTAAAAAAACTAGCCTTAAATAAAACAATTCTTGAACGGGAAGTTAATGTTAATTTTTCAGGAGGTGAGAGGAAAAAAAATGAAATCTTACAAATGCTCATGTTAGAAAATAAGTTAGCATTATTAGATGAAATTGATTCTGGTCTTGATGTGGATAATGTTAATGAAATAATCTCCATTGTTAATGAACATCATAAAACAACCAAAACTAGTTACATTATTGTATCACATTATGAAAAAATGTTAAGTACATTAAATATTGACTATACTCATTTAATTTATAATAAAAAATTAATCACAACAAAAGGATCAAAATTAGTTACTGATATTGGAACCCATGGTTATAAAAAGGCCATTGAGGAACTTGGATTATCATTTGTCGATTTAGAAGAAGATAAGAAAAACATATTAGGAGCATGCGGAGTTATTAAAAATAAATAGTGTGAATACTTACATAATAAATCAAAAACATAATTTAGTTAATAATACTAGTGATGAAGATATATTAATTTCCGCTACAAATAAAGCAGATTTTGTTTTAGAATTAAATTCTGCTTTAATTTTAAAAAAACCCTGAATTCTTAGCTTAAATAATGTTTCAGGTGAAAACAAGATTAATTTGCTTAGTAAAAACTCTCAAAACATGGTTATTTTTTTGAATGGCACAAAAGAAGCAACAATCAGGATAAGCATTAAAGAACACACTTCATTGTTAAACATTGTCATCATATCAGAAAATGATCATTATGAACAAGTTTCATTAGTTTTTGATTTAAATTTTGAATCAAATCTTTCCCTATCTTTACTTGCTAATAATCTAAATTACAACAAACAATTTGATTTAAAAATCCTTCATAATGAGAAAAATATTTATAGCACTGTAAAAGCACTTGGAATAAATGGAAAGGGAATGCTCACCATGAAGGCAAACACAGTTATTTCAAATGAAGGAGGAGGGTGTAGCCAAAGCTTGCGAATTATAAATTTATCTGAAGATGTATGTTCTGAATGTGATCCAGTATTAACCATTTTAAATAATAATATTGAATATGCAAGACATGGCGCAACAGTTGGTGGATTCAATCCAGAAAGTATCTTCTATTTGCAATCTAAAGGAATAAATCTAAAACAGGCAAAAAAATTGTTATTAGATAGTTCAATTAGGAAAATAATTAGCATTCTAAAAGATGAAAAAACAGAAAACTTTATTGCTTCCCAATTTTTAATGAAAAGTTTTGTTTATGATAAGTAATGATAAAATTCTTGCTTTAAGAAAACAATTTCCCACCATAAATGATAAACGCATATATTTAGATAATGCTTCATCAGCATTTACACCTGTAAGTGTAATTCAAGCTATTACTGAATACTACACTAAATATAGTTGTAACCTATACCGGGGTGAGGACTTTTTAGGTCTAGAACTTAGTGAAAAAATAGAAGAGATTAGAAAAAAATGTGCTCAATTTATTAATGCTAGATTAGCAAATGAAATTATTTTTACTCCAGGCGCTACTTATTCTTCAAATATGATAATCAATATACTTATGAATAAATTGCAATCTGGGGATGAAATTGTCTTAACCAAGCATGCACATTCATCTTTATTTGCTCCAATTTTAAAATTAAGTAATAAAAAAAACATTCTAGTAAAGTATTTTAAATTGGATAATTCATTAAATATAGATCTAAAAAAAGTTCATAAAGTTTTGAACGACAATACAAAAATTGTTTTTTTATCACATGTTACAAATGTTTATGGATTGGTACATCCAGTAAAAAAAATAAAATCAATGATGAAAATACATTGTCCCGATGCTTTTTTAGTTGTTGATGCTGCCCAATCTATCTCATATTTAAAAATTGATGTTCATGAATTGGATTGTGATTTTCTCTTTTTTTCTGCACATAAAATGTTTGGCCCTACAGGGGTGGGAGTTCTTTACGGTAAATCTAAGTGATTAAAAATTCTAGAGCCACATATTTGAGGTGGAGGTCAAATTACTAATTTTTTAAATGAAGATAATTTTTTAGATACAAAAGATCATCCATATAAATTTGAAGCAGGTACTCTGCCTTTAGCAGGTATTTTAGGATTAGGTGCGGCAATTTCATTTATTGAAAATCTAAAAATTAAGAATATTAAAAACAGAATTATGTCACTAACAACATATTTGTGACAAAAATTAAGAAAGATTAAATTTATAAAAGTATATAGTAATCCTAATTCTCATTGTATTGTTTTTAATGTTAAAGATTATCCAGTCCATGATGTGGTTACTCATTTAAGTGCTAAAGGAGTGAGTGTTCGGGGCGGACAACATTGTGCTCAGCTTTTAACAACCATTCCTGATCACCCCAAAACAACAATTCGGGTTTCACTTCAGTTCTATAATACCTATTGAGAACTTGATCAATTATGCAAAGAATTAATAGAAGGTAGAAGGGAACATTATTTAGGAGGCTTCATTTAATTGTGAAATATTTTAATTCACTTTATAATTTAAATAGAAGGTAATGTATGGATAAAGCAAAATCACCACAACTTGTTACATTAGTTAATTACTTTACAAAAGAATATTTTTACAATCTTTTATATGTTAAAGGGGCAGAAGAAGCAGTGTTTCTTTTAGGCTCAAAAACTCAGAAATACCAACTAATAATTATTACAACTGAAAACATGATTGATTATTTAGCTAAGCAAAAATTACTAAGAAAAATTCAATTAGTTTCAAATAAATTAGACTCTGAACCAAAAAACATTCTTATTATTAGTTATCATTCCAAAAGGTATGAAGGAAAAGAAAACAACATTGATATTGCTCATTTGTATAGTGATTTTATTCCCAAAACCATTGATAACCTTTATCCTAGTCTACAGGATCTGGAATTGTTTGATGATTTTATTGAAAGATTAAAAGAAGAAGAACAGGCAGCAAAAGAATTAGATAGAAAAAATATTATTCAGGATAATTCTCAATTGTTTAAATTATCTAAGGAAAAATTAACTCAAGAAAAAACTAAATCAAAATCAGGAGATGCAACATTATTCACTAGATCATTTTTTACTCAAAATACAATTACAAAAGCTTTGTTAATAATAACTTTCTTTGGAATTCTTGCTTTACAATTTTTTTTAAAAATTCCAGCCGGTTCAGTAACAGCAACAAAAACAGTTGCTTTTGGAGCTCTTTATGCACCATTTACTTTTGGATTTAATGGTGGTTGAAGGTTTTTCACATATATTTTTATATCAGAAGGTTTATTTTCTTTTGTGCTTATTGCTTTAACTTTTTATTTTTATTCACGAATGTCAGAAAGCTTTTATGGTGCAATAAGGTATTGTATCATCCTTGTTGCTGGAACATTATTATCTGGCCTAGTTATCATCCAATTATTTCCTGATAGTGTTTTTTATGGCTTGGCAATACCTATGTGAATATTGATTGGTTCCACAGGGACCTTTATTGTCGCCAAATGAAGAAATATTTCAAAATCAATTAAAATCCGTTATTTTTTATATTTTGTTTTGATTTTATTTTTATTTTCCATATTAGGAGATTTTGGAGGCCGGATTGAGGCGGGCCTAATTTCATTTCTTATTGGAATTGTTTTGGGAAGTGCTGTTCAGTTTAAAACAATAAATATTAAAGAAACTTGAAAAAAATCAATTAATCCAGTCATTGCCTTAACTCTTCTTTTTCTTGTTGCAATTGTGTTACCATTTACTGTAAAAAGATCTTATCCATTAACTTCACCTCTTTTAAATCAAAGTGTTATGGTAACATATGAGAAATATAATCTCATTAATAAATCCGCTAGAGAAACTTTCATAAAAATGAATGAAACACATTATTCCATTTCCAAAACTAATTCTTATTGTCTTTGAAATTTAGGAGTTCTTTACACAAATAAACCTGTGTTGTCTACTGAGGAAAAAACAATTATTGATCAATCCATTAATGAATTAAATTCAGCATTTATCCAAATAAATGAAGAGGTCGCAAATCAAACAACAAGTAGTTTAGATTTAATTATTTCCAGAATTAATCAAACAACAGAAACAGCCCTTTATGAGGCTGCAAATGATCTCAAAACAGCTTATACAAATTACATTGTTTCTTATACTAAAGAGTTATTAGATACTTTTTCTGATAAATATGAGAATCTAATCAATGAAAATAAGAAAGTAGTAGCTACTCCAGATACAGAATTTCGAAAAGAAAGACTTGGTCGTATCTATAATTCAGTAATATCTTGACAAAATATTTTAGTTAATAAAAATAAGCCTTTAATTTCCTTAAGATTAGAACAATTTAAAGACAAGCCTCAGGTTCAACAACAATATCTGGCAAGACTTACTTATCAAAAACTTAATACTGTGATTAATAATGATATTAGCAATGTTGATTTTACAAGCTTTAAATCGGTTTTGAACACACAAATAGGTAACCTTAGTCAGTGATGTTTTAAGTTAACTTCTTAATGATTTCTTTATTTAATTTAGTACTAATAAATTTCAACATCCTGTTATTTTCTGTCAACTAGATTAATTTAAAATACTTATTTAAAAAATAAATTAAGTACATTAAGTTAATGTAAATTAATAATGCTATAAATGAAAACGCTTTCAATAGATGGATTTTAAATATGGTTTTAAAATTGCAACTGGCATTTGTTGTACTAATTCTAGAATTAAATTGTTGGTTTCTTTAGAATTTCCTAATAATGATTTTGGTTTTACTTTTACATTATATTTTTGAATTTGGTAAGCAATTTTCTTTATTTCTTCATAAAAAAAATGTTTGGCAAAAATGGAAGCAATTTTATTTTCAATATAAATAGTGTCGGCTTTAGGAATAAAATGAATTTTCTTATGATAATTATTTGGAAATTCTATGTATTGTGTTAATAGCTTGGATGTTTCAGCAAAATAGCGATCTTGGTTTTTTTTACTGCCATTTGTGAAGTCATCAATTATGACAATTCAATTATTTTTTCCCTCTTTTATTTGATTTTTGGCAATTGATAAAGTAGTTAAGAAATGAAAATAATACAAAAAATGATTCAGATTATATGATTTGAGTGAAAGGAATTTAAACATCACCTTAGAATCAATAATATTAATTGAGTAATTAAATCTATGTTTATGAGTATGAAAAACATCAGAAGCTTGGGAAAAAGAAATTTTTTTGCTATCTTTCATGGATGTAAATATATCTAAATTTTGTTTTTCTTTAAATGAAACACCACAAATAACCATTGGTCCAAAGTAATCACTTTTTCCAACTTCATCACTACCAATAATATGCTTGTCTTGTCTCATTATTGTATTATAAATTATAATATAATTGTGAGTGAAGCAAATGTATTAGATTTTTTTGAAGATTATGGATTAGCAATAGAGGGATATTGAATTGATGTTGCTTTTGGGGCATTTTTACTTTTATCTTTTATTATTGGAATGTTACTAGGGGCATTTAGAGGAGCATGATTCTTTTTCACTTCAATGGCTTTTTTTGCTATTGGATGAGCAACCTCAAATGTTGTTGGGCAGGAATTATATCCAACAGTATTCAAAGAAAATTATTCAGAATTATATAATTCAGTAAATGAATTAAAGAAAATGGGGATAGATTTACAACCACCAATTACAGAATTCATTGGTTTAATTTATATTTTTGTACTTGTTGGTTCATGCCTGATTGTGATATCATTACCTTTGTATTTTTTCTTTGGAAAAGGGATTTCACAATATGCTAAGCATATGTCAAAAAAGAAAAAAGGGCTTAGCATGTTTATTGGGGGAATGATTGGCATTACTGCTTCCATCTTAGTTGGTTTTGCAATTTTCTATACTGGTGGAGGAATGATAAATTTAACTTTTGGAGATGATCAAATGAAATTCAAAAACTTTTATTCTAAAGTTATGTCGTACAAAAAACCTGCTTATAAAAATGAAATAAATGAACTTATTAGAGTAAATGCATTGTTAGATGTTGCATATGAACCTAACTCAAATAATGATGCTACTTATTCACAACTTATTAGAAGAATTTTTATGGAAGATGACACGCTTACTAATGTTGAAACATTAAGTGAGGTTGATAATGCAGTTGTTGATGAGCAAACAGTATTAAATAACCTAGAGAAAATATTTGTTCTAAATTTAAATTTTTTATTGCATTCAAATTCAATTGATGAATATTTAAATTTATTAAATATTTATGGATATGAAAAGATCTTCTTTGAAGAAAGCAATTTAAATTTAACAAACAAGAAAGCTTTTTTAGTTGATTGACTAAAAGAATTTCCTGTGATTTTAACTAGATCTGGATTTGGAAAAGTTGGTGAAGATTTAATAGTGAATGCAGTGGGTTCATCTGATCCAACACTTGATCAAAGAATTTGAATTTATGAAAGAGCTGGGGAAATAATAATTAAAATTTCTGAAAGATTACAAGATGAACATGGAACAAATGGTGATCCTTATACAATGGATGAAAATAACCTTACCAAACAAATTATCAAAACCTGAGTTTTAGAAGTATCTAATCCCTAAATAATGTTTTTTCAAAGAAAAACTAATAGTATTTAAGGAGGTTGGAATGATTAACAAATGTTTTTTAGCAGGATATCTTTGTAAAACTAAAGGTGCTGAAGAAGTAAATGGGAAATTTGCTGAAAAACTTTTTATCTTTGACATTGATACATATGATGTGCTAAAGCGTTGAAGAGGATCACATGCATATCAAAAAATTTCTTGTATTGCTTTAAAAAGTACATTTCCCACAATTAAAAAATTATTAGATGAAAATCATAAAGGAATTGTGATAATTGAGGGACATGTTGGGCGACCTAATTCCAATAACAATGACATGTATGTGATTGTTGATAAAATAACAAAAACAGTCGAAAGTTAAACCTATATTATGAATATTGGGATTGATATTATTGAAATTGATCGTTTAGATATTGATGAATCTGGATTAAAAAGGCTGCTTTCACCAAGAGAATTAAAAGAATTTCAAAAGAAATTTCAAAATTTATCAAATCATTGGCGAAAAAAAGAATTCTTAGCTGGAAAATGAGCATGCAAAGAAGCAATTATTAAGGCCATTGGAAAGTCTGTCCCTTTTAATTTATTAGATATTATGTGAAGTCAAACAAAACTTATTTGTAAATATCAAAACCATACAATATATCTTTCATTATCCCATAATAAAACTACTTGTGTTGCTGTTGCAATTGAAAATCCTACAATTAAATTACCTTAACTTAAACTTTTTAAATAAACACATAAAATATTATTGATAATTATATGAAGCTTATTGGAATATGTGCAACATCTTGTGTAAAATTAACTGCTGGAACTATAGGAAATCATGATGGAAGTTTATTATGATTAATCCCAGAAGAATTGAAAAACTTTAAAAAGATAACTCTTAATCATACTGTGATTATGGGTAGAAAAACATTTGAAGTAATTGGAAAACCACTAGTTGGAAGAAACAATATTATTTTGTCTCATAAGAAAAACCTTTACATAAAAAGAGCAGTAGTAAGTAATTCTGTTGCTTCGGTATTACAGTTAATAAAAAATCAAGAAGATTGTTTTGTAATTGGGGGAAAAGAAACATTTCTTGCTTTTGAACATCTGATAAGTTATTGATTTATTTCATGAATTAAAAAATTTTATCAAGGTGATATTAAAATGAATTGGAAAAGAATACTCACAAATAAATTTGAGTTAGTTAAACAAAAACAGTTTGATGAATTTATTTTTTCTACATATAGGAGAATATATGAAAAGAATTATACTTAGAGTGCTAGCATATGTTGCTGCTCCAATATATTTACCAGCTGCTTGATTTAAAGCATTTCGTTTGAGTCGGAAAAAAAATAAACTAAAAGAACTATACGATGTAGATCGCGCCTATAAATTTATTTTGAGAGTTGCCAAATTTATTCGTTTATTATACAATATTAAAATTGATGTTATTGATTTAGATAAATGATCAACTACCCCTGGATTGATAGTAGCAAACCATCAGTCTAATGCTGATGGGTTAATTTTAATGCTTGCATTATTAACTGATGACACTAAGAATATTAAAGCAGCTTACATAGCAAAACAAGAGTTAATTGATGATAAAAAATTTGCTCCTTTTCTAAAAACTCTCAATACTTATTTTATTGATAGACAAAATTTAAGACAAATTGTAGAAGTTTTTGATGAAGCGAAAAAAGAAATTACTGAAAAAAGAAATAATCTTGTTGTTTTTCCAGAAGGTACTCGCAGTAAATCACCCAAAATGAAAGAGTTTAGTCCGGGAGCTTTTAAATTAGCAATTCAAACATATTCCCCAGTTAAACCAGTTGCATTTATTGATACATATCGCTTGTTTGAAACTGAAAAGAAAAAAGGAAAACATGTAAAAGTTGTTTTTTGTGAAGAAATTCCTGCTGATCAATTAATGGCAATGAATACTGTTGGTTTAGCTAAATATATTTATGAATCAATCAAGACCAAGGTAGATGAACATTCAACAGTATTTGAAGAAAGCCAAAAAACTAATACCTAATTAAAAATGATTAAAATAATAGAGAGAAGATTGAGTTGGGTATTTATTAAGAGGTAAGTTTATGTTAACGAAAATTCAAAAAAAGGAAATAGTAAAGGAAATTGGAAGAGACGAGAAAAATACAGGATTAACTGAAGTACAAATTGCCTTACTTACAAAAGAAATCAAATTATTAACTGATCATTTTGCAAAGCACAAAAAAGATAATCATTCAAAAAGAGGGTTATTTAAGAAGATTTCAAAGCGAAATGCCTTGCTAAAATATCTTAAACAAAAAGACTATGATCGCTATCTTGATATTGTTAATGAGTTAAAAATAAGAGGAGTAAAATAAAATTGAAAATAGAACCTAATAAACTCAAGCTATTAATGAAAATTTGCTTCTTTTTTGTTGTTTTGTTAGTTATTGGAACTCTTATTGCAACAATTGGGATTTCTAAAGTAAGCAAGAAAGTACCATTGGCAAGTAGCAGATATGCAACAACCTCTGCTGTGCCTTCAACTAGAAATTTATGCCAAGTAGAAGAGGAAAATTTGAATTGTTCCTCTACTTTTGCTACTAATTCTTTATTATTAAATATCAAAAGAGAGCAAAAGAACTTAAGTAAGATCAAGGACGATAATGTCAGTGTCTTAGCGGAAAGGTTTTTTGTTGAATTAGAATCTAGCAAAGATGTTTACATAAGAAATTTAGTTTTACCTGAATTTGCACCAGAATTAACAGCTTTTGCTTCACGAACTGTAACAAATATTTATGGGCCTCAAGTTTGATCTGAACTAGATTTATCTGATCCTAATAATCCCATAATTAATAATGTTTCTTTTGATAATATTTTGCCAATACTCATAAATGAAACCCAAAATGTAAAAAGTTATTTATTAAAAGCTGCTACACCTTTAACTTTCGAGATTACAGCTCTAGGTGAAACAGAAAATTTAAATTTATCAGTTAATGCCATAATGCATAACAGAAATTCAGATTTTAATTTATATATAAAAGTAATTCCTCTCTTAACACAAAACATTGATAAGGAAACAAAAACATACATACCAAATAATAATGATTTAGTTTTTTTATCTAAATATAATGTTAACAATCTTAGCAAGGATACTGCCAAAACCCTTAATATTAATCTACTTGATCCAAGTGAATTTAAGGTTTCTAAGTTTGATACTACATTATTAGCTAATGATGCTCCAGAAGCATCTTATGATTTTTGAAATAATATGTGGTTAACATTGTTTAATGATAAATTTAATAATGCTGTAATTCCCCTTAATAAACGAATTGATAATTATGTCATAAGTGGTGCTAATAGTTTTTTTCCTAAGGATTTTTTAAATTTTACAAATATTCGTAAACTTAGAATTACAAATCTTAATAAATTTCCAAATATTTCTCAAGGTGAATGAAAAGCTTTTTTTGATGCAAATACATATTTTACTGAATTAGAAATTTCAAATACTAATTTAACAAATGAATCCTTTGAGAACATTAGAAGAGCAATTCAAGAATCAAACTTACCAAGATTAATATTGAATCTTTCTAATAATAATTTAACTTTTATTCCTCAATTTACTAATTCTAATATCATAACTGAATTAAATTTAAGAGCAAATCCCATTGTTAATATTTCAACTCTTGAAACAGGATTCAGTAATTTAAGAAAATTAGATCTAAGTTATTTGGGGGCGTTAATTGACCGGGTCCCTAATTTTCTTCGAAGTTTAGATTCATTAGCTGCTTTAAATGATCTTAACTTAGAAGGTTTGGGTCTTCAAAATAGTTCTTTAACACTAACTGATTTAAAAGATGATACTGTTATTTCAAATTTAAAACACAGAATCTCCGTTCTCAATTTAGCTAATAATGGATTAACAGATTTAACTGATATTTTTAAAAATGGAAACTTCTCTCAACTACAAAACATTGATTTATCAAATAATAATTTATCAAAAATTTCTGATGATTTTTGATTAGCATCAACAATATCTGATATAGTTCTTGACCTTTCTAATAATCCTAATTTAGATTATGTTATTCCTGATAATAGCAATTCATTAGTAAATGTTTCTGAACTTAATCTTAGCAATACAAAGCAAAAAACTTTCCCTGTTTCCTACAAAACAAATACACGCTTAAAGAAAATTATTCTTGGTAATGATACTGAATTAATTGATTATAATTTTTTACTTAATTTACCAAATAGTTTAGAAACATTAGAAATAGATAAGGCACCCCAATTAACTCTATTTGGGGATGAATTAAAAGATAAATTTGATTCACAATCATCTTTATCTTCACTTAATTATTTAAAAATCACTAATTCTGAATTAGAAGGAAGCTTCCTTTCTAAACTAGCAAATATGAGAGTACTAACTACTTTAGATTTATCTGGTAATCATTTTTCTTCCTTAGCATCCCTTTCACCTGCTAATTTTCATAGCTTACAAAATTTAATTATTAAGAATAATAATTATAATTCAAAAGTAGAAATGAGTATTAATAGCCTTTTACGATGAAGCATATTTCCAAATACTCAAGCATTAACAATTAATCTTGAAAACAGCAACCTTTTTGTGAGTAAAGAAGTGAGCCAATTATCCATTCCAAATTTAGAAAATAAAACGGTAACTGTTCTGTTAGATACTCCTCAGTTGTTGCAAGTTAGTGAAAACAAGGTTTATGAGGAACAAGATCTTTTACCACTTTTGCATGATAATATCACTTATGCAATCTTAAATCCAATATTTGATAATCAGAAAACCCAAATTAATTCTAAAACATGAATTCTTAATGCTGTTTCATATCAAGCAACAAATGCAAAAAACAAGGAAATCAACAAAGTTAGTAATTCAGAAATTACTGATATTAAATCAGTACTTGAACTAGATGATTACCAGTTACCAGTAACTAGTCTTAATGAACTCACATCTGAAAGAGGATTTGCATCATACTTAACTCGAGCAAATCTTGCCCGAACTAATTATGTGAATAATGCTAAAGGTTATGTTGCAAGATTTACTAGTATTAATGATTTAGAAGAACAACAAAAAAAAGTAAAAGCAGATCTTGATCGCCTTAAAGATGAAAATGATAATTTGTTAAATATAATTGATGATTTAAAAAGTGGATCTCTATTTGGGATTGTTATTGCCTTGATTTCAATTGCTCTTGGTTTTAATGTTCTTTTTGCTGGGATTTTTCTTTATAGATATTGAAAAAAGAAAAAATAATGCTAGTATAAAATGCATAAACAATCATTTTTTAGATTAATTTTTTTAGTATTGTTAAGCATTGTAGCATTACTTATATTAATTATTAGTTTGAACATGTTTCCTTTAAGCAAAAAAACTCAAAAAATACCTCAGGTTACTAATACCCACGCAACTGTAACTAATTCTAATCTTTCAATTAATCATATTAACATGGCTGAACTTCTTAGATGTAAGTGATGAACTCAAAATCCTGATGAATCTGAAGAAGATGCAATAAGGCGTTCAAGTTTTAATACTACTGATTGTAGTAATTATTTTCCCACTTACTTTGCCAAAAGATTTTTTATTTACACAAAATCCATTGACAAAATAATAGGTTCTGGAGTAGTTGTAAGAAAACAAGGATCTAATGAATATATTGTACCTTCTGTTGTTGAAGCAAGTAGTATTCAAGTTTTTAATACTCTTTCTCGCATTCAACAAAATTTACTATCTGAAGAAAAAAATACTCCATTATCATTATTTCAGAAAATTTCTTCTCTTCATGATCGAATTATTGTGGTTTATGAATTACCAGAAGCAACAAAAATATCTTCAATTATTATGGGAGCGGTAAAAAAACAAGGAAACATTGAAATAGTAGACAACATTCGTATTGAAGCAAAAACTAATACTGATTTTCAGGTTTACATGGGCTATGTTCGAGCTAATGATAATGTTGAAAGAATTACTAATCATGTTGATTCCACAAGTAACCTTACTAATACTAGATATCTTAAATTAGTTGATCGAACTTATAATTCTGCAGGTGATTCATTAAGCTCCACTTTTTCATTTCTGGATCAATTAAGTCAGTTTGATTGAAATCAAAGAGTTTTTCCAAGTAATCTTGTTTCTACTACTTCCTGTATTGAACACATAACCACTGATTTGGGATTAAATGCATTTGAAAAAGTAAGTGAGTTCTGTGATTACCTTAAAAAAGTTTATTCATCAAATGCATTTTATCAAAGTGATAATTTTATATTTAATATTA
The DNA here is from genome assembly GCA_963692675.1 of Mycoplasmatales bacterium. Taxonomy (GTDB): domain Bacteria; phylum Bacillota_I; class Bacilli_A; order Mycoplasmatales. The sequence continues at coordinate 624,158 of OY830043.1, forward strand.
ATGATACAACCCAATTTCTGGGAGAATTTATTAACCCTTATATTGATGGAATGCAATCACTTGTTTCTTTACCTTGAGACCTTATTTATTTTCCCCACAAAAAAGCAACTTATAAAACTTTTAATTTTGCAGCAGTGGGTAATTTATTTTTACAAAAATTGATTCAAAAATATACAGATATTGATCGGACTTATAAGATAGAAACTCTAGTTTTAGATAATTTAAATCTAACTAAAAATATTATTCAAACTTTTTTTTATCCTCTCTTTGAAAAAAATCAATTAAATTCCTTAACTTTTAAAAATAATCAAGTTCCTTATAGTGTGTTAGAACACATGATTAATCAGCCTAATTTAAAAAAACTTATTCTTGAACAAAACCTTATTAAAGGAGAAATCTTAGATTTAAATAGTTTAACTTTATTAGAAGAATTACGAATTAAAGGAAATATATTTCCCAGAATTAAACTAAATAGTTCAGTGCTAAATAGTCTTGAAATTAATAAGGTAGGGCTGAGGATTCTTGAAGGCTTAGATAAAAGTAGGAGTATGGAATTAATAAGTTTAGATAATAATAATTTAAATCAAGTAAATCTTGCTTCTGATGCTAATATAGTTCATTTGTCTGCTGAAAACAATAATATTGAGGCATTTAATATTGAATCTACTCAAAGAATTGAAGAACTAAATCTAACTAGTAATAAAATTACTGATTTTACCCATACTAATGGGAATTTTTTAAAAAAACTTTATCTTTCTAATAATAATTTAACAAATTTATCTCTGGCCTCATCTAATTTGAAGACCCTTTATGTAAATAAAAATTCTAATTTAAATAACTTTAGCATTAATACAGCATCATTAGAGGAATTAAATCTTTCTGAAGTTCAAAATGCTCAATCATTACTTGACACCCATTTTGTTGCTCAAAAATTAAAATATTTGAATCTTTCTGATTCGAAAATTAATGATTTTAAAAATTCATGAATAGGTACTAATGTTAATAAATTAAAATTAATTCTTGCAAATGTAAATAATAAAAGTGAAGATGATAATGAAATAACTGAACTAAATTTAACTAGTTTAGTAAATCTAGAATTTTTTGCTGCTTCTAATATAGGATTACAAAGCATCACAATTGCAAATGATTTGTTCAAATATCTTGACATTTCCAATAATCCGCTTACTCAAATTGCTTACACAAATGCAATTCTAGAAGAAATAAATTTATCCGGTAATAGTGTCAGTAATGATGCTGTAGAATTATTAATTCATTCCCAAGACAGTTTAAAAACTTTGAATATTAGTAGAACTAATTCAACTTGGGAAAATGCTTTTAGTCAAGTTCATTTTTCAAATCTTCAAATCCTTATTGCTTCTGAAAATAACTATTTAGAAACTCCAACTTATTTTTCATTCTATAAAAACCAACTTACTTTTTTTGATCTTTCCCATAATAATCTAAGAAATAGATTTGATGCATTTGGATATTTACAATTACAAAAACTTGATTTAAAAGGAAATCAAGATATTTTAGCCATTATTAACTTAGATCATGCACCAGTATTAAAGGAGTTACGTTTAGCAGAAATTCCACGAGTTGTTGATCGAATTACTAATGGAAGTAGTAGTTTGGAAGCACTTGATATTTCAAATACAGAAACCCAGATAATTAAACCTGTACGAGATCTTTTTCCTAACGTATTATCTTTAGATATTTCAGGTAATCAAATTAAAGATTTGTATGAACTTGTGCATTCAAAAACAACAAGTATTGCTAGTTCTTTAATTTCAAGTAGTGAAATAATAAGAAATTTACCTAAAATAAATAACATTTATTTCTTTGGTTCTGATTTTGACATGTTAAATTTTATCAAAAGCTTTGTTATTGGTAAAAATGCTTATCGCCTTCATATTGACCCAAGTAGAATTGTACTTAATGGAGATATGGATCATCTAAAACGATGGTTTAATGAAATATTCAATAAATGGGTATTTCTTGTTGATCGAGATAAAAACACTGTTTTATTAAAAGAGATAATTGTAAAGCGATTTTTTATTGATTTCAAAAAAAAATATAACTTACAACAAGATATTCCTGCTGAACATCTAAATAATTTTCAAAAAATAAATCCTGTATTAACTGTTGACGATCTAACTAGCACAAAAAAAACTGTCAATTTGTATTTAAAAAGTTTATACTCTGACATTGTTAATCAATATGAAAGCAAAGAATTGGTTTATAAAAATACAGATAGTTTTAAAGCTGGTTCAGTTAATAATGTTTTACATTCATTTAGAATAATCATGTACTCATTGTTTACTTCAGTAGTTGTGTTAGCTATTTTAATTGTTATGATTTTTGGATGATTATTATATAGGAAGAAGAAGTAGTTTATGAAAAAGAAAAGCTATTTAACAAAAAGATTTCTTTTTATTAGTTCTTTGCTTATTGCTGTTGCTGGATCTTTTACCCCACTTTTTCTTTATTATGAAACTAATTTAATTCCTTTAAAAACTAAAAGTTTAAAGCTTATAGTAAAGTTAAAAGATGCCTTAAATGATCCTATTTGTAAAATTCAGAATGAAAAAATAGTTTGTGATAATAGTATTATTAAGATTGTTAATGAAGTACCAGAAATTATTGATAAGCAGAACACAATAAGATTAATAAATTGATTCACATCTAGTGTAGCTTATGGACCTGAAGTTTTATTGTTAGATTCAATTCTACTTTCCAAATCAAAATGTAGTGATAGTGAAGAACCAGATTGTAGTGGTTTAACAAAATTTTATGATTCTCAGAAATCAAGAATAGTTTTGTTTCCTCAAACCATTTTAAAGGGTTTAGAGTATTTGAGTGAACCCTTAATAAGAAAAATCAGTTTTAATGATTTTACTTATTATATTGCCCATGAATATTATCATCATATGACTCAACAACTTCTTTATGATTTACTTCCAAAAGGAGCCTCTAATTCTGCTTCCTCAAAAGTTACAGTTGATTCTGCAGGAATTAGTTTAAAAGAAGATGAGGGAGATTTTTCAAGTCGGAAAAATCAAGATGCAGTTAATCAATTTATGAGACTAAATAACTTAGAAAGTAATTCTGAAAGTGCTGTTCCAGTTAGTGGTATAGCAAGTAAAAACTGTCCCCTTGTTTCTACTTCTAAATCATCTATTTATAATTGAGCAAATAAACTAGAAATTGATAATTGTCGTTTTACTTGAACTTTTCCTCCTTTTCAAACCAAAAGTGAAAATCATTACTATCCAAAAAATGCTCCTTTTATAAAGCCTACTTCATTAATAAATTGTGGTTATTTTGCAGGAGATGAATTACCTTCCGGGAATATAAAATATTATTTTTCTCTAGATGAAATTCTTGTAAGACAGCTTACTCAGCTAACCTATGTTAAAGGTACTGCTTCACAAATTGGCAGCAAAATAGCATGTAATAATGCAATAGCAGTAAAGGGGAGAACAATAGGTTTAAATAATAATTTTCTTCTAGATTATTACTTATTGCAAAAAATGGGTCTTTCTCCATTTTTTAATAAACAGGATTATGATTATTTAACAGCAACAGCTTTAGAAAGAGAGGAACAAGAAAAAGTAAAAGAGAATTTTGCAACTACTTTATTAAAGTACTTTTTTCAACAATCCAAGAATATTAGTTCTTTAATGTATGATCCTGTAAGAAAAGCATACAGCTTAGGGGGTTATCTAACATATGATAATACAATAGATAGTTTTGTAAAAAATGAAGGAAATCGTTTGTGAAAAGTAAAAGACATAGTAGCAATTAATACAGTTACAAGAAAAAAACATGTATTAGGTTTAAAAAAACGACATAATTTATTTTTTGTGAACCATTTTAATGCAATTGATCCAATAACAAAAGAAGTGGACAAGAATACTGAAGTCACAAAATTAAATCAGAGAAATGGTTATGCAACAGATTGATTTATTCCTCCTTCTTCTAGTTATGAATTTTATTTTCGAGGATCCATAGGAAATCAAGAAAATCTATTTCCCATCACTAATACCAATAATAAACCAATTTGAGTTAATCATGGGGAAGATCCTGATATCCGTCGATTCAAGCTAGAATTTAATGTCAATAGTGGGACTTATTATGCAGATTTTAAAAAGAATATTTAGAATTCAATTTTTGATTGTATTTGTTTTATTTTTGGGAACTATCTTCTTTTTCACAGGATCAATGGAAAAAAGTCAATCACCAAAAATGGCAACTTCATATGCAACAAGAGAAGTGATTCAAAATAATGTGGATTTAGGAACCCCCATTATCTGTAATTATGAAATTGATCCAACAACATCAGAAGTATTTCAAGATTGTTCTAATTTATTACAAACACAACAAATACAGGTAGTTGCTGAATTAAATATTGCTGGTCATTTTAAGATGGGAAATATTGAATTTTATGATCAAAATCAAAATCAGATAACAAATGCAAAAGTTGTTGGTTTTTCAATGATTCCATACTCTTTACTTCAGAATTATTCTAATGAATGTTCAACTTATTGCTACCCATCAAGACTTTTTTTTCAATTTACTATACCAAATAATCGGCAAATATTAGGAATAAGATTAAAAGGATTTCGATTTAAAAACAAGCTACAGCAATCTGCATTAACTAATTATGATCCAACAAAAATAAAAATAAAACTAATTAGGGTGGGAAGTAAAGCAACAACTTATTCCCAATTAAGAGAACAACTGAGTGATGCAGAAAATGAAAATGTATTTATTGATGATTCAGTAAACACTCCTGCAAGTGCAAATCAGGGATTGCCTAGTGTTGATTTAATGGGAGTAGATGTTAATATTGATTTTTTTACTTCTAATAGTAATATTGAAAAAGTTACTTTTAATTTATTACATCATTCATTAACCCTAAATGAGTGTCGTGATAATTTAATTCCTGAACTTGTTCGCGGCTTAAACAAAGATAAAGTTTGTGAATATTTAGTTTTTCAGCGTGATCTTGCAAATCGATTTGGAAATGCCGCATTTGTTATTTCAATTAATACTGTAAATTTTCCAAGTAAAAATACATCCTTAGATATTAACATTACTGGAGAATCATTTTTTGAAAACTACTTACTTGGATATAAAAGTATAAATTTTGAAATTCTAAGTACAGCAATTTTGAATGCTGAAGAATGAAAGATTTTTTCCTTATTTCACTTAGCTCAAACAAATCAAATTCTTGAAAGTTTTAGATTTAAAGCAGATGATTTAAATGAAGCGTTTTTGATAGATCTCTTTGATTTACCTAATATAAAATCTTTTCAAAGTTTAGATATTTCAAATAATCACATTACCTTAACAAATCAATTTTCTAATTTATTAAATAGATTTGAGGTTGGGAATTTAAATCTAAGTGAAAATCAAATTGACAACACATTTGTATTAAATTCTCTTGATACTACTCTTCACAGCTTAAATGTAAAAAATACAAATTGAGAACAAGTTACTCAAGCAACTTTATGGCAAAATGTACCAAATATCAAAGAAATCATTCTAGCTGGTACTAACATTAATACAATATCTTTATCAGATTTTATAAATTTATTACCAAATCCTGATGAAATTGAAGTAATTGAGGCTGATTTTTCAGATACACAATCCTTAAAAATAAGAGATTTTTATGAAAATTTCCCTAATTTGAAAGTACTAAATGTTCCATTACAAAATTATGAAATTTCAGATATAGATAAATTTATTCAGGATGTAAAGGGATTTGCTGGCAAAATTGGATTACCAAAAAAGGGTACTGTTTTTTTAAACACAACTCCCGAGAAAGTTTTTGATGCTGCAAAAGAACTAAAAAATAAAATAGTAGATTTAGATCGTAATGAAATTTCTTTATATTATGACTTATATTTGTCTTTTTTATTTCAAAGTTATCTTAAAGATAAAGATTTTTTTAAACATGCATATGTACAAGAACATTTAAATGAAGTAATTGATGAAATTATTGGTTCATATCGAATCTTATTTAATAGTTCTAATATTGCTTACAACTATGAAGATAATTTTCAATTATTGCATGATCGAACTATGGCTAGTTTTCCAGTGATGGCCTCACTTATAGAAGCAAATATAAAAGGAAAATTGATATCTACATTTATTGAAGAAAATGAGCAAATTACAAAGGGATTTAATTTGAAAACAGCACCTGATGAATTATATATAAAACACTTAGTTACAATTATGATTCTAGTCACATTAATGTTTGCCTCCATTTCATGTATTGTTCTTGTGATTTTTTTTCGTTTTATAAAATAGTTTTAAAGTATAGTAATGAGAATATATAATTTAAGTTCTATAAAAGATTTATCAAAATTTACTAACTCCCACATCCAAACTTTATCAGTTGGTTCCTTTTCAATGCTTCATTTAGGGCATTGAGAAATTATGAATGAACTTAAAAAAGATAAGCATCATAATGCATTACTTGTTTTAATTAATAAATCAAAAAACAAACCTACACCCCAAGTTTCTGAATTATCTTATTTTTTTGCATTAAATAATATAATTGAACATCTTTTTTTAATTCATATGCCACAGAGTGATTTTCAAATTAAGGCTGAAGAATTTTTAACTATTTTGAAAAAAAGTTTTGTTAATTTAAAAAGTATTATTCATGGAGAGAATTGAAAATTTGGATTTAAACGTGAAGGAAACGCAAGAACTATTCAGAATTTTAATTTAACATCAATAGTTATTTCAACTTATACTTATAAAAAACTAGCAAAACTTTCTTCATCGCAAATTTGAAATTATTTAACATCAAAGGAAACATTTAATTTTGCAATCAATTTGATGAAAACTAAACCTTCAATTATAGGTAGGGTACAAGAAGGAAAAAAAAGTGGTCATAAATTAGGATTTCCAACAATAAATGTTGATTACAAGTTGGGCATACCAAAAATAGATATTGGCATTTATTTTACAAAAATATGTTTATTTTCTAGTAAAAGGTTATTGGATGCAGTTACTAATATTGGTTATGCACCAACAATTTCATCAACAAATAAAACAATTAAACATGAAACTCATATTCTTAATTTTAAGGAAAGCATTTATCATCAGAAAGTTGAAATATTTTATTATTACCGATATGATGAGGAAAGAAAACATAACTCAATATTAGAGTTGCAAGCATTTATTCAAAAAATAATACAAGCAAGAAAAGAATATGGTAAGAATCATAAATAAATCATTAAATAAAGATTGATTAGCTATTTTTGCACTTACAAAAAAAAATCTTCAAGATATGGCTCAATCTGTTAATGATGTGATAAAGATTCCTTCCTTTAATTTTTCTTTTTTAGAACCTTTTAATTACTGTACTCCATCTGATGTCAAGGTGATCATTCTGGGTCAGAATCCATATCCTGGAAAAAATATTGCTAATGGAATTGCATTTGATATAAATGATGGAGTAAATGTCCCCCCATCATTAATTAATATCATCAAGAAAATTGAAATGGAATATGGGATAAAGCAAATAATTAGTCTGAAATCCCTAAAATTCTGGTGTGAACAAGGGGTTTTACTTGTAAATATTTTTCCATTTTTAGTTGCCAATAACAATATGGCTAAGATGGAATATTTTACTAAATGATGAAATTTCCTTTTAAATAATTTATTGAATTTATATAAAGATTTACCAATTATTTGCTGAGGAAAGATTGCAGAAAATTATTTAAATAAATCTGAAATTAGCTTTTCTAATCTAATAACTGGCCCTCACCCTTCACCTCTTTCAGCATACCGAGGGTTTTTTCAGAAAAATTATTTTACAGAGGCAAATAGAAGGTTAGCATTAATAAAAAAGAAGGAAATAAATTGACTTCGAGCATTCACTTGAGAATAAGAAAATTTTTTAATTTTAATAAGATAAAATAATATATGTAAATTTAATGAGGTGAATAATTTAAATGAAAAGAAAAAGCATTTTTCAAGGATTGTTTTGAAAAATAGGAGCTTCCATAATTTGTTTTGTTTTCCTTGTGATTGTAATGGTAGTTTTTTTTCATTCTCCTCAATGATCTTCACCCCTGGTAGCTAAATCCTATAGTATACTTAGTGAAGATAAGAATTCTCAGCGGGTATGTACTGGGAAGGGTCTGCAGGTTTCTTGTGAAAGTTTGTATTTAGAAAATTACCAATCAAAAACAAATGTTATTAATGAAGCAAAATATCTTTATATTAAAGCTTATCCATCCCTTATTAACATTAAGAAAATTAAGGCAGAATATGTTCCGGATGATGTCAGACAAAAATATTCTCTAACTGAAATTACAATAAAGAAAAATAATGAAGTTTCAGAAATTTTAGAAGTAAGGAATAATGTCACAAACCAAATGATTCCATTAAGTAACCAGCATAGCTACCAAGGATTTACATCATTTTCTTTTGATGTACCTCTTCTAGAAAAACCTCTTCAATCAATAAGCATCAAAGGATTAAAAAAAGGAAGATTGAATATTAAATACATGAATACCAATAATGAAGTTGTTGCAGTAAATGAAAGGGTGTTAACAAGCAATGAGAAAATTATATTAAATACAAAAGAAGCGACATTTACAAAAAATATTGGATATGGGAAAATACTGTCAAATAATTTTAATACTTTAGGAATTACTGCCAGAATCACAAGAGCAATGCTTAATGGAAGGATGGTTGAACCAGAAAGTAATAATTATTCAATGACAAATGATCAATCTATGACGATAGAATTAAAAGGATTTGGAGAATGAATAATAGAAATAGAAGCAGTTCAAGGAAATTTTCAGAATGTAATTTTAGAAAATGATGGACTAAAATATTTTGAGGTGGCAATTTCAACTTTTGCTATTGATGATATTTCTAAAATATTTACCATTAATGGAGTAACAAAAAAAGCTAGTTCAGAATGAATTTCATTTGATCTTAATACAGATTACTTTTTAATGAACTCACTTTTTAGAAATGACATTCATTTTAATTATGATCTAAATGAATTACTATCTAATATTTGAAAAGAATTAAATGACAACCTTATGTTTAATGAGCCCATTGTTGCAAAATACAAATTTAATAATCCTGCTGATTTATTGAATGATGTTTTAGCTATCCCTTATTCAGATGTAGAAATACTAACCAAAGATAAGCAAACTATGGCTGAATCTGAAATTAATTCCTTAACTTTACTTCGGGAAAATAGTCCTACTGTGAGTAATGTTGTTCTGAATGGATTATGACTTGGTAATGAAAATGTGATGAATTTTCCAAACATTAGATCTTTATCATTAATAAATGCTGGCATTACTAATTCCAGCTTTTTAACAAACAATAGCACTATGCCATTATTAACCAGTCTAAATTTATCAGAAAATAATTTTTCAGGTGATGCTTTTGTTTTTAAAAATTTAAATGATTATTCACTTACTAATTTAAATTTATTTAATACCAATATTAGTGGTAATGCTTTATTATCATTTTTAGCAAATGTACCTGAAGATAGTAATCTTTCTGCTTCATTAACTTCATTAGATTTATCAAAAAATAAATATATTGCAATTCCTGATTTTGGAATATATTTTCCTCAATTAAGAATTTTAAATTTTTCTGAAAATAGGATTACCTCAATTAATGCTCTTGAAAATACGAGAATACCCTTAGAAAAATTAAACTTGAACATGAATAGCATTACTTCTTCGCAATTCATTCAACTTTCAAATAATTTAAGAAATTCTCTCTTATCATTAGACATTTCTAATAATGAAAATCTTGAGCCAATTTTCATTTCTAATCAAGCAAGTTTTTCAAATTTAGAAAAATTAAATATTGAGAACACAATGATTACTTCTAATGTGCTTAATTCTTTTAACATATTAAATGCACCAGCCTTATCAGAATTAAATATGAGCAATGTAAATTTAAGTGATGTTTCTTTAACTCCCTTGCAAGCATTTTTAAATGACATAGATTCTTTTAAATTGAAAATTCAAAATACCCAAATTTCTGATTCTCAATTAAGAAATTTATTAAATCAGAATATTGTTAGGGAGCTTGTTGATTTGGATGTTAGTGGTAATTCAAAAATCACTGCTTTGCCACATTCTGGTTCTCTTTATGAGAAAATTAAAACATTAAATATAAGTAATACCAGTATCTATAGGTTACCTGAAGGAATGCATTTAAAAACTTTAGTAGCAACAAACTTAGAAAAGTTTCTTTTAGAAGAAATTTTAAATTTAAATCCTAATCTAGATTATAATTTTTCTGGTTCATCGCTTTTACTTTCTGATAATGCATTTTATCTTTCCCAATTAAATTTAGATAATGCTAAAATAATTTTAACAGGTGTGAGTGTGTATCATTTAATTGGGGCTAACATTATTCCATTTCAAACCCTTGTTGATTCTTTATTAAAAAAACTTTTAGATGAAGTTAATCTTGATCGAAATCAATTTATTGAATTAGAATCAAAAAATGAAATAACAAATGTTCAAAAAAAGAATCTTGTTGAACCATTTTATTATCACCAAATTTTATCCCGAGAAAAGGCATTCAATCGTATTAATAATAAAAAAATTGCAATTAACAAGATTGCAAAAGAAACCGATTATTTCATAAATAATGATCAATATTCTAAGAAAGACATGAAAGAAATCACTAAAACATTTAAAATTTCTTTTGACAATTATGGTCTTTTTTGATCAAAAAGTTATTTAGCAGCAGTAGTTTTGGCACCAATAATGATTGTGATTTTTTCACTTGTAAATTTATTATTTGCCTATCATTATAAAATAAAAGAAAGAAAAAAGTGAAGTGAGGATGAGCATGAAGAAAAAAAATAAGTATCAAAGCATAAAATTAATTTTGTCATTCATTATTTTAGTAAGTGCTGGAGCTACAACAATTATTTTACCAAGTGCCCTGAGTAATGTTAAGGCTAAAGAAACAACCAAAAAAGCATTAATTAGGAGTAAAAAAACTAAGACTTTTGGTTTATCAACATTATGTGCTGCTCAGGCATATGAATCAAATGTTGATGAATTTCTAAATAGTGCTATTGATTGTAAAAAAGTATTAAATGTTGGTAGTAAAAGTGAACTTCTTAGTACTAAAAATGGATTTATTAAAGTTATGCCTTCAGTACCCCAAGCTAAACAAATTAAATTAGCCTTGACTGTTCCTAATGCTGCTGAAAATAATGAAACTTCTTTTACTGGAATTACAGTATATGATGCAAATAATGAAGTTGTTTCTGGTGTTAATTTTTCCTCAAGAAATGTAACAAGGCGATCTGGACGGTATTTTATATCTAAAACAACCACTAATGCATTGATAACTCTTTCTCTCACTACTCCTAAAATTGTTTCAAAAATTATTTTTAATGATTTACAAAATGATTTAGTTACCACAACCCAAATGTTTGCTGAACATCGACAAGAAGTAAGAAACTTGGCTAAAGGTAAAACATCCTTAAATTCAGTTGTTAATGCAACAAGCATCCAGTTTGATGATGTTGATGCAGGAACAAAATTGATACTTGATTTTAACTCCACTTTATTTGAAAAATCTACAGCAACACTTCCTAATTATCAAAGCATTTCTCTATATGATGAAAATGATGTGCTGATTGCTACATCAGAATATAGTATCTCTACAGTAGCTGCTTCCACTAATGGAATAAGTAAAATGACCATTACATTTCAAAATGAAAAAAAAATAAAGCGAGTTCAATTTAATAATTTTGAAGGTAAACTTTCAGTAAAAGCTCAATTTGATAAAATTATTCCGGCTGGAGAAACTAAATTCTATCAACAATCATATCGAGTAAATGAATCATTTGATGAACAAGGATTAATAAACTTAAATGATTTTTCTATTGTGGAGGATGAGGCTAAATTTTTATCAAAATTACAAAGTGTGACTTTGTTAAATAATAATGATGAAGTGATTCCTTTTTCAGTCACTGCATCACAAACTAGTTTTACAAAAGATATCAGCATTGAAACTTGTGAGACAAATTTAGAATGTACCATTGCTTTACAACCAAGGGAAGATTCATTAAGAAATGGGATAAATTTAACTGATACATCTTATTTTGCAATCAACTCCCTTCATAGTTTTTCAAAAATGAAAGTTATTGGGGATAATGTAAAGATTTATTTTACTTGAACTACCAGTGAGAATCTTAATTTTGATGGTATTCAGAACTGAGAAGAAGTTGATGTTACAGCAATTGAAAATAAAGATAATCCACAATTAGTTTTCATGAATTCTGATACTTTATTGGACGAAACAACAACATTTAATTGTAAAAAAGCTCTTAAGCAAATTTCTCAATGGGCTCTTCCGAAAGCATGTGATTTCATTGCTCAAGTTTTACCAACAACTAATGAGGAATTAACAAATTATGGAGAACCAACCTCTTTAAGTTTCAAAGCTACTAGAGTTACTGAATACCCATGATGGGATATTCAAAAAATTTTATTTAATGAAAATGCTAATACCACATTAGAACTTGATTTTGAAAACTATATTTCTAGTAATGTAGCTTTCAATAATAATTTATCATTTTATATAGAAAACCTCTTCAAAAAAAATGCTGAAAGATTAGATAAATTAATAATAAAAGGTCCATTACTTAGCAATATGGCTGCTCATATCTCTAAGTTAACTTCTTTAAGTGAACTAGTTCTTGATGGAGCCCAAATTAATGATTTTAACTTTTTAAATACTTTATCAAATCTTGAAAAAATAACCATAATGAATACCGAACTTGAAGATGTTAGTAATTTATTGGAGGGAAGTTTAAATATTACCCACATTAATTTATCTAATAATTTGATAAAAACCATCCCTAATTCTGCATTTTCAGGTTTAACAAATTTAGTTAGTTTAGATTTATCAAATAATATGATTGAACAAATTGGGGAAGGAGTCTTTCCTAGTGGAACAACTTTACTTTCATTAAATTTAGCAAATAATAAAATTGAAAATTTACCTAACATTGCTAATTTAACTAATTTGCAAGAACTAAATGTAGGTAATAATAAAATATCTTTGATTCCTTCAGGAGTAGTTGCTTTATCCTCATTAAGAAAACTAATTGCTAATGACAATTTATTAACATTAACACCAATTTCTTCAACCGCTTCTTCTTTAGAAGAATTAGATATCAGCAATAATCCCATTACTAGCTTTCCAACTAATTTAGCAACAGTGCACCCCGCACTTAAAAGAATCAGTTTTGGGGGCTCATATGAATTAAATAAAGATGCAAATAACTCAGAATATCAAAATTTGATTTCATATTTAAATACTACAGGTTCAAATTTAACATCATTAAAATTGGAGGGCATGAATCTCTTAAATTCTACAGCATCCGATTTATTCACTGTGCTTGCTAATTTAAGTAATTTAAAACTTGAAGTATTATCTTTGAAGGATAACCAATTAACTAATTTTTCTAGAACAACACAAGCTATTCCAACAACATTAAAGGAATTAAATTTAGCAAACCAAAATGGTCTTTCTATTATTCCTAAGTTTATTGAAAACTTAACTGCATTAGAAAAACTTGATGTTAGCAATAACTCTTTTGCTACAATTCAAAAATTAAATTGACCAAGTTCTCTTAAAGAAATAAATGTATCAAGCAATCCCTTCAGTTCTTATGCTCCATTAATTAATCTTGCTGGAATTGAAACCATAATTGCAACATTAATAGTTTCTGCCCCAATTGGAGCAGATGACTATATAAGTTTTTCTACTGGTTTTGAATCAAAGGTGAACATTATCATATCTGATTATGCTTTTGATCCTCAAGCATTATATGATTCTCAAATACCTTTTAAATTATCAAAAATAAATTTAATGCTTGGAATAAAAGAAAGAAAGAAGGTAGATTTTTTTGATCAATATCTGCATGTTTATGAGGATATTTCAATAAGATCATTGCGTGATCAATTAAGATTAGATAATTTTAAAACTCCTGAAGTAATTAATTATGTTGATGATACAAAACGAATTTTCTATTCTCGTCCTGTCTTAGATTACAAGAGTGTTAGTGATAATGATTCATTAGAAACATACTTAGATTCCACTCTAGCTGTCTTATCTAATGTCGCAAAGAAATTCCAGTTAGATAATCAAATGAAAGAAGTTAAAAATGGGATTATTAAAACCAATGATGTTTCTGTTTCTTCAAATACTAATTTAATAGTTGCAACCACCCTAGTGGTTTTGTTAATTTTAGCTAATAGCGGATTAGCGTTTTTCTATTTTTTTAGAAAGAAAAAAGCAAAAAATAAAATTAATGAGAACTCTTAGGTTAAAATAAAAATGTAGGTAAATTAGTTGTGAGGTGATTATATGTTAGAGCGTTTATCAAGAAAAAAAAGAAAAGACACTAAGAAAAAAAATAATAAAACAAAACAAAAACAAAGTGATTCATCAAAAGATAAAAAAACTAAAACTAGTGAAGGTCTTGAATCTATCAGTATGGAAATTAATATAGATGATGATGGAAAAAAAACAAAGAAGAGTACTGATGTTGATTTAGTTGATGAAGAAGTAGATATTCCAGATAATCTGTACAGCAAGAAAGAGGAAAGTGCTAATATTAGAATCAACTTCTTGATTACTAATTTAGAAGGATTGGTTGCTGATGAAAAAGTATTTGAAATATCTGAAATAGTGAGAAAGAATACCGAAACTACAACCTTAGAATTGATTGAAGCACTTGAAGCTGCACCAACTTTCCTCAATGAAAATGAATTTGTTTTTAAGCGTTTGTTATCTGTGAAAGAAGCATTAGAAAAGCTTGTCAAAAAAGCCAAGGTTTCTCGTGAATTTGATACATTATTGATGAGTTTAAATACCATTTTAAGCCAGGTTAATTTAACCAATTTACAAAAAACTCTACTTGAAGAAAATCCCGCTGATATAACTCAAGGTAATTTAGATGAAGTAAAAGAATCATTATCAAAAGGAGCAGAAATCATTACTTATATTGATAATCGTGATCCAGTTGAAAAACAAACATCAGTTATTACAGAAGAGCAGTTAAAAGCTATTGAAGAACAAGAAGCTGAAAATGTAAAACAAGATGAGGAAGAAAAAGTAGATGAGGCAAAAGAATATCTAGAACAATCAGCTAAAATTAGAGAAGCTCTTCAGGCAAAATCTACTCATTTAATATCAGGAAAATTTCGATTCCTTTCTGCTGAGGAAAGGATTAAGATGGAAAAAGAAGAATTCAAAAGTAAATTTCTTGGTTATATTCGCAAACCATCTATTTATGAAATGAGTATTTTTGAATTACAACGCTTTGCATCTCAGAAAGGGCTTCAAAATTTTGAGGGAATGTCAAGAGATGAACTTTTAGCTTTTATTGAAAATCCATTAATGCTATATGGTGAAAAACATATCACACAAAATCCATACATTACTCGCCTAAAAATGGAATTAGCAGATAATGTAGCCTTAAAAAATGATGTTCTAATTGCTGAGGCAAAGGTAGTTGAGTCACTCAAAGCAGCAAAAGCATATTCATCCAAAGTAAAAATTTCAGCAGTTACTTGACAGGCTTTTTTTGTTATTACCTTAATTCTTGTAATTGCTGCAATAATAGGCATTCTTGTTTTCTTTCTTGTGTTTTAGAATTTTTTTAAAACCTGTTAACCTCCCTAATAGGAATTAATTTCATTTAAATGATTTATCATTTTAAAAACCAAGAAAAGATAACTGTTCAACAACTAAAAGAAGAGAGTTTATTTTATAATGAAGTTTTAATTAAAGAAGAAAAAGAGGGTGCAGTTTGAATTATGATGGCACCACCCAACATGACAGGGATTGTGCATCTAGGTCATGTTTGAGATTTATTAATACCTGATTTTTATTCTCGTTATTATCACTTAAGAAATAAAAAGGTTCTGTTTATTCCTGGTAAAGATCATGCTGGCATTGCAACCCAAGTTAAAGTTGAAAAGCAATTAAATAAAGAAAGTAAAAATTTTCAGAACATGAGTATTTCTGAAAAAATAAAAAGAGCAGAAGCTTGAGTTGCATTTTATGGCAAGCAAGCAGAATCAGTATGATCAATGTTTGCTATAAGTTGTAATCAGAATTATTTAACTTATACATTAGATGAAAAAGTTAAGAAAATTATTACAAACATTTTTGTTGACTATTTTAATCAAGGTTTAATTTACCGTAGCAATAGAATAGTTAATTGAGACACGCTTCTTAAAACAGCAATTAGTGACGAGGAAGTAATTCGAAAAAAAGAAAAGGCAACACTTTATTATGTTAAATATCCCATAGTTAATAGCAAAGAGTATGTTGTTGTAGCTACAACTAGACCTGAAACAATTTTTTCTGATGTTTGTTTATTTATTAATCCAATAAATAAGAGAATTCCTAAGAATATTCTTGTTTTCAATCCCCTTAATAATGAAAAATTAAAAATCTTTAGCGATAATTATGTTGATGAAACATTTGGATCTGGAGTATTAAAGTGTACTCCACAACATGATGCTAATGACTATAAACTTTATAAAAAACATAAACTTGGATTAGGTAAATCTTCAATTGATTATAATGGCATAATGACAAAAAGAGCACTTTGGTGTTCTGGTTTAAGTATAAATGAAGCCAGAAAAAAAGTACATGCTTACCTTAAAGAACGAAACTTGTTAGAAAAAACTGAGGAAATTGAAATCGAAAGAGCTTATTCAGCCCGTTCTGATGCAAAAGTTGAATCTCTTATTAGCAAACAATGGTTTTTTAAGGTATCAATTTTTTGCAAAAAAGCATTTAGTAATTTTGTTAAGAAAGCTAAATTTGAACCCTCACATTTTAGTGCTAAATTATTAAAATGAGGAGAATCATTAGAAGACTGATGTATTTCTCGCCAATTATGATGAGGATTAAGAATGCCAATTTATTATAAAAAAAATTCTGAATACAAAGCATTTAATTCAAAACCAAAAGAAGCAGGTTGAAAGCAAATTGATGATGTCATGGACACTTGATTTACTAGTGGGCATTGACCAATTATTTTAAGTAAATTATATAGTGAAAAAAAACAAAAATCATTTCACCTTGTGGGAATGGGTACAGACATTTTTTTTTCTTGGGCAATTAGAATGATTTTAACTCAGTATATTCAGAAAAAACAAATTCCCTTTGATAAATGTTTGTTTCACGGCCTCTTAAGAGATGCAAGTGGAAGAAAAATGAGTAAATCATTTGATAATGGGGTTGATCCAATTAAGGAAGCAGAAAATGAATCAGCTGATGCAATTAGATGAGCACTTCTTTCTCGTAATAATTATGGTCATGATATAAATTATTTAAAAAATATGTTAACAGAAGCTCATGCTTTAATAAAAAAAATAACAAGCATTATTTCATTTTTAGAAATAAGAATGAAGAAGAGTGAGGAAACTAATAATCAAAATTCAGATAATGATTTTAAACTTTTTTTTAATTCTCTTATTTTTAGCATCCATAAATTATATAAAGATTGTGATGATTTAGTTACAAAAGATAAATTAAATTTATATTGTCTGAAAGTAAGGAAATTCATTTTCACAAATTTAAGTTCAAATCATATCATGCTGCTTGCTAATTCTTCATTTTCTAAAAACCAGTATTGACAAATCCTGGAATTGTTACATGCATGCTTTAAAATTATTGAGCCTGTGATTCCACTTTTTAGTTGATATCTTAATAAATATTTTGCAAAGACATTGGAAATAAAATACAAAAAAGATAGGGACTATAAATGAAGATTTTCTTTTTTACTTGATAATAACTTTGATCATCTAATACATGATTTTAATATGTTAAATTTAGTTTTCATGTTAAAAGCTGAAATAAGAAAACTTTCTAAAATAAACATCAAGAATTTGTTTATTAAAGAAAGTATTTTTAATAATTCCCAAATGATAAAAAAATTCTTAATGATTCAAGAATTAAAAACCACAGATGATAGTAATTATAGAAAAAAAGTTATTATATTTTCTAAACTAAAAGCCACATTAATATGGCAAGACTCAGATAAGGATTCTTCATTTATGAAAAAAGAAATAACAAGAATTAAATTTGAAATTAAGCGAGCTGATGAATTATTAAAAAACAAAAAATTTGTAAGTAATGCTCCGGCTCATTTAATAAAAAAAGAAAAAGAAAAACTTAGTTATTATAAGAACCAACTGCAACAACTAAAAAAATCAGGATCATTCACTAATTAAGATCCCCCCAATCTGATTGCACAATCCTTGAAGGGAAAGATCATTTCACTGATATAATCAAATGTTACTTGTGTTTTTCATGCTAGAGGTAATTTTTTTGGTTTTACATGGTCACTTTACAATGTATAAATTATTTGTTTTATGAAAATAGATGATCACAAAAGAATAACATAAATAATGTTTATTAAATTTAATGAGGTATTCTTTTTGTTTCATAGTTAATTTAGAACTTAAATAAGCACTGTCAACAAAACATTCCTTGATTTCGATTGCTACATGAAAACCATAGATCATTCCAATGACATCAACTCCCTGTCCATTAACAATAACATTGTTCTGAATTAAGTTAGAATTTTTTGTTTGGAATATGTATCGACTTTTTGGTTCTTGTCATTCCAGCTTTCAATAATTTGAAATCATATTTTGTTCTTTCAGAGATTGCTTGAAAAATAATTCAAAACCATTATTAGATAAATTTAAAATATTCATTACATTATAATATTAGAGTAAAGGGGTGGTTTATATGAATGCTAAAGAACTAAAAAGATACATTAAGTTTGCCGAAAAAAGAACAGCTTTTCACATTGTTGACACTGCAGGTTATTACACTGAAGATGTTGATGTCTGAACAGAAAAAGCAAGTTATGTGATTAAGGATTTAGTAAATATATTAAGGAGTGTTAATAATCAAATGGGAAAATTAATAAGAGAAAAAGAAATTTATGTGAGAAAATTAAAAGAAATGAATGATGAGCAAAAAGCACTCAAAGATTCTATTAATAATCAAAATAAGCATCATCATACAGTTAAACGAATTTCTGAGCTAGAAGGAATTGTATCTTCATTATTACATCGAATTGAAAAACTAGAAAGAAAAATTTATCGAAAATAAAAACTTATTTATCCAATGTTTTAAATATATCATTAAGATTATATATTATTAAAATTAGATTAAATTTTGAAATAGAAATTGAATAAAATAATTATGTCTTTGATATCGGAAGGTTCATTGCAGTGAGTGATTTACACTCATTGAGGAAAGTTCACACTCACACTATGCTGAGATGCTAGTAGTGTTCATGCTGAAAGAAAAAATAATTTCAGAAATACATATTTAATGTATTATGGCTGATGAAGTTCTAAGTTGAGAAATCAATATGAAGGACATCTATAAAAGTGCCAAAGAGACGAGCATGTTGGAAACAACTGATGTGGAACGTGGTAAACCCCATGAGTGAGCAACCCAAATTATGGTAGGGGCATTGGAAATCAAGAATTAAATTGATAACCAAAAAGTGTGCATAAAGGCATGTTTTAGACAAATAATGAAAACAATGATTTTATCCATTGTAACAGAATGTGACTTACTCTCCGATATCAAAGAAATAGAATTAAATTTCTATTATAATAAATATGAGCTAATGCTCAGATTTAATATGGAATTGTGGGAAAGGAGAGTTTAATTATGAAAACTAAATATATAGTAAGAGAAAATGGAAAGTTTGAAGTAAAAGATGAAAAATTTTTATCTGCATTAAAAGTGTTTGATACTGAGGAAGAAGCAAAAAATTATGTAAGGGAATTATATCAAAATACAGATGAAAAATTTGAGGTACAAGTTCAACAAGAAAATGGGGAGTTTGCTACTTTAGATTTAGAAACACATGATGTAAATTCTTCTGAGGAACCTGATGTTGAATCATCAACTGTTGAAAGTGCAGTTGAACCTAGAGTTCCTGAAACAGAAGTTTCTGTAGTAGAAGAAGAATTACCTGTCGAAACTGAACCTACAGAATCTGTTGTTGAATCTCCAATTCCTGAAAGTGAAGTTGACACTATAGTTTCAGAAACAGTTGAACCTGTTGTTGAAGAAGTTGCTACACCAGAAACTCCTGTTGTTGAAGAAGTGAGCACACCAGAAACTCCTGTTGTTGAAGAAGTGAGCACACCTGAACCTTCTGTTGTCGAGGAAACACCTGTTGTTGAAGAAGTATCTGCACCAGAAACTCCTGTTGTTGTGGAAACACCTGTTGTTGAAGAAGTTTCTACACCTGAACCTTCTGTTGCCGAGGAAACTCCTGTTGAAACAAAACAAGTGGAAGTAGCTACTGTTGCTGAAACAACTGTGGCAACTGCTACTGCTGTGGCTCCTGCAGAAACAAAAACTGATACTACTCCTGTTGAAGAAGTTAAAACAAATGAAACACCTGAAACTCTTAATGTTGAAAGTTCTGATAGCTCTACAAAGGAAACTACCGAAACAAAAACAAAATTTAATGTCAAAGATCTCTGAACAAATCCTGAATATAGAAAATGACTTTATTTAGGTATTGCTGTTTTAATTGAAGTAGCAATTATTATTGCAATAATAGTTCTAATTGCTCAATAAAACTTTTTTTTACCCAATATTACATTGAGGTATTAAAGAATGAGTAAGGATACTAATTTATTTGGCAAAACTGTTGCAGCAATAGAAAAAGAATTTGGCAAAGGTTCAATTTTTTTATTAGGGGATGATTCTCATAAACAAAATGTTAATGTGTATTCATCTGGATCCATAATTCTGAATCATTTATTAGGAATTAATGGATTTCCTAGAGGAAGATTATTAGAAATTTTTGGTCCAGAAGCTGGTGGTAAAACAACATTAGCATTACATGCTATAGCTGAAGTTCAAAAAAGTAAAGGCAAAGTTATGTATATTGATGCAGAACATGCATTAGATCCTAAGTATGCAGAAAAAATTGGTGTGGATATTGCAAACTTGTTTGTGTCCCAACCTGATTCTGGTGAGCAAGCATTTGAAATAATTAGATTCATGTTAGAAAATGAGGATTTAAATTTAATTGTGGTTGATTCAGTAGCAGCTTTAGTTCCCCAAGCAGAATTAAATGGTGATATGGAAACTTATGTTGTTGGATCACAAGCAAGAATGATGAGTGCAAATTTAAGAAAAATTAATACTTTATTAGCAAAAACAGAAACAACCATTCTATTTATTAATCAGGTACGAGAAAAGATTGGGGTAGTATATGGTAATCCAGAAGTAACCCCAGGGGGAAGAGCATTAAAGTTTTATGCATCAATTCGGATTGATGTTAGACGAGGTGGAAAAATAAAACTAGGTAATGAAATAATTGGCCAAGATGTAAAATTAAAAGTAGTTAAAAATAAGCTTGCAGCTCCTTTTAAAATAGGCGTTACACAAATTATTTATGGAGATGGAATTTGTCCAGCTAATGAATTAATTTTAGTTGCTCTTGAGTTAGGAATAATTAAGAAAAAAGGTATCTGATACTATTTTGATACAATAACTTTAGGACAGGGCAAAGAAAAAGTAAGAAAAATGCTCTTAAAAGATAAAAAGCTATATAATAGTATTAAAGAAAAAATAAATGAAGTCATAAAAATAGCTGATGAGAAAAAATAAGTGATTAAATTTATTACCCAATGTTATTACATATAGCAGAATTGTTTTAGTTTTTATATCTATCATTTTGTGTTCAGTATTATTTATTAGGAATAGTGGGTTAGCTAATAATATTATTTTTTCTTATGATAATTTGACCATAAATTTAAAAATATGAATAACATTATTTGTTATTTTTTTTGTTGCTGCCTTGACTGATTTTTTTGATGGATATATTGCACGTAAATGAAAAATTACTACTAAAACTGGAGAAGTAATTGATTCTATTGCTGACAAAATGCTTACCATTACTTTTCTTATTGTCCTTTCTGTTTTTCAAATTATTTTTTTATGACTAACATTATTATTAATTATGAGAGATATTATTATTAGTTCAATAAGAATCATTCATTCAAAAAAAAATGGGATTATTAAAGCCAAATGACATGGTAAATTAAAAACTGTGTTTTTATTTATTGGAATATTATTTGCTGGTTTTTTCTCTCCATTGTTCTCAATCGTGCTAAGTGAAAATGTTAAGAATCTCCAAATTTTTGTGAATTCTAGTATTCTGATGGTTGCATTAGTTCTTTCTTTTTACTCATTATTTAAATATGTATTTGGGATACATGTAGTTAATAAGAAAACTGATTTTGATCATTAATTTTATTAAAGGAGTTAATTATGACTACAACAATAGTTCTTGTTACATTCATTATATTATTAGTTTTAAGTACAATAATTTTATCTGTATGATTATATAAAGTTTCATATAAGCAAAAA
Organism: Mycoplasmatales bacterium; assembly: GCA_963692675.1. Lineage (GTDB taxonomy): Bacteria > Bacillota_I > Bacilli_A > Mycoplasmatales. The sequence continues at coordinate 646,646 of OY830043.1, forward strand.
TTAATAAAAACAAAACATGAAGCAGCAAATACTGAGAAATATGAAGCAATAAAAAAGAAACATGATTCTTTAAAATCTCAAATAGAAATTTTACAACAGGAAAATGCATTACTCATCCAAAAACAAAATGATATTGAAATAAGCAAAATGAATGAGCTTTCTCTTAGCTTTAATAAAAAATATCAAAAATTAATTGTTGAAAATGAGAAGCTTTCAAAAGAACTTGATGATGTTTTAAAAAAAAGCATTCAACAAGATGATCAATTAAATGTTTTAGCAAATGAAAATAAAGAACTCTTGTTTGAAAAAAATCTTGCAGAAAGTAAGATAAAGGCAAATGAGAATGATAAGAAAAACTTATTTGCTTCTTTTGAAAAATTAACAAGAGAAAATATTGAACTTAAAGTTGTTCTTAATGAAAAAGACAAAGAAAATCAGGAATTGAATCAACTACTAAAGAATATTTCAAATAAAAATTTAAATGAAATTAAAACTGAGATGTTTAGTTATTTTCGTGAGAAATATCAAAAGGAACTTACAGATATTTTTAGAGAAGAAAAAGAGGAATTAATGAAGAAAAAAGATGCTGAGGCAAAAAGAATTATTTCTTTAGCTATTCGAAATTTATGTAATTCCCAATCAAGTTCATATGTTCGAGATATTACATCACGAACAATGAAGATTAAGGATCTAGAAAATTGAAAGGGGAAAATTATTGGTAAAAAAGGGAATAATCAAAAGGTATTTGAAAAAGAACTAGGAGTAACATTTGATTTTCCTCATTCATCATCTAACCATGATGAATTATGTATTTGTAATTATAATCCTGAAAATACACTAATTGCTCAAATTGCTCTGCAATCACTTATAGAAAAAAATAGTTTTAATATTGACTCAATTAGAAAAGAAATATTACAAGCTAAAACCAAAATAAATGATGTTTTATTGGAAAAAGGGGATGAGGCAATAAAAAAAGCAAATATTACAACCCAACTTCCTGATACCTTAAAAACTATGATTGGAAGTTTGTTTTTATCTTATAGTTATGGTCAAAATATGCTAGATCATTCTATTGAAGTAGCAATACTAGCTAAAGAAATGGCAAAGCATTTAAATGCTGATCCTGAAATTGCTGCTTTATGTGGTTTATTTCATGACCTAGGTAAAGCATCTTATCATAATCATAAAAATAAGGATCATATAGTTGAGGGGTTAAAACTGATTCAACCTTTTGAAGCTATTTTACCAAAAGAAGTATTGCATACATTAGAGTTTCATCATGATAAAGAAAAAATAGTTGATAACATTTATACAGTTATTGTTGTGTCTGCAGATTCCATTTCTGCTGGCAGACCAGGAATTAGAAACACTAGTCAACAAATAGTTTTTGAACGGCTTTCTGATATTGAAAAAATATGTAGAGAAATTGATGGTGTTAAAGATGTTAAAGTATTAAAAAGTGGTCATCAATTATTCTTGTATGCTGATAGTGAAAAAGTAAAAGATAGTGATTTAGATATAATTAAAAAAAACTTGATAAAAAAAATCCATGATTACAAAAAAATTCCTGGTACAATAAATGTAACAATTTATCGAGAAGTACTTAATAGTTTTGTTATATCAAAATAAAATATTAAAATATAAATAGGGGGATGTATGCAACCTAAAACAATGAGTAATCCAAAGTGATTAAATCGACGACCAGTATCACAATTAAAAAAGTCATCAATAATGACTCGTATCATCACACCTGAAAAAAAACTTAAATTACCATTGATCTGATTAATAGGACCAATTTTAATTGGTTTGATGATAGCCATACCATTGGGAATTATTTTCAATAAAGACACAGGAACTGATACTCCAACTCAAACTGAAAATCCATTTACCATACCACCAGATAGAGCTGGTGCAACAACTTTTAATCAAAGTTTTAATTTAAAAGGATGACGCCCTACATCAACTACTCATTATTATGGTGTTCATCGTCCTAAATCACCTACAGGTCAAACATTTGCTAACCAAAATTTATTTTTGCCTTCTGCTGGTTCTTCAGGAAAAATTCCACTTGTTGATTCTGCTACCAATGCTCAAATAAATTCAGAATTTTATTCTTACTCTTATGATGAAGATGCATTCTTAAGATGTTCAAATAGTTTACTTAGTATTTTAAAATCAAGAACCCGTTTGCCACTTTCAGATCCAGATAAAATTAATATCCCTCCTGGATTTTCAATAGAAAAATTACATGATCGAATTAAGAATACTTATTGTACCCATTTTGTACCTAGTAGAGAAGAATTAATTCAAAATTTAAAAGAACCATATGTTGATAATGTAAGGAATGGAGTTTATTATGCAACTGGAGAATCAACAGCAATGGTGAAAGACAGTCTCTCTCGAAAATTTGACATGTGATATGAACATGATGCAATACCAGTAGGTGAAAGAACATATGAATTTAAGTTTCCAACAATTTTTCCAGAAAGTTATCGAACTAGAAATAAAGTAATTTTTGATCGTTTAATTACAGGAGATAATTTACATAGTTATGATGTTGCACAATCAACAAATATGAGAGAAACTAGAAATGCTTGATGATCATTAATGTTTTACCGCTATTTTATAAATAGTCCCTTTAGAGATTCTTTAATTCTTCAAGAACCTACAATAAGGAAAAAGATTTCTGCCGATCATATTATCCAAAAAACATTATTGAGACCAGGAATGGGTTCAAGACAGGACTGAGAACAAGTAGTAGCTAGAGATTATACTGGTGATACTTCATTTAAGATAACAGATAATCACATAAGTGCAACTCTTCCAGGAATAACAGATGATACTATTGCATTCCCAGACAACTGACCTCAATCTCAAGAATTAAATTATGTATGAAATGGAGATTATGTGCTTAGTTCTCTTGCTTTACAGAATTTAATTCAAGCTTTTGAAGTATCAAATACTTCAATAGTAGGACATTTTACTGCTCCTGATTCATCATTTGTAAATAAAGATGATTACATTAATTTCTTTATGAAGGCAACTTTTGATAATGTTCGTAATATTATAGTAAACAAAAAGTTTGGCAGTACAGCAACTTCAACAACTAAAGATACTAATAAAATGTATCTTCATGATGCACATCGAGTTGGTTGAATGAGAGGTTTAGGAAGATTTTTTTATGAAGTAGCTGAAGGACCAAGTTCTGCACATAATAATATGCAAAGTGATGATATGGAATCTTTTGAACATGATATCTTTGAGGAGCAAATAAATTCCCTTATTTGTAGTGCAAGCTCAAAAACACCTTTTGTCAGTTCTATTTGCCCAACTACAAAAGCATCACTTGTAGATCAAAATGGAGTAACAAAAACTGTTTATGTTCCTACTAAAACTAATGAAGTAACTGAGTATTATGCAGAATTAGAAGAAACAAATGCATTATGAAGATATTTATATGATGAATTAGAAAATATATTAAAACAAAATAAATATAAGGATGTCCCTTTTTCTCCTTTTGATAATAATTCACAAAATGCTACTAGAAGAGCTACTGCAGCTGGCTTCAATAATTCCCTAACTGCTGAGGTTATTTATGATAATTTTGATATATTTGATGCATTTGTAGAATTATTTAGAGATTATAATGTTTTAGGAAAATTACTAATGAGCAAACAAACCTCACAATCAATCAAAGATGAAATGAGTAGTTTAATTCAAGATGCAATAGTTAATTTTGAAGCAATTGCTAATTTAAAATTAAATACTTCTTCAATGACTTATGCTGAAATACAAACTCTTATGAAAAATGCAATAAAAGGCATGCAGGATGTAGTGAATTTGTATGCTACATCAGAAGCTACTAGAAAACTTAATACTGAATATGAAATTAGCGCAACAAATTCCCAAGGATCTACATTTAAACATAATGTTGTTGGAAGAAATTTACCTTATCATTTGTATGTAAGATACATGAAAATAACTGAAGCAAGAGAGGATTATCGTTTTGATGATGTAGGTAATCCTTTTGAATTTGATATTCCAATATGAGCATATAATGGGCGTGGTGTAAAACCAACAATTGATAATCGAAAGGTCAAGATGAGAGATGCAACTGATGGGGAAGTAGCCTTTTTTGTTATTCATTATTTAAAAGATACTTACTTTCCATGAATTCCTATTGTTTTTAATTTTCCTGATAATACTGTCTTTGTTGAGGGGATTTATGATATGCGACTTGGTGAACATTCTCCAAAATATGATGGAATGCTTCAGGAAGCAGAAACTATGATTAATAATTATATGTCAAGTTTACTTGCCTCTAGATACCGGTCCATTGGGTTTCTTCCCTATCGTATAACCGGAGATGATGGAACCCAGAAATGAGTTGATTTTGATATAATTAAATATAATCCTGTTGCTGGTACTAATAGTAATGACTTAGCAATATTTAAAGTTGGAGCCCGCTATTCTGATAATCAAGGTTATGTTAGTAATTTTTTCAATAGTTATGATTCAAATTTAAAGTCTTTACATGATTTTATGTTTTATGCTCAGGCACACTATTTAGTAGAGCCTAATAAAAAGCGTCCTATTGGTTATGATTCTACAATAACTACTCATTGTATTACAACTTATGAAACTAATGGTCCCAAAAATGAAATTGGTTATGAAGATTTTCCTCTACCAACAAATAAGTTAAATCCTAATGCTCCATCATCAAATAAATTGCTTGACTATTTTTATATTCCTACCGGTGCATATCCTGGGGGATTTAATCCAGCTATTTATGGTACTGGTCGTTTACATGTAAAATCTGATATTTATTTTGATTCAAACCCCTTTGCACGAGATGTAGTATCAAAATATATTCACATATATTTTTCAAAATGTATTAGCAACGAACAGTATTCTCACCCTCTAGATATAACAGACACTGATTATGATTCTGCTTTAGATGAGTGAGCACCAATGATTGAAAACCAAACATTTGAAATCCGCTGAGATTTATTAGATTTAAAAGATTAATTATTAGATGAAGCAAAAGTTCCTACTTTTTGTAAATTCAATGGAGTTTCGTCATAATTTTTTTAGCTTTGATCATTTTTCAGAAATAAAAAAACTAGCTCTAACATCATTATTAGCTGGGATTGGTATTATTCTTAAATTAATTGAAATCCCTACTTTTTCAGGGTTTTTGAAAATGGATTTTGCTTTAATTCCAGTTCTTTTGTTGGCAGTATTTGCTACATATCCTTATGTAATGGGATGTGCTTTTTTGATTGATTTAATTAGTCTTCGTGGAAATCTATATGGATGATTTGCTTCCTTTTTATTTTCGATTACCCTTATTAATGGAATTTTCGTTTTTAAATCCTTAATTGAATGAAAAACTAATTGAAGATTTCTTAGCTATAATCTAGGATTTTTTATTTCTCTTATTATCACAACTTTATTTTTATTTATTATGAATACTTTCTTTATCACCCCATCTTATTTAGGATTAACTTATCAAGAATTACAATCATCTAAAGTTTGATCAGGATTTTCAGAGGCTTTTTTTGGAATCACATCGTATAAATGAGCAATGTTTTTGTTTTATTCTGCTTTTAATTTTCTTTTAAAAGGACCACTGCTCATTCTAGTATTTAATATCATAGCTATTCCTCTTTTTTATACAAAACAAAACAAGAAAAATTCTTATAAAATTAATAATGAAAGTGGTTAAGAAAAAAACTAATAAAATTACCAAAGATACAAGTCGCAAAGATTTAGCAAGTATATCATATAAATTAGAATCAGCATACTCGGTTTCAAAAAAGGATTTATTAATAAATAAGAGCAAGGTATTAAGCAGAGATAAAATAGAAAAGAAGTATTTTAATTCTTCTCTTGGTCAAATTGATAACCAAATTAGTGTTGCAAGTGCCAAATTAACAAAGGAAATAAAAAAAATCACCCTTGATATGGAAGATTTAAGAAAACGCAAAGTAGATGTTTCGGAACAAGATAAAATTGAAATTCTGAAGGCCTTAGAAAAAAGAAGAAAAAAAGGTACAATTAATAATGATTTAGCGGAATTAACCATTGAATTAAGTGAAAAAGTAAAAAAAATTAGAAAAGCAACTAAAGATGCTAAAACAATTTTAAAATCATCAACCTTAAAAAATAAAAAGGATGATGATGCCTTAACTCTTGAGGAATATAAGGTAATGAATACTCCAAAAAGTAATTTTAAGGTTTTTTTAAATCAAAGAAAATCTGTAATTTTTTATGCTTTAGTTATCACTTATGTTATTGTTTCAGCTATTCTTGTTTTAGTTGTTTTTTTGGTTTAGTTTAAATGTTTAAAGTTTGCATTGTTGGCAGAAGTAATGTTGGTAAAACAACACTTTTTAATGCTCTTGTTGGCCGAAGAATTGGTTTAGAGAATGATTCCTATAATACCACTAGGGATGTAAATGAAGTTGAAATTAAATTAAATAAAGAGAAATCATGTTTATTAGCTGATACTGGAGGCAATACTAACGTTGATAATGAAATAAGCAAACACATTCATCAGACAATTAAAAAAACAATAAATTCTACAAATTTAGTTTTATTTGTAACAGATGCTAGAGTTGAACCTACATATTATGAATTAGAGCTAGTCAAAATTGTAAGAAAAGCAAAAAAACCAGTTTGTTTAATATTGAATAAGGTTGAAGGAAAGAAGGAATTATTTGTTTATAAATACACCTACTTTTTTAAAACTAAACCAATTTTTGTTTCTGCTATTCATCGCCAAGGTATTGATTTAATTATTGAATTTATTCTAAAAGAATTAGCTAACTGAAAGGAAACCGCTGAATTATCAAACTTAAAAACATCTCCTAATAAAAAAATAAAAATTGCTTTAATTGGACAAACAAATGTAGGAAAATCACTTTTCATAAATAGACTAACTAACAATGAAAACACAAATTTAGTTTTACCAACTCCTCATACAACTAGGGATGCTACCAGTCACAAATTAAACATTGCTAATTATGAAGTAGAGTTAATTGATACTGCAGGAATATTTAGAAAAAGCAAACAGCTTAATGTTGTTGATTGAATAGCTATGATTAAATCAGAAGAGCAATTGCACCATGTAGATGCGATAATTTACATGAATGATGGTTCTAAAACAATTACTCATTTTGATAAAAAAGTGATTGGTATGATTATTGAAGCAACCACTCCTTTTATTATATGTTTTAATAAAGCCGACCTTTTTGATAATGAACAGCAAAAAGTTAATGAATACCGTCAAGAATTAAATTTTTTTCAGGATTTTGAATATGGTTTTTCCTCAGCCTTAACTGGCAAGAATGTTAAGAAAATAATTGAAAAAGTAATTAAGGTTTATGAAAGATCAATGCATATGTTTGATACCAATGTTTTAAACTTTCTTATTAACTCATTTAATTATAAAGGGCAGTTCCATATGACAAGAAATCGCACCAGATTAATTAAACTGGTACAAAATGAAAAAAAGGGTAATCATTTCACAGCATACTTTAAATATACTAGGGAAATTCACTTCTCAATTAGGCGACAATTAATAAATCATATTAGTACATCCCTAAAAATGAAGGGGATTCCAATTAAACTAACAATCAGAATGATAAAAAGTAATTTATAATATAAGTAGAGAACATAATTAGGAGAGAATATGAAGTTAGCAAGAGCAATAGGGGTAACCTTGATGATACTTGGAGGGATTGGATTTTTATTTTTTTCCATTTTATTATTAATTAGTGCTGTTGATTTAAAATATGAAATTTCTACAGCTGGCGAATCCATTCTTCCTACAGAATTAAATGAACTTATTTCAAAACTTTATTCACAAGATTTATCAGATATGGATGAGAGTTTACGTGTTTGGGGAGTGATATTACTTAATGGGACGCCTGCTACTTCAGGTTTAGATGAAGCTAGAGATTTTATGTTTGCTCTTGCAATTGCCTTTACTGTAATGTCTTTAGCTATTCTTCTTGCTTCCATAACTTCAATATTTAGCCCTCTCAGTTTAGGTTTTGTTTTTGTTTTTGTTTTCTTAATCATTGCTGCTGCATTAGTTGGAGCTGTATTCCCAAATTATGATGACTTTACAGTTACAGAAACTGATTCACTAATTGGTGTAAGCACATTGTTTTCTCCATTATTTGCTGTTTTTGTTGGCTCTTTTTTTCAAATGGGCTATTTTGGTGCCAGAAAAAACCACTATCGAAACAAATAGATAACTTTTGATTTTTTTATTAACTCAAGTTATTCATTTAATATTGATGAATAATTCAAAGACATGATAGATCCGAAGCAGATTAGAAATTTTTGCATCATTGCCCACATTGATCATGGTAAATCAACTCTTGCTGATCGTTTTATTGAAATTTTATTAGGATTTGATCGGCAATTAAAAGATAAGAAGCAATTACTTGATTCTATGGATTTGGAGCAAGAGCGGGGAATTACAATAAAACTAAATACAATTAGATTACCTTATGTTTTTATGGGTGAAAAATACATATTTAATTTAATTGATACTCCAGGACACGTGGATTTTTCTTATGAAGTATCCCGAAGTTTAAAAGCTTGTGAAGGAGCTTTGTTAGTAGTTGATGCCACAAAAGGAGTTCAAGCCCAAACTGTTGCAAATCTTTTATTAGCTGTTGAGGCGAATTTAAAAATAATTCCAATTATTAACAAAATAGATTTAGTTAATGCAGAAATTGAACGTGTTAGTAATGAAATAAAAGATTTACTAAAATGTAAAGATCATGATATCATAAAAATCTCAGCTAATACTGGAAAGAATGTCAAAGAGATTTTTAAAACAATTGTCAAAAAAATTCCGCATCCAGTAATTACAAAGAGCAATTGAACACGAGCCCTTATTTGCGATAGTTATTATGATCAATACCGCGGAGTAGTATTATTGGTTCGTATTTTTAATGGAATTTTAAAAAAAGGGGACAAAATAAAACTTTATTATGCAAAGAAAGAATACACAATAATTGATATTGGTTATAAAATTATTAATGAAAAAAAAGTAAATGCCTTAAGAAGTGGTGAGGTTGGTTGATTAGTTGCATCAATAAAAGATCCAGCAATAGTAAAAGTTGGTGATACCATAATAAAAGCTGATCCAAATCAAGAGATAAAACCTCTGCCTGGATATAAGGAAGTATATCCTAATGTATTTTGTGGCCTTTTTACTACGGAAGGTCATAATTTTCTTGCTCTTAAAAATGCCTTGACTAAAATTCATTTAAGTGATTCTTCTTTTATATTCACACCTGAAACTTCAGAAGCTTTAGGAGCTGGGTTTAGATGTGGTTTTTTAGGTTTACTGCATAAAGAGATAATTCAAGAAAGAATTGAAAGGGAATATGGAATTCCAGTTTTACCAACAATCCCAAGTGTGCTTTATAAAATCTATTTAACAAATAAAACCACAATTGAGATATCTAATCCATCTGCTTTTCCGCCTCAAAATTTAATTAAAGAGGTTCATGAGCCAATAATGAATGTTACCATTATTACCATGAATAAATACATTGGAATAGTAATGGATTTATGTAAAAGAAAGCGTGGGGTTTTTCAAGGAATGCATGCTATTGATCAATCTAAAACCCAATTAGAATTTCAAATACCATTGTTAGAAATAATTTATGATTTCTTTGATAAACTGAAATCCTTAACAAGTGGGTACGCATCTTTTGATTATGAATCTAGTCATTATCAGAAAGGGCAGTTAGCAAAACTAGATATTTTGTTAAACCAAAAAATTATCCCCCCTCTTTCTTCAATCATTGAAGTGTCTCAAGCATATGTAAAAGGAAAAGCTATTTGTGAAAAATTAAAAAAGATTATTCCTCGACAACAATTTAAAATTCCTATTCAAGCAGCAATTGGTTCAAAAATTATTGCTAGAGAAACAATAGGAGCATTAAAAAAGAATGTTACAGCAAAATGTTATGGAGGAGATGTAACAAGAAAAATGAAATTGCTAGAGAAACAAAAAAAAGGAAAAAAGAGAATGCAAATGTTTGGCAAAGTTGCTGTTCCACCAGAAGTATTTAGTGCGGTCTTAAAAATTTAAATTGCACTCTTATATAAAAGAAGAGAAAATTAAGATTAAAATTAATACAGGTATGATTTAATGGAATATAAAGAATTAGCTATTGAATTTACAGAAACAAATTATCTTACAAGAAGTGAAATAATTGATTATTATGGTTATTTATATAATGAAGATATCTGATGGGAAGTGTGTCGTTATCGTCGAAATTTTTCTGAAGTTTTACCATTGCAATGCAGCGAAAATAGTAATGTATTTGTTATCACATATGCTAAAATGTTGCTAGAGTTAGATGCTTTATCAAGAGATGTTATCCACATCATGAACTTTTTTAATAATGTCAAGTTTGATAGACATTTTTTTTATGCTCACAAAAATTATTTTGTGAAAAAGATATTTGAAGAAATTTTAGCCCTTCTTAAAGTATATGAGGTGAATATTACATTAAATACCCTAATTCTTTTAGTGAATGGAAAAAAGAGACCTTCTAATAAAGAAGAAAGGTTTTCAAAAAATCTTTTCATGATGTTTTATCGCTTAGTTTTTACAAAAGAAGAAAAAATAATGGTTAATAAAGAGCAGATTGAAAAAATTGGTCACCAGTTGGGTGCAAAAGAGTTTTTCCGCACTGAGCGATGATTTCTGGATATGAACAATACAATTGAAGCGGGATTTGAACCAGGGTCTTTACCAATCAAATTTAAGCAATTATTACAATTTATTCATCGTAAAAGTAAATTACATCCATTAATCAAAGCCACTGCTGTTTTTTATTATTTTAAATTAGGCATAATGGTTAATATGAACTTAGATCTCATTGCTATTTATCTTTTTCTTTATACTTTAAAAATATCTGGCATGCCCCAGTTAGTTCTTACTATAAGTTTCATTAAAACCATTATCAAAAAATCAAAGAAATTTGATGAAGCATATTATAATTGTGTTGAAAGTAATAATGATATCACTTATTTAGTTAATTTATTTCTTAATGTATTTAATGCAGGAATAAAAGAGTTAAAGAATGAATTTGAAACAAATGAAAAACTAATGAAATATTTTCAAAATAAAGATAACAAAAAAAACAAACAATTACAAAATGAGTTCTTAGCAACCACTAAACATGATCGTTCAATTAAAGAAATCCAAAGTTTGGGTTTGCATAATAAAGAACAGTTATTTTTAGAGACAATTAAAAAACAAAATCGACAACAGTATACACTAGATGATTTTCGAAAAATTACTAATGCAAGTTATGAAAAAGCTCGTTATAGCATGAATAGTTTTGCTAAACAAGGCCTATTTATAAAAACAAAAAAAGGAAAAAAATTTATCTACACAGTAGTTCAAAAAAATCCTCAGGAATAATTAATGCAGTTTGTTGATGAGATAAAAATTAAAGTACAAGGAGGTAAAGGAGGTAATGGAGTAATCCGTTTTAATCCTGAGTATGGTCCATCAGGTGGTAATGGAGGAGATGGAGGTAATGTTATTTTTTATGTTACACATAATTGTAATACCCTAGGCCATTTAGCTCGCTTTTCCATAATTAAAGGTGAAAATGGAAAGATGGGCAAAGGTGAGGATACAGCTCAAGGACGCAGTGGCAAAGACATTATTGTTAATGTTCCCCTTGGTACCATTGTTAGAAATCATGAAAATAAAAAAATGTTATTTGATTTAAAAAAAGAAGGTAAGTATATTATTGCTAAGGGAGGACAGGGAGGAAGAGGAAATGCATCTTTTGTTACTAACCAAAATAAATCTCCAAGAATATATGAATATGGAATGCCAGGTGAAAAATTTACTTTAGATCTGGAAGTACGGATACTAGCTGATTGTGGGATTATAGGTTATCCTTCAACTGGAAAATCTACTTTTATTACCACTATCTCTAATGCAAAACCACAAATAGCTGCTTATCCATTCACAACTCTTTCTCCAGTTGTTGGAATTGTAAATCATAAAAACTATCGTTTTGTCATAGCAGACTTGCCAGGGCTAATTAAGAATGCCTCAAAAGGTAAAGGATTAGGTATTAAATTTCTAAGACATGCAACAAGATGTAAGGTTCTCATTCATTTTGTAGCTGCTGATGTCCCTAATTATTATCAAGACTATCAAATAATTAGAAAAGAGTTAAGAAAATTTAGTTTAGATTTAGTAAAGAAAAAAGAAATTATTTGTTTAAGTAAAGAGGATTTGGGAGTTAATGATCAGCTTTTAAGTTCTTTTGAAAAAAAAGTGGAAGGCAAGATTATCAGAATCTCTTCATGAACAAAAAAAAATATTTCTGTCTTATTAGATAAAGTTATTGAAGCCCTAAGTAATTTACAAAAAAATGATGAAAGTACAGCTACAGAATTTGAAGTGATTCATTTAGTTGATAAAAAGAAATCCCAAATTATTAATGTTGCATTAGAAAATGATCAGTACATTGTTTCTGGTCTGGGAGCAGAAAATTTAATCAATCGCTGTCCATTAGATACAGAAGATAATATTGCTAGATTTAATTATATTTTGAATTCGAAAAAAGTTTTTCATAAATTAAAAAAATTAGGGTGAACCATTAATGATGAAATTGCGCTACCTTTTAATAAAATCCTCATTTTTAGAAATGGTTTATTACAATTAAAACCAATTTAATTAAGTTTTAAAAAATATATTTTATAATAATAGAAGATAAGAAATACTTATTATTTAAAAGGAAAGAGTTTATGAAAGCAGTAGTTGAAATAAACAATCAACAATATTTAGTTGAAGAAGGAAAAATTTTATATGTTGATTCCATAAATGCAGATGTAGATAGTATCTTAACTTTTGATAAGATATTACTTTTTAATCATGAATTTGGATATCCATATGTAAAAAACTGCCAGATAAAAGCTAAGGTACTAAAACATGGAAAGAAAAAGAAAATCATTGTGCTTAAGCATAAACCTAAAAAACACCATGTTGTAAGACAAGGTCATCGTCAAAAATATACTATGTTAGAAATTCAACAAATTATAAAAGGAGATCAAAGTGATAATGTTCAAGATATCCAACCTAATAAATAATTCTTTAGGCATTGATATTTTTTATGCTAAAGTTAAAGCTGGTGGTTCAACAAAAAATGGCCGAGATTCACAATCCAAAAGATTAGGAGTAAAAGCAGGTGATGGACAATTTTTACATGCTGGATCCATTATTTATAGACAAAGAGGAACCAAAATGCATCCAGGAAATAATGTGGGACGAGGAAAAGATGATACATTATTTGCATTAATTTCTGGGTATGTTAAATTTGAAAGAATTTCTAGAAAACGACGACAAGTTTCGGTTTATCAAGAAAAAATATAATTTAATAGGAGAATAATTGGCAGGCCATTCAAAATGGGCAAATATTAAACAACGAAAAGAAGCCCAGGATGCAAAGAAAGGAAAGATTTTTCAAAAACTTGCTAGAGAAATTGCTGTTGCAGCAAGAAGTGGTAGTAACTTAGAAAATAATTCAACTTTAAGATTAGCAGTTTCTAAAGCTAGAACATTTAACATGCCTAAGGATAAAATTAAAGCAGCTATTGATAAAGGTAGCGGAATCATTAAATCAGGAACAATCTTTGTTGAACTTACTTATGAAGCAAAAGGTCATTCAGGGGCATTAATGATTATTGAGGTATTAACAGATAAACCATCACGAGTTAGCCCAGTTATTAAAAATATCCTTACCAGACATGGATGAATCTTAATTCCTTCGCGTTCAGCACTGCATGCATTTCGGCGAGCTGGGAGAATAGTTGTTGCCAGAAGTGATTTATCATTAGACAAAATGGAAGAAATAATAATTATGTCATGTGTTGATGATTTTGTTTATGATGATGAATACTATGTACTTTATTGTGAAACAAATGATCTTGAACAAATGCAAAATGATTTAGCAAACAATGAAATTACTGAGTTAGTTGATATCAGCAAAGGCTTATTTGCTAAAAATGAAATAAAGCTAAATGAACACCATAAATTACAATTTAACAAATTAGTTAATGCTCTTGAAAATGAAGATGATGTTACCAATATTTATCATAATGTTGAATAATAATTTTCTGCTATAATACTAATAGTCCATAAATTGGATTTCTTTAAAATTAGATGATTAGTGAGGGAATCTAGTTAGAATCTAGAACTGTTCTTGCAACTGTATTTTGTGTCAATACACTTTATTGTAGCCACTGAGGTTAACCTTGGGAAGGCAAAAGTGTTTAGCAATAAGTCAGGATATCTCTGTTGCTTAGCTACAAGAATCATAGCTACCAACTTAATGGATTACCTCATAAATTATCAATAATAATGGAGGTGGTGCATGAAAAAGACTTGGTTTAAAAAGAAAAAGTTATCAGTAGTAGAACTGGGAATAGCTCTTATTGCAATACTTGTTATTGGTTTGTTGGTTCCAATATTGTTATTAAAAAACAAAGTTGAAAATTTAGAAAATGATTTAAGCCAACTTCAAAAGAAAAAAACTCTATTTTCAGATTTTAGTAAATTAACCGAACCAGGTGTATATTTAATGAAGGATTATTATCGGGGTAATATTCTTAGATCAAGAAATAGCAATCAAGTTAATTTAACAAAAAAAATATCTGAATTTGGTAGTGACTTTACTGGATACACAACAAATAGTAAATTTACACGGTTATTAAATGCTGTTGAATTAAGGAATAAGGATTCCTTAATTATCAAAACTAGCAAGGAAATAACTAAAAATTGACAACAATATATTAGAGTTATTGACACCTTATCAGTTGATTATAATAATCAGATGCTTACTTTTGTTAAAAAGGAGAATGCTGATATCTGAGAGTCAAGAAGAACCTTACTTTATTCATATCCCAAAAATATGCCACTAGAAATTAGAAATAGAGAAGGGAGTTGTCTTTCCAAGACTTTTTTCAATGCACTAACTAATAATGAAAAAAATCTTATTAAAGAAACAATTGAAAACACATCATACTTAAATAAATATTCTGATGCAACAACATTAGAAGAATTAAGTACAAATGATTGAAAGGATGCAGATAAAAGGGGATATAATTTTAATTGTTTCCAAATATTAAAAAAAGGAGCATTCAAGGTGGAGCTACTAACATCTGAAATATTAAAATTTACTTTTGATGGTTATTTAGATTTTAGTTTTCTTGAAGAAAACCTTTATGTAAAATATGGAATGAATTATTCATATTTTCAAATGCAGAATGAAGTTAATGATTCTTGATTCTTTATAACGGGGTTACTTTATAGTAATTTAGATGAAGTTAAGAATGTGAAAACTGATGACTTAACATACTTTCATGATGAATTCAGAAAAGCAACACCAGGTTTATATCAAAAATATAACAGTGAAACTAATCAAGATGAAGATAACAGTTACAAAGATGCTATCAATGCAAAAAGTGCAAAAGAAAAGCACACTTCCCCATTTTATTATTGCAATGTTATTAGTACAACTTGTTCTGAAAAATCAAAATCATTCAAAGAAGTTGATGAAACCTTTGCAGGACTTTATGTGGATCCAAGTCCTTCTGTTTTTTACAAATGATATTCAAACAATTAAATCAGCAAATACCATTATCTGGGATGACAATAAAAAAACTATGCTTTTTGTCATTATTAGTCACATTACTCATAGTTACTAAACTGGCTTTTCAAGCAATCCCTTATGTGGAGTTTGTGTCTTTTTTATTTGTTGTTTATGGGATTACTTTAACTTTAAAAGAGAATTGAATTATCTTCATTGTTTTCTTTATCACTAATATGGCTATTAATGGTTTTGGTTTATATTGACTTCCATACTTTATTTTTTTCCCAATTACTTTTACATTAATGAATGTGTTTCGAAAACATCACCAGCGTTATTTAATTGCCTCAATCTTAGTAATCAATTGTGGTTTCCTTATTTTTGCTTCTTATTTTATATATGATACATTATTATTTGGAAAAATTTATGCTATCACTGCTGGAACAATGGCTTTCTGATTCAACTTTCTAGAAGGAGCAATAAATGCATTGGCAGTTTTTTTTGTTGGGATACCTTTAATAAAAGTAATTGAGTATGCATATAAAAGATATTTTTTTGAACCAAATTTATTTAAAAAACATCAATTTTCTACTATTCTCACATGAAGGAAAAAAGTAATTATGATGATGGCATTAGGAATGTCGCTAGCCATGTTCAGTTTAATACCAGTTTATCTTTTTCTTCCAAATAAAAATAATCATTCAGGATTAGAAAGAATTTATGCGAACACAGGACTTAGTTGAAAAAATAAAAACAAAAATGATTGTTTAATTATTTTTGAGAAAACAAATTTACAAATAAAGGATTTAATTCATGAATGCAATCACTTCAGCACATTAGGAGAATATCTTGATGAATTAAATACAAGAGAAGAATGAGAAGTAAATTTCATTGAAAAAAGAGCAGTTGATTTTAATTTTGATGGTAAAAAGGAAAGGTTTATTGGATCTATTAATAACAAGAAACAAAATTTTAATACAACTGGAGAATGTGCATTTATTTTGATAGATAATACTCCTTCTCCTGTAGGTGCTGATCTGTTAACAATGAAGGCGGGTCATCTTTATAAATTACAATTTAGTAGCACTAATTGTTAAGAAAGATAAGTGAAATTACTATTATAATAAAATAAAGCAACAATATAGGAGACTTATGGTTAAATTAAGATTAACAAGATTTGGAAGAAAGAATTACCCAGTATACCGGGTTGTGGCAATTGATTCAAAAAGACCCCGTGATGGGAGATTTATTGAACAAATTGGAATATATAGAGTAATGGATAACTATGCTCATATTAATGAAGAAAAAGCTCTTTATTGATTAGGAAAAGGTGCTCAACCAACAGAAACCGTAAAAAGCATTCTTTCTAAACAAGGTATCTGAGAAAAATTTAAAGAAAATTCTAAAAAGGGTTAATTGCAGTTTGTAATTTTAACAATGTATCCTTCATTAATTGATGGATACTTAAATGAAACTTATTTAAAAAGAGCTATTGTCAATAAAGAACTTGAAATAAAAATAATCAATCAGCGTCTAAGTAATAAGAATTTAGCAAACATATATGACACTCCTTTTGGCCATGGCCCAGGCATTATTATGCGGGTAGATAATTTTTATCAAAACATGGCTCCTTATTTAAAAAATAACCATACAATTCTTTTTTCTCCAAAAGGAATAAAACTAACTCAAAAAAAACTTTATCAATTAAGCCAAATTAAGAAACCAATTAATTTAATTTGTAGTCGATTTGAGGGTTACGACAAGCGAATTGAGACATATTGTGATGAAATAATTTCAATTGGAGATTATGTTATTTCTGGTGGAGAACTTTGTGCTTTGATTATTATTGAAGGGATATATCGGCTGCAGGGAAAAGAAATTAAAAAAGAAAGTATTATTGAAGAAAGCTTTGGCCCCAAAGGTGATTTACCAAAAAAAGAATATGATCAATATACTCGTCCTAGAACATTTCTGAATCAAAAAGTACCCGAAGTTCTTTTTAGTGGAAATCACAAAAAAATTGAAAAATGAAAAAAAACTAATAGTTAGTTTCTATTATAATTAAAGTAAGTTATTATAACTATTAAGGATAAAATAAGGTAAGGAGGAACTAGTGCAACATAGTTTATTAGAAAAGGTAGATAATCTCCAGGTACACCGACCATTTAAATTCAAAGTTGGTGATACTGTTAGTTTAAAAACAATAATTAAAGAAGCAGGAAAAGAAAGAATTCAGGTTTTTGAGGGAATAATAATTCGGATTAGAGGAAGAGGAATGTCAAAAACTTTTACAATTAGAAAAATTGGTGCAAATTCTATTGGTGTGGAGCGAACTTTTCCTTTTTTCTGTCCAACAATTGCCGATGCTACCATTCTGAAATCTGCTAAAGTAAGGCAATCACGAATTTATTTCTTGAGGAAAAGAATTGGAAAAGCTGCTCGATTGTAGATGTTATCAAAGAGACTAAATGAAATTTAAATGAAATAAATTAGCAAATAATTCGTGTGAATATGTGGTTATTATTGACAATAATGAATTAGATTTGAAAGCAAAAGCTGCTAAAAGAGTGATTATTTCCAAAATAAAAATTCCTGGTTTTAGAAAAGGAGCAAACATTCCTGCCCCAATTCTTGCCAAGCATTTAACCAAGGAACGCATTGCTTATGAAGCTGCTCGGTTATATATAGCTAATGCTTATGAATTTGCTCTAGAGCAACAAAAGGGTGCAGATGCTCCTTTACCTCATAAAACTCCAGATGTAAAAATTCATGTAACTGATAATCTAGCTAGTGAGATTACTTTTACTTTTACTCCAGAAGTAAAAGTGAAAATACCAGCTTTAACATCCATGAATATTAAATTATCTGAAAGTGATTATAAAATTACAGCAAAAAAAATAGATGCTGAAGTAGAACGAATGAGGGATGAGTTTTCAACAATGATACTAAGAGAAGCAGATGAACCAATTGCTGTTGGTGATAAAGTTATTCTGGATTATGAAGGTACTCTTGATGGAAAAAAATTTGAAGGTGGTTCTGGAAAAAATCATGAATTAACTATTGGATCAAGAAAGTTTTTACCTGGATTTGATGAACAGTTAGTTGGAAAGAAAGTTGGTGTACATATGACTATTCCAATTCATTTTTCCAAAGATTATTTTATTAAACATCTTCGTGATTTAACAATTATTTTTGATGTTATTGTGCATGAAGCCCGTTATAAAGAGAAAATAAAGGATGAGAAAGAATTTATTACCTTATTAAATATAAAAGAAGTAAAAACCATTACTGATGTAAAAAAAGTAGCAAAAAAACAACTAAAGCAGTATCTTGAGCGAAAAAAAGAAGATGATTATTGACAAATAACTGTGAAAACTGCAATTAAGTCTGGTGATTTTTATTATCCTGAACCTTTAGTTCAACAAAAATTTAATGAAATAAAACTAAAGACTGAAAAAAATCTGGAGAATCAAAATCTTACTATTAAAATGTATGCCCAAGTTGTCGGAGCTTCTGAAAAATTAATTTATGCAAATATGAGAAAAGAAGCTGAATGAAGCATTCAACAAGATTTAGTAGTTCTGGGATTAGCCAAAAATTTGGGAATAACAATTCAGGATAAAGATATTGAAGAATATGCAAGAAAAATTATTACCGTGCAAAAACCTGATTATAGTGAAGAACTTCTTCATCAATTCATCAAAAACCAGCGCCAGGGAATTTATAGCTTACTTATGGAACAAAAAACCAGAGAAAACATTATTGAATTATTTACTCGATTATCTAAGGAGAAAAAGAAAACAACCCCTAAAAAAGTTACCACCAATAAGAAAAAGAAACCAACAACTACAAAAGTTACCACCAATAAGAAAAAGAAACCAACTACTAAAAAAGTCACCATCAAGGAGAAAAAGAAACCAACCACCAAGAAAGTAAGTCCAGCTTTGAAAAAAAAGTCTGCTGCAAAAAAAAATACTAAAAAATCTCAAAATAAAATACCACAGGATTAACATGATTTGTTTTAGATATATTAAATATCATATTAAAATAAATAATAAGAGGATTAAACAAATTTGTTAACCAGAATAATGGGGAGGACTTAAGGATGAATGAAATGGAAGAAAAAATTAATGAAATAGTTGAAAAATGAAAAAAAGAAAAAGCAATGTTTCCCCATATTGCAATTCCCCTAAGACTAGTTGTTTTGTTTAAAGGGCAAAGAAAAGAGGTAAGTTTTCAACGGGTGAATTCAGTTAATCAATTGCACAAAGTTTTTTCTGATGATACAGAATATGTGGTTCTTACTTATCAAAAATTAATAGACATTGAAAATCCAACCCCTAGTCACTTATCAAAATACGGTACCCTTTGTAAAATTAATAAAAAAAGAAGTGAATTCACTAAGGATAATTGTATAATTTCTTTTCAAGCCATAGCT
Source organism: Mycoplasmatales bacterium (assembly GCA_963692675.1). Lineage (GTDB taxonomy): Bacteria > Bacillota_I > Bacilli_A > Mycoplasmatales. Next base: position 666,743 of record OY830043.1, read on the forward strand.
AGGGTGCGCATTATTGAATATTTAGGTGAAAAAAATAGTATTTCACCAGTGAAGATTGTTCTTGATGATGTTCTTGTGAATGAAGATGATGAGAAAGAGGAAAAAGAATTAGTTACCAATATATCAAATAAATTTTTGGAATTAAATAATAAAGTTGCTCGCCAGCATAATCAACTAAATAATGCCAAAATTAACATCCAAATCAATAATTCTTCTGAAATTATTATGTTTCTAATTCATCATTTAAAAATTCCTTATCTTGATTTATTAGAAATTTTTGAACAAAGTACAATTGTTCGAAGATTAGAAAAAATCCTAGAAGTCATAGTTAATTATTCTAAATTTACTAATTTTCAAAAAAGAATTGATAGTATATTCCGGGAACAATTATCTAAGAAACAAAAGGAGTATTTTTTACGAGAGAAAATAGCTCATTGGCGAGAAGAATTAAACAAACTGGTTGGGGAAATGAGTGTTGCTGAAGCTTTTCGCAAAAAACTCAAAGAAGGTAAATATCCTGATAACATAAAAAGACGAATTGAAGATGAGATTGATCGCTATGATGCCTCTCCTAAATCATCAGCTGATGCTAATATCACAAGGCAATATATTGAAACTTTATTAGAATTACCTTGGCTTAAGGAAACTACTGATGTGATTGATTTAGAGGTTGCTAGAAAAGAACTAAATAAAAACCATTTTGGTTTAGAAAAAGTAAAAGAACGAATTATTGAGCAATTAGCAGTTGTGTTTTATAATCGCAAAGAAGGAAGAGATAGTAAACAAACTAGTATTATTTGTTTAGTTGGCCCTCCAGGAGTAGGGAAAACTTCTTTAGGACAGTCCATTGCTAGTGCAATGGGAAGAAAATTTGTTCGGGTAGCCTTAGGGGGAATTAGAGATGAGGCGGAAATAAGGGGACATCGAAAAACCTATGTTGGAGCAATGCCTGGAAGAATTATTAAAGCCATAAAAAAAGTTGGGGTGCGAAATCCCTTATTTTTATTAGATGAGGTTGATAAAATGGCTTCTGATTATCGGGGAGATCCATCATCAGCTATGTTAGAAGTTTTAGATCCTGAACAAAATAAGTCATTTAATGATAACTATATTGAAGAAGATTTTGATCTTTCAAAAGTTATTTTTATTTGCACTGCTAATACTTATGATGCCATTCCTGATGCTCTGCTTGACCGTATGGAGGTGATACATTTATCATCATATACTGAACAAGAAAAACTACATATAGCTAAGGATCATTTGTTAGCAAAAGTACTTAATGTAACTGGTTTAACTAAAAAACAAATTCGTTTTAGTGATTCAGCAATTATGGAAATTATTCGTCGTTATACTAGAGAAGCAGGGGTCAGAGAACTTCAACGGTTATTAGAAAAAGTTGCCCGAGTTATTTTAGTAAAGCTAACTGATAATCAAGATGATAGTAAACGGAAAATTACAATTACCAAGAAAAGTATTGTTGATTATTTAAAAAAACCTATTTATGATTATCAAAGAAAAGATACTAAGAAAATTCCTGGCTTGGTTAATGGTCTGGCATATACTGCATATGGGGGTGATGTTTTGCCTGTTGAAGCAACTTTTTTTCAAGGAACAGGCAAGTTAACCTTAACCGGAAGATTAGGGGAAGTTTTTCGGGAATCAGCAAACATTTCTATGAATTACATTAAGAGTCATGCAAAAACATTTAAAATTAAACCTGAATTTTTTGAAAAACATGACATTCATATTCATTGTCCTGAAGGTGCTGTTCAAAAAGATGGTCCATCTGCGGGGGTTACTATTACTTCAGCAATATTATCAATTATTCGATCATCCCCTGTTAGTAACAATTTAGGAATGACTGGAGAAATGACTCTTCATGGTCAAGTTCTGACAATTGGAGGTCTTCGAGAAAAAGTAATTTCTGCTCACCGCACAGGATTAAAAAAAGTTCTTTATCCAAAGAATAACATAAAGGATCTTGATGATATTCCTGATGAAGTAAAAAAAAGCATTGAAATGATCCCTGTAGAAACTTACATGGATGTTTATGCCATTGCTTTTCCTAAAGCAAAATAATAATGTTAGCTTTAGAATTAAAACAAACATTTTATAAGAAAAACCAAATTAAATTATTATCAGCAAAACTAATTGTTGTCTTAGGTCGAAGTAATGTTGGTAAATCATCATTCATAAATAGTATTGCTAAAAAAAAGCAACTTGCTCGAACATCAAAAACTGCCGGAAAAACCATTTCTATTAATTGTTATTGATGTAACCAAGGTTTTTATTTGATTGATTTTCCTGGTTATGGTTATGCAAAAGTATCAAAGAAAAAGGAAAAGGAATTGCAAGACATTTGTGAATACTTTCTTGAGAAACAACAAATAAATAAAGCAATCATTCTCATTGATGCTCGGCGAGGGATACTTAATATTGATACCCAAATCATGCATTATTTAATTAGTTTACAAATCCCTTATTCAATTATTCTTACCAAGATTGATAAATTAAAAAAAGGTGAGCAACAAAAAATCCTCCAACTAGTTTTGACAAATGATGTACATAAAAATATCTTATTCAGGGGAGTTTTGCTTCATTCATCATTAAAGAAAATAGGGATTACTTCAGTTATTCGAGAAATAATGAAGGATTAGTTATGAAAAAAATAATTTGCTTTCCATTAGAAAATCTTTTTAAACAACAAAAAGAATTAAATAATGCTATTTACCAAACATTTAAAATTAATTATGCTCTAGAGAAGGAGATTTTGCTTGAAAAACAAATATTATCCTTTATTGTTGAATTAAGTGAATTAGCTAATGAAACAAAGTGTTTTAAATATTGAAGGAAAAAGCCAAATTCGAACATAAAAATGATCAGTGATGAATATGCTGATGGAATGCATTTTCTTTTAACTTTAGGATTACATTTATCATGTGACATAAAAGAACTAGAAGTTTTAATTTTAAAGAAGGAATTAACAAATCAGCAATTAGTAAAAGAATTTAATCAAATTATGATCTTAAGCATTGATTATTTAAGGAATTTTCATGATCATAATAAGTACCTTAAGGTTTTCAAAGCATATTTACAACTAGCTTTTTATTTAGGAATGAACAAAGAAAGTATTTATCAATCTTATCAATCAAAAAACTATATTAATTTATTACGCTTAAGAAGCAATTATTAATTCTATTAATATCTGAAAATTATGGTAAAATTAAAATGTGGATTATTCTAAATGAAAAACTAAAAATCAAAATAAAATGAATGTGTTGTCAAAATTAGGAGTTGTTGCTTTGGGTTTAGCAATAATTTTGCTTATTATTGCTGTACTTATTTTTGCCTTTGATGGTAAGGATCAACCTAAACAGGTTGATGACAGCTTGGTTCTTCTAAAACAGCAAAAAAAACAAATAGATAGTGTTAATAGGGGGATTGCTGAAGTAGAGAGTTTAATAAAAGAATTAAAATCTTTACAAAATTAAGATGTGATCGTAGTTTAGTGGTAAAACGATAGCTTGCCAAGCTGTAGTCGGGAGTTCAATTCTCCTCGATCACACCAGGATATAGTGTAAGCAATATTTTATAATCTAAAATAATTAGAAGGAGAAAGCATGTTACCAACCTTTAAATTAATAGGTAGCTATTTCATTCGCGGATTTGTTGGGCCTTTTTTCTTATTCTTTTTCCCTTTACTTCTGTTATTAATTATTGGAGAAGCAACTATCATTCCAGGATATGATAAAGCAATTCAATTAGAAGGAGCAGCAAAAGATGAAGCATTAGCTGAGTTAGCTCATAAATTTCGAACTTTTGTTGGGGGTTTGGTTGCTTGAAGTACTATTACAATTAGTTTTTTACAGATGCCAGGCACTGTAATTGAATTTAAAAATTCAGTGGTATTAAAAAGAATAGGTGCAACAAGATTAAAAATTTGACAATTTTTTCTTGTGCTGATTGGATTTTATTCTTTGCTAGCGGTTATTGCAACATTGTATTTATCACTGATTGCTGGAATATTATTAGCATCAAGAATGACTGAGCTTGATAGTGCCTGACAATATGTTCTTCCTGATTCTAATTATTGATTACCAACAATTGGTTATTTTTGCTTTTTTTATATTATCATGGTGTTATTTGGTTTAGTAATTGGCAGTATATTAAAAAAACAAACATCTCAACAAATTGTTAGTAACTTTCTATTTTTTCCTACATCATTTCTTGTAGGAGGATTTATCCCCCCATACTTAATTCAACAAAGTGAAGTGTTGAAAGCAATCCAATATGTTTACATTCATACCCAACCAGTAATTGGATTCACCACATTTTGGGCCGGGGATACACCAACATTTCCAGTGGGAGCAGAATTTGATAAATTAATTATACTTTCTTTAGTATCTGGATTAGTTTTAATTATTGTTTTTTCCATGCTAATAAAGAAGTTCTTCAAATGAAATGAATAAGGATAACAAATGATAAGTTTAAAGTTATTTCCGAATATTTTTAAAACCATGTTTTTTCACAAAAAGAATCCAAAAATTATACCTAATACAGTTAAAACTAGTTTACCAATAAATAAATCCATCATCATTAAAGCAATTAATCTCTCTAAAAAATATGGGAAAAAGTTAGTTCTGAATAATATTAATTTAGAAATAGTCAAAGGAGATCGAGTAGCTTTGATAGCTGCTAATGGAGTAGGAAAATCAACACTTATGGAAATTCTGGCAGAAATAAGACCCAAAACATCAGGTAAGGTTTATTTAGACCCAAAGGTTAAAATTGGAATTCAATTTCAAGAAATTAGGTATCCTCATGGTATTACAGTAAAAAACATGATTAATTTTTATTTAGATATTTATAATATAAAATTAACAAAAAAAGAATTAGAAGCAAAGTTAGCTTTTTTCCAATTAAAAGATCTTTATAATAACCAAATCGTCATGTTATCAGGTGGGCAAAAACAACGAGTAAATTTATTTTTAGCATTATGTAATGATCCTGATGTTTGATTTCTTGATGAAATAACCACAGGATTAGATATTAAGTTCCGAACCATTATTTTACAATATATTGATGAATTATTAACTGATGAGAAAACATTGCTTTTAGTATCTCACAATACTCATGAAATAGAAAAATTATGTAACCGTTTGGTAGTGCTTGATAAACAAATTATCATTTGTGATGTCCAAAAGAAGAAAATTGAAGAAGCGTTTGGAAATCTAAATAATTTTATTGATTATTTTTTTAATAGTCTAGATCAATATGAACCTTATCAGAAAAAAGTAAAAATAAATGAATATCTTCAAGGCAAATCTTTTTTAGATAAAAAATAGAGGGTGACTTCATAATAAAAGGAATTTTAACAAAAACCTTGTTTTTGTATATTAAAATAAAAATGTTATGGCATCGTAGCCAAGTGGTAAGGCCGTGGACTGCAACTCCATTATCGTCGGTTCGATTCCGACCGGTGCCTCCAAAAGCTTTATTCATTAGGGAATAAAGTTTTTGTGTGCCTGTAGCTCAATGGATAGAGCGCTTGACTACGGATCAAGAGGTTGTGGGTTCAAGTCCTGTCAGGCACGCCATTTCCTTGATATATGATATTGAAAGTAAAATAAGATGTGAGTACGGGACGTAGCTTAGCTTGGTAGAGCGCTCGCTTTGGGAGCGAGAGGTCGTAGGTTCAAATCCTATCGTCCCGGCCATCCTTTTTTTTGGGAGGTTATAAACAAGAAATGTGCCTGTAGCTCAATGGATAGAGCACTTGACTTCGGATCAAGGGGTTGTGGGTTCGAATCCTATCAGGCACGCCATTTTTCTAGTACCAATTATAATGACACATTTAATTATAAATTAAATAGAATGAAAATTTCTTTTAATTAACACTGCAAATATAATGTAAAATATTAATAAAGGGGCTGTAGCTTAGTTGGGAGAGCACCTGATTTGCACTCAGGAGGTCGTCAGTTCGAACCTGATCAGCTCCACCAGATAAAATTAATAATTTGTTTTAAATAACCATGCTAAATAAATAGTTTATAATGAAAGCTTATAATAAAGATGAATGTAAATTATGGCGGGATAGCTCAGGGGTAGAGCACCTGACTCATATTCAGTAGGTCGTGGGTTCAAATCCCACTCCCGCTACCAGATGGTAACCAGGGAGCCTTAGCTCAGTGGTCAGAGCCGCCGGCTCATAACCGGAAGGTCACAGGTTCAAATCCTGTAGGCTCCACCAGTTATTATCTAGATTTACATGGAGGAGTACCCAAGAGGCTGAAGGGAACGGTCTTGAAAACCGTCAGGAGTGCAAGCTCGCGGGGGTTCGAATCCCTCCTCCTCCGCCACTTAATAATGATGATTAGTTTTATTTATAAATTAGAGCAGATTTAAATAATTCATTAAAAAACTTTTTTAATTCAATTTAATGTTCACTTTACTCATAACACAATTTGTAACATTATTTTTTTTAACTTAAGAATGGGAATCTCCAAATAAAATTATAAGTAGACATTAAGAAAATGATTGTCTTTTCATCTATAAAGGATAAAACATCTAGATAATACATTTTTGAAGCATATCAGGCATTCTATATTGTAGTAAAATAAAAGTGCGGGGTGGAGCAGTGGTAGCTCGATGGGCTCATAATCCATAGGTCGGTGGTTCAAATCCACCCCCCGCAACCACTCAATGGTCCTGTAGTGTAGTGGTTTGCATATTCCCCTGTCACGGGAAAGGTCGCGGGTTCGAGTCCCGTCAGGACCGCCATTCTAAGAAACCGTGGCTCGATAGCTCAGGGGTAGAGCAACAGACTGAAAATCTGTGTGTCGGCGGTTCGATTCCGCCTCGAGCCACCATTGCAAAAAGAATAATTAGCATCATAGATATATTGTTTATTATTAAATGAAAATCACCACTCAATTTTAATTTTAAAAATATTATAGTAAAATACTTATATGAGCAATATTTCTGATGAATTATTTCAGGAATGATTAACACTGGCACAAGAGAGCAAAGATGTCCTTTTGTTATCAAAATTGAATGAACTATCTGAAGTTGAGAAAATAACTTTATTTAGTCAACAAAATTTAAAATTTGGAACTGCAGGGGTTAGAGCAAAAGTAGGAATTGGACCAGCATTATTAAATGAATATAATATTTTTCGGCTAGGACTTGCTTATGCTGACTATTTAGCAGATGATATTAAAGAAAAAGGAATTGTTGTTCTTCATGATACCAGATTGTATAGTGATGAATTTTCCAAAGTTTTTTTAAAGGCATTCACTAAATCTGGTTTGAAAAAAATTTATGTTTATAAAAACAATGATGCTGCTATTACACCCTTAATTTCTTATTTCATTAGAAAAATGAAGCTAGGGGGAGGGGTAATGATAACTGCTAGTCATAATCCTCCAGGATATCAAGGAGTTAAATTTTATAATTCAAAAGGCATCCAAATAGCTGATAATGCAGCGAAAACTATTGAGGACCGATTAAAAACAATTAAACCAATGGCATATGCTCATTTAAAAGAAAAAAACATAAGTTCAGTTCCTAATTCTTATGAAAAAGATTATTATTTTATGCTTAAAGCATTATATCAGGCAAATAGAATGAATAAAAATGGTTCAAAAATTAAAGTGCTTTTAACCACACTTCAAGGTGCTGGAGCTCCATTTTTTGAAAAGTTAAAACAAAGATTACAACTCAATATTAGTTTTGTTAAATCTGAAAAAAACCCTGATAAAAGATTTTCACATGCTCAATCAACAAATCCTGAGGATTTTGATCGAGCTTATAATAATGCTCTAAAAGAAGTAGATAGTGATGAATATGATGTTCTAGTGGCAATTGATCCTGATGCTGATCGTCTTGGAATTATTGATTTTGCAGAATTAAGAAAGGTTTTTTATTCAAAATCTAATCAAAATCTTCAATTATCTGATTTATTGAGTTCTAAAAAACCTTGATGCCTTAGTGGAAATAAGGTTAGTGCTTTATTATTAGAACATGTTCTGCATACAAAATCAAAAAAAACTAAGAAAGATAAATTATCAGGTTTTGTTGTTCGTAGTTATGTTACCTCTGATTTTGTTGATCTTATTGGTAGTCATTATGGAATTAAAACATATGAAACTTTTACTGGTTTTAAATGAATTGGGGGAAAAGTGGAAAATATTAAGGATGCTCAAGTCGTTATGGGATTTGAGGAATCAATTGGTTATTTCTTTTCTAATGATGCCAGAGAAAAGGATTCTTTGCAAGCATTAGTTGTTCTTATTTCTTTATTAGAACGTTTAAAAAAAGTAAATCTAACTTTAACTAGTCATTTACATAATCTTTATAAAAAATACCGCACTTATGTTGATGAAACTGATAACATTTATGTCAAAATTAATTATGATGATTTTCTTCATATTATTAAAAATATTGAAGCATCAGATTTAGTTAAAACCAAAAAACTAAGTGTTGAATATATTAAGCATCCTTATAAGGAGAATATAATTAATCTTGTTCGTTTAAAACTAACTGATGGGTCAGGATGAATTGCAATGCGCCCTTCAGGAACAGAACCAAAAATCAAAACTTATTATATATTTAATGGTGATTCTGAAGCAGAAATTAAAAACAAAATCACTTACTATAAAGATAATTTAACTGCTATTGTGAATGAATACATTGCTAGCCATAGTTTGAATTAATTAACTAATTATTTTTGATGGATACTAGCTTAATCAGTATCTTTAGTTGGATCCTTACCAGAATTTTTGGTAGGGTTTTTTACATTATTAGGATTAAATGCTCCTCCTAATATACTTTTAATACCATCATCATAAAAGAACACCCGGTATTTCTTTTTAGTGAAATAATATCTTCGAGCATTTGATAAAGATGAACTGGAAGTGCTGACAATGGCATACAAGAGATGTTTGGCATATTCTAAATCAAATTGATCACTACTAAATTTATATTTTTCTTCATCAGCACTTTGAGCAACAACAAAGCTTGCAGTTGCTCCATCAGAATCACTACTGATAAAATAGGGACGTTTTTTACCATCAAAATCTTCTCTTACTTGTAATCCACCAACAAATGGTCTTGTGCCAATAGTACTTCGAAAAATTATTGATTTCATTGCAGGAGTTATTTCAGAAGGAGCAGAGGATTCACGAACAAAACCCATGTAACCAAATTTCCGTTCCGCAGATAAGCCATATTCTTCTCGTTTTTCAAAATATTTTTCATCTTTGTTAATTGATGAATCTAATATATAAGAATTTCAATTATCCAAACTTCCACATTCTTTTTTAGGAGGAATGTTTTGAAATAAGTTTTCAATTACTTCTGAACGAACATTAGCTTTAGAAGTATTAGCAAAAGTAGTTACTTTAGAAAAATTTTTATTGTTTCAAGAAGTAGTTATTTTTTGCTCCAAAACATCTTTAGCATCTGTGTCTTGATAACTCACTTGCAAAGCATCTAAATGATTTCTAAGTTTTTCCTCATTTCAAGAAGAAATGCTAGAAGAGATTTTATTTTCTTCTAAATTAAGATAAGTGGTCTGATTATCAGCATTCTTTAATAATTGAATATATTCTCAAACTAAAACCCTGGTTATAAAAACCTTTAGTCGCTTTCAAGTTCAGGCATTATTATCAAGAGCAAGGTTATCTTTATATTTTTCAACAAAAGCTTTTTTTTGAGTTTCAGAATAAGTTTCATCAAGATACAGACTTATTCTTTCAATAATTTGAGATAAAAAATTACCATTATATAGTTCTAATAATTGATCATTTGATTCGTCATTTTCAAAATGATTACCAAGAAAAGGACCTAATTGATCAATATTAGCTAAAGGAGCAAATTCACTGAAGATTTCTTTTAACTCAGTAACTTCATCAACTGGAAAATTAGAAGCAACATTTTCTCAGTATTCTCTTGTTAGTGAATCAAATTGAGTAGTTTCAGTTTGAACAAACTCATCATATTTATCAGAAAAGAGAGTATGTCATCCATCTTTAATAAGGACTCTTAATTCAAAATCAGTGCTTCCTTGTTCAGGATTCAAACCTAGATTAACAGCATAATCATATAAATTACTTTGGGCATCAATTTTTTTATTAAAAATATTTAATTGGGTATCAACAAAATTTGTCTTAAAATCAGTTTCAGCTTTGGCAATAGCTAACATGTTTTTAAAAGCAGTTTTATAAAGATACTTTCTAATTGTGTTTCAACTAGTTGAGGAACTTAAATCAGATGTCAGTTCAAAAACTATTTTTGCAGCTGGTTCATTCATAGCATTAATCACTTCAGTTTTTGTTGATCTTTTAATTAAATCAATAATTTTAGGATCAATTAATTGCTTAAGAAATGTTTTGCTTAAAGAGTCATTAACTAAAATATCAGAAAATAAAACTGTTCTGATATCATCAGCTTGTTCAAAATCATTTTTAAATACATTTAAAAGATTCTCTTTAGATATAACATTATCAAAATCATTAAAAGAAACTCTTCCTCAAAGAATTGGAACTTCAGGAAGGTTACGACATGATTTAGAATAAATGTTTCTGATCACCTCATCTTTAGTTGTGTCAGAAAAATTAGTTTTTAGATATCATAATTCTTTTAATGATGATGCTTTTGCAGCATTCTTAAAACGAACTTCACTACTAGCTAAATAAATCATTGAAAGGACATAGCCAAAAACTTTTGATCTCATTTCATATGATTCTACATATTGCCTTTTTGCTTCTTCTAGTTGAGCCTCATCAGTAAGAGCAGTATTGAGGGTTCCAAATCCTCGTTCCATTAATTCAAATAAATAGGATTTTTCTTCATTCTTTGCCTTATCTTCTTCTGATTGAATAATTTTATTTTGCACAAAATTAACAATTGAATTAAAATTACCAAGTTCATCAAAATCATTTAATTCAGAATTAATAATGGCATAATACACATCTTGACTAACTTTTCCAGACATTGAATTTTTAATTTTACCAAAAAGTGTTTCTTTCTTGTAATCATTTGGGTTTATTTCATCATCCTCAAGAATATTTGTGTTAAATTTCACAATTATATCTTTAGGATTATCAATAATTGCCTCTCGGGGATATGTTTTAGTTGAAACTGAGGCACCATCTGAGGAACCAGTTAAAACAAGAGGTAAAGTAATACTTAAAACAACAACAACAAGCCCAAGACCTGCATAAAAAAAGCGTCTTATCAATTTGGTTTTAGAAGCAAATTTCTTTTGAGTTAATTTTCTTGATTGACTTACAGATTCAGGATCCAAAACTAAACTATTATCAGTTCATTTTTTATTATCTACCATTTTACACTCCTCAAAGTGCTCAAGCATTTTCAGTTTCTAAATCAGAAACATCAATGGTGCTTGTAGAATCCTTGCTTTCGCTTCATTTTTCATTTTGGTCATTAATTTTTTTTAGAAATTCTTTTTGTTCTTTTCCTATTTTTCCTTTTTTTATAATTTTTAAATAATTAGAAATTCTTTCTTCCATTTCAATATCAGGATTTAGTTTTTCATTAACAAAACTGATAATTCCTTTATCAGCACTTAATATGTAAGCGTGATTAGGATATTCATTTTTGATAAAATTATTTATTATTGTGGAAATATTAAATGGGGCAGTGGTAAAAGTTTTAAATGTTTTTGGTGCATTTTTAAAATAATCTATTCAATAATTATTTGCTGAACGAGTTGTAGCATCAATATAATCTTTAATTCCAAAAATTCGAAAAATAGAAATACTTGCTTTTTCATTTTTTGAAATTAGAAATTTTTCTCCTTTAATATCAAAATAAAAATAATTTCTTTCACCAGTTTTGAAAACATCAAGTAATGTATCTCCATTTGATGTATCGTCAAGAACAATTTCACTATTTTCTCGTAATTCACCTACATAAACATCATGAATAAATTTATAGAGGTTATAACGAGAAGCAATAGAAGAGATTTTGGTATCTGTGTAATTTATGAGCCCTAAATTGCCCCCATTTGTTTTTGATCCTGATGAGTATGCTGTAACTAGCCCAGAGAAATCTATAATATCTTGAGCTTGGCTTTGCTCTTGTAAATAGAGATCATGAATTAAATTATCTAGTTTTTCTTGATCATTTTCAGGTACAGTGATATCATTATAATCATCATTATTTACTTTCAAAGTTATTTTTAATTCAGCAAGATGAAGGGGACGCTTTCTTGTAAATCACTTATTAAATCAAAATAACTGATTAACACCTAATGCTTCATATTCTTGTTCTTTATCATCAGAGTCATCATCAGGAGTATTATTATCATCAGTGTATTTTGTTTTTACTCCCTTATATATTTCTTTGAAAGCAGATTTGGTAATTGTTGATCTAATTTTGTGTAAAATGTATTCTTCTTCGGTGTCGTGGCCATTCTTTTTTAGCTGGTCATTCCACTTGCTTTCTCAATTATCACCATATAAATCTTGATATGATTCTTTTTCACTTTTAACACGACTTTTTTCATTTTTAATTGCTTGATTGTATTCTTTAGTTGCCTCATTACGATATAATGCAATTAATGAGTTTTCTTTAATTTCATTTAGTAATAATTTAATTCCTTGAATATCTTTAAGAGCATTATCATATAAGAACTTGGATGTTAAATCAAGAACTACATCTCCATTATATTGATCAACATCTTTTCCAAATTTTAATTCGAGAATTGATTTATAAGTATATTTATCATCAACAAACTTTGAGGATGCCCCCATTATAAAAGGAGTAAAACTAAGAAATGCCAAACCGGCACAAAGAATAAATCTTTTTCTTCATTTGCTTTTTAATTTTTTCCTATGCATTAGAACCTCACTGGTTTTACAATTTATATTTTATTATATAATGACTTGATAAGAAAATTTGCATTAAAATAATACAATGAGAAATAATCACCAACAATTTTATGATCGTAAATACACTGCTGGCTTTAATGATGGGGATGTTAGTGTTAGGAAATTTAAACCAGGATTATCAGAAGAAGTTGTAAAACAAATTTCAAAAGAAAAAAATGAACCACCATTTTTGCGAGATTTTCGGTTAGCTGCTTACAAAATTTTTATTAACAAACAAAATCCTAAGTGAGCAAAGATTCTGGATCATATTAATTTTAATGAATTCATTTATTATTTAAAAGCAACTAAAAATCAAGCTAATGATTGAGATGATGTGCCCCAAAAAATTAAAGATACATTTAAAAAACTAGGGATTCCCGAAGCAGAACAAAAATTTTTGTCTGGAGTTAACACACAATATGATTCAGAAAGTGTTTATCATAGTCAACTTGCAGAAATAAAAGAACAAGGAGTAATTTTTCTTGATACAGATACTGCATGAAAAAAACACCCTGAATTGATGAAAAAACATTTTGGTAAAATTGTTCCTCCAAATGATAATAAATATAGTGCCCTAAATTCAGCAGTCTGATCAGGAGGAACATTTATTTATGTTCCTAAAGGGGTAATAGTGAAAAAGCCTCTTCAATCTTATTTTCGCATTAATGCCACTAAGATGGGGCAATTTGAACGAACACTCATTATTGTTGAAGAAGGGGGGAGTGTAGAATATGTTGAAGGTTGCACTGCTCCGATATATTCAAAATCCGCTCTCCATGCTGCTATTGTTGAAATTTATGTTAGCAAAAATGCCCGCTGTAAATACACAACAATTCAAAATTGAAGTAATGATGTTTATAACCTTGTAACTAAACGGGCTTATGTTGAAGAAAATGGCTTTATGGAATGAATAGATGGTAATATTGGTTCCAAAATTAACATGAAATATCCATCATGTATATTAGCTGGGAAAAATGCAAGGGGCACTTGTATTTCCATTGCAGTTGCTTCTAAAGGTATGCATCAGGATGCTGGAGCTAAAATGATTCATCTTGCTCCTAATACTTCTAGCCAAATTATTTCTAAATCAGTTGCTTATAATGGGGGAAGCACTAATTATCGAGGACTTGTTCGAATGACGAAAAAAGCTGTTAATTCTAAAACCCGGGTTGATTGCGATACATTACTTTTGGATGGGGCATCAGTAAGTGATACTATACCAACAAACATTGTTAGAAATGAATCATCAACTGTTGAACATGAAGCAAGCATTACCAAACTTAGTAAGCACTTGTTGTTTTACATGATGTCTAAGGGATTAGATGAATCAACCGCCAAACAGCAAATAATTTTAGGTTTTATTTCTCCATTCATGAAAGAACTTCCAATGGAATATGCTGTTGAACTTAATGCATTAATTAAACTAGATATGGAAGGAAGTGTCGGATAAATATTTAACAAAATCTGAAGCAAGGATGTTAGCTAAAACTAGCATTAAGGATTTTAAAAAAACAAATTTAACTTATTTAAATAAAGAAAAAGTTTTGCAAAAATTATTATTTATTGAAATTTGCCAAAAAATAAATTCTAATGATCATTTTATTGGCCTTTATAAAAATGATAATTATGAAGTTGCAACAGATGAGTTATTAAAACTCTTATTGCAAAAAAAAATAAAAGTAGCCTTGCCAATTATTAATTGAAAATATCATAAATTAGATTTTTTCCAAATTAGCTCATATGAGGAATATCAAGAATACCAAATATTAGCAGAAAATAAGCAGTTAATTGCAAATAATTCAGCATTAAATAAAACAAAAATTACAATATTTATAATTCCATTATTAGCAATTTCTCCTCATCATTTTCGATTAGGCAGGGGAGGGGGATATTATGATCAGTATTTTGCTAATATAAAAAATAAAATTTTTATGTCTATGCTTTTTAATCAAAAGCAAATTATTAGTTTTCAAGAAAACAAATTTGATATAAAAATTAAGAAAACTTTCTATATTTCAAATTTATAAAATTTATTGGATTACTGTAATTTCATTTATTTCAGGAACTTCATCAGTAATAATAGATTTAATAGTTTCAAGTGTATAATCTTCTAATAAACCACACCCAACACAAGCTCCTAAAAATCTTATTGTGAGGTTATTTTCTGCATCTATTTTTTCTAAAGCAATATCTCCCCCATCTTGTTGAATAAAGGGGCGAATATCATTTATTACTTGGTTAACTCTACTTCACAAATCTTCGTTACTCATCACTAATATTTTAATCTAAGAATTTAATTGGAAATTAATTGAGTTATAAGCATAAAATTTGGCATAAGCACTAACACTAATACCAAATTTTAAAGTAAATCTGATAATTTATTTAGGTAAATAATGATTATTATAATTACTCTGTTTGTTAATAATTGAAATCTCAATTTTTTCATTTCTAATTTATTTTTTAAGTTTGCTAAAGAAAAGTTATTTATTTTTTGGGGTTTTGTGATAAGAAAAATCATAAATTTAAAGATAAGAGAAAGTATGTTATTCATTTTGCTGCAAGATGATTCAATTTATTTCAATTTGAAAAAAGTAATTTTAAAAATTTATGTATCACTTTGAAACAGGAAAGAGCAAAAAAAATAAGGTATAAAGTAATTGTTATTATATAATAATATTGTAGGAAGATTTCTAAGTTAGGAAGGAGTTTCAGATGATTAAGCTAAAATATCAAACAGTGTTTAATGAGGTTGATGAGTTAAAGGAATTTCGTGAACCAATCTATACACGTCATAATTTATTGCATGGTTTACCCAAACCCGATGAGTCATTATCAACAGGGACAAGTTGAGTAGATTTACCAGCAAATGAAGAAGAAAACACTGCTTTAGTTAAAAAAATTATTAAAACAAAAAGAAGACTAAGAAGATTAAAAGTTGATACTTTAGTTGTTGTAGGAATTGGGGGATCAATGGTTGGAACCAAAGCAGTTTATGATACCATTCGTCCTTATTATCAAAATAAAGATGATGATCAAATTCAAATTATTTTTGTTGGTTATACAATGAATGAACGTCATCTTCAGACAACATTAAAATATTTGGACAATAAAAATTATGCAATAAATGTTGTTAGCTTAGCTGGCAAAACTCTTGAAGTAAAAGTAGCTTTCAATCTTTTATTAAATCATCTAAGTAAAAAGTACCCTACTCAAAATGAAGTTTGAAAACGAGTAATCATTACTTCTAGTAAAAACAGTCCATTACATGAATTAGCTGAAAGCAAAAAGAATGCTGAGTTTTATGAAATTCCTGAAGGAATTGGTGGACGTTACAGCACTCTTACTCCTGTGGGATTACTTCCATTAGGAGTTGCTGGAATAGATATTAATCAATTATTAGAAGGCGCTTATGAGGCATATGAAGAATTGATTTACCCAATTCCTCAAAACCCAGCTTACCTTTATGCATGTTCAAGAGCTGCTTTATATTCACGCCATTATAAGAAAAACGAGCTTGGGGTAATCTTTGAACCATCAATGGAAAGCTTTATGAAATGATGAAGAATGATATTTGCTGAAAGTGAAGGTAAAGATGGATGAGGTTTATTTCCAGCTATTGCTCTATTTACATCTGATTTACATACATTGGGACAATGAATTCAGGATGGGGATTCTGATTTTACTTTTGAATCTTTTCATATTATTAGACAAGAAGGATCTTTAAAACTAAATCAAGATTTTCTTTCTGATGAAGATAAATTCTTGGGTGAACAGTCAGTCTCTGATATGGAATATGCAATCCTCAAAGGTGTTTTGGATGCTCATAAACAAAGAAAATCATATTTACAAGATGAATATGATGAAAAAAAAGATAACCCAATTCCACACATTGTTTTTGAATGAGATGATTACACTGAAAATACAATAGGTTATGCTTTGTACTTCTTTCAAAAAGCAGCTGCAATGTATTGTTTATTAGTGGGGGTAAATCCTTTTGATCAACCAGGTGTTGATGCATATAAGAAGGCTGCCCTTCATTACATTTCTGAAGGTGATATGTATGAAGAAGACAAAGATGTTGTTTTAGATTATACACCTCCAGCAGTTGATTTAATTAAAGAAACTGAAACTGAAAGAATTGAAAAGGAAATGGTTGTTGAAGAAAGAGCAAGCATGGATATTGATGATGAGTTTGATAATGAAGAAGAAGTTGATGCAGATTTTGATGGTGAACAATATGAAGAAGAAGTAACTCAAACTGATGACTTTGATGATTTTGATGATGAATTTGAGGATGAGATTGCTCAAGCAGATACTGCTGATTTTGATGATTTTGCTGAAGAAGTTGCAGAAGATACTGAATCTGAAGAGAAGTTCTTTACTGATGATGATTTCATAGATGAAGAAAAGGAACAAGTTTCAACTGAGGAGTTTGAATCTATTAGGGAATCTTCACCAGATTCTCGGGTTACTGTAGATTTACAAACTGGTCGGGAACGAGTAGGTATTGAAGAGGTAGGTGAGATTAGAATCACAATTAAACCAAACCGAGAAATATTAATGCCTGTAACTTATCCTAAGAGAAAAACTGCTGCAAAAAAGAAAACTTCCAAAAAACCAGTAGCAGCAAAAAAGAAAACTTCCAAAAAACCAGTAGCAGCAAAAAAGAAAGCTTCCAAAAAACCAGTAGCAGCAAAAAAGAAAACTTCCAAAAAACCAGTAGCAGCAAAAAAGAAAACTTCAAAAAAACCAGTAGCAGCAAAAAAGAAAACTTCCAAAAAACCAAAATCAGTTTCTAAAAAAACAACCAAAGCAAAAAAGGTAAAAGTAAAAAAGAGCGCTGCTTCAGTAAGTAGAAAAAGAGTTTTTAAAGCAAAGGGAACATCAATAAATAGAAGTGCTTTTACTAGCATTAAGCTGTAAAATCTATTATTATTTCAAACTAAATGAATGGATAGTGAGGAGTGTTAGCTCAAGTGGGAGAGCATCTGCCTTACAAGCAGGAGGTTACTGGTTCGAGTCCAGTACACTCCACCATTATGCTATCCTTAGAATTATGAGCCGACTTAGCTTAATTGGTAGAGCAATCGATTTGTAATCGATAGGTTGAGAGTTCGAGTCTCTTGGTCGGCACCACTTAGTAAAGGAGGAATAGCGAAGTGGCCAAACGCAGCCGACTGTAAATCGGTTCCTTCGGGTTCGGGGGTTCGAATCCCTCTTCCTCCACCAGTTTGGGGTATAGCCAAGCGGTAAGGCAACGGATTTTGATTCCGTGATGCGTAGGTTCAAATCCTACTACCCCAGCCATGTTCTTTGAGTTTGAATTTAGTTGTTTCATGAAAAGAAAACATCATTATAAAAATGAATAAAAGTTGCTGCTGATTTAATTATTAACTGAAGTATTAGTTCATAGTTAATAAATGAAGAGACAAATTCTCTTAGTTAACTTATATTTTTGACAAGGCTTTTTCATTTTTTTGACCCGTTAGCTCAGTTGGTAGAGCACTCGGCTTTTAACCGAGGTGTCATAGGTTCGAGTCCTATACGGGTCACCACTACTGGTTGCCCGGGTGGCGGAATAGGTAGACGCAAGGGACTTAAAATCCCTCGAACATTAATTGTTCGTGCCGGTTCAAGTCCGGCTCTGGGCACCATAACACCTTATTAGTGAGTGTAGTTTAATGGTAAAACCCCAGCCTTCCAAGCTGGATACGGGGGTTCGATTCCCCTCACTCACACCATTTCAATTTAAAATGTTTTTGAAAAACTTTACTTTATAATTAATATAAAGTGAAGGCTTTACCATTTAAAGGTTTAAAGTTAATTATATGAGGTTGATATGAAAAAAGTTGCATTGATAATTACAAATGGTTCTGAACCAATAGAGACCATTGTACCATTAGATTTATTAATAAGAGCTGGTAATAAAGTAGATTTAATTGCTCTTAATAATTCAGATTATGTTACCATGCAGGGGAACACCCCAATTATAAAACCAGATCTTCATTTTCAAAATGTTAAAGATTGAGATAATTATGATGCATTAGTATTACCAGGTGGTAATGGTCATCTCGATTTTCTTAATTCAGCTGCTTTAAATCAAATTACAAAAAAAATGTATGATTCAAATAAAGTTATTGCCGCAATATGTGCTTCAGGTTTTGTGCTTGCTGAATATGGTTTATTATTTGAGCGGCATGCTACTGCTTACCCTGGTTTTGATACAACTAAGAATGTTAAGTGAACAAAAGAAAAAATTGTTACTGATGGTAATGTAATTACATCACAAGGTCCAGGAACAGCTTATTTATTTGGCTTAGCCTTAATTGAAAAACTAAATGGAAAAGATGTAGCAGCAAAAATAAAAAAAGGAACACTAATTTAAATGATTTTGAAAAAAAGAAAAGTTGTTATTGTTGGGGCTGGAAGTGTTGGTCAAGCCTGTGCTTTTTCAATGGTAAACCAAAAGGTTGCTGAAAGTTATGCATTTATTGATTATTGCTCTGAGGTAGCAAAAGGAAATGCCTTTGATATTCTTGATGCTAAATCTGCTCTTGGACAAAATTATACATTTGATTATGGAGGATATGATTTGTGTGCTGATGCTGATATCATCATTATTACTGCAGGCACTGCTCAAAAACCTGGTCAAACTAGATTAGAACTTATTGAAGTAAATGCCAAGATCATGAATGGAATTATTGATAATATAAATCAAACAAGTTTTAAGGGAATTATTTTGATTGTTTCTAATCCTGTTGATATACTTACCAGACTTGCAGCAAAAAAAGCAAAAGTTGGTGAAAAAAGGGTGGTTGGTTCAGGAACATCACTAGATACTTATCGTTTAAAAAACATCTTAGCTGATCTTTTGAATTATGATCCTAGCTCAATTGAAAGTTTTGTGATTGGTGAACATGGTAATACATCTGTTTTTGCATATTCAGCTACAACTATAGGTGGCCGTCCTTTGTCCCAAATTAAGAAATTTTCACTAGCTGAAATTAATAATATTCAAGACATGGTTAGAAAGAGAGCAGGTGATATAATTAATTTAAAAGGGAATACTTTTTTTGGAATTGGGGCAACAGTGGCCAGAATTGTAAATTCTATTCTAACTGAAAATAATCAAATTTTTTCATTATCAGTTAAGTTAAAAGGTTTATATGGAAATGAAACAGAATGTTATGCAGGTACCCCTGCAACTGTTTCTTTATCCAATGGCATATCAGTTAATTCAGAAGTAGTTTTAAATCAAAGAGAACATCAACTTCTAATGTATTCGATTGAGACACTAAATAAAATAGCTAATAATTTATTATAAAAAATCATTCATTCTGCTAATAATTAGTTGAATGAATTATGCAAAAAATTGTTTATAGAAAGCAAAAACGACCTAATAGTTGTGGGCATGCAGTTGCACAAATGATAATTGAATATTTTACTCATTCATTTGTTCAACAAAAACTTTTAATTAAAAAATGACCCCCATCAAAAGAAGGAATTTCTCTTTATGACATTAGAAAAATACTAGCAGATTATAGCATTGAAGCAGAAACTTATGTCACTAAAGATTTCGATAATATTCGAAAACTTCCTTTTAAAAATGGTCCCCTCTTATTAGTTGTTAAAAACAAATTATTAACACATTTTATTATTCTAGAAAAAAAATGATTTGGAAGATACCTTGTCCATGATCCTGCCTTTAAAAAAAGTCAATGATTAAGTTTGACTGAAATCAAAAAAATCTGGTTAGGATTTTTTATGACTTTTACTTTTTTTGATTCTCTAGTTAAACAAAATAAAACAAAATTAGAAAAACAATTTCCTAATTTAAATAGAATTAATAGTAGTTCTTATTTTATTAGTTTATTAATCAGTTTCATTGCTGGATCAGGAGCAATAATTACTGGTTACTTCTTCCGAATATTAATTGAATTAACTTATACTTCTTTTTCACTTTTACTAATTTTTATTATTGCTGGTTTCTTTTTAGCAGTCATGATATTACAACGAATATTAGATGTAATTACTTATGATATTATTGCTAAAAACCAAATTCAAAATAACAAATTAATTAGTAATTCTCTTTATTCTAAAATATATTTTTTAAAAAATCCTAATGCTAATCGAATTGAGCTACTTAAAATTATTCAGCAAGTACAATCTTATTTTGCATGAAAAACAAAACTAAAAATAGTTTTTCCCTTTAAACTTTTTATTGCTGCTGCCTACCTTGTTGCCTTGAGTTTGATTGCCTGAGAATTTGTGATAGCCACAATTATGCTATCTCTAATTGCATATACATTTTTTCTTCTTATTAATAAATTTCATCAAAAAAACACTAATTTACAAAGAACTACTTCTTTAGAAAGTACATTCCGAATAGGGCTTTTACTTGATGATCCAGAAGCTATTATTTATAATCGAGTTGGTAAAGAATTAATTAAAAATATTAATCATTGTAATGATAAATCAATAACAAATGAAATAAATAGTACAACTTTTATTAATCAATTATTTGTAATTTCAACTATTGCTTTTTGTTTATCAACAACCATAATCTATGTCTTATCAATAATTAAAATTTCATCACAAGCATTGATTCTAGAAGAAGTGATTCCGGCGCTTTTAATTGTTTCTAATTACTGAATGATTTATCATCATATGCTTCAAATCACTACCATCAAAACTCCAAAAAATGAAATTTATGAAATCCAAGAAAAAATTAGGGAACTTTTTCATCATAATTTTCTTTATAATTCAAAAATTACTAAATTTAAAGTGAAAACTCATAATCTTCAATTTGTAGCAGGAATAGTTTATGGTATAGTTGGAAAAAATTCTTCAGGCAAAACAACACTTTTGAAAAACATTATCCAAGGTAAAATAATCATTAATAATTTAAAATTATCATATGATCAAGTAGCTAATTGCATTCTTCTCTCATCAAAAACTTTTTTTGATTTTGGTACTGTATATAAAAATATTCTTTTAGCAGATAATGCTTCTGAACAACTATTTTTACAAAATTGAAAACAATATAATTTGAATAAATATCTTCAGCAAGGTAAGTTAAAATTACAAGATATGATTTATCCCAATGATAATAAATTAAGTAATGGACAAAAACAATTAATAAACATCTTAAGAATATTTACTCGTCATGATGAAATATGCCTTATTGATGAAGGATTAAATGCTTTAGAACAAAAACTTAAGCACATGATTTTGCAAGATATTAAAAAATATTATCAAAAGAAAATTCTTATTATTGTGTCTCATGATCAGAATGTTATTAAATATACTGATAAAGTTATTGTTTTTAATTAAATGTGATTAAGCGCTTCAATTTAGTTTTTGCTTCAGTATTAATAATAATGCTTATCAGCATTATTTTTATTCTTGGATATTTAATTAAATTACCAAAATATGCAACATTTGTTGGAACCAGAAATGACAAAACCATTACCTTCATTAATAACTGCTGTAACTTAAGCATTGGTGATAAAGTATATTACCAGGATAAAGATACCTCTCAATTAGTAATGGGGAGCATAACAAAAATAAATAATGAAAAAATATATGTTGAAATGAATAATGCAACTAACTTACCAGTTATCTTAGTTCTGCATTACAATAAGGGTGAAACGTCATTGTTGGAGCAATTAGTTAGGAAGGTGCTTAAATTATAGAAATTAATAAAGTTTGTCATGTAGCAATTATTGGATTTCCTAATTCTGGTAAATCAACTTTTATTAGTACATTGCTACATAAACGCATTTCTGCTGTTTCTAAAATAAGAAATACTACAAAAACAGTTATCAAAGGAGTATTAAATTGGAGTACTACTCAGTTTATTTTTTATGATACCCCTGGAATTACTGTGGATACTTCAAAAAAACAGTTTGTTCAAAAGGTGAGAGGAGTCATAAAAGAAAGTTATGCAGTTATTATGATTATTGATGTTGCCAAAAATATTACTAAAGATTTAGAATTTCTTACTTATATAAATACCCTTCAGAAACCAATTATTGTCATTTTATCAAAAATTGATTTAATTAAAAAAAGCAACGTTCTTCCCATAATTGAGAAAATTCAGCCCTTTTTAAAAGAACAAGTTACAGAAATTATTCCTTTAGATTTAATAAATGATGATTATCAACAAAAAATCATTATTTATTTGCAAGATTATGCTTTAAAAGGACAACCTTTATACAATACCACATTAACTGGCTTTACTAGTTTAACATTAATTAAGCACCTAGAACAACTCATTTTAGAAGCTGTATTTGATACCTATATTAATGATGTTCCTCACCGAGTAAGAATAAATGAAATTAAATTAAAGAATTCACATTTAGCATTTCAAATCATAACAACAAATACTGCTCAAAAGAAATTAATTATTGGTAAACAGGGAAATAAACTACAAGAACTGCGAGAAAAAATCCTTATTTTAGCTCATAAATATAAAATAATAATTAAAACTGTCACAATAAAAGTGTGCTAAAAATATTTATTTATAAATTACTATAATACAAAACGTATTTATTTTTTTGGTTTTTTGCTATAATATATAGTTATAAGTTAAACTTATAACTTTAATGAAATGAAATGATGGAATATGAGAATTTTATAATGAAAATCCATCATTAATAAAGAGGAGTTAATTGTGAATCTAAAAAGGGCCTATTATAATAAATTAAATCAACTTGATAAGCACCCTCTTTATCAGAAGTTTAATAAGAAAATTATTTTACCTATTAATAATGCCTATATAAAAATAAAAAAAAATACAGTTTCTAATTTTATTAGAGTAGCATTAATTTGATTAACTGAAATTTTAGTTATTTCATTTATTGCAGTTATGATATCTTTTTTTATCATTAATGGTACTCAGCAAAGCCAAGAACCCCCTTTTATTTCAGCTCTAACAGATAGTCAAAAAAAACTGAAACTTGCTGAATATGGATTAGATCAGCCTCTGGTAAAACAATTTGGTAATTACTTAGTTAATTTATTTCATGGTGATTTAGGAGTTTCTTATGCTGTTTCTCCAGAAAAACCCATTGGTGATATTTTGTGGTCAAGGATGTCAACAACTTTAGTAATCAATATGATTTCAATATTTTTAGCTCTGGGAATTGGACTGCCTTTAGGTTTAATTTTAGGAGTTAAACCTAATGGATTTGTTGATAGTTTATCAGGCATTTTGGTAGCAATTATTTTTGCTACCCCAGGTATTTTGGTTGCATTATACTTATTAATAATTGGGCGAGCTGTTGGTATCGAATATGTTTTTGATAAAAATGAACCTGAGACGTATATTCTACCTGTTTTAGCATTATCGATTGGCTCCATTGCTAGTTATATCAGATACATCCGAGCAGAATTAGCAGAACAACTTAAATCACAACATGCTAAATTTGCTTATTTAAAAGGGGCAAGAAAAAAACGGTTTCTATTTAAACATGCCATGAAACCAGTTATTTTTCCTGTTGCTACTTATTTACCAGAATCATTACTTATTTCTTTTATTGGATCATTTGTAATTGAGCGGATTTTTTCAATTCCTGGATCAGGATCATTACTATTAGAAGGCTTACAAACAAATGATGTTAATTTAGTTTTAACAATTTTTCTTTTAACAACAGCTCTTTCAGTACTGGCTTTTAGATTGCGGGATATTTTATATAACCTTGTTGACCCCCGCATGAGGAAAAGATAATGAATAAGAAAGAAAGACAGCTTGAGCGGCTTTCACCTCGAAAATTTGTCGATCCGTTGCAATATCAACAGTGAAAAATAATTGGTTTAATAAATGAGGTTGCTAATAAATCTCAAACTAAAAAAAGAAAATCTCAAGTAGCAAAGTATATTAAGTTATATTATCGAAATATTCCTGGAACAATTGGGTTACTTTTGTTCTTCATTTTATTAATTGCTATTCTAATCATTCCAGAAACAACTAAATATGATCCTACAATTGTTGATTTAGAACACCGAAATATCAATGCGTTTGATGATAACTATGTTCTTGGGACCACAGAAACAGGAATTGATATCTGAGCACAGCTTTGGCATGGAGCTCGGTATTCTTTAGCACTATCGACAACTTCTGCATTTTTAATTTTAATTATTGGAACAACTATTGGTCTTTTTATGGGTTATTATCCCAAATTTGGAAAAATAATGATGTATTTAATTTTGATTATGCAGAATATTCCTACTTTACCTTTATTAATTATTCTTATTTTGATTTACGGTTCAAATTTTGGAATAATTATTTTAGTATTTGCCTTAACTTCGTGAATTGGATTAGCATTGCAAGTGCGGGCTCAAGTCTTACGAGCAAAAGAATTAGAATGAGTTATGGCATCAAAAGTGTTGGGAACCAAAGCTTTCCGAATAATCTGAAGTTTATTGCCTCGAGCTGTACCAATCATTTTAACAGTAATGGTTTTTTCAATTCCAGGTTTTATTATTGCAGAAATTACATTAGGGGTATTAGGATTGTTAACAACAACCCAACCTTCATTAGGAATAATGATTAATGATGCAATAACCACAATTAATACTGATCCATCAAAACTAATTATTCCTTCAATAATTTTGATAGTATTAACAACATCCCTCATGTTAATTGGCAACGGGATTCAAGAAACACTGAAGAGGACTAGGTAATGGAAAGCAGCAAAAAAAATCAACAGAATCAATCCATTTATTATCAATCGTTGCCTATTAGTAAAAAACTAGAAAGTAGAACCAAATTCTTTATTATTGGAGCATTTTTTTCAGCAATGGCAGTGTTATTTATGATGGGGGCATTATTTTCATATTTTAATAAGATAGATGATGATTCTTTATATATAGTTTTATTCAGTGCAGCAGTTATTTTTGGCGTACAAGCATATTGTGCATTCCTTCCCCTTGTTTATTTTTTTAAAGAAGTTGTAGTTATAAGCAATAAGAAAAAAAGTGAAAACTGGTTGTTTGAAAAGTTTCTTTTCTTTACTACTGTTTTTTCATTACTTTTGGTTTTTGTTCCTTTTACTTCCATATTACTGGTTTATTTATGAGCCTATTCTCAGGATACTTCCTTACATTATCCTGAATTTCATATTGATGATAAAAAACCAATTGTATGTGTCAATAATTTAATTTTATCTTTTAGTCTTCCTGGTGAAAAAGAACCAAAAAAAGTTATCAGAAATGTAACTTTTCGCTTATATAATGGTGAAGTTTTTGCTATCATTGGTGAATCTGGATCTGGTAAATCAGTTTTAACATCAGTTTTGTATGGTTTACCAGGACACAATGCACTTATTGATAGTGGATCAATTGAAATATTAGGACAAGAAGTAACTAATTGGACTCAAACTAAATGAGAAAAAAGTGGGTTAAGAGGAAATATTGTTTCGGCTGTTTTTCAAAATCCAATGACCACCCTAAACCCAACCCAAACTGTTGGCACCCAAATAATGGAAGGATTATTTGTAAACAATATTGCTAGAACAAGACGGCTAGCTAAAAGAGTTGCCATTGCTTTCTTAAAGAAAACTAAAATTAAAAATCCCCATAAAGTTTTTAAAATGTATCCACATGAATTATCTGGAGGCATGAAGCAACGGGTTGTCCTTTCTGCCATTCTTGCTTGTAAAGCAAGAATTATTATTCTTGATGAACCAACTACAGCTCTTGATCCAACAGTTCAAGCAGAAGTTTTAGAAATCATTAAAGAATTAAGAAAAGAATTTAATTTGTCAATAATTTTCATAACTCATGATCTCGGTGTTGTTGCTTCCTTAGCTGATCGAATTGCCATCATGTATGCTGGGAAAATTATTGAGGAAGGACCAACGAGAGAAGTAATGTTGCATTCACAACACCCTTATACTTGGGGATTAATTTTATCAATGCCTGATCTTAATAAAACAAGAAAACTACAATCTATTCCAGGTAACATACCTTCAAATTTAAATAACATAAAAGGAGATGCATTTGCTCCAAGAAATAAACATGCTTTAGGTATTGATTATTTAAAATCTCCACCCATGTTTAAGGTGTCTGAATTTCATTATTGTGCTTCATGGCTTTTATCAAAAAATGGCCCCAAGTATGATCCGCCAATGGAAATTATGAAACGATGAAATAGGTGAGCAAAGAATAAGCCTAATTATGTTCCTTCTTCTAAACTAGCTTCTTATGTATTTGATTCAAAACAACACCAATACGTAGGAATAAAAACCCAAAAGGATTCAAATGAAGATCCAAGATAAGAAAATAGAAAAGCAAAGTGTTATGCCATCTTATTCTCAAAAAACACTTTCTAAAAAATACAGAAGAATTAGTAATTGGAAAGCATACTTAGATTCAATTGCAAAAAATAAACAAAAGGATGGACAAGAATGCATATTACGAGCCAGAGGAGTAGATGTTATTTACAAAACAGCTAAGGGTCCTTTTAAAGCAGTTAATAACATTTCTTTTAATCTTTATCAAGGAGAAGTATTAGGGCTGGTAGGAGAAAGTGGTTCAGGTAAATCTACTTTAGGAAAAGCATTAACAAAACAAGTTGAACACAAAGGAAAAATTTTTATTGAAGATTTAGAATTACCAAATAAAGTATCTCGGGTTATCAGAAATGATATGGTTAAAAAAATCCAAATGATTTTTCAGGATCCAACTGATTCTCTTAACCCCTACAAATCAGTTGGAAAATGCCTTGTTGAGGGGCTTTCTAACATTACTAAAACAAAGGGATTTCATTGATGAAAAAAAGCAAATGATTTTATAAAACTAGAAGAGGTAAAAAAAATGGTTTCTGCCATTGGATTTGATCAATCACTTTTAGAAATGTTTCCTCTTGAATTATCTGGGGGACAACAACAACGTGTTTCTATTGGACGGGCCCTTCTTGTTAAGCCAAGAATCCTAATTGCTGATGAACCAATAAGTGCTTTGGATGTTTCTATTCAGGCTCAAGTAATAAATATTATGAATAAATTAAAAAGAGAAAGAAATTTATCAATTCTCTTTATTGCTCATGATTTAAGAATGGTGGAGTATGTTTCTAATCGAATTCTGGTTATTAATCAGGGAAGAATTGTTGAATCATTACCTGCTCTTGATATGAATAAAAGAGCAATTCATCCATATACTCTTACCATTTTATCAGCTGTTCCATCCATTGATGAATTTGATGTAAATTTATTAAAACGCCATCATGATCAAAATGAATATAGGATTACAAATGATACCTCCTGATGGGAAGTAGGGGCTGACCACTATGTATTTGGTAATGAAAAACAAATAAAACGATGGTTAAATGAAAAGGATAAAACTATTCTCCAAAAATCATTAAAAAACAATGCTAGCTTTACTAAATTAAACTTAAATGCTAAATTAAGAAATAAAAAATTAAAAAAAGTGGAAGGTCCTAATGAGTAATAGAAAAAAACAAATCAATAAAGTGAAACTACTAAAAAATACCAATTTTCAAAACCTCAAAAAAATGAAACCTTTTCTTAAAAATATTCCTACTTGAACTAAGTACTTTGTAACAATTAATACTTTAATCATTATTGCTATTGGAATTGGGGCAGGAGTTAAAACATTTATTAGTGAAACCCAAAGAAATCCTGTTTATAAGCGTTATGTTTTAGATTCTAGTTTAGCCAAAAACACCAAAATACTAAATTCTGAAAGAAACATGTTTGCTCCTTGAAAGGGATCTGAAAGAACTAATATCAATGACCTAACACTCAATTGTTATTTTGAAACTTCAGATGGTGATTATATAGGCTTATATAAATATGAAGCAAGAAAAGATAATTCCGGAGAATATGTGTTAGATGAGAGAGGTTATCGAATAGTAACAACTGATGAAATTATTGTTGATGGAAGAAATTATAATGCCCCTAATTATATTGAGGAATATGGAAGAAAACATAAAAAAATCTTGTACATGATCTGTAATGGACCAACAAAATTCATTAATGAGTATCCAGAAATTATCGAACCTCAAGAATGATATGATTTTGTCGATTGATTTTTAACTAGTGTTTCTTATGGGCCAGAAATTCATGATCTAGAAAATTTCACATTATCACGAGGTTATAAGGAAGATAGCCCAGGAGTTATTACCTTAGGTGGTTATTCTAATCCAAATCGCGAACAGCCAGAAATTAAATTTTATCCTGATGGGTTTTATGGCTTGTCACCAATATACAATGTTTATAGTGCTTATCGAAATTCCTTAATGGTTCCCTATACTGATCCAAATGGAAAATCTGTTTTTTCTTTGGAAGAATTAAAAACTGATTTGAGGGAGATTTTTAATGATGTAGCACATACTTCAGAAAAAAGAGAGGACGGGACACCTAAATTTAGTCCAGCATTAATTGAAAAAATTAGAAGTGAAGAAGATAGATCCGGAAAAGTAACAAATTATTATAAAGTATATGTAGAGAAGTATGCTGGATTAATAAAAAAAGTTACTGATAAATATCCCTATATTCTAACTGAAACTACAGAAAGCATAAATTTTGTTTGGGATCAAGAAGAAGAGCAATTTAACTTAGAAGTAAAAAACTCTCAATCATGTGCTGCTGCCAAAAAAAATCAAAATTTATCTGATGAAGAAAAAAATGATGCTTGCTGAATAACTACTTTATCTTCTGATCGCGGAATTTCTTCAGCTTTAATTATTAAAGCTCTTGTCCCAGATTATAAGTTTAATAATATTTTTCTTCGTTATACAGCGATGCATGAATATTATCATCACTTAACTTTAACATATGCAAAGAAATTATCTAAAAGTCAAGTTTTTTTAGGAGCATTTAATGGCTTTTCTGGTCCATCACTAGATGAAACATATGATTTAGAAATACTGAATGAATATTTTAAAGCAAGAAATCCGATAACCAGAGCATTAAGAGCTCCTTCTGGAGAAGTAAAATTTACAGTAGATGGTCAAGAGGAAACAGATGAAGAAATTTTTGGTTCTGGTTTAAACAGATATAACATTGACACTAGACTATTTGATATAAGCAAAACTATTAGTGGAAATCGAGGCCGAGCATTTCGAAATTGAGATGATTTAAAACAACTTGATTCTCAACATTTAACAAGTATTTTATTGCGTAATGCCTTTGATAATTATGCTGGAACTTTAAATCCTTCCATTGTGGGTAATGCTGACTTAGAAGTATTAGATGAGAATAACCAATTTGTTTTATCTCATGAAAGCGTATTAGCTGATAAAGGCTTTAAGGTTCATGATAGTTATCATCTTGAAGGTTTTACTGGTAATAAGGGTAGTGTAGAATTTTTGTATAATGTTTATGCTAAAGAAGGACTTTTTTCAGTACTTCAAGATCGACCATCCACCGGAAAATATAAGTATTTAGGAGATTGAATTTATGAAGACCTTTTGGCTGAAGGTGAACCATTATTGGATGATGATGATAAAAGTTTAGATGATTTAGCAGTAATTTGAGAAGGACCAGCATGATATCATTGAATACAGTCTGGGACTGATTTAATGGATCAGATGCGGGGATATATTTATAATTGAAAACGAAGCGATAATTCCATTGATCGTTTTTATATTGCCAGAAATGTTACTAAGTTTAATTACATTAATGCTTTTAAAAATATCATTCTTTCTTTTCCCAAAACTATTGAATCTACTCAATTTCCTCAATTTGATAATTTCTTTCCTGATTCAACAAACTCTTTGTATTGAACTTATTTTATTGATAGAAATTTAGTAACAATTGGAGGTCAGGATAGAATTCGTATTACATTAAATACATCATTTTATAATAAAGGAACAACTTATTCTTTTGATAATATTCATGCTTGGCCAATTATTGGAGATATAAATGGAGCGGATGGAACACCTTTTTGAAATAATGCTGGTTCTTTTTTAAATACCATTTCCCATGATGCTTTTCATTTAACACCTAATGATTCTAATCCTAGTTTGGATAATGTAAATACAGAAGTTATTAATAAGAACCTTTTAACTCAACAAATAAATAACATTAACAAAAATGCTGAAGAACAAGCAAATCAGCTTCAGCAAGCTGATGAGGAAACTCAACAAGAGTTTGAGGCAAGAAAAGAAGCAATAATTGAAGAAGGAAAAACATCAATCACAAATTATTTGAATGCATTAGGTTTATTATTTTCATTTGTAAAAAAAGATGTTCAAATAAGTAGAACAACAACTACAACTGATGCTAATGGGAATAGTATTACTAGTAGTGAAACTACTGCTGAATGAGAGCAATTTAATACTCCAGAAAACCAGAAAATTATGGAATTATTAAAAGAAGGTTATGGAGAATATCCAAAATGATATAGCCAAATTCACTATTATGAAAATAGTAAATTTATTTACCCATTATTTCCAAATGCCATAGGACCCGAACTTTCTCCTCGTGAATATGATAATAGTGATGCTAACTCACTTCTTTATCCTCCTGAGTATCTTAGAGTTGAAAAGGAAGGTATCAATGATTATGTTGTTTCCGTTAGGGAAAAAAACTTTATTGATGAAATAGGAGCATTATTTTCTAACTACACCAATACATATCCAGAAATTCTTGTTCGTGATTATTTACAATCAAGTTATATTCCAAGTAGAAAACATTTATTTCCAGCAAAATACCAAGTAGAAGGTTTTGAAAATAGTGACTTTACTGAAGCAACTTCAGCAAAAACATTGTTTATACCAAAAAGTGTCTATAGTATTCTTTTTAATGATGAACTAGATGATGAAGAAAATGTTGTCAAAACAAAGTATTTAGTAAATAAAGATTTGCTTATGGATTCTTTGCAAGGTGCTTATAAACCTTTTTACACAAGGAAAATAAGAGGAGTAAGCACTGACTTTATTAATAAAATTACCCATTTTCTTAATGATCCAAATAGTAATGCTGACATTGAGGAGTACCTCAAAATTACCTTACCTAATATTCCTTTTGATAATCCTGTCAAATTATTACGAGAAATTACAAGTATTAATAGAACAGCAATTACCTCTGCACTAACAGAAGCAATGGAAAAGAAGCTTCTTATGTATGATAAGATAGATCTTGCCTTTCAATCTATTTTTGATCCTAGAACAAAAGGATTATTTTCTGATGAAGGGATAACAAAATATCAAGGGTATTTTACTGATAAATGAATAAAAGATAAAATGAAAGCACCATTATATGATACTAGTACTCCAGAAAAAAGATCAGCAGTTAATGGGGCAACTGATTTTTGGAACTTTATCAAAAAAATACAGAATGTTGGTGAATCATGAATTAATGGTATTACAAGAAAGAAATCTACTGATACAATCCAAATGTATGGATATTTACCTAATACAATTGCAAATAATATAAAGTATTTAGTTTTTGAGGATGTGACAACTAAAAATAAAACTAAAGTGCCTATTTTCAAAAATATAGATAATTTATTTTACCTAACCCAAGCTGTTACTAAAAATAGTGCTGAAAGAATTCATGATAATGGTTATACTTCATGAATATCTGCTGCCTTTGTTACAGGCAATTTTGATAATGCAGTTTTGCCAATTGGAGAATATAAGATTTATTTTGAGAAAATAGATCAAACCACAGTGGAACCAGTCTTTCATCTAAAAAACAAAAAATATGTTGTTACTGAAAATGGTAAATTATTATCATCTTCACCTTCTTTTCTTACATATGATGAAGTTCATACTGGTAAAATGTCAACATTTTACAAAGTGAGAGATAAATTTTCTGGTTAAAAATGAAAAATAAAATAAAGTGAAAGATAATTAAAAAAACAATTGTAAATTCAAACAAAACTACCAATATTCTAATTGCTTTTTTTTCTATTATTGTTTTAATTATAAGTATTTCATTAGGAATTGCAAGCATTAAGAAAAAAGAATTTCCAAATATACCTGGGAAATCCTCTTTTGCTTTAGCAATTGCAGCACCAAGAAATGCTAATTTTGTAAAATATATTAGCTCTTTGCAAATAGCTTCAACATTTACAACTGGTTTATTCACTCCCCCACCACCAACAAAACTTTATGAAACTTTACAATTACCGAAACTCACTTTAAATTCATTTAAAACTGTTAATAATATCAACGAAAAAGGTTCCATTATTGATATTTTTGGAGCTGAAGAAATTAGTGGAATTACTATGGCTAGCAGAACTTTTACTAGATTTTGAAGTTATGCTTACCCGGGAATGGCAGAATTTTCTCGCTCAGCAGCTGGTAAAAACATTTCTGGGGCACTTTATGCAGATGATCTTTCAAGTATTTTAATCATGGTGCGGAATAATGCCAAATGATGAAGTTGAAAGCAAACTATTAATGGTGAAACCAAAACTGTATCTGATCCAGTGAAAGCAAGGGACTTTGTACAAACATTAAAGTATATTTTAAATTTAAGTGTTGGATCTGAATGATTAGTTCGGGTTTTAGACTGAGGATTAAAAAATACTGATAGTTGTAATGTTGAACAGGAAGAATACATTAAAACTAGCTCAGATGGGTTAGCATTAGCAAATCCTTTTGGTTACTTTTGAAGTGAAGAAAAACAAATATTAGCTGAAGCAAGACTTAAAGGAGATGCTGAATATAATTCAGCAAGAGATAGAATTAAACGTGTTAATGATAAAGCAAAACAATATACTCCGGCATGTCGCTCATTATTTTTAGATTTACCTGTTGAAAGAATCAATGAATATGATTTAACTAATTCTGATCAAGTTCATGAATTACAAGAATTAATTAATAATGCTGGACTCATTTTTAGTGATGACAAGAATTTTCTTTACTATAAATTTGGTACTAAAAAAGCAAATATTGGTGATTTAATACTTTCTGCTAGATTTAGCGATCATGTTCATTTTTTTCCTTCAAATAAAAAATTTATTGATAGTGTTGGGGGAATCAACAAATATGGGCTAGATAAAGAGACAATTATTGGTAATGGAACCCACAAAGTAGATAATATTATTTTTGGAAATTTAGGATTTGCTTATTTAACTCCAGATTCAAATTATTGAGATTATAAAAATATGCTTACTGGTAATGTAAAACTTATTTTTAATCAAGAACCATATGCACTAGATGCCTTATTTCGGGATAATAAGATTGCTAAAACAAGAGTAACAAGAAAAACCTTAGAAGTGTTTTATAACAGCAAAAAATACCGCCCATATTTAAGAAAATTAACTGGTTATGGAACTTTTGGGTTTACCTTAAATATATCACAAACTGGGGGAAAACCTTTAGATGATCCTGATCTTCGGCGGGCTTTGTATTACATTATGAATCGTAATCAAGCAAGAAAAATTGCTAATTGGGATAGTACCTATCCTGTGACAACCTTTACTGCTTTTAAACAAACAGGAGGTTTAACTTCATATCGGGCAGCAATAGAGATTTATCAGGATAGTGAAGTGGTAAATACCGAAGCACCAGCAGCATCAGGAGGGAAAAATATTCCCTTAAGAACAGTTACTTATCTTGAGCAAAGTACCAAGTCAAATGAATTAGAATCTCTTCCTAAAAAAGATAAGTCCTTTTTGCCAAAAGTAGCTAAATTTTACTTAGATCGCTACAAGAAAAATCATGCTAACCAAAATAATGTAAAATTAACTTTTTTATATGATACTTCAGCTGTCCACACAGAAAGAATGTATATTTTATTAGATTCATTAGTTCGAAAATATTTTGGTGATTATATTATTTTAGAACCCAAAGGAGTTCCCTCAAACTTCTATTTATCATTAAAAACCACTGGAAAATTTGATATTACTCCTGAAACAGTTGAACCAGCATCTGGTTCAGGACTACTTAGTTATTTCAAATATTTTTTCTGAACTGATGAATTATCTAATGAGATTGGGGAAAAAAAATTATCTGGTTATAAAATTAATATTTCTGGGGGGTTTACTTTTAAAAATTGATTTGATTCATTATCACCAACTGAAGAACAAGATATTCGGCAAAGATTAAATATTTCTGAAAATGTTTGAGAATATATTAAATTTATGACTAGACCTATTAGATCAACTAACCCTGAATATGATGAGGGGTATTTAGGAAAAGGATTAGTAAATTGAAAAAGAAGAATTAGAGAAATTGAAGCAATTCAATTAAATAAAGAAAAGTTAGATACTTACTTAGAAATTAATGATCAAGTAAAAAACTTTGTTATTAATTATGAGTCAGTTAAAATTGAATTAACTGCTGCTTTTGAGAAAATCTTAAGGGAAACAGTTCCGGTTATTCCAATAATGGAGGTTGACACATTTTGGATTGCAGTCAAATTGTATGCAGAACAAGCATATAATACTGTTCTTGCCTTTGTATTTCCCTATTTGTGTAATGAAAAACCCTTGGCCATATTACCAGGCTGTGACTCCATTACTGCGGGTTAATTCGATTTAAAAAAATGTAGAAAAGGTTTTTATCTTTTAATTCAAGAAAAATATTTTAACAAACACAATTAGTAGAAATTTAACAAATAAGTAGTTTCTGAATTTTTAATAGTTTAGACTTACAAAGTAAGAATTTTGAGAATGAACAACATCAAAATTCATTAAGTTTAGTTAATGCTAATGATCAAAAAATTTATGAAAAAAAATAGCTAATAGCTATGTTCATTTTTTTGTAATAAATAAAAAAAAAGATGTCACAAATATACTTATAAAAATCATTTAGTTAAGATTTTTCAAAAGGGACTATCTTGTGAAAGTTAGTTATTTTATTAAAAAAAGTAAAATTTATAGTTAACTAATTTTCAAATTAAAAGAGTGAAAGAACAAAGAAAGAAAGAATTCAGACTAATGAGTAACTTATTTTTCTTAATTCATATTTTGAAAATAATTTATTTTTATAAGATATTAATATGGAAACAGATGTTCTAGTTTTATATAAAAATAAACAGGGAACAGCTTTTTTTGCTTATAGTCAAAATGGGTTTTCATGATACTATATCATGCATAAAAATACTACTAACAAAAATTTGCAAAGACTCGTAAACTGTATGTTTGCATCAATAAAAGTGGGAGGACAAAATAATACTTTAGTATTTAATTTACGACCAATTTTTTTCTTGATCAGAAATATTGAAGATGAAATAGTTTGACAAAAGAGTTTTAAGCTTTTAGCATCTGGTTTAAAGGATCCCAAAAACTATTTTAAAATTACTATTGAATTTATTGAATACATTAAGAATTTCCCCCTTAGTAATTATTTATTTCAACTTTTTTCATATTTACTTGTTTTTCAAGATCAAAACATTGTGCTTAATGTAAATAAATGTTTTTATTGCCAAAGAACTTTTGATTTGTATTGTCTTGCTTTAAATTTAGGATCAGTTGTTTGTAAATCTTGTTATAACAAAAAACAGCATTTATTAACAAGAATTATCAAGGATATCGATGTTTTGAAAATAAATGATTATCTTATTAATTCTGTAGGAATAAATTGAAAGAAAATTACTGATATTAAATGAAACGAAAAACTACTTAAGGGGGTTATTTTTTTATACCAAGAAGTACATTCATTTTCATTTAGTTAAAATTAAAATATGATGAAGATGATTGAGTTAATAAATTTTTTAAAAAGCACCGGTATGATCATTCAAGCTTATTCTAGTTATAATGGTTTAGCTAATACATATGACTATGGACCATTAGGGGCATTAATTAAAAAAAATGTTTGTCAAGAATTGCTTGATGAATTTGTGACAAAAGATCCAGATGCCTATTTAATAGAGTCAGCAATAATTACCAAAAAAGAAGTTCTTGCTGCTTCTGGTCATTTAGAGCGATTTGAGGATCGTTTTGTTGAATGTAAAAAATGCAAAGCTAGATTTCGGATTGATGAAGGGCAAACTCTTACAAAATGCCCTAATGATGGATGTACTGAATTAACAGAACCCAGGGCATTTAATTTATTATTTAAAACAAGTGTTGGAGCATTAAAAAGCACTAGTAAGGATGTTTATTTAAGGCCTGAAACAGCTCAAAGTATTTTTGCTAATTTTAATTACTATAAAACTATCTTAGGTACTCAATTACCATTTTCCATTTGCCAATTTGGAAAGGCATTTCGAAATGAAATTATGCCAGCTAACTTTCTTTACCGAATGCTAGAATTTTCTCAATTTGAGGTTGAAAGATTCATTCATCATTTAAATTGAGAAAAAGAGTTTGCTTTTTTAGTAAATAAAAGTAAAGCAGTCTTAAATAAACTTGGAATAAAAACAACTCTTTTACATGAATATTACCAATCAAAAAATGAATTAGCTCATTATTCTAAACAAACTCTCGATTTCACTTTTGATTTTCCATTTGGTAATAATGAATTACTTGGAATTGCTTATCGACAAGCATATGATTTAACTCAACACCAAAATCAAAGTAAAACTAATATGGAAGTTATGCATAATAATCAAAAATATCTTCCTCATGTTGTTGAGGCTTCCTTTGGAATTGATCGCCTTTTATTAGCCTTATTTTTGTCTTGAATAAAAACTGAATTTATTAATGAAAATGAATCCAGAGTTGTTCTTAATTGTCCTTATTTTTTAGCTCCTTATAGTTTTACCTTACTGCCATTATCAACCAAGTTAAGAAAAAAAACCCAACAGGTTTATGAGAAATTGATAAATAGTGCCATAAAGAATCATATGATGATTAATATCAATCTTAATTCAACTTCAATTGGAAAAAAATACCGACGTAATGATCAAATTGGGATACCTTATTGTGTGACAATTGATTTTGAAACTGAAAAGGATGACACAGTAACAATTAGAGATCGAAATTCAATGCAACAAGTCCGTGTAAAAATTGGTAAAGTTATTTCATATATTAGGAACAATATTTAAATAGATGAGTGTATTTAAAGAAATAAATCAGCAGGCAGATATCATTAAAGTTATTTCTGCCTTTATTGATGTTAAAAGAAAAGGGAAAGGCTATGTAGCTATTTGTCCTTTTCATTCTGATACTCATCCTAGTTTACATATTGATCCTACCAAACAAATTTATAAGTGTTTTTCTTGTGCTGCTGGAGGAACAGCCATTAAATTTGTCAAGGAATATTCAAATATTTCTTTTTTGAATGCAGCAAAAAAAGTTATTGAAATATGTGGATTAAATATTAGTTTAGATACTTCAAAAAATAGACAACCTGTTTTTCAATCACCCTTATATAAAATCATAAATGATGCTTTATTATTTTATTCATATGCATTAAGAAATGCACCAGAAACAAAAGCTTTTAAATGATTATTAACTCGTTCTGTGAGTCAGCAAACAATAACAAAATTTAAATTAGGTTGAGCATCAAATCATCCTACCGCATTAAAGGAATATTTGTTAAAAAAAAATCATACCATTAGAGACCTTTTAAAAAGTCGTCTGGTCACTGTAAACCAATATGATCAAATTACTGATTTTTTTTCTGAACGCATTTTATATCCGATTTTTGATCAATATGGCCAAGTGGTTGCATTTACCGGAAGAACAATTGATAATAGAGAACCTAAATACCTTTCATTACAAGATTCAGTTATTTATCATAAAGGATCCTGTTTGTATAATCTTCATTATCTTCTTAAAAATAATATCCAAGATGCTATTCTTGTTGAGGGAATGCATGATGTCTTCGCTCTGGATGCAAAAGGAATTGATAATGTAGTAGCATTAATGGGAACAACCATTACCATTGAACAAGTAAAATTATTAAAAAAATTTAAATCAATTACCCTTTTATTAGATCCAGATCAAGCTGGTCAAACAGCAACAGAAAAAATAAAAAATATTTTTCAATCACAATCGATGGAAATTAGAATTCCTACTACTGAATTAACAAAAGATCCAGATGATTTTTTTTCCTCATTGGATGCTAATGAGGTAAAAGAATTTTTAAATAATTATTCAGTTTTAGAAAAAAGTACTTCAGTTCATAACACAACTCAGGAAAATGCTTCATTTACGTCCAAAATAACATCCACTAAATCAGTAACTACAATGAAGAAATTACATGCCGCAGAAGAATTATTGATTACAAATATGATTTTGGATCCATCAAAAACCATGGATTTTTATTTTAAAAAAAAGGGTCAGGTAATAGCCGGGGTGGCAAGGGAAGTTACTGATTACCTCTTGTTTTTATATTTAGTAAATCAGGAACAAAATGTGAGTTTCCAATTATTAAAAAATGCTTACATGCTTTTGAGTTTACAAGCACAAACAGTCTTAAAAAAATTAGCTGATGTTGATGAAAAAATGAAAAAATGTAGTGATGCTTCTTGAGAACAGTTGCTTCACCAAATAAAGTTATGGTATCGAAAAAATAAATTAATTTCCAAGAGAAAGTAATTGCATAAATGCATTATAATAAATTAGAAGACTAAGACTAGGTGTTGTGAGAAAACTTTATTGATACTATAATGATGGCTGTAGAAGTGTCAAAGCAAAAAAATTATAGGAGGCAAAGTGGTTAAGTTAAATAAATTATTGGGGCAAATTCATGATGAGATTACAGTTGCAAAAATGTGAGGGATAAATCCTCATACTGAAAACTGAATTAAAAAAGCTTATCAACGAAGCCATTATAAAATTAGTTTTGATTTATATCGTCAGTATTATTTAAAAAAATTAAAAAAGATGCAACCACCAAAACCCAAAGTCAAAAGCAAAAAAATTACTTCACCTCCCCCAAAACAAAAAACCAAGAGTCCTAGTAAAAATGGTTTTACGAAACTGGTTGAAGAAGGTTTTAATTGAGAAACAAAATTAAAACTAATGAAACTTAATATTGATCTTCCATTACGAAGAGATATTTTTGATTTTATTTTTTCCCACTTTCAATCTAAAGATATTAAAAATCCCCGTGATTTTAAGAAAATTTTTAACCTCTTGATTGAAAAATTTGGAAAGAGAACTTGTGATGAAAAGACTTTTCAAAAAATCTTTTTACTTGCTTATAAAGCTTATAAAACCCATCTTAAAAATGAATCAATTCCTTCTCTTTTAACTGATTCTCAATTAAAAGAATGAGATAAAACTTTGGTTATTCCTCATCCAGTAAAGCGGGGCCAAATTCAGGATTCTACTGAATATGCACTAAGAATTATTAGAAGCATTCAGTTAACTCGTTTATTAACTAAAGAGCAAGAACAAATGTATTCAAGAATGGTGCTTTATGGTAAGACTGAGGAAGAACGAGCCCGGGGAAGAGAAAAACTAATAACAGCAAATTTAAGATTGATTATTTCAATTGCAAAAAAATATAATAATAAAGGCATACCCCTTCCTGATTTGATTGATGAAGGTTTAATTGGATTAAATAAAGCCATTGATAAATTTCAGCCAGAAAAAGGCTTTAAGTTTGCAACTTATGCTACTTGATGAATTAGACAAGCAGTCACTAGAATCATTAGTGATAAGGGACGAGTTGTCAGAATTCCTGTACACTTAATTGAACAAATAAGTAAGGCCAGCAAAGAGGAACGAAATTTAGCATTAAGAGGGGGGAGTGAACCAACACAAAGGAATCTAAAAACAAAAGTAAAAGATAAATACCGCATTAATTTGTTGAAATTAACAGAGATTAAAAAAACTTCATCTGAACCAATTTATTTTGATAAAGTGATTGGGGATAATAATGATAGTAAATTTGGTGATTTCTTAGCTGATGAAACTTTACAACGTCCCGATCAACATGTTGCTGATGAAATGCAAAACAAATTAATTGATGAAATGTTTGAAAAAGTTCTTACTGATGAAGAACGTGATGTTATTATGCGTTATTATGGTTTTGGAAAATATGAACGAAATGGCAATTTAACTAACATTGCTAGACAGCTAGATAGTAAGCCAGAAATCATCAAAGGACTTTATGCATCAGCAATAGAAAAATTAAGAAAAAGTAAGTTAGGGAAAAACCTGGGAGTGAAAATAGATTAAACTTATGAGTTCTCAAATTTCAAAAATAACAATTGATAAATTAAAAAAAACTATTTTTGAGTTAGCAAGAGAAAATAGATTATCTGTTGATTTGTCACTGAAATTTCTGGATCATTTAAGCAACAACAATTTACTTCCAACTGATGCTGAGAAAATTCTTATTTCACTTACAACCTTATCCTTAACTAAAGCTGAAATCGAAAAGATGCTCACTTATTTTTTGGAAAAAAAGATAACAACAGTTCGTAAGCAGGAAGATGTAGAAAAAACATTACAAGACATTACTCCTGCTAAACCTGATCTTAAGCAAATAGATTTAGCAATTACTAAAGAACAACAATCACAACAATTTGATTATCGGGAACACGTTTACAACTATTTATTCACAATGATTGCAACAATTGATGATGATACTATCCACACTCATTATGCAAAAATTAAAGCTGATGTCCCAGAAATATCTGAAAGTGAATTCAAGAAAATCCTTGAGCGAGTTATTAAAGATAATGAAATCATGAATTCTCCCTATGAGGGAAGAACCCAAGAATTAGAAAATACATTAGAAATCTTTTCAGCAGTAGAAAGTGATGAATTACCTGCATTTTCTTCTGAATATGTTCATCTTATTAAGGACCCATCAACATATATTCTTGATAATATTAAAACCCTAAGTCTGAATGATTTAATGAGTCCGGATGATGAAAAATATTATGGAAAAATGCTAAAATCAAATAATCCTCTCAAACGAGCTGAGGCAAAACAAAAATTCACTTTAGCTAATTTGCGCTTGGTGATGTATGTAGTTCGACAATTTGTTCGTTATAATGATGATTTGATTAATCTCTTTGATGAGGGCTTTTTAGGCCTATTAAAAGCAATTCAGAAATTTGATTATACCCTTAATTTTCGATTTTCTACTTATGCAATTTGGTGAATTAAACGAGCAGTTTTACGTCATTTACAAAACACTTCCAAAACAATTAGAATTCCTGCTCATCTAGTTTCATTAGTAACCAAATTAAATAAATTAGAGCGAAAATTAAAAGAGCAGAGAAATGTAACTCAAATAAGCAAGCAAACTTTACGAGCAGCAGCAAAAACAGAACTAAAAATGGATGATAAAAAATTTGACACAGTTTATCCCTTAATAAGAAATCAGGTAGAGTTTATTGATTTCACTCCTGGACAAATTGAAAAGATAGAAAGCCGTTATCAGGGTGCTGTTTTAAATGAACAAAAAGAACTACTGGAGCAAAAAGAGTTAAGTAAAATCATTAATAAATTGCTTTATCAATTGCTAACTGATAAAGAAGAAAAAATCATTAAACGACGCTTTGGTTTAACCAAAGATCACCAAAAAATGACCTTACAAGCAATTGCTGATGAATTTGGAGTGAGTAGGGAACGAATTCGCCAAATTGAGGCATCAGCAAAACTAAAATTGCGTTCTGAGTATGTACAGCGAACTTTGCATTCATATTTTAAAACAATTCAAAATAGTGAAAATTAAAAGATAATAATATTTAATTAAAATAAAAAAGCTAGGAGTTTATGAAAATAAGAGAGATTATAGAGCTAATTGAAATTAAATTCCCAAAGGAAACAGCACTAATTGATGACCAAGAAAAAATTGGTTATGAAGTAAAATTTGATAATGAAGCAATTGCAAAAAATGTCATTATAACTCTTGATGTGACCCCAAAAATAATTGATTATGCTATTCAAAATCGAGTTTCCTTAATTATTACCCACCACCCACTTTTTTATCATGGTCTTGAAGAAGAGATTAAACAAAGTGATTTAAAAAGTGAAATGTTATCTCTTATTACCAGAAATAAAATTACTATTTATGCTGCTCATACTAACGTTGATGTTGGTAAAAATGGGTTATCTTTTAAAATTCTAAAAAAAATAGGTTTAAATCCCAATTGATTTCTAGATAAAGAAACCAAAATAGGTGCAATTACTTACTTAGAACCAAGATTAAGTTTTGGGGAGATTGTGGAATTATTTATGAATTATGCTAACTTAACTTATATTCGCTACTTACGCAGCAAAGAAAAAAACTATACCAAAATTGCTTTTGTTGCTGGTGCTGGAGCATCATTTATTAATCAAGTTGTCAAAGAAAATGTTGAATTATTAATTACCTCAGATATTCCTTGACATGTGGTAACCCAAATGCAAACATTAAATTTAGATTTCATTGAAGTGTCCCATGCAATTGAAAATGAATTTAAAAATATCATTGCTGCCCTCATTGAAGATAAAGTGCAAATTATTAGTGTCAAGGTTCCAGATCTTACCAAAGTATATGTCATCCCTAAGTAATGCATCTTTTGCAATTAATTGCATTAGAATTTTAGAACAAGAAAAAGCAAAGCTTATGGCTATTCTTCAGAATAAATCATTTGAATCAAAATGAATCATTATTGTCAGCACAATTAATGATTTAGCAAGTACAAAATACATTTTTAATAAGAAACAAATTTTAACATCACTAGGTTTAAAAGTTCAAGTAAAAAAGGAATTTAAAATTACTGCTTCTGAACTGACTTCCCTTATTAAAAAACTAAATGTTGATGATAATGTTTTGGGAATTATTGTCCAGTACCCAGTAATAACTAAAAACCGAGCATCAATTATTAACCTCATTAATCCCTTTAAGGATTTAGATGCCCTGCATGATTTTTGGTTTCAACAAGCAAAATTGAATAAAAAAAATGGTGAATTATTAATACCCCCTACTGCTTATGCAATCAAACGGATTTTAGAAGATAAGAAACCTTATGAAAAGTTACTTCAATTAAAAAACAGTCAGTTAAATATTGAGGTAGTTAAAAAAATTCTTAATAACCAAATATTAAGAATTCATGTAATTGGAAGATCTCAATTAACAGGTATGCCCATCATTACATATTTAAAAAAAGCAAAGCATATGGTGACTTCTGCTGATATTAATACTGTTGCTTCCAAAAAAATTACCAGAATTAAAGAAGCTGATATGGTTATTTGTACTGCTGGAGGAGAAAACATAATTGATGAACAAATCCTTAAGAATGGCCAAATTATAATTGATTTTGGACGTTTTTATAAAAATAACAAGC
Organism: Mycoplasmatales bacterium; assembly: GCA_963692675.1. Classification (GTDB taxonomy): domain Bacteria; phylum Bacillota_I; class Bacilli_A; order Mycoplasmatales. The sequence continues at coordinate 710,748 of OY830043.1, forward strand.
CCTTTGGATCAATTAATAATAATCAATTGCCATATGGTGTCATTCATACAACCCTTTTTAAAGGAACAGGTTATGCTACCTTAGCTGGATTAATACATAACATAAGAATAAGTATTGAAAGAAAATTATGGAGAAGAAAATGAAAATAGGAAGTCATATCTCATTTAGTGGTAAAACACCACTTGTAACTGCAATTAAAACTGCTGCAGAAAATCAGGCTAATTCGTTGATGATTTTTACTGGTGCCCCCCAAAATACAATTAGGCGGGAAATTGATCTTGGTGATATAGCTGAGGGAACTAAATTAGCTGCTGAACTAAAAATACCATTTCAAAATGTGATTGTTCATGCTCCATATATTATTAATCTTGCTAATCCCATTAATCCAATGACCAGAATGAAGGGAATTGAATTCTTAATTAAAGAAATTAATAGGTGTAATCTTGTTGGAGCTGACACCATTGTTCTGCATCCGGGATCACATTTAAAACACGATTTTATCACAGGGGCTAACCATTTAATTGCTAGCTTAAAAAAAGTGATGGAAAAAACCAAAAAAGTAAAAATTGCTTTAGAAACTATGGCTGGTAAGGGAAGTGAAATTGGAAGAACATTTGAGGAATTAGCTTATCTTATTGCTGGTTTGGAAAGTTATTCTGATAGAATAGGTATTTGTTTAGATACTTGTCATGTTCATGATGCTGGTTATGATCTTGTTGGACAATATGATCAGGTTATTAAGCATTTAGAAAAAACAGTCAGCTTAAAAAAGGTTTTTTGTATTCATATTAATGATTCTAAGAATCCATGCGGAAGTAGAAAAGATCGCCACGAGAATATTGGATACGGAAAAGTTGGTTTTGAAGCTATACATAAATTTTGTGTTGAAGAAAAGTTTGCTCATTTAGTAAAAATTCTTGAAACTCCATTTTATAACAAACAATCCCCTTACAAAAAAGAAATCATGATGCTAAAAGAAGGAAAATTTATTAATTGACGCTAGTTTTTGCTATTTGGTCTCAAAATTATCAATATCCTTAAGGATAACTTTCAGAATTTGATCATAAGGAATGGTTTTAATGAATTTTCCTTTTTGGTAATAAAGAGCATTTTGGTTTCCAATAACAACACCAATATCACTACGGGCAGCTTCTCCCAGACCATTTACTGCACAACCCATAATTGAAACATGAATATTCTTTTGGTGTTTCAGTAAGTAATTTTCAACAACTTTCACAATAGGCATGATGTCATTTTTCATTCTTCCACAAGTTGGGCAACTAACTAAATCAGGCCCCTCTTTAAGTAATTCTAAGGAGCGAAGCAATTGTTTAGCTACAATGATTTCTTGATGGGGTTTAGTAGTTAAAGAAATTCTTAAGGTGTTTCCAATTCCCTTTAAAAGCAATGGTGATAATCCAGCACAGCTTTTTATAATTCCGAACTTTTCCCCACCACTTTCCGTAACACCTAAATGTAATGGATATGAGTATTTGGAGGCAGCTAATTCATTTACTTCAATATTTAATAGCACATTTGAAGCTTTAAAAGATAAAACAATATCATCAAAGCCCAATTTATTAAAATCATTAATATATTGATCACAAAGCCCAATCATTGCTTTTTTAATGGAACCATATTGGGCAAGATGCTTTTTGGTAATGGATCCACTATTCATACCAATTCTTATTGGAACATGAAGTTTTTTTGCTAATAAAACAATTTTTGAAACTAAATTTGTATCATTTATGTTACCAGGATTAAGTCGAAGTTTATGAACTCCATTTTCTAATGCATCTAATGCTAAAGCTGGCACAAAATGAATATCAGCAACTATTGGTAAGGGGCTCTTGTTCACAATTTCTTTTAGTGCAATTGCATCATTTTTATCTAATACAGCTATCCTCACAATTGCACATTTATGAAATTGAAGTAACTTAATTTCAGCAAGGGTTTTTGATATATCAGCTGCTGAGCAGGTAGTCATCGATTGTAAAACAATTTCTTTTTTTCCACCAATAAGAACATTCTTGACTTTTACTTGCTTTGTTTTTTCTCTTAATTGCATATTTCTATTTTATATAAATTGTCTTCATTTCATATCTCATATATTTAGCTTATAATTATTATGAAGAGAATAAAAAAACAAATGAACAAATGAGGTTGTCTTGTCCTGATCAATAGTGCCAAGAAGTTACATATAGTTTATTTGAAATGACTTTTATTCACTCAACTTATCTGGAGGAAGAATGAGGGAACAAGTAATCTTAAGATGTGAAGGGTGTAAAAGAGAAAACTATATTACATCACGTAACAAGAAAAAACAATTAGAGCGATTGGTGACAAGAAAATATTGTCCTCATGAAAGAAAATACCAAATTCACAAGGAAATAAAATAATGAATGGTATTTGGGATGTTGTTAAGCAACATGCAGTTTCACTATCATCTGGTGATTATGATTGCATACTGTTAACTTCTCCTAAATCAATCACTTATGTGCTAAACCAAGAAATAAAACAAGCTTATTTAATAATTAGGAAAGATAATTCACTAGAACTTTTTATTAGTTATTTAGATGCTCCTTTTATTAAAGCTAAACCTAATTTAACTATTCATGTCGCTTATGCAAGGAATAGCTTCAATTTTTTAATAAAGAAATTTTTACAAAATAACCATTACCAACGAGTAGCTATTGAAGCACAAGAAGTGACATACACTCACCAGAAAATTTTAAAAACTCTGATTAAAAAAATAATTTGACTTGATACATCATCAATCAGAAGAACCAAAAAGGTGAGTGAATTAAAACAAATCAAAAAAGCCATCATAACTGGGGATCTTTTGTATGCAAAAATAAGGGATTTAATTAAAAAAGAACGGACAAACTTAACTGAATTAGCAATTGAAAAATTTGCTAAGTTAGAAGCAATTAATTTGGGTGGTGAGTTAGCATTTGGCATCATTGTTGCTTCTGGACCCAATGGCAAATTTCCTCATGCTCAGCCAACAAGAAGGAAATTAAAAGAAGGAGAACTAATTACAATTGATGTTGGCATAAAGCTTGATAATTATTGCTCAGATTTAACTAGAATGCTTTCATTAGGAAAAATAAGTGATCAGAAACAGCAACTTTATAATTATGTTTTAGAAGCACAAAAAAAAGCAGTTGCATTAGTTAAGGCAGGAACAGCATTTATAAAAGTTCATCAAGAAGCTGTGGCATATTTTGAAAAATATGGATTAGAGGAGAAATTTCCCCATTCAATTGGCCATGGCTTAGGTTTGGATATTCATGAGCCACCATTTATATCACCAAAAGCTGGTATTCAATTATTAGCAAATGATGTTATTACCATTGAACCAGGCCTTTATGATGTCCATTCTACTGGAGCCCGCATTGAGGATACTTTTTTGGTAACAAAAAAAGGTTCTGAACAATTATCAAAGGCAACAAAGGAGTTAATTATTTAAGATGGTACCAGCAAAAAATCTAAGAAAAGGCAATGCCCTTATGTATGATGGGAAAATTCAAATTGTTTTAGAAAACTCAGTATCTAAAAAAGCCCGGGGTTCAGCAGTTGTTAAATTAAAACTAAGATCAATAGAAGATAATGCCATTCGCACCATTACTTTTCAAGGTGATGGTTTAGTTGAGCCAGTAATTCTTGAAAAAGTTAAGTTTACTTGTCTTTACTTTGATGCTCAAAACTATTATTTCATGAATAATTCAACTTATGAACAAGTAGCAATTTCCAAAACCTTCTTTGATTGAGAATGAAGGTTTTTAGCTGAAAACATGGAATGTGAATTAACTTTAAGTAAAGGTAAATTTGTAGCAATTAATTTACCTGAAAAAGTGAAGCTACGAGTGATTTCTGCACCCCCAGCAGTTCGGGGAGATTCAATAAATAACCCCCAAAAGGATATTATTGTGGAAACTAATTTTGAATTAAAAGCACCTTTATTTATTAAAGAAAATGAGTATATTTTTATTAGTACTTCAACAGGAAAATACAGTGGAAAAGCATCATAATTATTCTGAATACATCCGCTTATTTTCTGATGACAGTGGTGAAATCTACATCAGTTATCATGCAATAAGGCATACTTTGTTGCATTATTTAGGCAAGAAACCAACAGAAAAAATGTGATTTAAGAAAAATACAACTCCCCAAGAGAAGATTGAAATATCAAATGATAATAACCAACTAGTGATTAAAATAAATGTTTTGATTGCAAAAACAGCTGATGTATCTAATAATATTTACTTATTACAAGATAAAATTAGAACCGCAATTGTTGAAGATACTAATTTAGATCCCTGAATTATTAATGTTGCCGTTATTGATTGTTATCATGAAGAATAAAGATGCTACCCAAAATCATCAAGAATGTTTTAATTCCGCAATGATGTTTATTGTTTACCGACATTTATTATTACAAGAAAATATTATGGCAACTAAAAAATATATGGATGAATTAATAAAGGTGATAAAAATAACTAAAAATAAAAACAAAGAAAATTCCAATTTTGAAAGATTTCTGAAACCATTGACTAATAATCAAAAAACAACTCTTATTGAATGTTTATCACGTCAAAAGGAATATGTACCAATCATTCAGCAATATTTAGTCAAATGAGAATATAAAAGGTTACCTGCTGCTGAAAAAGCCATTTTATTATTGGCAACTCATTATATTCAAAATAACCTGGCGGCTGATATTTTAGTAATCAACGTTAGTTTAAATCTAATTAAAAAATTTTGTGAATACCGAAATTATGCTTATGTAAATGCAGTTCTTGATAACATTTATAAAGCAAAAGGAGAAATAACCACCTAATGGGCAATAATCAAGTGTTATATAAAGTTAGTGAAATTGCTGAAAAACTTAAACTTATCATTGAAAATGATAAGTTGTTTAAAAACAGCATTACTGTGATAGGAGAGATTTCTAATTTAAAGAATTATAAAAGCCGAACTAGAATCACTTATTTTTTTAGCTTAAAAGATGATAAATCCAATATTCCTTGTGTTTCTTTTCGGCCCCAGTTATTTATGAATAATAAGTTTCAGGATGGAGATAAAGTTACCGTTACTGGCAAAATTAGTTTATTTACCCGAGATAATAAAATTTCCTTTATTGTTTATCAAATTAAGAAAACTGGTTTAGGTGATTTACATTTAAAATATGAAAAACTAAAAAGAGCTTTGCAAAATGAGGGCTTATTTAATAAGAGTAGAAAAAAGGTAATTCCTCTTTTCCCAGAACGAATTGGGGTTATTACTGCTTTAAATTCAGCTGCATGTTCTGATGTTAAAAGAACTATTTTAAGAAGAAATAGGTTTCGCCAAATCATTTATTTTGATACCACAGTCCAGGGCGAAACAGCACCAAAATCTATCATTGCTTCCCTTAAAGCAGCTGAAAAATGTAATTTGGATGTTGTTATTATGTGCCGGGGTGGTGGATCTTTTGAGGATCTTTTTTGTTTTTCTCAAGAAAAAGTGATTCGCCAAATAAGTAGCATGAATACGCCACTTGTAACTGGTATTGGGCATGAAGTTGATGTTTCTTTAGCTGATTATGCTAGTGATTTATCATGTTCAACCCCAACTGCTGCAGCTGAGGCAATTACTTATGTAACTAGTGAAATGATTGCTTATATTGAACGTCTCGCTGATGAAATGAATGCCAGAATTAAAAGTAGTTTGAAAAACCTTCATGATATATCAATTAGAGATTTAAGAATTATTGAAACCGGAGTGATCACTAAATTAAATTATTTGCAACAAAAAATTGATAAAATCAATAACGATATTGGTCGGGAAATGGGATTTCGGTTTCAAAAACTAAAACAAAAAGCAAGTTTACAAATTGCTGAATTAAACAAGGAATTTGAATTTAAAATGCAGAGAACAAGTCAAAAATACTACAATTTAAGTAATATTGTGAACCTTCATAATTTAATTTCCTTCATTCAAGCTAACTTAACTAAGCGCCAAACAACAATTAATAACCTTGTTGCTAATCTTACTTATACAATTAATCAAAAAACAAATGATGTTAAAAGGCAGTTCTTAAATAACATCAATATTATTAATGAAGCTAACCCAGAGAAAATCCTAAAGCGTGGTTATGCAATCTTAAAAACTGAAAATAATGAAACCCTGTATAGCATAAAAGACTTGAAAATAGGTTTTAGTATTAATGCCAAAATGTATGATGGCACGGCTATGGCGGAAATTAAAAAAATCAAACTAAAAGGAGAAGATAATGGAGAGTAGTGAAAAAAAATATAATTTAGAAGAAAAATTAAAGCGGTTGGAAACAATTGCTTCAAAAATTCAAAATCCTAACATTGGAATTGACGATGCCCTTAAACTTTATAAAGAAGGGATTAGCTTATCCAAAAAATGTAAGGATATTATTTTATCAATTGAAACAGAAGTGAAAGAATTATCAAAAGATGAAGTAAAAAACATGGCTTCCTAATTTATTAAACATAAGTTGGTAGGTATAAAATAGCAACTGAGCAACAATTATCCTTAAAGGTATATGCCGCTTTTCTGAATGAGGATGAAATGCTGGTTTTTAAAAATAAAAACAAAATATATCATTTACTTTCATACCAATGTTATTGTTATGATTTAATATTAGGAAATAAAGTGGATTTAATGAATTATCATCTCCTTTATGATTTTATGAAATCATTATGAAAAAAAAAGCAATTTCCGAATGTTAATGAATACAAAAATTCCAAAGCCGAACGCGTTTTTAAAAAAGAAAAGTGGTGAAGTTGAATTTCCCTAAATGAAAAAAATATTTTCTTAAAATATTATCCTTTCAGTGAGGATCCGGCTTTTAATCAGTTAGCATTTCAGTTTATCAGAGCATTTTATGGTTTGTGTATTATTCTTCATCAAAAAGAAAAGAAATCACTTGGTGATATGCAATATATTGAATTAGTTAAAATTATTAATAATGCTTTTGATCAATGAATTGAAGAATGAAAAGACCTTACTATTGATTTCAATCTGATTGTGCGCAATACCTATCAGATTTTTCCAAGGAATTTGTTAAGAAAATTTTAAACTTATGCAGCCCTTAATTCTTCATTTAGATTTAGATTCATTTTTTGCATCAGCTGAACAAGCAAATAACCCATCATTATTTGATAAACCACTGGTTGTTGGAACACCAAGTAAACGAGCAGTAGTTACTGCTGCATCATATAAAGCAAAATCATATGGGATTAAAGCAGGAATGCCCTTTTTTATTGCACGTAAACTTTGCTCTAATCTAGTAATAGTACCAGCTAATTTTAGTTTATATTCGCATTACAGTGGGCTTTTTTTTAATTATTTAAAAAAAAATATCACCAGAAATATGGAAATAGGTTCCATTGATGAATGTAGTTTAAATGTAACATCTGTTTTTGAAAAAAAGAAAAAAAGTTATGATAGAATTATGAGAGAAATTCAAGAAGGGATCTTTAAAAAGCTAAGGTTACAAGTCAGCTTGGGGCTTTCTTTTAATAAAGAATTTGCTAAAATAGCCGCTAATATGAATAAACCACTTGGAATCAAGATCATTACTAGAGCCAACTTCAGGGAAGAAATTTGACCTTTATCTGTCAGTGAAATATCAGGAATTGGCAAGGCAACTTTACCTTATATTTATGCTTTAAAAATTAATCATATTGGTGATTTAGCTAATTTTAAAAACAAGAAATTGCTTAAAAACATCCTTGGTAAAAATACTGAATATTTTTGTAATGTAGCCCAAGGAAAGGGGACCACAAAATTAAATATCTTAAATACTGAACAAAAATCCCTAAGTAAAGAACACACCTTTGATAAATTTTTAACAAGTGATGAAGATATTATAGCATTTCTTAAGGAATTGTCCATTAGTGTTTGAAAAAGAATTATTCAAGCTAATCTGGTTTTTGGAGTGATCAGAATTGCTTATAAGAATACACTAAAACAACGGCATTCTGTGCAGTTAACATTAGATAAAAAAACTGATCGATGAGAAAAAATTAATGAGATGATTCCGATATTATTTGAAAAAATTAAAAATAAGCAACCATTTTTATTATTATCATTTGGCTTAGCATCCCTTGAAAATAAATTTGATTATTTCCAAAGAATTAATGAGAAATGATCACTAAATGACATTGGCCATGATACTGCTATGTTTCTGAATAAAAAATTTGGAAAGAGAATAGTTATGACTGGTACTGAATGAGAAAAACAAAGAAAAATAAATATCCATGATCGCTTTTTAAAAGGAGATAAAAATGAAAGATAGAATGTTAGTTAAGAAAAATACTGCCCGAAAATATGGTTTCTTTTTTTCGTTAACAATTATGATTGGATCCATAATTGGCATAGGAATTTTTTTTAAGAATTATCAGGTTTTTAATGCAGTAAGTGGTGATAGCACTTTAATTATTTCTGCATGAATTCTTGGAGCTGTGGTAGCTATGATTACTGCCTTATCATTTGTTGATATTGCTAGATTATCATTGAAAACAAAAATGCCATTTCGAAAATGATGCTCAATGTTTGTTGGCAAAAAATATGCTGATTTTGTTGGTATTGTTTCATTAATGTATGCTTATGCATTAATTTTACCAACCTTGTATTATTATAGTTATAGCTTTATGATTCAGGCATTTGGCGGCACCCCCACTCTTGTTGGGTCAATTATTGCTTTAATTATTATCCCCCTTGGATTGTTTACCCTAAATATTCTGGGAGAAAAAGGTTCAGCTATTTTTTCTCAAATAACAACCATTTTAAAAGTTCTTCCCTTAATTGTAGTTGCTGCGATTGGTTTATTTTTCACTTCCAATGGCGGGGGATTTGCTAGTGATCATACTATTTATAATGGTGCCTTACCTTCTTCATCAACCCTTCTGTTAGCATTACCTCCCATTCTTTTTACTTTTGATGGTTTCTTAACCATGACTAATGTTAGTCATAAAATTAATAATCCCAAGAAAAACACCCCCTTAACTTTAATTTTGGGGATGGCCTTAATAGCAGCCCTTTATCTCTTAGTAACAGTTTCCCAAATAAATCATGCCACTCCTACCATTCAAATGACTTTAAATCAACTTTTTAAGAATGATTCCCTAACCAGAGTAACTCTGTTCTTTGTTGCCATTTCCGCATTTGGTGTTTCCAATGTGATCACAATGTCAGCAAGAATTACTTGTCAAAGCCTTATTGATGACAATATTTTACCTTTCTCATCTTTTTTTCGCAACCGGTTTCATTCCGGAACTGATACAAGTGGGGGAGTAGTAATGATGATTGTCACTATTATTAGTGCAATCATTTTGATGTTAATTCAAAGTGTGTTAGTTGGGGGTGGGTTTATTGATGATTTAGCAAGAGTACAAAACAATGCTGAAGCAAGAAACACTTCTTTAGTAATTGATGAATTCAGTAATTATCCAACATACTTTTTTTATCCAATTTATTGTTCAGTAATTATTGGTAATTTAGTTGCCTTGAAGCGGAATAAATTAAGAGTTAATGCTTCCCAAACTGATCATTTAGCTTTTAAAAAACTGCTGAATGATACTTCACCACGAAGAAAAAATATCGTTATGGTCTTATCTTTTTTTTCAGCAGCTTTAATTATTGCAATTATTGCAATTCATTTTGGCTATAGTCTTCTTTATCAAAGAATCATTATTCCCCTTGATGAAACGGGAAGCTTAACAGCTGATGCAAAACTGGATATTCTAATGTTTTTAATTAATTTATGACTTTTACAATTTATTCCATTCGTTTGTTTGTTTTTTCAATATTATAAAAAAGCTAAAAAAACATATATTTTTAAAAAAAATAATATCTTGTAAAATAAGAAAAAGAAGGCAATATGAAAGTTAGTACATTATCTGGGTTTATTAATCAAAAAACCCAGGAATCAGTAAGTAAAAAGGCGAAGGAGCTTACAAAGAACAAAAAGAATGTAACTATTCTTTTTTGATTAATAACACTATGTATCTGAATCATTACTGCTGCTGTTGGTTTTTCCTTAGCCTTAAAAAAAGAATCAGTAGTTTCCAAATTCGGCATTAATGCAAATGATCGATTCTATTTTAAGTATTCATATTTTCCCGGTTCATCAACTGAATTGAAAATTGCTTATAAAATTTTTACAAATAAAGAGAATGAAAAAAACATTTTTCCATTTAATGGTGCTGGATTTTGGGATGAGGTTTATGAAATGAAAAAAAATGAACGAAAAAACATTCAGATTACTTTTCCATCAGGCTCAGCAGAATTAGCAGGTCAAACAGTTAACATGGCAATTAAGATTCTGGAGATAATTGAAAAAAATGATTATCATGATCCTAATGAAGTATTAGAAACTGGTGACATTGCTATTTTGGATTATGAAGGATTTGAAGGTGATGAAGCATTTTCTGGTGGCAAAGGAGAATATTATCCTTTAGAAATAGGTAGTAAAAGTTTTATTGAGGGTTTTGAAACAAAAATGCTTGGGATGAAGGAAGGAGAAAAGCGAAATCTTAATCTTACTTTTCCCACTGATTATCGGGAAACATCATTAGCAGGTAAGGATGTTGTTTTTAAGGTTTTGTTAAGATCAATAATTAAGCAAGGTGATTTATAAAATTAATTTATTTTTATTTTATCAATACATAAAATTAAAATAGTTAAGGAGGTTTAATGAGAATACAAGTTCATGGGAAAAACATTGACATAACTGATGCAATTAGAAGTCATATTGAAAAATCGTGTCAGAAGCTAAAGAAAATTAGGTTTGTTGATGATAATGACTTAATTCATGTGGAAATTAAATATTATAAAGAGAAAAAAGGACGGGCAGTTTTTACTTATAAGGCAAGACGAATTGGCAAAACTTTTGTTGCAACTGGTGACAATAATGATCTTTATGTCGCTATTACTAATGCCAGAGATAAAATTCTGTCCCAAATAAAGAGGTATAAAGATGAAATATCAAAGAATTCTTAGTTTATCAGGAGGGGGTTTGCTTGCTAAGTGAACCTTGTATTTGATGGCAAAATTAGAGAAGGATCTAGATTTTTCTTTTTTGGATGCTTTTGATACATTTGCTGGCATTTCTAGTGGTTCAATAATTTGTGGGGGATTCATGGTTAATAAGACTCCTTACCAAATTTTTGAATATTATAATCACTTGCAGGATATCATTTTTAAAAAGCAATTGAATTTATATAAAAAATCCTTTTATGCATTAAAAGGAAAGGCTTTTCATGAAGTTAAAATTCTTGAACAAGAATTAGTTAAGGAAATTGGAAATGATCTTACTTTTGCTGAAATTAAAAATGACAAGAACTATTTTATTGGGACAGTAAATATTAGCACCAATAAGATCCAAGTTTATGCTCGGGGGATCTCAAAGAAATTTGATACTCCTGAAGCTAAAGTAATTGAAGCAATTTTAGGATCATCAAGCCCCCCTTTCTATCTTGACCCAATTCAAACTGCTGCTTCCCAATTACTAGTAGATGGGGGAGTTTCTTTTATTAATCCAGCCTTAGAAACTGTGGCTGCATCATTAGCTGACAGACCACTTAGTGAACATGATTATCAGGTTCTTAGTCTTTCTTGTCCAACATTTTCTTTTCCAAGTTTACAAAAAATGCTGGGACCAAAAAAAATGCAGTATTTATTAACAGCCTTTAAATCAACAATTGATCACGATCGGGCTAAAATTTTTACTGAAAGCATTATTGGTGAAAAGAATTGCTTGTTTCTGGAACCAGTTTTTCCTGATGCAATTGATTTTGATTGAATTGTTCCTGGTCGCTTTGATCGCTATTTTAATCAACATTATTATTTAGTACGCAATCAAATTAGAGAGTTTTTCATAAATGCGAAGATCATTCCTGAAACAAAAGCATTTAAATTTCAGGATAATGAAAAAACAGCAATTGATGAATTAGTGGATAAAGTAGTTATAAAATGAGCAAAAAAAGAAATTAAACAAAGTTTTTCTAATTACCTTCAGCGATTATTTTAACTTCAAAAAAATTATGTTGAAAAATTCCCTAGCATTAATAATTAGTGATCTCAAGTCTTTGCGACTAAGATTTTTAGGATTCATGTTTTTGATGATCATGATTCTAATTCTGATAACCATAATTGATATTGATGCAACTATCCAGGGACAAACGATCACTTTTTTTGATGATTTTCTTAATAAACCAAATAAAATAAGAATTGCTGCAATTATTTCCCCGCTTAATGCAGTTCTTTCAGTTATGTATGTTTACTTGTTAACTCAGGGAAGGGGCAGTTCTTATATTTATGGTTTATTATCATCAGGATTATATGCTTATATTGCATTTGCCTTGGATTATATTGGGGATTTTGTCATATCCTTAATTTATCTTCCTTTGTTTATTTATGGTTTTTATAAATGATTCAAAAAAGAGTCATTTAGCATTGATAAATTAAAACAAAACAAAGCTAAAAGCCTAAATCCACTGCAGTATGTTATTATTGTCCACGTAATTACTATTTTAGTAATTATCTGGTTATTTTTATTACCAGAAATAAGTAATGCAATGATTGGCTATTATGCATATAAAAATTCTCCAGGACAATGAGGAATTGATTCAATTACCAATGCCTTAAATCTGGTAGGGATGAGTTTAATGATTTTTGGATATAGAAACCAATATGATATCTGATTTCTGGTTAATGTGCTTTCCATTGTCATGTACATTTGGATTATGATTAATGGACAATATTTTGCATTAAGCTTAGTCTTGGTTTTTTTTATTTATTTCATTGCCACTATTTATGGTATAAAAAGCTGATACTTTGGCAAATTAGAAGAAAAAGTTTCTGTTAATATCAAACCACTTTATCATTACTTCTAAATGTTTTAATTTCTTTACGGGTTTTATTTAAAATAAAGATAGGTGAATAAATACAAAAAAGGCCTTAAGTGAGCTTAAAAAAAATTAATTTATTTTTTATACTTTCGGTGTTACTCACATCAAGTCTGGGGGTGACTTTGTTGGTATTGAAAAAGCCTTATTTTCAAAAAATTAATATTACTCATGCTATTACTAATAAAAACCCAATTAAAGATAATGTTAATTATCCAATTCCTAGTTCAACTGATGCAAATGACTGGTATACAGCAAAAGAATATCAGGAAAAAATGGGAGTTGGAATGGATGTGGATTGAAGTAAGGTTAAGCAAGGTATGGAAACCTTTACTGAAAAAACTGTTACTGACTTTTCCAATAAAGGACTTAAACATGTTCGAATTCGGGTTAGAGAAAGAGCAACAGAAACTGAAGGTTGGGGAGCCTATAATGATTGAGAAAAAACCATTCCTGATCCTACTGATAAAAATTTTGTGCAAGCTAGTGGTTTGCAAGGGGGAGAGCAAGTAAGCCCAGATAATCTTCGTGAACGATTATATGAATACAAAATACCAGATAAAAACACTGATATTGGTTTAGATTATCAAATCAAAACTACCATTGATGGGGGAATGTTGCCTGTTCTTGCATACCAAGCATCTGAATTTAAGGAGCATCCTGTCAAAGAACTAGATAATGTAGTTCTGTGATGAAAAACAACTGCTGCTCATTATCAAAATTATCCGAAAGAATTAGCTTTTAATTTATTAATTGAATTTACTGATGATTTAAATGATGATGAAAGGGTTGCTGATGAATTTGCAAATGAAAATATAAATGAACCCATGAAGCAGTTTTTTCAAGATGCATATCCTGATGATCAAAATAATGAAAACTATCAGGATTATCAAACAATAACAGACCCTACATGAAATGATGTTCCAACAGTGGTGCGAGAAAAATTTCTTATCAGCCAAATGAATAAATTAACAGCAAGAATTCATGAAGAAATTAGAAAGGTATCAAAATATCGCATTGTAATTATTCCTCCAATAAACATTAGTAATCCTTATTTTTTACCATATATGAACTTACCTAGTAATGAAGCAGGAGACCAAGTTGATCCTTATTTAATGGCTGAATGACATTTTTATGCTGCTGGACCTTCTAAAAAAATTGGCAATAAAAAAGTGTGAACAGTAGGAACTGCAGCCGAACAAAAAGAAATTATTGATAAAATTAACTTTGCTAAAAGCTGAAGTGATGCTTCAGGAGTCCCCACATGGGTTGGAGCATGAATGCCAAATAATTTCAATAAAAATCCTCAGGGAAATGAAGTAGGAGAATTTTCAATTAAAGAACAAATGATTTTTTCAATGTTCATGGCCTGTCAGCTTAAAAAAAATAACATTCCACATGCTGTAAATAGTGATACTAAATATTATGAACGAGACAACCAAATGTGACTTCATTATCCATCCCAAAATAAAAGTCATACTATTTTGGATGCAATAATTAATCCAAATGTAGATTCTGATACTTGTTTTGAAATTCCAAGGAAACGAGGCTAGATATGGCAAAGAAAAACAAGAAAAAAATAAAATCAAAATTAAATTCAAGTAAAAGTAAGTGATGAGTTATTGGTGGAATTGTCGGAGTTATTATAGCTGTTGTTGCTGGATCAACTACTGCTTTTTTATTACCAACTAGTAATTCAGCATCAGAAGCAGAAAAGCCTGATACTACTGATGAAAATAAAAATACCTTTGCTTATGAAGCAGAAATTAACACCTTATCCTCAATTCACCTAAGTCAATATCCACAAACCTTTAATTTAGAATTAAGAATAAAAAATGTTCCTGTTCTTGTTCCATTTCAAATGGGTTATTCATGCATGGTTGTTACTAATAGTTGTGAAAATAAACAGTTAATCCAAACTAATTTAGATTTGTATGCTCATAAGCAAGCTCATTCTACATTTAATATCACTATAGATAATCAAGAAATTACGGGAGAAGTAGAAGTAACTTCAGCAACAACCTGAAATTATTGAAAAATCAAAACCACTTTTAAAAATCAACCATTAGCACCAAGTGACCTAGTACTAACACAGGAATTAAAAAATATTGAATGGAGAAATATTCCCAATACGCTTTATGAAGTCATTCCTGTTCCTGAAGATTCAGCTCTTTTTACTACTACTTTTGGAGCAATTAAACCATCAGCAATAGCTAGCGAAAGTAAAGAAAAACTAGCTGGTATTAAAATCGAAATTGAACTTAATGGTAATACCTATTTATATGGGGTTTTAAAAGGTGAAATCTTCGCTGATGGTAGTTTTGATAATCGTCGCCTTGGCCGTGATTTAAATCCCACTAGTTATACGGACCAAGGACCAGAGAATAGAGCAGCAGATTATCAAATTCTTCCATACATTTCAAAAGTGGGTAGTGGGGATGCAGCAGAAATAAAAATTACCAAATTTGCTTGAGTAAAAACAAATGATCATTGAGATGCCCCAGATCTTGATCAGGTTCATGTTAAGTTTTCTATTCAAAATGAGGAGCTAATAGAAACATAGGAGTTTTTATGAAAAGAAAAACTATTTGAAAAAAAATGATAAAAACTGTCTGGGGTTTAAGCATATTTATGGGACTAGGATTCTTAGTGAGTGGGGCTAATTTTATTGATCGAAGCCAAAAATTACCAAACATCAAGAAAAAAGGTTTAAAAAATGAATTGCGAAATTTTAATGCTAATGATAATGTTAATCTAACTGATGGTGTTTTTTCTTATGTCAAACAGTATGATTTGAAAAATAAGAATGTTGATCAGAATGATGATGATCGGGAAAATATTTGGTATCAGTATTATTATGATCTTAAAAGCTTAAAGAATAGTGAAGATGATAGTGATTATGCTTTTCATTTAGCTTCTGAAAATATTAATATTTCCAGAATTGGTAAAGCGGGAAAGGGTGGTATCTATTTATCATTTATTAATGAATCAAATAATTTTCAGGGAAGTAGTAGCAGTTTGTTAAGAAATTGAGCAAATAAATTATATGAAACATTTCATGTAACTAATTCTGCTCAAATTGTGATTCCTTATGAATATAACCGCATGTTGAATGAAGCAAAATTCCCTGAATTACATGGAGCAAGTGATGGTGATGTAATTAATAAAGTAAATTTTACAAATGAATTTTCTAAAGATCAATTTCCTTACTATACTTTAACTGTTAGTGATGATGCAGGATCATATGTGGAAAATAATATTAAATATCAAAATCCTAAATCAGTGATTTTATTTTCATTAGTTCCAACTAAAGAAATTCAAGTTACTGGAACATCCATAAAAACATTAGCAGATTCTTCATATTCAGACACTTCATTAAATAATAAATATTGTGAAAATGAAGTGATTAATAATGCAGTTAAATATATGATTCAATTGCTACGTTTAAAAGATCTTTATATTGCTAACATTAATAAACAATTAGAAAGCATAAAAGCAACATATGAGCAAAAAAAAGCAGATTTCTTTGACACTCCATTTAATGATGCTCAATATGCTGAAAAAAGAAAAGCATATTGACAAGCTTATGATGCTTATAATATTGAAAAATCTAATCTTGAAGAACCAAAGAAAAATGATCCAAATGAGAAAGCATTTCGATGGGGTGGTGTACTTAGTGAAAACAATAATAATGAAGATTTAGAAGCAGGAAAGGAGTTATTTTCAAATCTTATTTTAAAACTGCTAGAAGATCCATTAAAAGGTAGTGCTGCTTACCACAATGCTGGTAATTATGTAGAAACTACTCAGGTTGACTGACAATCATTAATTACCAATTTTCAACCAGTTGATTAAATTAATTGTAATTATTAATTGTAATTACTAATTACTAACTTAGTTTTTATTTCAAATAAAATTAAGAATAATTTATAATGAGAACTTTATTTAGACATTATTCTTTATGATTTTTCATTTTTCTGATTGTTTCTTGTTTGCCATTAGTTTTAAATAAGATAATTGTAGCATTTTGGCTTGTAGCTATTATTCTTGCATAATCAACTGCCTCAGTTTGGGTAGAAAATAATTTAAGCACCCTTTTTGCATTAACCCGTTTTATTTGCCATTTTTTATCTTCTTCCCTTCATGAAATATTAAATCTAGCAACTTTTTGTTTCTTATCCATCTTTTCAACTCCTAATTTAGTATTTATTCTTTAAGATTGATTAATCAGCGATTTTCAATCAATAGCATCTGGTGCTCCCATGGTTCGGGAGGCTTTTTGAAGATGTGCTAATCTAGTAGCCGCTAAATGAAAAACATTTTGTTTTGATAGAACTTCTAGATTTTCAATAATATGGGCTTCAGTATTAGAGCGCACAATTGGTATTATTCCCTTTCCAAGTAAATAAGCAAGCATTGCTTGAATTTCGGTCATTCCTAATGAATTAGCAATCTTTTTTAATTCATTACGTAAATCCTTATCTTCATATTCTCCTGATTGTAATTTATAACGAGCTATTGGTGAATATGCTACATATTGAATTTCATTTTTAATACATTCAAAAAGTAAATGATAACTGAGATAAAGTAACGAAGCTTCTACTTGATTTACTTGGGGTTTATGTTTACAGTGAGGCAAAAGTTTTCGTAAATCATAAACTTCATAGTTACTTACCCCAATTGATCTGGTGATGTTGTTTTCTAAGTATTTTTCTAGAATCTTTCATCCCCGAACATTGGTTTTTTCATCAGTTGGAAAATGTAAAAGTAATTGATCAAAATAAGTTGTCTCAAGGTCAGCTAAGCTTCGTTTGATTCAAGCATCAGTCTTCTTCTCATCTCCTAAAATATCAGGTCAAACTTTGGAGGTGATAAAAAGTTCTGAACGAGCAATGCCACTTGCTTTTATTGCTTTTGCAATTAATTGATCTTGATCATAATATTTAGCAGTATCAATCATTCGGTGCCCATGTTTTAATGCTCACTTTAAGCCTACTAAAACCCTTTGATTATTAGCTTCATTTTGGCGATTTACAGCAATTCCATGACCAATAATTGGCATCATAACATCATTATTTAAACGAATATAATGCATTTTTATCATGTAATACCTCCATGATTTAATGCTTCTGGATTTCATGCTTGACCCTTTCCATAGGTGATTTTAGTAATGCGTTTTACTTCTTCAGATGTAAGCGAGAAATGAAAGACATTCATGTTTTCAATGATTCTGGAAGGAGTAACAGATTTTGGAATCATGCAGAATCCTAATTGTAATCCCCACCTAATAATTACTTGGGCAGGAGTCGCTTTTTTAGCAAGAGCAATTTCTTTAATAATTTCATTATCCAGTTCTTTAGCTTTAAAAAAAGAATAAGCAGTTAAAGGAATTCCTGCTTGTTGACAATATTCAATCATTTTAATTGGATAGTAATGAGGAGAAATGTGAATCTGATTCATTTGGGGTTTTATTTTGGCACTTGTAAGTAAATCTTCCAGGTGGTGTCTTCAAAAATTACTAACCCCAATGCTTCTTAATCAT
The DNA here is from genome assembly GCA_963692675.1 of Mycoplasmatales bacterium. Taxonomy (GTDB): domain Bacteria; phylum Bacillota_I; class Bacilli_A; order Mycoplasmatales. The sequence goes on from OY830043.1 coordinate 729,219, forward strand.
TTTTTTTCATATAATTTTTCAAATGATCTTCATAACCGGGCATTATCATTTTTCATTTTGGGTCAATGAATTAAATATAAATCAATGTACTTTGTTTTTAGTTTTTGTAATTGTTGCTCAACTACATATTCAACATATCCAAAATTAAGATTATTTGGGACAGGAAAAAATTTAGTGGTAATAAAAATTTCACTTCTAGGAATTCCTGATGCAACTATGGCATCTCCTATTTCACTTTCATTGCAATATCCTTGTGCTGTATCAATATGGCGATAACCAGCTTTTAAGGCAGCCAAAGTACAAGCAGTTGCCTGATTTTTATCAATTAAAAAAGTTCCATAACCAACCATCGGAACTTGGACACCATTATTTAATTTGACATATTGCATACTCCCTCCTATTTTTATTTTATAACTAATTTCCTTTTAATTATTTTCTTATTCATGAGATATTTATAAGAATTAACTACTAAATTAGTAATTAATTAGAATGAGGAAAATTAATTTAATTAGAAACTAAATACATTTATTTAAGTAATAATTAAATACTTGCTAGCAAGATGCCCTGTTTTCTTCATCTTAAATGAAAGGGTTTTTTTAAATTAGATTCATGATTCTTTACTTAGTAAACGTTTAGCTTTAATTTTGTTTTGTTCAACAACTGTGATGAGTCCCAAAAATGTCCCTTTAAAATAGAGTTTTAATATGCTCTGTTTAGCAAAATTATGATTGTAGCTGACAGATAAACCATTTTGTAATTTAGTTATGATTTTTTCTGAATTAATATCAACCTTAGGAAAAGCTAAACATTGATCAATCTGAAGAAAAAAACTACTATTTTTAGAAATGCTATTTTGTTTGAATAGCTCAGTAATGGGGATGGCATTTTTTAATAATAATGTTCCTATTTTTGTTCTCTTTAAGTTTGCAAGGTAAGCAAATGATTTTAGTTCTACCCCAATATCATTAATTAAACTTCGAATATAAGTTCCCTTTGAGCAATGAACTTCTATTTTGAATTGATCATTATCAAATGATAAGAGTTTTATTCATTTAATCGCAACTGCTCGGGGTTCAGGATGAATTACTTCACCTTTTCTAGCTTTTTTATACATTCTGGTACCATTTATTTTAATAGCAGAATAAATGGGAGGTATTTGAAAAAAGTTTCCTGAAAACTCATTAAATGCTTGTTTTAATTGATTTTCTGTAATCATAAATCTATCAGGAGGAGCTATTTGCTTTAAAACTTGTCCTTCAGCATCAAAAGTAGTTGTTTGGCTCCATAAGGTAGCAGTTGCAACATATTCCTTATCTTGATTAAGGAGGTAATGAACAAACTTTGTTGCTTCATTAATGGCTAGAACTAATAAGCCAGTAGCAGCTGGGTCAAGTGTTCCACAATGTCCAACTTTTTTAAAATGAAAGTGGTGTTTAACTTGTTGACAAACTAAAAAGGAAGTGATACCTGATGGTTTGTTAATGAGTAAGAACCCATTTAAATTCATAGCAATTAGGTTATTTGAAATAATTTTTCCTATCTAGGCGCATTAATCGAAATGTTAAAATGATAAAAAGAATGAAGAAATCACTACCTAACATAACTAATGCCCCAATTGTGGGGTGAATATTGACAAAAATAACTAGAAAAAAGAAGACAATATTATAAATAATGGCTCAGATAATACCCCAGAAGACATAGGTTTGGGTAATTTTCATGATATTAAGCATGGGATAAACATTTGCCACATCTTCATTAAAAACAATGACATTGGAAGGAATATTAAATGAATTATATTCAGTAGAAACAGCAACGCTAATGTCAGCATTAGCAAGAGCAATAACATCATTAATTCCATCCCCTACATACATTACCTTTCCTTTTTGTTTGTATTCACTAACAATTTTTTCTTTTTCTTCTGGTAATTTATCAGCATAATAAGTATCAAAACCAACTTCTTTAGCAATCAAAGCCACATTTTTTTCATTATCACCAGAAAGCAGCACAGTTTTAATGCCTTCATCACGGAATTTTTGAACAAGTTCTTTTAAACGAGGATTGATTTTGCTTTGATAAAAAAATGATGCTAGATATTTTTTATTTTTAATCAAAACAATTTCTCCAGTACCTAGTTGATAATCAACTTGAAGTTGTTCAATTAACTTCTTTCCTCCTAGGTAATAATTATCATCTTGATAAGTAGCTTTTAAGCCAACTCCTAAGATTTCAGTTACTTTAATTTGATCATAAGCATTCACTTCTTTTTTGAAACTAAAAATAGCCTTAGCAATGGGATGCTCACTAATTATTTCCATACCTTTAATAATTGCTAAGGCTTCATTATTTCCTTTCCATTTAGTAATTTCTAATTTATTACTAACTACAGTTCCTGTTTTATCAAAAACAACATATTTAATCGATTTGGCATTATTAAATACATCACTATTTTTAATGAGGATATTGCGTTTATTCATAATTGAAGAAGCAGTCATGAGAATTGCCGGGGTCAAGATGCCTAAAGCACAAGGGCAGATAATTACAAAAATTGAAATAGATCAAATGACAGAATGAACTGGGTCAAGACCTTCAATGCCAAATTTATAACCAAATGCAAGCAAAGCCCCAATGATTTCCACAAATACTAAATAATGAGCAATTCTGTCAGCAATTTTCTGAATCCTTGGTTTGCTTTTAGCAATATTTTTGGATTGATTAATGATTCTGGCAATATTACTTTGTTCTAAAGTATTGATTACTTTAACAAGAATTCTTCCCCCAATATTAATTGATCCAGCACTAATTAACATGCCTGGTTTTTTAAAAATTGGGTTTTCTTCTCCAGTTAAAAAAGATTCAGTAACATATGTTTGACCTTTGATTATTTCTGCATCAACAAGAATATCAGCTTGTTGATTAATATAAATTAAATCACCAACTTTTAGTTTTTTTAAATTAATCATCTTTCCATTAGCAGAAATTACTTTTTGATCTTTGATTTTTAACATTTGGTGAATGTCATAATTTCCTTGTTTGGTAATTTTGCCTTCTACAGCCATTCCGATAGATAAAAATACTAAAATGGCAATGACAAAATCAAAAAAGTTATTATTAAACGAACTGCCATAATCAGTATCATTAATGGAAATATCTAAAAATAAAGTTAGAGATAAAAAATAACCAATGGTGGCACTCAATGCAATAACAGTCATCATGCCAAAAGATTTTCTTTTTAAATCATGGTAAAAACCAACAACAAATTTAGGATAAAGCAACAGCATGGCTAAGGTAGCAATAACTGCCATGGGAATGCTTTTTTTATCATAAAGTGCATCAAGAAAAGAATTATCTTTCACAATATAATTTAATAATGTTAATAAGATAATATTTGAAAACAAAAGAATCCAGAAGTTAGTATATTTATTAATAAAATTTAGAATATCATCTAATCATTTAAATTTAGTATTAACTTGTTTAACTTCATGACAGGAACTACAAGAATGGGAAGTCTCATCATTGTTTGAATGAGAAGGCGATGCCTGTTTTTTTTCTTTAATTAATAAACTATTTTGGTTTGTTTTTTCTTTAGTTGAATGTTCACATTCATCACTTTCATTGTTCATCAGTCCTCCCCATTATATTCATTAATGTAATTTAAATTAGTGTTTTATTTTAAAGTAAGTTGATTTATAACTAACTTGTAGCTTTCAAGCGATCTTTGATTTGCTTAGCTACCTTAAAAGCTAGTTTTCTTCCTGCAGGGATTTCAATTCTTTCCCCAGTTTTTGGATTTATTCCTCTTCTTGGATTAGTTTGTTTAATACTATAGGTTCCAAAGCCAGGATATGCAACAGCAACTCCTCGGGTTACTTCATCAAAAAGCACTGTGTGATAAGCATCTAAAACTGCTTGTACTTGTTTCATACTAAGATCAGTATTACTTGTAACCTTTTCAATTAATTCTTTTTTTGTTAATTTTGTCATTTTTTCCTCCAAACTATACTTTATTATATTATATCAGTTTCCAGAATTAATAAATCACTGCTTATTATTTATCTAAATTAGTTACACAAACAATGGTTTTTTTAAAACTTATAAGTGAATTAAAAAAGACAAACCATAGGTTAAGAGCAGTTATTTTCTTTATTTAATGAAATTTATTATGCAATAATTAAATTATTAAATATTAAAGATTTTTAAATTTTTGAAAAAGTCTTCTTGCAGTATTTTTATTTACTTTTGCAATTTTACTTGCCTTATGGGCATTATGTTGATCTAAATATAAGAAATACAAAAGCAGGAGTTTTCTTAATGGTAATTTTGAATTTTCAATGATGCTACCTTTTTTGATGCTTCATTCAGTATGACAGTTTTGACATTTTAACATGTTTTTTCTAGATTGTTTCATCACTTTTCCTTCACAATCAATACACATTGGAAATGCTTTGATAATGTGATGAACTCTTAATAATTGAATAAGATCATTTTGTGAAAGATCACTATTTTCTATATCTCGTCAACAGGTCACATCTTTATTATAAGGATATTCTTTCTGATAATTTCTTTTTTTTTACATTATAATAACCTATTTATGCTTAATATCATGTATAATTAAGATTGATATGAGTTTTTTAAGAGATTTTCTCAAAATTAGTGAAGTAAATACTTTGCTTTATTTACTCACCTTAGTTTTTGCAATTGTCATCATTGTTTTTATTTGAAAAAATACTAAAAGCTGAACCAAAACCCTAATTGCGGGGGCAATGATTGGAATCATTGTGGCCATTGTTTTCTCAGCACTTAATAATTGAGATACTTTTGTAGCTACAAAACAAGATCAGACAAATGAAAACACTGATGTTATATGAAAACAAGAAATAACATATTGATCAAACCTAGTTACTCAAGTTTTTTATAATTCCATTTCCATTTTGTTACCATTTGTACTTTTTGCATCAATTATTGTTTCAATAATTAATTATGGAGCAATCAAAGCAAAAAAACAAATTTGAACAGGTTTCATAAGATTATTCATTGTTTATTTAATTGGAATAATCATCACTGTTCTCATATCATTAATTATTCTAGAAATTGATTTTCAAGGATTTTTTCCCCAACTGCCTTCTGATGCAAACAAATTAGCTACCATCATTCCCCTAGGTGAAAAACTTGTTAATTTTATTCCAACAAGTATAAATGATTTTTTTAACATTTCTCATGTAACAACAAATTTATCTGAAACACAAAGTATGGGAGGATCAGTTAGTGGAATCATCTCTGCAGTTCTCATTGGTTTAGTTTTTGGTATTTCATTATTTAAACTACGAAGGAAAAATCCTCGTAGTAAGGTTCTTCAACAAGTTGAAAATGGGATTATTGGTTTTCATAAAGTGGTGAATGAAATTTTGGAATTAGTAATTAAGTACTTACCTTTTGCAATCATTGGTTTTATTACTACCTCAGTTTTTCAGGGTGGCATTAAACAAATTCTTAATGGAATTACTTTTATTGGGTTTATGTTCTTAATTCTTTTTATTATTGTTTTTGTTCTTAGTGGCATGAATTTTATTTTTCTTCAAAAGAAAAATATTAAAAGTTTTGCTTCCAAGATTTCTGCTCCCTTAATCATGGGTTTTTTTACCCAATCATCCCAAGCTACTCTTCCCCTAACTCAAAAATTACTTAAGAAAGAATTAATGATTTCCCATACTGTTGCGGATTTTGTTCCTACCTTTGCCGCTTCAGGCTTATCAATTGCTTGTACCGGAGCTTTTCCTTTGCTTACTTCAATTGTGATTGCAAAACAATTAGGAATAGCTGATGAATTATTTTATATTCAAGCAATCATCATTATTACCATTCTTTCTTTTGGAATGGCAGGAGTTCCTGGTGATGCTGCTGTTGCTTCTACTAGTGCTATCAAATCTTTATTTAATAATGCTACTTCATTAAATATGTTAGCAATTATATTAAGTACTGACTTAATTTCAGAAATGGCACGAACATCAACAAATATTTATGGAGCAATTACCGCATCAATTTGAACTAATTATGCACTAAATAAAAAACAAACTAGATTAAATAAGATTAGGAAATAATATTTATTTTGTTTACTTTTAACTAATTTATTTAATTTTTCTTGAAATTATTTTGAATTTAATTTTATTTTGTGGGTAACCTAGTTCTTTTGTAAGTTTTTTTAGTGCCTTTATTTTATGATTAGTCATTCAATGAACATTGATAGATAATCCTGGAAATAACTCATAGTTATCTTTTGGATTTTTGTTCAAGTGAAAAATTAAAATTCGTTTCTTTTTTTCAATTTCTATAAATTTTTCAGGTGATCACTCATAAAGGAATTTGCATGTTTTTATTAAAGCTTGTGTTCAATTTCTTTCAGTGTTTTTGAATTCTATTGTATTATTATCTAAATACAGACACTTTATGTCTGTATGAGTAAATTGAACATCATCATTAACCGTTAAATCTAGAATTTTTTCATCATTAATATATTTGATTTGTTTTTTTATTTTCTTGTAAGTTTTAATTCTTGGATAAGGTCACATTTTACATGCTTTATAAGCAAGATCTTCAGTTCGTTTTTTTATTGTTTTTTCATTTCAATATTTTGCATTAATTAATACTTCATTTATATGAGGAAATTTATTATCATTAACATATTCTTTCTTTTTCTCCCGAAAAGACTTATTGCTAATTTTCTGATTCCTACTAATCATTAGTAAGGTTAAATTACCAATAACATTTAGGTAGTTATTCTGAATTGTAGTTGCTTCTTTTCCTAAATCTCTTTTTCAATCAGCAGTGAGTGTTTGGGGCATAATATGTTCTAATTGAATATCTTTACTTTTTAAGAAATCAGTAGATAAACCATATTCTAGTTCAATTAGTTTTAGGAAGCTTGTTGCATACTCTTTTTTTCAATATTTTTTAGAAATTATTTTTTTTATTAATTCTTCATCATTAAGAAATTCCTGCTTACCAGTTTGCTTTAAAAGAACTGATGCAAGTGCCTGTTTATAGGTTTTAGTATTTTTGTATTCTGCTTTTACATTTTTTGATAATTTTGCAAAAAAGCGACTTCAAGTATTTGGGGAATCAGAAACAAAAACTGTTCGGAAACAATAACTTTCTAGTAGTTCAAGAATGGCTAATAATTGTTTCTTATCAATTACTTTCCTTCTGAAATCTCTAAAGACTGAAAATAAATAAGGATAATAGACAGTTTGATCACTTCTTTGACCTAATCTAAAAAGAGCTTTTTTTATTCTTCGATCTTTATGTTCATTTTTGATGATTCAAAAATAGTATTCAGATAACTCAATAATCTCATTCATAATGCTTTCAATATTTTTTCTGAAATCCTTATCTCGGCCACATTCTTCTTGGAATTTTCAATAAATGCTATTATCAGTTGCTGAAATACTATTTTCATTTTTGTATTTTAAGTAGTGAAACATAAAGGATTTTAGTACTTTAGTTCATTTTTGATTAGATTGTATAGTTTTGACTTCTGATTCAAACCTTTTTTCTAATTTTCTTCATGTTTGAAATCAATCAGCTTTTAAGCCAACATCTTTTTGTTTTTCAGATTCCATTATTAAGTAATTTCGAATTAAATCAACACATGTTAATTCTTTTCTTTTAAAATTAATGTTTTCAAAAATTTGTTGAGGACGATGCTTATCAAAAAAGATAAAAACAGCCTCAGTTTCAAGGAGACATTGATATATTAAAGTTATATTAATGGACTTTTTCTTTATTTCATTTCTAATATTTTCTTTAAAAAAATTAAAAGATTTTTGTATCTTAGATTCTGTGACTATTTTATGATTATCAAATATATTTTCAAAATGTGTGGAATCTTCACCATTTAACTTAAAATTTTCTTTAATTCTTGCTGCAATTTCAGAAGGTAATCACATCTTCTTACTAGATCTACTTTCAATATAGCACTTTTTATTAAGAAATTCTTCTTTATCATCTTCTTTAAGAATGGCATGAATTGCTTCTAGAAACAAAGAAAAAGTAATTAATCGTTGCTGACCATCAATGACTAAATATTCTTGTACTTCTTCTGCAGTAGTTTCTTCCTTTCTGTATAAATAAATGCAACCTAAGAAATAATTTTCTTTTTCATGTTTGACTAGCAAATTCGAAAAACCAACTATGTCATCATAAAATGCTGCTCAATTTTGCTTTTCTCAAGCATAATACCTTTGATATAAAGGAACCTCAATAATTGTGTTTACTAACATGTTAGCAACTTTTTTTACATTTGAATTTATCATATATGTTTATTGTAATATATTTCATTCAGTTTAGTATCTATAAGTGCTTTATATCAAATAATATGTTAATTTTTTAAGAATGATAGAAAATACAAGTATTTCTATTATTTTTTAAAAAAAAATAATTAAATAGTATTTATAATTTAGGAAAATACCTCTATTTTGATGTTCTTTTTTTCAACAGGTATTTCAATAATAATCTTATGAATGTGAAAAATAAGTATTCAATTATAAATGTTCTGATAAATATTACTAAAATTAAAAGTAATAAATTTCATAATGTAATGTTTGTTTTAAGATTAAAACAGTATAAAAATCATTATTTTTGTTAAAAGTAGTGATAAATAAATTTATTAATAAGAACTTACAAACTTACAACATCATATAATTAACAGCAATAATGAATTTTTTCATAAAATTTTTTTAATTATGTTTAATACATTGCTAAATTAGAACTTTTGCATTTTTTTTTTAGTTAAACTTTTTTAGTTAAATATGTAAGAAAAGTATTCTAATTAGAAGATTTTTTCTTCTCAATTAGTAAATGTAATTCCTTAAGGGCTCAGGGAAAAGATACATCTTTCGCAACTGCCGAAGCATATTTCTTTAATTCTGATGCACTTTTCTTCATAGCTACTGAATATTTCATCATTTTAAACATTTCAATATCATTCTCCCCATCACCAAAAGCAACTAGTTTTTTGGGATCTAATTTTAAATAATCAACAATTACTTTTACTCCTTTGCCTTTATTTACATCTTGAGGATTGATTTCATATAGATGAGGTAAAGAGTGACCATGTTCAACACATAAACTATTAAAGAATTGCTTGTCCTTCTGGCAAAGTGGTTGTTCATCTTTAATAAAAACAAATTTATAAATTCCTTTTTCTTGCTGTCAAAAATCGGAAAATGATTTAATTTTCTTGGGAATTTGCTTATTTTTTCTTCAATAATTCTTTTTAAAATTAGGAAACTTATGTGATAATGATCCAATATAAGAATAATAAATTTGGTTTCTCCCAAAAAGAAAAAAGCTTTTTTTTGCTTGGAGTAAATAATGATAGATTTTTTCACTGATATTTTTTTCAAAAACTGTTGAGGAAATAATTTTTCCATTGACAAACACTAATGCTCCATTAAGTGCAATTATTCCTCCCTGAGTTAAGGAAATGGTAGCTAAGGCATCAATTAGATTAATTGGATGACGACCAGTAGCAAGGAATATATTTGTTTCAAAATGATTACAAAATAGTTTAAACTGTTTTAAATTTTGTTCATATTCAACAGGATTATTACTATAAATAGTTCCATCTAAATCAACAAAAACTGATCATTTGTTTTTCATTAGTTTTATTTTAGTACCATTGTTTCTAAATTTAATTAATAAAAAAATAATGAATAAAATTCTAACTCTGATTTTTGGTTATTCTCATTTATTTGATGTTAAATATGATTTAGTTTTTAGTTATAAGAAAATTAAAAATTAGACAATATGTTCTATTGAATCAATTAGTAAATTAGTATATGTGGTGGAGTCTACTGGACTCGAACCAGCGACCTCCTGCACGTCAAGCAGATGCTCTCCCACCTGAGCTAAGACTCCTTGTTCATATTTTAATAAAACTATTAATTTTTATTATAATTAGATACTTGGTTTTATTATTGCTTACAATTGTTACTTTAAATATTTTTAAGTAAATTTATATTTAATTATTAATTGTTGCTTTTTTGAAGGGGAAGCAATAATGTTGGTAATGTTAAAGAGCCATCATCATTAACTTGAAAAGTTGGTTGGATACCATTTTCATCTTCAATTGAATAACTAAACTCAACATGACCAGTAATATTAGGTTGAATTAAACCTAAAACTGAATGTTGATATCTTCCTTGAGTAAAAGTTAATGGCATATAAAGTTTATTTAATGGAACATCAACAGCTGCACCGGCTAAAGTATTTTCATCTTTTCTTAAAGTTATTGTATAAGGTGTTCCATCTTGATTTACAAATTCACTTATTCTAAATGGGTAATCTCTATCTCGGGGAAAAACACCATCTCATCCATAGCTAGCACTATAATCCCATCAATATTCTTTATTATCACTACCATTTGGTCAAGTTGAAACAGCTACATCTGGAGTAGAGGGGGCATATCCAATGTCATGAGGTCAGGATGGAGTGGGATTAGTAGCTAATCTAACATATGTTTTGGTGTTGTCACTAAATAAAAAGGGACCAAATTTGGTGGTGGTAGTTGCTCCATTAATAACACTATCAACATTTTCAGCCGTAAGATCATTTGCATCATTGAGTGCTTTTAATTGTTCTAGCCTTAACATATTGATACCACCCCGGCCATTATTTTCACTAAAATCACCTATTTGATAACCATCTGGATAAAAAGCTGCTAATTTACTAAACATCATATATCCCGTCTGATCAAAATTATCATTATACCCACCATAGATTTTTCCATCATTAGGAATTCTAACAACTAATCTTCCAAAGGTTGGTAACAAATTAGTTAAGTCATAAAAATTATCTTTTCCCTCTCCTTTTTTATTATTTTCTGTGTATTTTCTACTTCCAGGATTACCAAACATCCCCTTTACTCCTAGTTCCCGGCCAGTTAATGTATAAGTTGAACCAGGAATACTTAAATAAAAATCTTCCCCTTTTTTGGTTATTGAATATTCCGTTTGGTCAATCATAGTTTTTCCATTTTGAACATCTGCAGCACTAATAGTAATTCCATTTGAAGTTGTATATTGAAGATTATCTTTTTTTTCTGATCCTGAACTTGTAGGTGAGTTGGTATCTGATTCTGTTTTTAATCCTAATCCTAGCCCTAATCCAAGTGATAAGATAACAACACATGTTGCGGTAATAATGAGAACCATTTTCTTTTTTGAATTCATAATATCCTCCTATTTTTATTTTATTAAATATAAAAAGATTAATATCACTAAAACTTTTTATGTTTAATTTATTTGGAAACCAAAATTTATTTATCAAAATAATGAATTAATTTTATAAATTTAAATTATTATGAAAAATAAATTAGCAATTCAGGAAGAATTTTTTATTGCATTAAATTTTTAAATTCTTACTTGATCTTTTAGTTTATGTAGTACTTATTAATACTTAGTTTATTTTTTAAGTGCAGTTTGCTTCTTAATTTCCAGTTATTAATTTTTTTGAAGTGGAAGTAATAGTGTTGGTAAAGACAATGATCCATCATCATTAACATGAAAAGTTGGTTGGTTACCATTTGCATCTTTAATTGAATAATCAAACTTAACATTACCATTAACATCAGGTTGAATCATACCTAAGACTGGATGTTGATATTGTCCTTGCACAAAAGTTAATGGCATATAAAGGGTATTTAAAGGAACATCAACCACAGCACCTGCCATGGTAGTTGCATCTTTACTTAAAGTTATTGTATGAGGGGTTCCATCTTTATGTACAAATTCTCTTATCTTAAATTGATAATCCTGCTCTCTTTCAGAAGTACCATCTCATTCTGGACTTGTTTGTTCATCATATCAATATGGTTGTCTAGGACCAGCAAATGGAAAATATGTAATAAATGTATCAGGATTTGGAGAAACATAGCCGATTTCAGCGGGAGTAGCTGGAGCAGGATTTGTTGCTAATCTAATATAGGTTCTGCCTTCAGTATATTCTGCATATAAAAAAGGGCCAAATTTGGTAGTTGTTGGAGCACTACTAATAATATCATCAACATTTTCAGCAGTAAGACTAGAAGCAGAAATTAGTGTTTTTAATTGTTGCAACATTAACATGTTGATGCCACCTTTTCCATCACGATTAAAATCACCAATTTGGTAACCATTGGGATAAAGGGCAGCTAATTTACTGTTCATAACATATCCAGTACCAATTGAATTACCAACATAGCCACCATAAATTTTACCATCATTCGGAATTCTGACAATGCCTATTGCAAGGGATGGTAATAGATGATTTAGGTCATAAAAGTTATCTTTTCCTTCCCCCTTAACAGTGCTTTTATCATATACTCTTCCCCCAATATTGTTAAACATATTTTTTGTTCAGACTTGTTTCCCAGATAATGAATAAGTTGAACTAGGAATACTTAAATATAAACTTTCTCCTTCCTTAGTGATTTCACATTCCATTTGATCAATCATAACTTTTTGATTTTCGATATCTCTAGCATTAACAACAATTCCAGTTGCAGTGGAATATTGAACATCACTTTCTACTAAAGGTGGGACAATAGTTGAAGTTGTTTCTGATTCAGTTTTTTTTAATCCTAACCCTAATCCTAACCCTAATCCAAGCGCTAAAACCAAAGTACTTATTCCCGCAATCACGATAATCTTTTTTTTATCTCAATACATATAATACATACGTCCTCCACATTTTTATTTTATTTAAAAATTTTAAAAAATTAATTATTTAAAAAAGTCTTTTTTAATTTTGTTTATAACCTGCATTTGTTTATTAAAATAATGAATTAATTTGGTAAATTTTAATTGAATTTCTAAATAAAAAATTTAACTTATTTATAAAATAAATTTATTTAGAAACAAAAAAATAATTTACTGTTGGATAATTCTGACCTAATTTTTATTTATTGTTTTAGCTAGATTTAATAGGATATTTTCAACTAATATTTCAAATGTATTTTATTTAAGTATTCATAACAATTAATTAAATAGTTAGTATTATAGATAAATAAGCATTTTTTCTAGTTGATATTTTGCTTGTTGCTTCTTTAATGATATGAATATTATTAAATTTGTTAGAACATTTTATTATATTACTATTTACTGGAATTAATAAAAAACTGATCAGTTATTTTATTAATTTAATTTTAGAATCATTATTTCTAAATTTAAATTATAAAAATACCTTTCAGAAAAAAAATATTATTTTTGATATTTCGATAATTCTTATTTCGTTGAGTTCAGTTTTATTCTTAATTACTAATTATTCTTTTATTAAGTTTGAGAAGTAATGTTGGTAATGTTAAAGAGCCATCATCGGTAATTTTATATGTTGGTTGACTTCCGCTTTCATTTTTAATTGGATAACTAAAACTACCATTACCAGCACTATCAGGTTGAAGTATTCCTAAAACTGGATGTTCGTATTTACCTTGAACAAAAGTTAATGGCATATAAAGATCACTCAAAGGAACATCCACAGCAGCACTTGCTAAGGTGCTGGCATCTTTGCTTAAAGTTATTCTATAACGTGAACCATCTTGATTTACAAATTCACTTATTCTAAATTGGTAATCCTGATCTCTTTCAGAAGTACCATCTCATTCTGGACTTACTACTTGATCATATCAATATGGATTTTGGGGACCAGAATATGGTCAATCAGTAGTAGCAGTATCGGGATTATCAGAAGCATATCCTATATCAGCGGGAGTAGCAGGTGAAGGATTTGTGGCTAATCTAATATAAGTTTTATTGTTATCACTATATAAAAAAGGACCAAATTTGGTAGTTGTAGTTACTCCACTAATAATAGCATCAACATTTTCAGCAGTCAAAGTTGTGGCAGCCATCAATGCTTTTAATTGTTCTAGTTTTAACATGTTGATGCCACCCCGGTAGTGACCTCCACCATCATAATCGGTTAAACTAAAATCACCTATTTCATAACCGTTAGGAAAAAGAGTTACTAATTTACTAGACATAACATAGTCAGTAGCATCAGCATTATCAACATAACCACCATAAATTTTTCCATTATATGGAATTCGAACAACTCCTACCCCCAAGGAAGGTAATAATTCATTTATGTCATAAAAGTTATACTTCCCTGCACCTTTTTCAGTGTTGTCATTATATATTCTTCCACCTGGATTATTAAATAACGCTCTTGTTCATACTTGTTTATCAGATAAATGATAAGTTGAACCAGGAATATTTAAATAAAATTCAACTCCATCTTGGCTTATTGGGTATTCTATTTGTTCAATCATGGTTTTTCGACTTTGAACATCTTCAGCACTAACAGTAATTCCAGTGGCAGTTGTATATTCAAACTTTTCTTCATTTCCAGTTGTTGGATTCTCAGGTTCAGAGGGAGTAGTTGTAGTTGTTGTTGTTTCATCATTGGAATCTAGTCCCAATCCTAGCCCTAATCCCAGAGATAAAGTTAAAACACTTAGTCCCGAAATAATTATAAATATTTTTTTATTTGTTGCCATGTACTCTCCTTATACTTTTAATTTTAGCAAAAAATTTTAAAAAAGTTAATAAATAAAAAACTCTCCCCATTTAATTTGGTTTGGTAATCTAAATTTTATTTTATTAAGATAATAAATTAATTTCACATATTTAATTTAATTTTGTAAATAAAAAATTTAACTTGTTTATGTTGATTAAGCTGTTTTATTTTTTGTAATTTCTTTTCTTGAAAATCACAAACTTTATTTTGAAAATAATTGAATAAAATCACTGTTATTAACTAGCAAATTATATGCTTTTCTTTTTTATGATTAGTTACAAGAAGCAAAATTAATTGTTAGATTTTTTCAAGTTTTACTAAAAGTGTTGGTAAAACAAGGGTATCATCATCATTCATTTCTACTGAAGGTGAGTTGCCATTTTCATCTTGAATTGAAGGGTTATTAAAATCAAATATTCCTGTTGGATCAGGTTGAATTAAACCTAAAACAGGATGATTTAAGTGACCATTAGTAAATGTCATGGGTACATAGAGTTCATTTAAAGGAATCCGCATTTCTTGATTAAAATCATCATTATCCTTGCTTAGAGTGAATTCATGATAAGTACCATCTTTCTTGGTAAATTCTCTTACTTTAAATGTATAATCTTGTTGTTTATGTTCATTGACAGTTGGGCGAGTAATTTCATCTTTTCAGTATGGTTTATTAACACTTTGTCCTGGTCATAAATTTTGATAAACTAAGTTTCCATCAGTTGGAGCATAGCCAATTTGAAAAGGAAATTCAGGATGACTATTAGTAACTAAATTGATAAGGGTTCTTCCATTTTCAAAAAACTTATAAAATTTATAAATAGTATCAGTATGTGCATTTCTTAAGGCAGATTCAAGATCTCTAGCAGTAACAAGAATAAAAGATCGGCGTAAAAGAATTAATTTTTCTAATTTTTCCATATTAATGCCACCTTTTCCATCCTTACTAAAATCACCAATTTCATATCCATCAGGGAAAAGAATTTCTAATTTATCATTAATTACATATCCTGAATTATCAGCTTTTTTTACATATCCCCCATAGATTTTGCCATGATTAGTAACTCTCACAACCCCCATGTTTAGTGAAGGAAGTAAATCATTAATATCATAGAAATTATCTTTTCCTTCACCAAGAACAGTATTTGCATTATAGGTTTTTCCAGCAGTACTACCAAACATTCCTTTGGTAGTTAAAGTTTTTGGAGTTACTGAATAAGTTGCTGCTGGAACCTGAAGAAAGACATTATCGTTTTGTCTAATAATTGAATACTCAGTATTATTAATTGTGGTTTTTCCATTATTTATATCCTCAGCACTAATACTAAGACCAAAAGGAGTTGTGTGGCTTTGGGTAACTGGTGCTAAACTTGAACTTGAGGTTTTTAAACCAAGACCTAGTCCTAAACCCAAGGCCAAGATAAGAGTTAATAATGCCACAATAATTCATGTCATAAATCATCTTTTTTCTTTATGAACTTTAATGTTAGAAGTTTTAATTATTTCAGTTGGTGTTTCTGGATAAGAATATTGTTGGGGGATGAATTTTACTTCTGGAATATTATACTTATTGATAATGAACTTAGAGCCATCTTGAGCAAGGTTTTTGTTTTCAAACATTCTTAATAATTGAATATCTAAAACATGGTTAAAATTTGTATCTAATTTTCTTTTATTATTTCTATCAGACACCTTATTACTCACTTTATCCTAACTAATTATATTATAAATTATTTATAATATTATTTAAGAATTAGACTTTTAGTTTTTCCACTATAGAAGAAATTAGGTTTTTAAAAGTAAGATGTGTACTATCAGTATTAGTAATTATTCTTTTAATTTAACTACTAAGTTAATTTTTTAATATGGTCACTAATAAAACTATACTAGCTTCAGCAATAAAAATTTTTTGTTCTCCCCTAAGCTTGTAAGTTTTTTTATCTTATCAATATTAAATTAAAGATAAATATATTTAGCAAAACAGTATCTAGATAATTAATGATGGCAATTATTTATTATGTAAATTATAATTAAATTAATAACTCTGTGTACTACCTAAATAATAATTATAATCTTTAATTAATAAAATAAATGAATTTTAAGCAGGATTAGCATTTTCTGGCACGAAAACTGTATGGGCATTTGTATATGGAGTATTTATTGCTGCATTTTTAAATTCAGTAGCAATAAATCCATAAAAATTATCATATTGATCCCGATCATTGCTTTTAATATTTCTTAATATTTTTTCAAAAACTCTTATTGGTCATCATTTACTATCTAATTTGTCAAATTGCCCGCCAATAACTGTAGAGGTATCAGCAACAGCAGAAAATAAATTAATAATAATATTATTAACTTCATCAGTAATTACATTTACGTCTTTTCTTGCTAATAATTTTGATGTTGAAGTAGTAAATTGAAGGGCATTATTTGGACTACTTAAAACATTGAGAAACATTTCTGCTAATTCTTGTTTAGGAGTATCTTGTTTTAAGGTACTAAGCATTGCCCCATATCATCCTTTTTCAATTCCAATTGGAGATTTTTGAAATTTTATTTTTTGTTCAGCAAATGCTTGTTTTTCCTCTGCTGTTCCCTCAGCTCTTCATGTGCCACTTTTTCATTCATCATTAACTCAGGATGAATCAATCATAATGGCCCCAATATGACCATTAAATAAAGCATATTTATCATAAGCCCCATCTGTGTTACTATCACCAATTCGATCATCATTTGAGTAATAATTATGATCTACTCATTTTTGAAATTGCACATTATCTTTTAAATTAGGATCAGCAAAAACTGATCAGAAATCCTTTCTTGTTGGATCTGATGTGTCCTCAGCGCCTCTAGTTACTTTTTTTCATGCTAGATCTTGTTGATTCGGTTTTTGATCTTTCTTAGTTTCAGAATAATAATCAAATGCCCAAACAGTTCCGCTAGTAGTTAATTTAGGATTTACTAGCAAGCCACTTTTTTGTTCATCAGTAATTGTATATACAGATTGTAATTGTTGAATTGCAGATAAATTACCTAAATCTTCTTTGTGTAAATAATCTGCAATTGTTTGACCATTACTAAAATCTAAACCATTAGGCAAGTAATCTATGTTATAAGCAATAACTTGAGTGTCGCGAATAAATGGATAAACTCCATATTTATTGATATTTGTATCATTAAAAATTTTGGTACTAGTTCGATAACTATCTTCAAAATAAGTAGGGTTATCCAGATTAGTTTTAAGAATGCCATTTTCTAGTAAGGGAGCAAATTGGTTTTCATTTAAGACAACATTCTTTCCAAGATTATTCATGATAGCTTCATTAACAAAAAAGATTTCTGATAATCGGGAATCCCCTTCACCATAATCCTGAATCTTTTGGCTTTCATTTGCCAGATTATCTTCTTCTACTTTAAATCTGATGGTTATTCCGATTTCTTTTGCTAATTGTTTTACTTGAGCATCATTAGCTATTTGTTGAAAATACTCTAATCAATCAGCATCAACATTGACTAATAGTTCACCCTTTTCTCTGGTGGTGGTGGTGGTTGCGTAATTTTCATCATTAAAAGTAGCAGCTTCAAGTTTAATTAGAGCAGATGGGATTATCAAATTAGCATCAGCATTAAGTTTTAGATTTAATGATTCTCCATTTTCCTTGATGATTGAATCATCCAATAAGATAGTTCCATCAACATTATGTTTTATTTGTCCTAAAAGAGGGTGGGAAATGGTAGTTGTTTCATACCGAAAAAGAATATTTAAATCACCTAGATTTACTTCCTTAATTTCTTCACTTAAATCAGTAACCCCTTGATCTAAATGAATAGTATAAGCTTCTGGAACAAGATTTTCGGTATCAGTAACAAACCCTTTATAAAAAGAAATGGGAAAATCTTGTCCTCGAGTAGCAAGATCGGCTAAAGTAGTTTCTCTAGTCAAAATAGAACTGTATTGATAACCTGGCCAAGCAATTGGTTGATCAAAAACTGTTGGAACATAACCAATTTCACTTGGTTCACTTGCTCCATGGTTAACAGCTATGGAAATTAGGTTTTTATTATTTAAATTTCGGATGAAAAACCCAAACCGGGTTGTGGTAGGGCTATTTTGTAAAGCAGTTTCAACATCGTTTATTGAATTCAATGAACCAGTAGATTTTAATAATGTTTTCAGTTCTTGTAGTTTTAATAGGTTAATGCCTCCCTGTCCTTCATCATTAAAGTTTCCAATTTCATATCCTTTGGGAAATACCTTAGCTATTTTTGGATCTACTTCATAATCAGTATTGGGTGTGGTTGAATCAACAAACCCTCCATAGATTTTGCCATCATTTGGAATGCTAACAACACCAATGGCAAAACTAGGTAGGATATTATCAACATGATAAAAACTCTCTTCTTCTTGGACATCAAGGGGATTGATAGAATTAAATGCGGAACCTCCTAGCAATCACTCTCCAAATAAATTATATAAATATATATTTGGTTGTAATTTTTCAGCAACTGAAGGTACTTCAAGAAAGAACTCTCCATCTTTCTTTTTAACTGAATACTGATTTCCATTTATTGTTACTTTGCCATCCACAATATCAGCACCACTAACTCCCACACCTGTAGAAGTAATATAATGATTAGCATCAACATTGAAATTTGGTTGATTAGGAATAGCAGTAACATCAATATTACTGGGATTAACACTTTTGTGCTTTAATCCTAATCCTAATCCTGTTCCTAGCCCTAAACCAGTTACTATAACACCAACAACACTGGTAATTATTTTCTTTTCAAACTTCACAGGGCCTCCCCTTTCTTATCATTTAATTTTACTATATAAATTTAAAATTTCAATGACAAAATAGAAATTAAATATAAATTTCATCAACCTTAAGAATTCTAAAAAGGATTAGAATTTTCTGGTACAAAAACTGCATGGGCATTTGTATAAGGAGTATTTTGTGCTGCATCTTTAAATTCATTTGCAATGAATTCATAAAAATTATCATATTGATCTCTTTCATACCTCTTAATATTTTTGGATATTTCTTCAAAAACTTCTATTGGTCATCATTCACTATTTAATTTATCAAATTGTCCACCAATAACTGTAGGAGTATCTGCAACAGCATGAAATAAATTGGTAATCATGCTATGATTATCATCATTAATTAAATTTATGTCTTTTCTTGCTAATAATTTGGATGTAGAAGTAGTAAATTTAATTGCATTATTTGGATTACTTAAAACATTGAGAAACATTTCTGCTAATTCTTGTTTAGGAGTATCT
Source organism: Mycoplasmatales bacterium (assembly GCA_963692675.1). GTDB lineage: Bacteria > Bacillota_I > Bacilli_A > Mycoplasmatales. The sequence goes on from OY830043.1 coordinate 749,053, forward strand.
TGTTTGAGGATACTAAGCATTGCCCCATATCATCCATTTGCCATTCCAATAGGAGATTTTTGAAATTTGATTTTTTGTTCAGCAAATGCTTGTTTTTCTTCAGCAGTTCCCTCAGTTCTTCAAGTACCACTTTTTCATTCCTCATTTACTCATGATGAATCAATCATAATGGCCCCAATCTGGCCATTAAATAAAGCATATTTATCATTATAATTTGAATAATAAATATGATCCACTCATTTTTGAAATCGTGCATCATCTTTTAAATTTGGGTCAGCAAAAACTGATCAGAAATCCTTTTGAACCGGATTTGATAATTCACCATTACCTCTAGTTACTTTTTTTCATGCTATATCTTGCTGATTAGGTTGTTGATCTTTTTTGGTATCAGCATAATAATCAAATGCTCAAACAGTTCCTCCAGTAATTAATTCAGTGTTAATTAACAGGCCATTTTTTTGTGCATCAGTAACAAAAGAAGTTATAATTTGCGGATCTAGATTTCCAACATGATAACCAGGATCTTCTCTATATAAATAATCTGCAATTGTTTGACCATTACTAAAATCTAAACCATTAGGCAAGTAATCAGAGTTATAAGCAATAACTTGAGTGTCACGAATAAATGGATAAACTCCATATTTATTTTTATTTGTATCACTAAAAATTTTGGTACTGGTTCGATAATTATCTTCAAAATAAGTAGGATTATCCAGATTAGTTTTAAGAATGCCGTCTTCTAAAAGTGGAGCAAACTGGTTTTCATTTAAGACCATGTGGTTTCCAAGATTATTCATGATTGCTTCATTAACAAAAAAGATTTCTGATAATCTGGGATCACTTTCCCCATAGTCCAAAATTTTCTGGCTTTCATTAGTGAGATTCTCTTCTTCTACTTTAAATCTGATGGTGGTCCCAATTTCTTTTGCTAATGTTTTTACTTGGGAATCATTAGCTATTTGTTGAAAATACTCTAATCAATCAGCATCTACATTAATTAATAGTTCTCCTTTTGCTCTTGTTGTGGTAGTTGTTGCATAATTAGTATCACTAAAAATAGATGGTTCAAGTTTAATTAAAACTGTTGGAATTGTTAAAGTAGCATCAGCATCCAGTTTTAGATCTAAAGATTCTCCATTTTCCATTATGATTGAATCATCTAATAAGATGGTTCCATCAACATTATGTTTTATTTGTCCTAAAAGGGGATGGGAAATTGTAGTTGTTTCATAGCGAAAAAGAAGATTTAAATCAGCTAGATTTACTTCCTTAATTTCTTGACTTAAATCAGTAACCCCTTGATCTAAATGAATAGTATAAGCTTCTGGAACAAGATTTTCTGTATCAGTAATAAATCCTTTATAAAAAGAAATGGGAAAATCCTGACCTCGAGTAGCAAGATCATCTAAAGTAGTTTCTCTAGTGAAAATGGAACTATATTGATCACCTGGTCAAGCAATCGGTTGATCAAAAACAGTTGGAACATAACCAATTTCACTTGGTTCACTTGCGCCATGATTAACTGCTAATGAAATTAAATTTTTACCATTTAAATCTCGTAAGAAAAATCCAAACCGAGTTGTGGTAGGACTATTTTGTAAAGCCCTTAATACATCATATGTTGAATCTAGGGATTTAGAATATTTTAGTAATGTTTTAAGTTGTTGTAGTTGTAAGAAATTAATTCCTCCAAGTCCATCAGAATCAAAGCTTCCAATTTCATATCCATTTGGAAATAATTTAGCTATTTTTGGATGTACTTCATAATCAGTATTGGGTTTGGTTGAATTAACAAACCCTCCATAAATTTTCCCATCATTAGGAATTCTGACAACTCCAATAGATAAGCTAGGTAGGATATTATTAATATCATAAAAACTTTCTTTTTCTTGAACCCCAAGAGGATCAATAGAATTAAATGCTGAACCTCCTTGTAATCATTCTTCAAATAAATTATATAAATATACTTTTGGTTGTAATTTTTCAGAAACTGAAGGCACTTCAAGAAAGAACTCTTCATCTTTCTTTTTAACTGAATACTCATTTCCATTAATTGTTACTTTTCGATCCACTATATCATTACCCCTAACTCCAACACCAGTAGTAGTAATATAGTGATTAGCATCGACAACAAAATCTGTTTCCCCATTATCTGGTTCCCCATTATTAGGAACAGCAGGAACATCAACTTTGCCTATGCTATTAGTGCTATCAATATTATCAGTACTATTATTTTTGTGTTGTAAGCCTATTCCTAATCCAGATCCTAAACCTAAACCAATTATTATAACACTAGCAATACTTGTTGCTATCTTTTTTTCAAATTTCACCTGCCTTCTCCTTTCATTAATTATATTATACCATAAAAAAATAAAAAGTCAAGGGAAAAATATAAATTAAAAAACCAAGTCTTTCTTTTTGAAAAAAATATGTATTTAATTGTAAATTTTCTTTATTTTATTTATAATTTTATTAGGCTTAATTGTCTTTTTAACTCTATAATACCTAATAAAATAATAATTAAAATGTTAACTTAATCAAAATTAAGGAATTTAAGAAGGATTAGAACTTTCAGGTACAAAAACTGTATGAGCATTTCTATATGGAGTATTTTGAGCAGCATTTTTAAATTCAGTAGCAATATATTCATAAAAATTATCATATTGGTCCCGATCATAGCTCTTAATATTTTTTGATATTTGTTTAAAAATTGTTTCTGGTCATCATTTACTATTCAATTTATCAAATTGTCCCCCAACAACAGTTGGGGTATCAGCAACAGCAGCAAATAGATTTACAATACTGCTATTAGTACCATCCCCATCATTAACTAGCCTAATATCTTTTCTTGCAAATAATTTTGATGTAGAAGCAGTAAATTCAATAGCATTATTTGGACTACTTAAAACACTTAAAAACACTTCTGCTAATTCTTGTTTTGGGGTATCCTGTTTTAAGGTGCTAAGCATTGCTCCATATCAACCATTTGCAATTCCAATTGGAGATTTTTGAAATTTAATTTTTTGTTCAGCAAATGCTTGTTTTTCTTCAGCAGTTCCCTCAGTTCTTCAGATACCACTTTTTCATTCATCATTTACTCATGATGAATCAATCATAATGGCCCCAATCTCTCCATTAAATAAGGCATGTTTATCATAAGCACCATCAGTGTTGCCATTACCAACACGATTATCATTTGAATAATAATTATGATCTACTCATTTTTGAAATCGAACATCATCCTTTAAATTTGGATCAGCAAAAACAGATCAGAAATCCCTTTTACCTGGATCTGATGTTTCACCATCACCCCTAGTTACTTTTTTTCATGTTATATCCTGTTGATGTGGTTTTTGATCTTTCTTAGTTTCAGCATAATAATCAAATGCCCAAACTGTTCCCCCAGTAGTTAATTCTGCACTAACTAGGAGACCCTTTTTTTGCTCTTCCGTAATTGTAACAAGTACGGGTTCGACATAGTCATCTGTAGGGAAATAACTTGGAGCTTCTCTATATAAATAATCCACAATTGTTTTATCTCCAGAAAAATCTAAACCATTTGGTAAGTAATCAGAGTTATAAGCAATGACTTGAGTACTTCTAATAAATGGGTAAACTCCATATTTATCTGGAGATGTGGCATGAAAAATTTTGGTACTAGTTCGATAACTATCTTCAAAATAAGCAGAATTATCAAGATATGATTCAAGAATGCCATCTTCTAAAAGTGGGGCAAACTGGCTTTCATCTAAAACCATATCATTACCAAGATTATTCATGATTGCTTCATTTACAAAAAATATTTCTGATAATCTTGAATCACTTTCTCCATAATCATGAATTTTATAACTTTCATGAGCAAGATTATCCTCTTCTACTTTAAATCTAATGGTGGTTCCAATTTCTTTTGCTAATGCTTTGACTTGAGCATCATTAGCTATTTGTTGAAAGTAATCTAACCAATCAGCTTTAACATTAATTAATAGTTCTCCTTTTGCTCTGGTTGTGGTAGTGGTTGCATAATTTTCATCACTAAATGTAGCTGCTTCAAGTTTAACTAGAACTGTTGGGACTGTTAAAGTAGCATCAGCATTAAGTTTTAGATTTGGAGATTCTCCGCTTTCCAAGATGATTGAATCATCTAATAAGACAGTTCCATCAACATTACTTTTTATTTGTCCTAAAAGTGGATGGGAAGCATTAGATGATTCATATCGAAAAAGAATATTTAAATCGCCTAGATTTACTTCCTTAACTTCTTGACTTAAATCAGTCACCCCTTGATCCAAATGAATGGTATAAACTTCAGGTTCTGAGTCATCTGGATCAGCAGCAAATCCTTTATAAAAAGAAATTGGAAAATCTTGGCCCCGAGTAGCAAGATTTGCTAAGGTAGTTTCTCTAGTCATAATGGAACTGTATTGATCACCTGGTCAAGCAATTGGTTGATCAAAAACAGTTGGAACATACCCAAGTTCACTTGGTTCACTTGCTCCATGATTAACTGCTAATGAAATTAAATTTTTACCATTTAAATCTCGTAAGAAAAATCCAAAGCGGGTTGTGGTAGGACTATCTTGTAAAGCATTTTCAACATCATCTATTGAATTTAAGGAACCAGTATATTTTAGTAATGTTTTGAGTTGCTGGAGTTTTAAGAAATTAATTTGTCCCCGTCCTTCAGAATCAAAACTACCTATTTCATATCCTTCAGGAAATACCTTAGTTATCTTTTGGTTTACTTCATAATCTCGATCTTGTTTTGTTGAAGCAACAAATCCCCCATAAATTTTGCCATCATTAGGGATTCTGACAGCACCAATTGCTAAACTAGGTAATACATAATCAACATTATAAAAGCTGTCTTTTTCTTGAACATCAAGAGGATCAATAGAATTAAATTTAGCACCCCCTTTTAGTCACTCTTCAAACAAATTATATAAATATACTTTTGGTTGTAATTTTTCAGAAACTGAAGGTACTTTAAGAAAAAATTCTTCATCTTTCTTTTGCACTAAATATTCATTTCCATTAATTGTTACTTTGTGATCCACAATATCAGCGCCCCTAACTCCTACACCAGTAGTAGTAACATAGTGGTTAGCATCAACAACAAAATCTGGTTCCTTATTAGGAATGACAATAACATCTGTTTTATCAGTAGTATCAGTACTATTATTTTTGTGTTGTAATCCTAGTCCTAGTCCTGATCCTAATCCAAGACCAGTTATTATAATACTAACAACACTGGTAATTAATTTTTTTTCAAATCCCATCTGCTCTCCTTTTTTCTTTTCATTTATTATTATACCATAAAAAAATAGAAAAGTCAAGAAGAAAATAAAAATTAAAAAAAAATTAAGTTTTTCTTAAAAAATAGTCATTTAGTTGTGAATAATTCTTTATTCTATTTTATAAGTCTATTAATTACAACTTAAGTAATAACTTTTTGATACTTAATAAAATAGTAATTACAATCTCCACTTAATAGAATTTAAAAAATTTAAGAATAATCAGGACCTTTAGGAGCGAGAATTTTTATGAAGTAAATTAATAAATTCACTTTGTATGAATTTATTAAGTTTTATAAAAATCTTTTTTATCTTATTTCCTTCTTAATATTTTTTTATCTTTTTATAAATACTAGTAATGATTATCATTGATTATTTATTCCACTAACTATGTGATATTAAGAGCAAGAAAGAATAAATTAGATGTTATTTGTATATATCATGAGAAGAATTAATTTTTATTCTTATGAATAGTTTTAACGTTGTTTTATAAAACTGATGATATTGATTGAATTAACAGTATTTTTAAAATACTTCGCTAGCATTTCTTTCATCTCATTTATTGATACTAATCATTATTTATATAAATATAAATGGCATATTATTTCATATTAATATTAGCTGAATTTAATATTTTTATTTGTTAAGATAAATTTCATTTTTATTAATGATAATATTGGTTAATAAATATTAAGTTATAATATTTTGCTAATAATTACAATACATTGATCATTAAGAACATTTAACATACTATTCCATATTATTATTAGCTGAATTTAATATTTTTTTGTTAATGTTTATTTGATGTTAATTATGGGGATTTTATGATGCATCAGGATCTTCAGGAACAAAAACCCGTCTAGAATTTGGTGCTGGTTTATTAATTGCTGCATCCTTATATGAATCAGCAATAGTTTGATAAAAGTTAGAATCAGCACTCTGATATGTTGTAATTTTTTTTGTTGTTGGCTTAAATACATCAGTATAAGGTCATTGTTCATTACGTTTTATTCCATAAACTGTATGGGTATTTGCAACAGCAGTAAATAAATGAGATGTTGCTTCATAAGAATTAACAGTTGCAGTTACATCCTTTCTTGCTGGTAGTTTTGAAGTTAATTCATACAATTCCATACCTTTATTTAGATCGGTTAATACATTTAAAAACATTTCTGCAACCATTTGTTTTCCCTTATCATCTTTTAATAATCTGGTCATTATACCAAATAATCCTTCAGCCAATCCAACAGGAATTGTTTGGAATTTTATTTTTTCTTGTGCAAAGGCTGCCTTTTCTTCAGCTGTCCCTTCAGTTCTTCATTCACCACTTTTTCATTCATCATTTACTCAGGATGAATCAATCATAATGGCACCAACATGACCATTAAATAAAGCATACTTATCATATGATTCATCTGCATTAAGATCAGTACCAACTCGAGCGGTATTTGAATTATAATTGTGATCAACTCATTTTTGGAATCGTGCATCATCCTTTAGATTTGGATCAGCAAAAACAGATCAATAATCTTTTTCACCAGGATCAGCAGTATCACTGCTTCCTCTAGTTACTTTTGTTCAAGCTACATCTTGTTGACCTGGTTTTTGGTCTTTTTTTGTATCAGGATAATAATCAAATGCTCATACTGTTCCTCCTGTTTTTAAGCCAGCATCAACTAAAAGACCATTCTTTTGTTCAGTTGTAACAGTATCGGCTGCTTTTGTAGTTTTAACTGTATTTAAGGGACCAAGATCACCTACATATAAATGGCTAGCAACGGTTTGTCCATTTGAAAAATCTAAACCATTTGGTAAGTAATCAGAATTATAAGCAATAACTTGAGTTTGTTGACTAAATGGGTATGCACCATATCTATCCTTTTTTTCTCCTGTAAAAAATTTAGCACTTGCTCTTCAACCATCTTGAAAATAAGCTGGATTATCTAAATTATTTTCTAGAACACCATCTTCTAATAAAGGAACAAAAACACTCTCTCGCAGTTGAACATTTCCGATACTATCAATACGGTCAACAGACATAAAAGCTACTTCTGATGAAGCAGGATTTTCAGGATAATGATAACGAATTTGATGTAGTTCATCAGTAATGCTAGCTACTTTAAATCTAATTGTGATCCCCATTTTTTTTGCTAATTCTTTAACCCTTTCATCATTAGCTATTCCTTTAAAATAATCTAGTCATTCTGATTCAGCATTAATCAATAATTCATCATTTTCTCTTTGTGTGCCGGGAGTTGCGTAATTTGTTTCACTAAAAACTGTTTCATTAAGCCTTATTAAAAGTGTTGGCATTGTAAATGTAGAATCAGGATTAAGATGTATAGCTGGTTTTTCACCACTTTCTGTTATGATAGAATCATTTAATTGTAAAGAACCATTTATAGAGAATCTAAAATCACCTATGATAGAATGGCTATTTAATTTAGCTTCATACCTTAGATTTGTATAAAGATCAGCTAATGATACTTCTTGAGTTTCTTGACTTAAAGGTCTAGTACCTTGTGGTAAGGTAATTGATACATAGTCTCCATTAGATTTTTTGAAAGCACTTAATTGAAAATTAATATCATCTTGAGCATGTTGTTCCATAGTAACTGTATTTGATGAAAGTAAATAATCAGCAGTGGACAAAGTAATAGGATTATCAAAATTTTCGGGAACATATCCTAATTCACTTGGCATGGTGGCCTTTTTATAAGTAGCTACTCTAATAGAATTCTGACTATCTAAAAAGAACCCAAATCTTATTGTTGTTGGTGAATTTTCTAGAGCGGCTTCGACATCAGTCATAGAATCAAGAGAACCATTATAATTTAATAATGTTTTTAATTTTTGTAGTTTTAACATATTAATTCCCCCAAAATCAAGATTTTTAAAATCACCTATTTCATATCCATTTGGAAATACTTTTCTTAATTTTGGATTTACTTCATAATCTACATTTTGGTTTGTAGATTCTATGAATCCTCCATATATTTTACCATCATTAGGAATTCTCACAACTCCAATTGATAAACTAGGCATTAGAAAACCAAAATCATAATAATTATCTTTACCATTACCTTTGCTAACATCAAGTAAATTAAAATATTTTGTACCTATAGTAAATGAATTAATAACAGTTATACTAGGCTGTGCAGTTTCTGAAAATGAAGGTACTTTAAAATAAAAATCTCCATCTCTTTTGGTAATTGAATATTCATTTCCATCAATTGATATTTTGCCTTTGCTTATATCATCAGCAGTAACTCCAATTCCATTATAAGAAATATAATGATTAGCATCAGCTGTATAACCTGGATTTTCATCACCATTGCTACTTGAAGAAGATGTACTTAAACCTACTCCTAAACCAACTCCTAGTGCAGTTACTAATACGGCTGTACTAACACCTGCAATAATAGCTACTTTTTTATTTTTGAGCACTAACTTCATATTTGCCTCCTATGAAACATATTTAATATATTCTTATTTTAACTAAATTATCATAATTTATGAAATGTGTAAAAATTTCATATTTATAAATATTAATAATAATATTATTGTTTTGTTATTTCATTAATATAATTAAATAAATCATTTATTTAATTATTTAGAATTAATAATAAATAATTTGATTTAAACAATAGATAATAAACTTATTAATTAATACTTGAATACTATTTTTTGAAGGCTAGTTATTACTTTTCATAATTTTAATTACAATATAAATTAAGAACTTGGTGCTTTGTCTAATTCAATTTTGATATCACTAGGCACCACAGCATAATTAGTTTTTTCTTGAACCCGAACACGATCAGTAATTCCGGGTAAAGTAACATAACCATTTGGAGTAGCAGTTAGTTCACTTGTGGTGCTAATTTTATTTAATAAAGGATTTTTTATATGGCCACCTTGAAAATTAAATAATTTATAATTTAATTTTCCTAATTCGATACTCACTTCTTGATTTACCAAAGCAAGGTTATTTTCATCTCCATTAGGTATGAGACAAGCCTTAGTATTATCATCATGATATAATATCCCAGCGCGGTATCCATGCAGATTATTTTCGCCACATGCTAAAGTTGTTATGTTAAATTTTCCATTTTCATCAATATCTGGTTCATTTTGATCAGTTACTGCCGCATCAATTAAATATTGTTGATTGGAAACCACATCTGCTATGCCAGTTACATCAGGATTTACTGTCATAGTCACCAGAGAATCACTTGAATATCTTGTAAACACTTTTGCTTGATTATTTTGATTTAAAATTTTTCAGGTTAAGATTTCTGCATCTCTAGCAGTTTTACTATTTATTGAATCAGCATTTCTTATTCTTACTGCAGCATTATGTCTTTGAGTATCAGTAATTGCATCAATATATGCTTTTACTCCCTCTTGATATTCATACACAACTGCTAAATCTATTAAGGCATGTCCATCGGAATAAACTGTCCCAAATTTTAAGGGACCATTAGTAAGAGCTTCATGTTTTTCTATTTGTGCTGACTCTCTGTTATATTTAAATCCACCCCAAATATAACCATCATTAGTAATTTTCACATGACCAATATTGCCGTAGATCATTGAATAAAAATAGTCTTCACCATAATAAATAGCACCATCAAGATTATTAAATATATCTTCATTAACTAGATCACTTGTAGTATTGGGAAGTGTTCGTAAAGTTTCCTTAAAATCAGCACCTCCCATTGTTTCAGGATCACTTTCTTCACCAATAATATTCAAATTAAATTGAGGTTGGGTTAATTCTAATTTTTCATTTTTTGCTATGACAACAAATAACTTATTATTTTCTTTAACTACATGATAAGTTTTGCCATCAGCAGTAATTCCATTATTTAATAGATCTCGTTCACTTCTTTTGTTTCCAGAAATAGCATCTATAAATATTTCTCCTTCATCAACTGTTTTAGAACTAGTTAATCCAACTCCTAAACCAACTGCTAATGCAGTTACTAATACTGTTGCACTAACTCCTGCAATAAGAATAATTTTCTTTTTGCCTAAAGCCATAATCTTACCTTTCTATTACTTATTATAAAATATAGATCAAGATTTTATTAATAAAATTACCTTTTAATTTATAAAAGATTAATTAAAAATATTAAACCACATACTATCATAATTGTATGTACTATTCCATATTATTATTAGCTGATTTTAATATTTTTTTTCATCGAACTAGTTGCATTCCATTTAATGGCAATATTGATCAATCATAAATTAAAAAAATGTCGTATTTTGCTATTATCTGTATGCCTGTTTATAATCTAATAATATTTGATGTACCATTCCATATTACTATTAGCTGATTTTAATATTTTTTTTCATTAAACTAGTTTCATTCTATTTAGCAGCAATATTGATTAATCATTAATTAAAAAAATGTCTTGTTTTGTTATTATCTGTATGCCTGTTTATAATCTAATAATATTTGGATGTACTTCTTCATATTATTATTAGCTGATTTTAATATTTTTTTTCATTAAAATAATATTTTTTTTATTCAGATAAAGAAACCCCAAATTATTTGGATGCACCATTCCATATTACTATTAGCTGATTTTAATATTTTTTTTCATTAAACTAGTTTCATTCCATTTAATGGCAATATTATCAATCGTTAATTAAAAAATGTCATATTTTGCTATTATCTGTATGCCTGTTTATAATTAATAATATTTGATGTACCATTCCATATTACTATTAGCTGATTTTAATATTTTTTTTCATTAAACTAGTTTCATTCCATTTAATGGCAATATTATCAATCGTTAATTAAAAAATGTCATATTTTGCTATTATCTGTATGTCTGTTTATAATTTAATAATATTTGATGTACCATTCCATATTACTATTAGCTGATTTTAATATTTTTTTTCATTAAATAGTTTCTTTCCATTTAGTGGCAATATTGATCAATCATAAATTAAAAAAATGTCGTATTTTGCTATTATCTGTATGTCTGTTTATAATCAAATAATATTTGGATGTACCATTCCATATTATTATTAGCTGATTTTAATATTTTTTTTCATTAAACTAGTTTCATTCCATTTAATGGCAATATTATCAATCGTTAATTAAAAATGTCATATTTTGCTATTATCTGTATGCCTGTTTATAATCTAATAATATTTAGATGTACCATTCCATATTATTATTAGCTGATTTTAATATTTTTTCTTATTTTTTTTTATTATTAATGTTATTTAATAATTTATTACTCAGAATGTTTTTCTTCAAGTTTAATTAATAATGTTGGTAAAATAAGCTCTCCTTCATTATTAATTTCTATAACAGGCTGATTACCATCTTCAGTTTCAATAGAATCCATTAAATGAACACTACCAGTGCTATCAGGTTGAATTTTACCTAAAACGGGATGATTATAAAATCCAGGAGTAATTGTCATGGGAATATAAAGCTGATTCAAAGGAACATCAACAACAGCATCAACTAAACGCTCTGTATTTTTACTTAATACTATTTCATAAGCAGTTCCATCTTGCTTGGTAAATTCCTGTACCTTAAAGGTGTAGTCATGTTGTTGTAATTCTTCTATAGTTGGTTTTGTATCTTCATCTCCTCACAACTGATCTCCATCATCATGATGAGGTCAGGCACGTTCAGGAGAAGGATCATCAGGCTGATAATTATAATTGTACATCTGGCCAGCTGGATTAAATCCAATATTATGAGGAAATTCAGGACGGGAATTAGTAACTAATCTAATAACATCTTTATTACCTTCAGTATGCAAGAAAAAGCCAAATTTAGTAATTGTTTGTACATCTTCTAGAGCTGTATTAACATCATCCATAGTACTAAAAGAAGTTCTCTGGGAAATTGCTATTTCTAAATGGCGTAATTCTTCCAGTTTTCCCATATTAACTCCTCCCTGACCAAGATCATTAAAATCTCCAATTTCATAACCATTAGGAAAAACAGTAACTAAGTTATCATTCATTTTATATTCATTTGTTGTTCTATCTTCAACATAACCACCATAGATTTTCCCATCACCTGGAATTCTTATCGGTCCATGCAAAAGCGATGCTTCTGGTAATATATTTTGTATATCATAAAAATTGTCTTTTCCTTCACCTTTATCAGTGTTTTTGTCAAAAGTTTTTACAAATGTTTGTGGTTGGCCAAGACCTTTTGATGTTATGGTCTTAGCAGATAAAGAGTATGTTGCTTCAGAAATTTTGATGTAAAAATTATTATTTTTTCTAGTTATTGAATATTCATTTCCTGCAACTATTATTTTTCCTGCATCTATATCCTCATTAGTAACATTAACTCCAGTAATCGTTGTATATTGTTGTTTTTGTTTGCCTGGTTCTTCATTTGTAGTTTCAGAATCAGAACCTGAATCTAAACCAAGTCATAATCCAAGTCCCACTCCAAGAGCCACCACTGCAACACTTATTCCAGTAATTAAAATTATTTTCATTTTTCCTAAAGCCATATTTAACCTCATATTTATTTTAATTTAATAAATATTAAATATATTAAGAATTTTAATTTATCATAATTAAATAAAGAAAAATGTAAAAAAACTGTTCAATAATGAATGATGAATATCATATTTTTGGCAACTTATTTTCTTTATTTATTGCTTTTTCACTGTCTAAATATTTTAAATGAACTTAACAAGTCATTTGTTATTTAACCTAAAGCTTTTTAAAATCATTTTCTCATTTTTTAATTTCTTAATATTTATAACAATAATAATGTCTAATGATAATGTTTTCTCCATTAAAAGTAATAAAAAACACATTATTTCAATAAATTTTTTATAAGAAAAGAATTATTTTTTATAATTCTTTATATCTAAATAAAAAAATTAGTTTCAATTTTAAATTTTAAATTCTATGACCCACTTGGATCTTCTGGAGCAAAAATAGCATGGGTTCCTGAATTTTGTAGTGCTTGATTTTTAAAACGATTAGCAATATCTTCATAAATTTGTTCTAACTGATCATTTTGGTATGAATTAGTAGCTTGGTTTACATCAGGAAAAACTTTGTAAACTCATTGTGGTAAGTCATAAAGTAAAACAGTGGGGGTGTTAGTAACTGCTTTAATGAAACTAACAGTAATGGGATCATCATTAGTATCGGCAAACTGAACATCTTTTCTTGCTGGTACCTTTCCAGTCTGCTGGTTAAATTGATAGGCCTTATTGGGCTCTGTAAGAACATTGATAAACATTTCTGCCACCTTTTGTTTTGCTTTATCATTTTTTAAAGTGGCTGCAAAAGCAACAAATTCTGCATAAGTTTCACTAACAGGAATGCTTTGAAATTTAATTTTATTTTTAGCAAAAGCTTCTTTTTCCTCAGCAGTTCCTGTTGTTCTTCATTCTCCTTTTCTTCATTCATCACCATGATAAATAATTGTATTAGAATCAATCAAAATAGCCCCAATGTGGCCATTAAACAAAGCTGTTTTGTCATAACTACTTTGTGCAAAAACAGTTGGGTTATTAAGTCGATCAGAATTAGAATGATAATTATGATCAACCCATTTTCTAAATCTTGGATCATCCTTTAGGTTTGGATCAGCAAAAACTGTTCAATAATCTTTTTCATTAGGATCAGTTGTATCACCACTACCCCTTGTTATTTTCTTTCAAGCTGTATCTTGTTGATTTGGTTGCTGATCTTGCTTTAGCTTATCATAATAATCTAGGGCCCAAACTGTATTTCCAATATTAAAATGAGCATCAACTAACAGTCCTTGTTTTTGTTCATCAGAAACTGTATTAGGATTTGCAGTAACCTGGATTTCTTCATAACTACCTAAATCAGCTTGATATAAATAATCAGCTATTGTTTTATCACCTGAAAAATCCAAACCATTAGGTAAATAATCAGTATTATAAGCAAGCACAGTGGTTACTTTACTAAATGGATAAAGTCCATACTTACCTTGATCAATTCCCTCATGAATTTTGGTATCAATTCTTCAAGTATCTGTATAATAATCCGGATTGTCCAAATTTTCCTTCAGAATTCCATCATCTAATAAAGGTGCTAACTGATTTCCTTTATTAAAATATGTTAGTTTTTGGACATCTGGAAAGAATACTTCTGATGAAACTGAATTATAAATTCCATATTGACGAACAGATTGCCCATTCTCATTGTTAAAAACTCGCTTGAAGCGGATTGTTACTCCTAGTTTTTCAGCTAATTTCTTCACTCGTTCATCATTAGCAACCATTTGGAAATAAGCTAAACTGCTTTCTCTAGCTTCAATGAGAAGTTCCCCTTTGCCTCTTTTATAAACTACTGTTCCATAATTTTCAGCATTCAAAACACTTTTTTCAATTTTAATTAACAATGAAGGTACACTAAAAGTTCCATCAGCATTGATATTAATGGTAGCTTTGCCTCCATTTTCATTTGTAATTGTTTCATCAACTGCTAAGAAACCATCAATATCAGGTTGAATCATGCCTAAAACAGGATGAAGATCGAAGCCAGGATTAATTGTTATTGGTAAATGAAGCTTATTTAACTCAACATCAACAGCAGCACTTTTGTAATCAACTCCTTTTTCTAATCTAACTAAAACAGTTGATGAGCGTCCAAATTGGTTAGTAAAACTTTTTATTGTGAATTGTTTATCATTATTTTCATGATCACTCAAAGAAATCCGCTCAGCATCTTCCCATCAATACTTCTGATTATCTCCCCCAGGTAAGAGACTGCGATCTGGATAATCCTCTGTCGGAGCATAACCAATTTCACTTGGTTTTGTTGCTTTACCATTTGTAGCCATTCTTAAGTAATCAGTTTCTGGTTCTCCCTCTTTGTATTTGAAAAAACCAAATCTAGTTGTTGTTGCCACATTCTCAAGAGCTGTTGCGACTTCTGCTTCACTATTAAAAGGACTATCTGCTGTCAATAAGGTTAATAGTTTTTCTAACTTTAACATGTTAATGCCTCCCCGTCCTTCAATTATATCAGTATCAAAGTGATAAAAAGCTCCAATTTCATATCCATTGGGATAAACTTTTTCTAAAATGGGACTAACTTTATAATCTTGATCTTCACTTTCAGCATCCACATAACCCCCGTATATTTTGCCATCATTAGGAATTCTAACAACCCCAATGTTCATGGTAGGGATGAGAAAATTAAGATCATAAAAATTATTTCTTCCTTCCCCTTTTACTTCATTCTTGCTGTATTCTTTCCCATTGACATCAAACATCCCAATTGCTCTTACTAAATTAGGGCTTAATTTTCCGTTAAAAGCAGGAATTTTAAGAAACGCTGCATCATCTTTTTTTTCAATTACATATTCTTCTTCATTAATTGTTACTTTTCCCTTTTCAATATCTAAATCAGTAACTCCTACCCCAGCTGCCGTATTATAATAAGTAGATGGAGTTCTTGGGGTAGAAATCTCACTAGAAGAAGTTTCTAAACCTAAGCCTAGTCCTAAACCCAAACTAAATATTAATACTGCTGTACTAATACTAGTAATGAGGATGATTTTCTTTTTACCAGCAGTAATATTCGTAAATTTCTGATATATTTTTTCATGATGTTTATCACTTATCTTTTTTTGATTATCTTGATTTTTCTTTGCTGTATCCTCATTAAAACCTTTAGCTAAACTCATATTATTCCTCCATATTTATTATATGTTTGTGATAAAAAGAAAGTTTAAGTTATATGCTTACTTTTGATATAATTAATTACACTTTAGCAATTTATGCTAACATTTATTTCTAATAAGTTATAATTTATTCAAAAAAACCTATAAATACATCATATTTTATTAACAAAAAGTAACTTATTATTTTCTTCACAATAATAAATCTTTCATTATTTTAAGTAAGTTCATTAATTAATAAATCCTTTCATTTATTACTTCAGTTTTTATTAAATCAGTAAATACTACATTATCAAATACACTTAGAGTATTGAAAGATTCAGCTTATTCTAGTCTAAATCCTACTAACTCAAAAATCATTACTATGAACTAATTTGAGTAATGATCATTGCTGTTTATTTTGAAGCAATATTGGATTTTTATCATCAAATACCTTGGTTTTTATGATAAGTAATTTGTTCTAATTAAAAAACGAACTCATTTTTAAATTTCGATAACATAAACATAACAGTTTAGGAACAATATTAAAAACTACAGCATTTTCATGTTTAGAACTGTTACTTTTGCATGAAATAAATTTTATTTATGAGGAGTAAGTAAGCCTCCATTAGCTCACCATGATGAAGAAAGTTTAGCAATATAATCATCAATGACACTTTGATAAGTTGAATTACTAGCAATAGATTTAATACCGCTATTTCATATTGCACTGAGATGAGCATCTGTTACTTCAGAAAATATTGCAACAGTTTTGGTATTAGCTTTTGCCATAACTTGATTTTGAATTATAGGATCCTCAATATCATCATAAGCAATATCTTTAATAGGGGTTTTATTTAATAAATTATTATTGAAATCAATTATTCTAGTTAAATCAATTAATTTTGAAATGAATTTTTCAGCAAGTTCTTGTTTTTTATCATTTAAAGATCTATGAAATGATGCATATCACCTTCTTCCTAAAGCTCATGTTGATGAAGGCAGAGCTTGATATCTAATATTTTGCTTAACAAACTCTTCTTTTTCTTTATCAGTTCCAGTAGTCCGGTATTTTCCTGCTTTTCATTCATCATTAATTCAATTAGAATCAACAATAATTGCTCCAATATGGCCATTAAATAAAGCCTTTTTTGTATATTCAACACTACTGCTTCCCCTTAAATCAGCATTTCCATGTTTATAATGATCAACTCATGATTGAAATCCAGGATCATCTTTGACAGTTACATCTTTAAAAATATAGTAGTACTCCCGATAACCATTTTTATTTTTTCAAAGAATATCTTGTTGGTAATCTTTATCTTGGTCTTTTTGTAATTCATTATAATAATTTGTTGCTCAAAATAAACTATTAGTTCTTATATCTCTGGCTGCTAATAGTTTCGTTTTTTGATTAAAATTAATAGAAGTTTGGGTTATAGAAATAGCATCAAGATCACCCACATCAGCATGCAGTAAATAATTATAAAGATCTGGTTCAGCATCAAAATCTAATCCTGAAGGTAAGTATTCAGTATTATAAGCAATAAACTGGGTTTCTTCAAAAAAAGGATAGAACTTAGATTTAACTGTGTTTTGATCCCATCAAGGACCAATTAAGTCATCACTTCACTGATCAGTAAATTTATTTTGATCAGCAAGTTCATCTTTTAAATCATATTTAAAACTGTTAAGAAATTCATCATACTCAGTCTCAAAAGTGTCATTTGCATAAGTAACGGGTTCAAAATATACTTCTGGTAGATATAGTTTTGTTCCTTGATTATTAGATGAAACATCTAATAAATCATTTTGAACTCTTTTTATTTTAAATTTAATTGTTACTCCTAAAGATGCTGCTAATTTCTTAACTTCATCTAAATTTGCAGTTCTTTGAAAATAGTCTAATCATTCTTCTTTAACACTAATCAATAATTCTTCATTGCTGTATTCAAGAGATTTTAACTCAGCTACAGTACCATATGTTCCTAAATTTAAAACTATGTCCCTAGATAACTCTACTTTAATATCTTTAGGTAATATTACAAAATGGCTTCCTTCAGGTATTTTTATGGGATCCATTCCTGGTAAAGAAACAATTCCGTTTGGGCTAATTAGGGTGTTTAGTAAAGGATGATCAATTGAACCTTTTAAAAAGTTATTTATTTTATAATTCATTAATCCAATAGGTACTTCTACTATTTGATTAACTTCAGCCTTACCATCTTCGTTAATTGTTGGAACTATGCAAATATCATCACCATTATCTTGAACAAATAAGTTTAATTTAAAACCATGATAAAGGGAATTATTTCCACATTTTAAATCTGTGATTTCAAAAAGACCATTTGTAACTACTGGGGTAGAATCAGCACCTTTATCTACCGGAATTTGAATTTGATCTAACTTATTTGTTCCTGTTGTAACAGGGTTAAAAGGAATTTCATCGATATTTCTTGCATTTTGCTTAAAGGATATATTTGCTTTATTATCATAATTATAAATTTTAAAAGTTAATTTTCTACTATCTCTTACTTCCTTTCCTTCTTCAGAATCAGCATTTCTCATTCTTGCAGCTGCCCTTGCTCTATTATTATCACTATCAGCTTCATTATATTCAACTAATGCCAACTGATATTCATAAACAACAGCTAGATCAATTAATGCTAAACCATTTTCAGAAATTGTTCCAAATTTTAAAGGTCCTGTATCACTTAAGGGTGTTTCTAACACCATTTTGTCAGAATTTTCATTATATTTGTAACCACCCCAGATATTTCCATCATTCAGAATTCTAACATAGTTAATTCCAGCATAGTTAAATGTAAAAAAATAATCCTTTCCGGAAGCGATAATATATGGAGAAATAAATGGATGATCAAATCTTGTAAAAGTTCTATTCCATAAAACATTTCCATTTATTCCATCCATTACTGGTGGTTTAGTATCTAATTTTGTTCCTTTAGGAATGACTGAATATAGTTTTCCATTTTCTTCGACAACACTATATGTTTCATCATTATATCTAATACCATTGGTTAATAAATCCTTTCCTTTTCTCAATTTTTTATTTATTGGATCACCAAACTGGACATCATCAAGGGCACTTGCTGAAGAATCTAACGATAATCCGACTCCTAAACCAACTGCCACTGTAGTTACTAATATGGCTGCATTAACTCCGGCAATAATAATAATTTTCTTTTTTCCAGGATCCATCTTTGAAAATTTAGTGGATATTTGTTGAATTTGTTTACTAGGTTGTTTTGTTCAATTCTTCAGATTCTTTTTTAATGAATTTTTATTCATAATTTCTTTATGCCTTATATTATCCTTACTTTTATTATATATTTATAATATAGAAATAAAATAGTTTTTCATATTAGAAATTTATAAAATAAAAAGTTAATAAAACAATGTTATTTTATATTAATATTTTGAAATTGCTTGAAGCACAATAATGAATTAGGGATCATATTAAATAAGAATTTATTGATCACCCTAACAATATTATTAGTTTATTTTGTAATTTTTTTAAATTATTGAACTAATCAAAATATCCGTCTTGATTTGTTATCAGATATAATTTGTGATGAATATTAAATGATGTAGTTTCATAATACTATTAGCTGGTTTTCATATTATTTTTCATTTTTAAATTATTTGATTGAACAATGGTAATTAGAGATTTATCAAACAATAATTTCTTCACTGTCTCTAATAATACTATTAGTTTATTTTTATAATTTCTTTCAAACTAATTAACTCATTAATGTTTACATCATGATTTGTTATCAGATATAATTTATATTAATGCTAATGAATGTTCTTCCATAATACTATTAGCTGATTTTCATATTTTTTTTACATTAGTTAATTTAACATTCTGATCATTTATACATTTATTATTTGATATAGATTAGATGTTGAATGATGTATTTGTATAATCTTATTTATTATTATTGTTAGTTTTTAGTATTTAGATTAAAACAATAAATTAAAAGAGGAATTTAAGTAAACTAGTTAACTAGCTTTATGTAATTCTACTTTTAAGTCTTTAGGTAAAACAAAAGTGTGGGTTTTTGGAATTACCTCTATGGGCATCATCCCAGGTAAAATTACTTTTCCATTTGGTCTTGCCCGAAAATTTCTCAATAAAGGATATTCAACAATTCCTCCCTAGAAAACTCTTTAATTTGTAGTTTAAATCACCTAATGAAACTTTTACTTTTTGATTAATCAGGGCTTTATTATTTTCGTTTTGTAGCTGCTCAGGTAAAAGACATGCTTGCTTCCCATTATCATCATATAATTTAGCAAGGACAAAACCTTTGATGGAATCATGCATTCCACATTTTAAATTTGTAGTATCAAATTTTCCTGCATTATCTACTTGGGGATAATTCTTTACATCAGTAAGAAAATTATCTCAATTTCGAGTTATTGGATCAGTACCAGTAGTTGCAGGATTATAAGGTAACTCACTAATGCTGCCAGCTATTTTTTTTGATCATAATGCTGCTTGACCATTATTATTAAAAATCTTTCAAGTAAGAGTAGCATCTTCTCTTGCTTGCTTATTTTCGCTATTATCAACATTTTTTAATCTTGCCTTTGCTGCATCTAAAGCATCATAATCAGCATCTTCAGGTTGTGTTGCCTCTTTAATTCTTTCATCAGCATTTGTGTATTCTATAAGGGCAGTTTGATATTCATTAACAATAGCTAAATCGATTAATGCTGATCCATTTTCTAGAATTTCTCCAAATTTTAGGGGACCATGATCTTTTAAGGCTTCATGTAAAACTACCTCTTTAGAATTAGTATCATATTTATAGCCACCCCAGATCATACCATCATTAAGGAGTTTTACATAACCAATGTTTCCATAAACAACTGTATAAAAATAATTAGTCCCCAGATAAATTTCTTCGATGTCTTTAAATGCATCTACAAAAAACTCTGGTATTGCACTAGCGCCTTTTTTTATGCTGGGTCTTGGTGATGAACCTCCAGCAGCAAAAGTAATTCCATTACCAGTAGTAAATGTATATTCAGGAGGAGCAATATTAAATGTTCTTCCTTGACTAATATCAGCAAATAACTTTCCATTTTCTTCATGAACACTTACTCTGCCATTTTCCATCCCATTACTTAATAAATCATCTCTACTTCTTACAATATTCAAAAAGGGATCAAAATACTTTTGGGAATCATTTTTAACAGAACTTGAACCTTTACTAAATCCAAGACCAAAACCAATTCCTAATCCTATCCCTAAAACAAGAACACTACAACAGATGGCAATAATAATTATTGTCCTCTTATCTTTCTTATATTTTTCCTTAAATTTATCAACTACATTTTTCACATATTCCATATTATTCATATTATAATGGGCATTTATTTAAAATTTAATTAAATTAGTTTTTATTTATAATTATTTTTTTAATATTTATTATTCAAAATCATTTAATTATCTTAATCAAGTTGGATAATAAAGTTTGCTGATTTAATTTTGTCATCTAAACTTATATTATTTAATACATTATTTAATTCGGTAGTAATATCTTTAAGTGGGTTCCTATACTGTATTTTGGTAAACTAGTTTTATTATTGTGCTTTTTTTTATCTGGTTAATTAAAACTAAATATTTGTCTTCAACATTTTATTCAATGAGAATTTATCTGCTAATTTAAAATTTTTAATTCATTTTTATTCAAGAAATAAAAGAAAACATATTTTGAATGTTTATTTTTAACTATTTAATTAAATATCTATTATTTTTTCATAATAGTGACTTATAAAGACATATATGTCATTTCTTTTTAAATTTATTATTTTATGAAATGTTGTTTTTCTTGAATATTGTTATTATCCAGAACTAGTTATTGGCGAGTATAAAGCATCAACAAAATCATTTTTTAAAGCTACTTCAGTAAATTCATTTATAACTTGTTCATAAGTTGCTGTAGAGTTAATTCAATTTATGGTTTTTCTATATGTTTTTCTTGCTCAATTAGGAAGTCATTGTCAGGAAACAGTTTTCGTATTTTCTTTAGCATTAACTAAACTCTGTAAAATAGGATCATTAACTTTTGCTCAAACAATGTCCTTTCTAGCCGAAATTTTTAATAATTCATGATTAAATTCAACAACTCTTTCAGGAGCAGTAAGTTTAGCTAAAAAGGCTTCGGCTAGTTGTTGTTTTTTATCACTAATTCCTGCTGTCATTGCAGCAAACCACCTAGTGCTAGTGCTTCTGGCAGATTCAGGTAAGGCTTGAAATTTAATTTTTTGTTCTACAAATGCTTTTTTTGCTTCTGCATCATTATTTTGGAAATATTTTAATTCTCCACTTCGTCATTGTTGATCCACTCATCATGGTTCAATCATGATTGCCCCAACAAATAATTTAAAAAAAGCATATCTAATATATTTAGTTCTTTCCTTTTTAAAGCTAAAACCAGGTGAAGCATTTTTATAATGATCTACTCATGCCTGAAATTTAGGTTCATTCTTTAAATTAGGCTCCTTAAAAACTGTATAGTATGCATTTTCTTCATTAGCCTTTTTTCAGGCAACATCTTGATCATTAGCCCCATTTTGATCAGATTGTAATGCATCATAATAGTTATTAGCTCAAATTGGTGAACTAAATTCTCTTGGAACAAGCAAAGTTTCTTTTTGACTTCTTTCATCTAATTCGGACTGAGCTTTGATATTTACATAATCAGGTATTTGATTAGTACTTGTGAGATGTTCATAAAGTGAAGGATGAGCACTAAAATCCAAACCATCAGGTAAGAATTCTGTATTATAAGCAATGAGTTGCACATCTTCATTGAGGGGGTAAAAACCATAAACATCAGTTCCATCATTAGTTTTAAAAGAAGCATCATCTCTTCAACTATTATCAAAATAATCAGAATTGCTGAGATTAGTTTTTAATTTATATTTAAGTGGTGCTACTTGGTTATTAGTTTTAAAATAATTAATTTCATTATTCACATTTGAGAGAAAGAAAACATCAGCATTCCTTGTTTTGTCTTCATGACTGCCAACAAACTGTCTTCAGTTATCATCAAAAGGCTCAATTTTGAATCTAATTGTTAGACCAAGTGATGTAGCTAATTTTTTAATTTCACTAAATTCTGCAGTATTTTTAAAATAATTTCATCATTCTTTTCTGATATTAATTAATAAAACATGATCACTTTTCTCATAACCATGCTTTGCATATTTTTCTAAATTAATTAAGGAATTTTTTGTTAATTCTAATTTGAGATCAAAAGGTAAAGTAAAAGAGTGACTTTTTTCAGCAATTTGAATAGGTTCATGATTTGGAAATACAACTTTACCATCAGGGGTAGCATTAAAATGATCTAATAAAGGGTGCTTGATAAATCCACCCTTAATGTTATATAAGGGATAATAAAAATCATTTGGAAAAAATCCATTAGCAAATCCATTTGCAGTAAGAAAATCTGTATATGAAGATGGACCATTACAAACATCCAGAAAGTCTTCACTTACTAACTCAACAATTCGAAAATTATTTCCCGTATTACATTTAAGAGAGGCCTTAGGAAAAGCATTACTTTGACTTGAATTTGTATAAGGATGATTATATTCATCAACATACCCTTCTGGTAAAGCAGCAATCTCTGTTAAGCTATCAAATACTTCATTATGAATTAAAATATCTGCCACTTTAGTTGCTTTATCATTTGTGATCATTCAGGCTCTTCCGCTATATCAATAAACATAACCAGAAATTTCATTATTTCTCCCTCTTTCATATCTTTTAGCTGGATCATCGGCATTCTGTATTCTAGTTGCATTTTGTTCTTTTCCATTGTCATTCACTGCTGAGTTGTATGCATCCAATGCAGATTGATATTCTGCTACTATTCCTAAATCAATTCTTGCCTTGCCATCTTCCAAAACTTTTCCAAATTTTAATGGCCCCCTTTCACTTAGGGTTTCATGTAATTCCATTTTCTCTGTTTCAAAATTATATACATATCCACCCCAAATGTAAGCATCATTTTGAATTTTTACATGCCCTATTCCAGCAAAAGGGAATGTATAAAAGTAATCCTCACCAAAAAATTCAACTTTTGATTTAGTAACGGGAGTAACACTATCATCACCAGGAGTAATTATAGTTTGTGGATAATTATCTCCCCCCATATGCTTGGTGATCTCAAATTTAGTATCATAAAATTCCGGAGGAGATAATTCTAATCTTGTACCTTGTGGAATTGTGGCATATAATTTATTATTTTCTTCAGATACCTTGATTTTTTCTCCATTTCAATTAATGCCATTAGCTAATAAATCTTCTTTATCTCTTAATTTTTCAAGAATAGGATCACTATAGTAATCACCTGTGGGGGTTGTATCACCAGAAGTTCCTAAGCCAACACCTAAACCAACAGATAATACTAATACAACTATTCCAGCAGCAGCAGCAATAACAATGAATTTTTTATTCTTTAAATCTAGCTTCATCCCACCTCCTTATTATTTTGTTTCATTACTAATCTAATTTTATTTAAATTCTTAAAATGGAATTAACTTAATACTCATTATTGTTCATACTAAAATAAACTAGTTTAAAAAAGGCATATTTAATTATTATTAATAGGATCAAAAAAAATTATTGTTTTGCTAACTTGATTTTGATATCACTTGGTAAAACAAGCAAGCCTGTTTTTTCTTGAACTTGAACTGGATCAGGAATTCCTGGTAAAGTAACATAGCCATCAGGAGTAACTCGAATATGATTCAATAAAGAATGTTTAATATAACCTCCCTGAAAATTAGATAACTTATAGTTCATGCCCCCTAATGATATTTGTACAACTTCATTAACTATTGCTTTACCATCATTGTTAATATCATTGGGAAAGAAACAAAGCTGTTCTCCTTGATCATTATAGATATCCCGTACATAAAACCCTTTTTGAGTAGTTTGACAAGTTAATTTAGATGTCTCATAAAAACCTTGATTATCAACTTGAGGTCAATAGTTTTTTTCATCTCAAACATAAGGATCAGTTAAAAAGCCTTCTAGTATTTCATTAGTTCCAACTGCAAGGGGAGTATATGGAATTTGAATAACATTCTGAGGAATTTTTAAGGCATAAACTTTAGCTTCACCAGCATGATTCATGATTTTTCAAGATAATAAGATAGCATCTCTTGTCTCTTTGGTAGCATCTGAATCAGTATTTTTCATTTTGTTAATTGCTGCTTTCTTAGTATGTTCATTACTATTACGAACAACTGAATTATAGTTTCTCAGGCCTGTTTGGTATTCATGAACTACAGATAAATCTATAAGAGCCCACTAGTTGCAGTAATTGTTCCAAATTTTAAAGGACCATTAGAATAGGGCACACTTCTAATTGCTCAGAATCAAGATTATACTGATATCCACCCCAAATATATCCATCATTAACAATCTTAATGTGACTAATTAATGTATAGGGAATTGTATAAAAATGATCTCTGCCAAATATTATTTGCTCAAGATAATTGTTAGCTAGTTCGGATATTGATTATGAAGTAGATGCTAATTCATCAATTAAAGGGGTATCTCTCTCATTTATAAGAGTAATTATCATTAGTTATATAAGTAAATTTGGAACTGACAATTTTAAGCTAGTTTTTTGTTTTACAACTACAAATAGCTCATTATCTTCTTCAATAATTCAAAAAGTTTCATCTTTAATTTTAATTCCATTTGTGATTAAATCACTTTATCGCTTATTTTGTTAGAAATAGGATCCAGAAAATAACTAGTTTCAGTTTCTGAAGCCATGACAAACCTACTTCCAAACTAATAGCTAAGAAACAAAGGTATTTGGTTTACAAGAGGCATTACAAAGAATCTCTTACTTTTAACATTTACTTTCATCTCAGCTCCATATGCATATTTTAAGAAGGTTTTATTTATATTGAAGTAACATTGATGATAGCTCAAAGGATTTACTTACTTAATTTCTTAGATATAATCTAATAAACTTTTTTTTAACTTTTATTAAAATATGAATTTTTCAGCTAAAACAAAAATATTTAATCCTTTTCATCTAAAAAGTAAAAGAAATATATTTCTATATTTGGTTTATAAGTTATTAACCAATTTTTATTATTTTTTAATTATGATTAATATATACAAATATGTTATTTCAGTATTTATGATCTTCTTATTTTTAAATAAATTAAACAACATCAAATTTACATATGTTAAGCATAATTATTTAGTAATGGATTTTATTTTGAAAATTATTTAATATGTCACTTAAGTTCTTCGTTTTTAAATCTTCCAAAATAAATTATTATTTAAGTTATTTAATCTTTAATTATTTAAAAACAAAACTGTTTTTTTTGTGAAGATGTAAAAATTATTCTTGATAAATTTATTTTTGAAAATTAAAGAATTTTATTATTACTTTTGAAGTTTAGAAATATAAATAAATTAAATAATAATACAATTACTTTCCATTAAAATAAATTTGTGAAATTTTCTGAACACAAAATACTAATTTTTGATTCCAGAAAAAAAACCTTGAAAAATGAAAGCATAAATCTAATTGTAACTTCTCCTCCTTATCCAATGATTGATATTTGAGATGAACAATTCAAAAGTTTTAATGATAACATTAATCCATTAGAAAATCCTGATACTGCTTTTAATTTGATGCATAATGAGTTAAGAAAGGTTTATAAAAATTGTTATAGAGTTTTAAAACCAGGAGGAATTCTAATAATTAACATAGGTGATGCAGTTAGAACAATAAAAGGGTTATTTAAAAAATATTCTAATGCAGCAAGAACAGTTGAAATATGTGAAAAAATAGGTTTTCATTCTCTTCCCCAAATTTTCTGACATAAACCTACTAATTCTCCTAATAAATTCCTGGGGTCAGGAATGCTACCTGGTAATGCTTATGTTTCCTTAGAAGTGGAACATATTCTTATTTTTAGAAAGGGAAATATCAGAAAATTTACAAACAGCGAAAGCAAAATAAGAAAGGAATCTGCTTTTTTTTATAAAGAAAGAAATATGTGATTTCAACCTGTTTGAAATAATATTAATGGGGTCAGACAATCAATAAATAATCTGTATCGTGATCGGACAGCTGCTTTCCCATTAATGCTACCTTTAAGACTTATTTGGATGTATTCAATAAAAGGTGATTGAATTTGGGATCCTTTTGGAGGAACCGGAACAACAACTATTGCAGCAATGTTAACAAATAGAAATTCCATTTTGAATGATATTGATTCCTCATTTATCCAATATATAATAAAAAAAAGATTAAAGAAAAAAAACCTAATACAGTACAATAACAAACTTAAAAAAAGATATGAAAACAATTTAATAGAAGATGACTCTCCATATAAACATAAGACAATAGGTTCAGTAAAAACTAGACAAGAAACAAAAATAGCTATAGATTTAATTGATAATATAGAAAAAAAAGAAAATAAATTCATAGTTACATATAAAGGAGAAAATAATGAAAAATAATAAATTTAAGGAAATACAATTATATATTAGTGAATATTTAAAAACTAACACCGAAAAACCTGATGTTCTTCAAATTAAGTATATTACAAGTATTCTTAATACAATTAATAATTTAAGAGGACCATCACAAACTGATAAAAGAAAAATTGGTGATTTAAGTGCTTTGTTTGTAAAATATAAAGCTGAGTCACAGAAAAATAATATTGAATTTTCAAGTGATGGATGAAAACAATGATATTTTGCACAAGATATTAAACTAACACATGAAACAAAAAAAGGAGAAGAATTATTTCAGGAATCTATAAGAAACAATAAAATTAATTTACAAATTATGAAAGACCTGTTAGATAAAATTGAGGCAGAAAATGCTATTAAGCATTACATAGATGAGCTTATGTTTGACAAAACATTTTATGGATTTTCATTAGAATGACCTATAATTCAAAAAGTATTTAAATCCATATTCAAAAAAAATTATCTAAAAGAAGTGGATAAAATTAAAAAACCCACCTCAAAAGAAGGACAAGGTATAGATTTTGAATATCCAACTAAAACAGGTAAATTAATTTATTTTAGTATCAAACCAAAATCATACAATAAAGAATACTATCGATCTATTAGCGAAAAAAATATTGAAATTATATATTATGAAAAAAAAGGAAAAAATGGGACATATATTTATTTTGAGGAAGACAGAATAAAAGAATTAATTCAATAATTCTGTTAACTAGATTTTATTAAATTTATAACAAATTTATCTTGATTAAATTGTGAAAAACAAAAAGAAAGTAATAAATCTTAATGAAATTAAAAATTCTATCTTAATAAATAACAAAGAAAAACTACTTTTCTATTCAAATCTAACTATCATTATATTTTCATTATTTGCAGTTCCATTATTTTTAATTCTCTTTTCTTTTAGTTATTTTCCCCAAAATGATAGTTTTGTTACTGATTATACTAAAGATTTAGAATCATTTAATAATAGCAATGAACTAGAAACCATTTTGAAAGTTAGTTTCCGCACTAATTTAACAACTAAATTAGAAATTGAGGGTTATTTTGCTATGCAAATCATCTCCCTTGTGCTTGCTGCTCTGCTTTTCATTTTGTATTGTTATGTGATTATTCTCAATCTAACTTTTATGATCCAAAATAAAAGCTTATGAAAAAAGAACCTTTCCTTAATCAAAACCTATTTTGTAAAATGATACATGAATGTATTTTTAGGTTACAACAAAATCAGAAACTTTTTTCTTAGTAAACTTAAATGATTACAACCAAAAAAAAGAAGAAAGAAGAAACATTAAATTTTTTTTAAAAAAACAGCTAATAATAATATGAGATTCAGAAATTAAAGCTTTGCCTCTTTTTTTTATTTCTTCATTACATTTATCATTAATAACTTAATCATAAATAGTTATAATATTATCAATTAAAGATACTGATAAGATTCAATAAAGAAACAATAATTGTTTCTTTATTTAATATAGATGGTAAGGCTTTAAGTTAAGCATATAATTAAAATGTGTTATAAATAGAAATTATGGAGGTAAAAATGGAACTTACAGCTATTAAAATGTTAGGAATTGATATGATTAACAAAGCAAATTCAGGGCATAGTGGAATTGCTATTGGCGCTGCTCCCATTCTTTATGCATTATATCGTGATCATTTAAATATTGATCATGAAAATGAACATTGAGTAAACCGGGATCGTTTTGTTTTGTCAGCTGGTCATGGATCAGCATTATTATATGCAACCCTGCATGCTTTTGGTTTTCCCTATTCAATGAATGATTTAAAACAATTTCGTCAATTAGGTTCTAAAACTCCTGGTCATCCTGAAATTGAATTACCTTTTGTGGAAACCACCACTGGTCCGTTAGGCCAAGGACTTACTAATGCAGTTGGGATGGCGATTGCTGAACAATATTTACGAGCAACAATTGGTAAAATAATTAATCACCACATTTATGTTGTTTCTGGTGATGGTTGTTTACAAGAAGGTCAATCATATGAAGCAATGAGTTTAGCTGGGAAATTAAAATTAAATAAACTAATTTTGCTTCATGATTCAAATAATGTCCAAATTGATAGTTATGTTAAACAAACTAATGAAGAAAATTTAAGAATGCGCATGAAAGCCATGAACTGAAATTACATTCTAGTTACCAAAGGTGATGATGTAAAAGTAATTTCCAAAGCTATTGCGGAAGCAAAAACATCACAAGATAAACCAACTTTTATTGAAATAAGAACCATCATTGGTAAGGACAGTGCCTGAGAAAACACTCCTAAAGTTCATGGTAAAGCTATTGGAAAAGAAAATCGGGATTTACTAGCAGCTAAACTAGGCTGGATTCATAAAGAATTTGAATATCCCCCAACGATATTTGATAAGATCAGAAATAAATTAAAGAAAAGATCAAAAAAAACAATTAATTCTTTTAATGCAAAATTTAAAAAATTAAGTGCAAAACAAAAAGAAATCTATAATAATATATTTCTTTCTCAAGAATGAAATAATTTTGATTTAAAAGTTATTGAAGGAAGCACTTCCACCCGGCTTTTAACAAAGGAGTTATTAAAGCAATTAGCAAACAAAGTAAGTTTATTAGGAGGATCAGCAGATGTTGCTGGTTCAACATTTGTTCAGGGATCAAATGGTGATTATAACAAAGAAAATCCAGCAGGAAGAAACATTTTATTTGGGGTCAGAGAACATGCCATGGCAGGAATTGCTAATGGAATTGCTACTTATCAAGGAATGAAGCCTATCACTGCTACTTTCCTTGCTTTTGCTGATTTTGAAAAACCAGCATTACGGTTAGCATGTTTAATGAAACTACCTATTCTGGCCTTCTTTAGTCATGATAGTTTATTTGTTGGTGAGGATGGACCAACCCACCAGCCAATTGAACAAGTAGCCTTATTAAGAGGAATTCCAGGAATGACCATGTTTCGTCCATGTAATAGCCAGGAATTAAATTCAGCATTTCGCTGATATATTAATAATTCCAGGCCAACAGCAATTGTTACTACTAGACAAAATTTAAGTAATACCCATATTTCAACAAAACATATTTATAAAGGTGGCTATATTTTTCATAAAGAATCAGGAGAACATAAATTAACCTTACTTGCTTCTGGAAGTGAGGTTGATTTACTTTACCAAATTCTTATTGAAATGAAAACAACTACTGTTCGCTTAGTTTCAGTACCATCATTATGCTTATTAAAATGCCAAAAAGAGCGTTACCTAAACCGTCTTGTTCCTAAAGATGTTAAACAAATTGTTTATGAAGCAACCAGTGATTCTTCATGATTAACTTTATTTCCTAATGCCAAACTAAATGTTCTTTCTCAATTTGGAGCATCAGGCAAAGGAATCGAGGTTTACCAAAAATATGGCTTTAATAAAAAAGCTATTATTCATGATCTTAAAAAATACTGATAAGCAATTAATTAGTATTTATTAAATCTTTTAAAAAATCTTCTTAATTTTTTCTGTAAATATATTTGAATTTAAATGAACTAGAATATCAATTAGAAAAGTATTTATGAATAAAAAGATAATTTAAATTTAAATTAAATTATAATGATTATTAGAATTAATTCACTTTAACTTCTAAATCAGAAGTTAAAGTATAAACATCACTTTTCTTGGGAATCTGAAAGGTTTGTCCAGAAACTTCAAATTTACCATTAGGACTAATTTGCACTTTTTTATCAACTACCGGAATTTCTGCTTTTCCGCCAGTAATTCTTACTTTATAAAACATATTTGTTAATGGAATGTCATAACTAGTATTTGGCAAACCACCAACTAATCAAGTAACTGTTAAAGGATCACCATTTGCATCAACTAAATCACCAACATTAAAATCGATTGCGGGATGATTTTCATTGTTAAATGCTTGGGGTTTGGAATTTTCATCTTGTCCTCAATAAGCTTTTCCATCTGTACTTGGTCATTCGGTAATTTTATCACTACTTAAAAGAGGAGGATTATGTCAAATTTCAGCAACCAAGCGGGGATAAGTTTTAGTAGCTACTCTCATAGTTACTTCAGATCCATCATCATAAGCAAAAATTCTTCAGGTACCCACCCTGTCTGATTCTTTATTCAAAACATATGCTGAACTGACTGACTTATCTGTTTGAATATTTGCTTGTAATTCATAAACCCGAGCAAGATTAATTAAGGCATCCCCATTTTCATTAATTGTACCAAACTCAACTGGTTCAGTTAAACCAGATCTAAGAGTTGGCTCATTGTTATCATTTAAATAAAAGCCACCTCAGATATAACCATCATTTGGAATCTTAACTAAATCAATACCAGCATAATTAATATTAAAAAAATGATTAAGACCTTCCAAATCCTGGGCATCTTCACCACCAACTGAGATAGTGCGTCCAAAATTAGTATCTTGAAGCATTGCAGGGGTTGTAGAAAAAGTTGTTGCTGAAGGTAAAACTACATATAATCCATCATCCTTCTTTTTAAATTCATAAGTTACTCCATTATTAGTAACCCCATCATTCACTAATTCAGCTTCTGTATATTCATTACCAAAAATTGTATATTTTGATACTTCGTCATCACTTTGTAAACCAAAACCTAATCCTAATCCCAAAGCAAGGATTAAAAAAACAGCAAATCCTCCCCCAACTATTGCCTTCATTTTTTTACTTCTTAAATTAATTTGCATTATTATCCTCCTAATAATTCTTACCTTAATTCTATTTTATATTAAAATGAAATATCAGGAGTTAATAATATATAAACATTTATATTTACATTAAATTAATAACAAATTTAAGAAATAATTTGATGTTACAGCTTATTAGTATTAATAAATACTAAATGACCATTGATTTTGTCTTCTTTTTATTATTAATTTTAACTAATAATAAAAAATAATAATTCTAGTTAGATCTTATTAATT
Source organism: Mycoplasmatales bacterium (assembly GCA_963692675.1). Classification (GTDB taxonomy): domain Bacteria; phylum Bacillota_I; class Bacilli_A; order Mycoplasmatales. The sequence goes on from OY830043.1 coordinate 781,492, forward strand.
TAACTTCAAGATCATTTGTTAAAGTATAACTATCTTGTTTTTGAGGAATTTGGAAAGTCTGGCCTCCTAATGTGAACTTTCCATCAGGTTGAACCTGAACTTTTTGATCAAGTAAAGGTAATTTGATTTTTCCACCCTTAATATTAACTTTATAGAAACAATCACTTATTTTTAAATCACCTTTTATAAGATTAGGTAATTCCCCTGCTGCTCATGTAATAGTCTGTGGAGATCCATCAGCCTTAAACAAATCACCTAATCTAAATTTTATGTCAGGATGATTTTCATTATTAAATGCTTGTGGTTCAGGATTGAGATTTTTTTCCTTTCCTCAGTATGGTTGCTGATTAGCAGAACGCGGTCAGGCTTCTTCCTCTATAAAGTTATCTGGTGTAAGTAATGGATTATACAATATATCGCCAATTAGTGTAGGATATTGATCAACAGCTACTTTCATTACCTTTTCAGAACCTTTTACTTGAGTTTGATAAGCAAAAATTCTTGTATAAAAGTATGCATCTTCAGATTCACTATTTAAAACATAATTTTCATTAACTGATTTATCGGCATTAATATTCAGTTGAAAAACATAAATTCTACCTAATCTTAATAATGCATCACCATTTTCATTAATTCTACCAAACTCAACAGGTTCTGATAAACCTGTTCTTAAAACAGGTTCATTATTATCATTTAAGTAAAATCCTCCCCAAACATAACCATCATTAGGAATTTTAACTACTCCAATTCCAGCATAATCAATATTATAAAAATGATTTTCTCCTGCTACTGGTTGGGGGTCATCTCCTCCAACTAATATGTTTCTTCCGAAACTATTATCTTTCATTGTCACAGAAGATGCTGTAAGAACAGTTGATGCTGGAAGTGTTAAATAGATTCCATCATTCTTTTTTTGAAAATGATAAGTTACTCCTTCACTAGTAATGCCATCTTCTAATATTGGTTTTAACTCATCTTCAGTATATTCTTGTCCTAGAATTTTATATTTGGGTGGTTCATCGTCGCTTTTTAAACCTAAACCTAAACCTAAACCTAAACTAAGCGTTAGGACGGCAGTAATCCCTCCCCCAACCATTGCCATCACTTTCTTGCTTTTTCAATTTACTTTCATACTTCACTCCTGATTATTTTTACCTATTTATGTTTTAACTTAAAATTAGGTGAATAGTTAATTCTAATAAAAAACACCATATTTACATTGAATTAGTAATTAATTTAAAACAATCTGATGCTATAATTTATTAGTATTAATGATTATTAAACAACCTTTAACACCTTATTATTAGAATATTAATTAATCAATTAATAAAAAACTAATAAAGTTAGTTAGATCTTATTAATTTAACTTCAACATCAGTTGTTAAAGTATAACTATCTTGTTTTTTAGGAATTTGGAAAGTCTGATCTCCTAATTTAAACTTTCCATCAGGTTGAACTTGAATTTTTTGATCATCAAGCAAAGGAATTTTGATTTTTCCTCCCTTAATATTAACTTTATAAAAAAACTCATTCATTTTTATCTCATCTTTTAGAAGATTTGGTAACTCGCCAGCTGCTCATGTAAGAGTCTGAGGAGATCCATCAGCATTGAATAAGTCACCTAATCTAAATTTGATTTCAGGATGATTTTCATTGTTAAATGCTTGTGGTTCAGGATTGTGATTTTTTTCCTTTCCTCAATAAGGTTTTCCATCACTAGAAAGAGGTCAATCATCTTCCTCTACAAATTGATCTGGTGTAAGAAATGGATCAAAATTCAATATTCCAGGAACTCCATCAGGATATGAATTAACAGCTACTTTCATTACTGTTTGTGAGCCTTTTTGATAAGCAAAAATTCTTGTGCTGTACAATGCATCTTCAGATTCACTATTTAAAACATAATTTTCATTAACTGATTGATCAGTTTTAATATTGAATTGAAAAATAAAAATTCTACCTAATCTTAATAATGCATCACCATTTTCATTAATTCTACCAAACTCAACTGGTTCTGATAAACCTGTTCTTAAAACAGGTTCATTATTATCATTTAAATAATATCCTCCCCAAACATAACCATCATTAGGAATTTTAACTACTCCAATTCCAGCATAATCAATATTATAAAAATGATTTTCTCCTGCTACTGGTTGGGGGTTATCTCCTCCAACTAATATGTTTCTTCCAAAACTAGTATCTTTCATTGTCACAGAAGATGCTGTGAGAACAGTTGATGATGGAAGTGTTAAATAGATTCCATCATTCTTTTTTTGAAAATGATAAGTTACTCCTTCACTAGTGATGCCATCTTCTAATATTGGTTTTAACTCAGCTTCAGTATATTCTTGTCCTAGAATTTTATATTTGGCTGGTTCATCGTCACTTTGTAAACCTAAACCTAAACCTAAACCTAAACTAAGCGTTAAGATGGCAGTAATCCCTCCCCCAACCATTGCCATCACTTTCTTGCTTTTTCAATTTACTTTCATATTAGTTCCTCCAATACTTACAATTATATTTTATATAAAAACCATTCATTCTTTTTTATGTAACCATTCCTATTATTTATGTTGAATAAATTAATATTTCTTCAACATAAACGGTAATATGTATATGTTTTTATTAGATATTATTTTTAGATAATAACTAATGTTAAATCTATATATGCATTGTCAATAAAATGATAAAAATACTGGCTCTTTATCAAACCATGTTTTATAAAATAAAAAAAATCTAATAGTGATTGTAGTAAAAAGAAGATTAGATTTTATTTTTTAGTTTAACTATTAAATATAAATAGAATTCTCTAGTTAAGCTTCATCGGTTGAAGGGGCTTCAACTAGTTTTATTTCTAATTCATTTTCTAAAGTATAACTATCTTGTTTTTCTTTAATCTGGAATGTTTGGCCCCCTAATTGAAATTTACCTTCAGGAGTTACTTGAATTACATCATCCCGGAGAGGTACAGTAAATTTTCCCCCAGTAACATTGACTTTATAAAAAAGATCTTTTGTTGCTACAGTTTTGGCCATACCAGGTGCTTCATTTTCTTCTCAAACAACATGATATGGATTTCCATCTTTATCAACTAAATCACCAAGTCTAAATTCCACAGCAGGGTGCAGAGCGGCATCAGAAACTTCTGGTTTATTTGGATAATTTCTACCTCAAAATTCTTGATAATTATAAGTAACAGGTCACACTCTTCCTACTTCATTAGCTGAATTATGATAAGGAATGGATGATACTAATATTGGATTTGGATGTGTTGCAACTCCCATCCGGGTGGCAGTACCTTCTCTATAAGAAAAAATGGTTCAATACATAATTACATTTGATTCTTTATCTAAAACATAAGTATCATCTCAAGTTTCTCTGCCAGTATCAATTCTCTTTTTTTCTTGTAATTCTTGTATTCTTGCTAAATTAATTAAAGCATCCCCATTTGCTTTAATTTTGGCTAACCTTAGTGGACCCGGAAGACCTTCTCCTAATAAAGTATTAGCATCATCATAATCAACAACCTGGAAGCCTCCCCAAATATAACCATCATTAGTAATTTTAATTCCCCCAATACCAGCATATTCAATTTCAAACATATTATCAGTTCCTTGTCATTTCTGAGCATGATCTCCTCCAACAACTGTGTTTGCACCAAAATTAGTATCACGTAATGTTACAGTAGACACTTCAAAAACTGTTGTTGCTGGTAAAACTGCATACAATCCATCATCCTTTTTACGAAAACTATATTTTGTTCCTTCATTATCTGTATATCCTTCATTTAATAATTGATCTTCTGGATATACATCTCCTGAAACAAAATATTTTTTAATTATTTTAATTGCAGGTGTTTCAGTTACAGAATCAGTAGTAATTTTTGAATTTAAACCTAAACCTAAACCTAGTGTAAGCACATATAATCCCACAAAACTTCCAGTAATAATTAGTTTTCCTGGTTTAGTATTTCAACTTATCATGTTTTCCCTCCCTTTTTATTATAAATAACTTAAAAAATTTAAGTAAATGTTAATTTTTTATTTTTTTTAAAAAAGAATTAAATGCTAAAAATTAACTATTTTTAAAGACAAGATCTACTTGCACATACTTAACCATTCTCTTTTCATCAATAACCATGATCCTGAATATAGAATTTTCTTTTTTTAATTAAAACTCCAGCCTGCTTCCCAAAACTAAAACCATCATAATCACTATATGCTGCATTTTTTATTTAAGTATACTTTTTTTCTTTTAAAGTTTTGTGATCATCTCTTGTTTATCAGCTCATATATTGATAATATTAACCTGATCATGAAATGATTGTTTTTCAGAAAAAAAATCACTTTATGTAATAAAAAGTAGGGATAATAATGGCCGGATAAAAAGAAAGAATGTTCACTTTCCTTTTATTTGATCTAGCAATTCGTTTAGTATGAGATAAAGATCTTGTTTTTATTTGCCCTAGGTTTCAACCAACTGCTAAATCAGCAATTGAAACATCCTCAGTTTCTCCAAAGATATGAGATAACTTTACAATAACCATCTCATAATTTTTACATTAATTTTATTTCTAGCTTAAATTAGATAGTAGTAATTAATAATAAATAACATTTATATTTACTTAAATTAATAATTAATCTAAAAATAATTTGATACTATATTAATGACTACTAAATAACCTTTGATTTCTTCTTCTTTTTATTATTAATTAATTAATAATAAAAAATAATAGTACTAGTTAGACCTTTCTAATTTTACTTCCAATCCGTTTGTAAGAGTAAATGTATCTTCATTTGAAGTGATTTGAAAAGTTTGACTGCCAAATTCAAAACTACCATCTCATTGAATTTGAATTTGCTTGTTTAATAAAGGTACATTTATTTTTCTTCCTGTAATATGAACTTTATAAAATAATTCACTAATATCCACTTCTCTTCTAGAATTAGGTAAATTATCAGACTTTCAAATTACTGTAGCAGGACTTCCATCTGCATTTACTAAATCTCCATACTTAAATTCTATATCAGGATGATTTTCACTTGCCAAAATTTCAGGCTTCTCATCTTTTCCTCAATAAGGCTCTCCTCCATCAGTTATTGGTCAATCTTCAAAAACCTTATCTGGAGTTGCTGATCCTATATCATAACCTATTTGTAATACTAAATCCGGAGATGGATGAACAGCTACTCCCATAACTACTTTTGAATCTTTTCTATATGCAAACACTCTTAAAGCCATTAATACGTTTTCTGGTTCATTATTCAAAACATAAGTTGAATCAACTGACCCATCATTATGAATTTTTCTTTCTAATCCAAAAACCCTAATTAAACTAATCAATGCATCTCCATTTTCTGTAATTCTAGCATATTCTAAAGGTTCAGATAAACCAGGTCTTAAAGCTGGTTCATTACTTGCATTTAAATAGTATCCACCATGTATATAACCATCATTAGTTACCTTCACAACCCCAATTCCAGCATAATCAATATTAAAAAAATTATTCTCACCAGCTAATGGCAGAGGGTTATCACCGCCTGCTAAGATATCACGTCCAAAATTAGTATCTCTTAATGTTGGGGCTGTGGTATCAAAAGTAGTCCCAGTAGGAATGGTCATATATAATCCATCATCCTTCTTTTTAAATTCATAAGTTACTCCATTATTAGTAACTCCATCATTTACTAATTCAGATTCAGTATATTCTTGTCCTAGAATTTTATATTTTGGTACTGTATCATCACTTTGTAAACCTAAACCTAAACCCAAACCCAAACTAAGTGTTAGGACAGCAGTAATCCCTCCCCCAATTATTGCTATCACTTTCTTGTTTTTTCAATTGACTTTCATATTAACTCCTCAATACTTACATTTATATTTTAAATGAAACCATTCATTATTTTTTATATCACCATACCTTATTTATTTTGAATAAATTAGTCTCACATTTACATCATAAGTGATAATATGTATATGTTTTTATCAGATATTATTTTTAGATAATGACTAATGTTAAATCTATATATGCATTGTCAATAAAATGATAAAAATACTGATTCTTTATTAAATCATGTTTTAAAAATAAATAAAATCTAATAGTGGTTATAGTAAAGAGAATTAGATTTTATTTTTAGTTTAATTATTGATTTTAAATAGAATTTTCTAGTTAAGCTTCATCTGTTGAAGGGGCTTCAACTAGTTTGATTTCTAATCCATTTTCTAAAGTATAACTATTTTGTTTTTCTTTAATCTGGAATGTTTGGCCCCCTAATTGAAATTGACCTTCAGGAGTTACTTGAATTTCATCACCTCGGAGAGGCACAGTAATTTTTCCCCCAGTAACATTGACTTTATAAAAAAGATCTTTGGTTGGTATTTGTTTATCCACACCAGGGGCTTCATTTTCTTCTCAAGTAATATGATAGGGATTTCCATCCTTATCAACTAAATCAGCAATTCTAAATTCCACAGCAGGGTGCTGAGCAGCATCAGAAACTTCTGGTTTATTTGGATAATTTCTACCTCATAATTCACGTAAATCATAAGTTACAGGTCATGCTCCTCCCCGTTCCTTAAAGAAATCATCATAGGAAATTTCTGATATTAAACTTGCTTTCTGATTTGTTGCAACTCCCATTCGAGTGTTATTTCCTTCATTATAAGAAAAAACTGTTCAATGCAAAAGTTCTTCTGATTCTTTATCTAAAACATAATCCTCATCTCAAAATTCTCTACCACCAGTAGTTTTTCTTTTCTCTTGTAATTCTCGAACTTTTGCTAAATTAATTAAAGCATCCCCATTTGCTTTAATTTTGGCAAACCTTACTGGAGCCTTAAGGCCTTGTCCTAATAAAGCATTACCAGAGCCATAATCAATAATCCGAAAGCCTCCCCAAATATAACCATCATTAGTAATTTTAATTACCCCAATACCAGCATATTTAATTTCAAACATATTTTCAAATCCTTTTCATGGTTGAGCATTTGCTCCTCCAATAACTGTATTTGCATCAAAATTAGTATCACGTAGGGTCACAGGAGATGTTTCTAAAACTGTTCTTGCTGGTAAAACTGCATATAATCCATCATCCTTTTTACGAAAACTATATTTTGTTCCTTCATTATCTGTATATCCTTCATTTAATAATTGATCTTCTGGATATTCATCTCCTGAAATCAAATATTTTTTAATTATTTTAATTGCAGGTGTTTCAGTTACAGAATCAGTAGTAATTTTTGAATTTAAACCTAAACCTAAACCTAGTGTAAGCACATATAATCCCACAAAACTTCCAGTAATAATTAGTTTTCCTGGTTTAGTATTTCAACTTATCATGTTTTCCCTCCCTTTTTATTATAAATGACTTAAAAAATTTAAGTAAATGTTAATTTTTTTTTAAAAAAAGAATTAAATGCTGGAAATTAACTAGTTTTTTAAAGACAGGAACTATTTGCACATATTTAACCATTCTGTTTTCATCAATAACCATGCCCCCTGACATAGAATTTTCTTTTTTTAATTCAAACCCAGTCTACTATCCAAACTAAACCACATAAACACTATACACTGCTTTTTCTTTTGTTAAGACATACCTTTTTTTTTAAATGTTTTGTTTATCATTTCAAGTTTATCAGCTGATATATTGATAATATTAATCTGATCATGCACGATAAAATCAAAATTCTGGATTAAACCATGTTTTATAAAATAAAAAAAGTTAATAATAACAATTGTAAAAAAGAAAATTAGATTTTATTTTTTTAGTTTAACTATTGATTTTAAATAGAATTTTCTAGTTAAGCTTCATCTGTTGAAGGTGATTCAACTAGTTTTATTTCTAATTCATTTTCTAAAATGTAACTACTGTATTTTTCTTTAATTTGGAATGTTCGGCCTTCTAATTGAAATTTACCTTCAGGAGTTACTTGAATTTCATCACCCCGGAGAGGCACAGTAATTTTTCCCCCAGTAACATTGACTTTATAAAAAAGATCTTTTGTTGGTATTTGTTTATCCACACCAGGGGCTTCATTTTCTCCTCAAACAACATGATATGGATTTCCATCCTTATCAACTAAATCTGCAACTTTAAATTCCACAGCAGGGTGCTGAGCTGCATCAGAAACTTCTGGTTTATTTGGATAGTTTTTTCCTCATAATTCACGTAAATCATAAGTTACAGGTCATGCTCCTCCCCGTTCCTTAAAAAAATCATCATAGGAAATTTCTGATATTAAATTTGCTTTCTGATTTGTTGCAACTCCCATTCGAGTGTTATTTCCTTCTTTATAAGAAAAAACTGTTCAATGCAAAACTTTTTCTGATTCTTTATCTAAAACATAATCCTCATCTCAAAATTCTCTACCACCAGTAGTTTTTCTTTTCTCTTGTAATTCTCGAACTTTTGCTAAATTAATTAAAGCATCCCCATTTGCTTTAATTTTGGCAAACCTTACTGGATCCTTAAGGCCTTGTCCTAATAAAGCATTAGCATTAGCATAATCAATAATTCGAAAGCCTCCCCAAATATAACCATCATTAGTAATTTTAATTCCCCCAATACCAGCATATTTAATTTCAAACATATTTTCAAATCCTCTTCATGGTTGAGCATTTGCTCCCCCAACAACTGTATTTGCACCAAAATTAGTATCACGTAGGGTCACAGGAGTTGTTTCTAAAACTGTTCTTGTTGGTAAAACTGCATATAATCCATCATCTTTTTTACGAAAACTATATGTTCTTCCTTCATCATCTGTATATCCATCTTTTAATAATTGATCTTCGGGATATGCATCTCCTGAAATCAAATATTTTTTAACTATTTTAGTTGTAGGTGTTTCAGTTACCGGATCACTAGTTTTTGAATCTAAACCTAAGCCTAAGCCTAAACCTAATGTAAGCACAGATAATCCCACAACACTACCGGCAATAATTAGTTTCCCCTGTTTAGTTTTTCAACTTATCATTTTTTACCTCCATTTTTATTATAAAATGTTTAAAAAAATTTTAAGTAAATATTAAATTTCTATTTTTTCTAAAAAAGTAATTAAATTGTTAAAATCAACCTGTTTTTCAATGCGGGGAACTATTTGCACATACTTAACCATTCTGTTTTCATCAATTACCATGACTCCTCGACATAGCATTTTCTTTTTTTAATTAAAACTCCAGCCTGCTTCCCAAAACTAAAACCATCATAATCACTGTACACTGTTTTTTGTTTTGTTTGGGTATGCCCTTTTTTCTTTAGATGTTTAGTGATCACTTCTGGTTTATCAGTTGATATATTAATAATATTAATCTGATCCCGAAATGAATGGTTTTCAGAAAAAAATCATTTTAATTGAGCAGAACAAGTAAGGGTATTAATAGCTGGATAAAAGGAAAGGATGCTTCACTTTCCTTTTATTTGTTCTAACTCAACTCGCTTATTATCAATAGTTGTTAAATAAAAATTACCAATTTGTTCCCCAACCTTTATTGGTCCATCTATTTCTAAAGTATTTAACAAAAATTTTAATTTCATTCTCCCTCCTTCTTACTAGTTAATTAAATAGCATTAGTATCATTCACTATCAAGAGTATAGCTTTTAATTCTTCTTTTGCCGGGATATTTTAATTTAAAAGTAGTGGTTTCCTCAATTCTGAGTAATTGGTTGTATTTAGCAATGCGTTCTGTACGAGATAAAGACCCAGTCTTTATTTGACCTAGGTTTCAACCCACTGCTAAATCAGCAATTGCAACATCCTCAGTTTCCCCAGAACGATGGGAAATAACTGTGCTATAACCATTACTTTTTGCTAACTGTATGGTTTCAAATGTTTCAGTTAAGGTACCAATTTGATTGATTTTGATCAAAATGGAATTACATGCTTTTTTTCTAATTCCAATTTTAAAAATGTCTTTGTTAGTAACAAAATTATCATCCCCAACAATT